>JANPJM010000059.1:0-150367 GCA_031425525.1 Hymenobacteraceae bacterium | reverse complement strand
TACGTCCGCTGCGGCGCATTTTCTCGAATCAGGGTGAGGTAGGGCGCCACAAACGCCCATTCCTCATCCGACACATCGCTCGGATAGCCATTTCGAACTCGCATCCCCAAATTTCGCACAAGAGTGCATAACACGCTCTAGAGAAGGCATTTCCAGTAACGCTTTCTGCCCGACGGGGGTACGGTAAAAGGCTTCAATCTCCATCAATTCCTGCTTACTGAACGCGCGAGCGTAGATATCGATCATCGGCTCTTTTAAGGCCTTCCAGCTCATGTAACGGCCAAAAAAAGCTTCCATCACCGAACGATAATCTCGTAGCTTTTCATTTTGCGCCATTTGAGCATCCAATGCGCTGGCAATTGTTTTTTCCAGCAATTGGTCTATTTTGGTTGAGCGCAACAATGATTCTGCTGCGCGCCGCTGCGCTGCTGATGGGGCAGCAGCTACTGAATCAACCTGCCCGAGGGCAGAGTGGTAGTTTAGTAAAATGCAGATCAGCAGGAATAAGCAGTATTTCATACCCACGAAGTTAGCGCAATTCGCTGCGTTGTTTTACACTACACATTTTCCCTACTCATACCGCAAGCTCTCAATCGGGTCCATCCTGGAGGCTTTGGCGGCCGGGTAGTAGCCGGATAATAGGCCCACCGTCACGCAGATAGCGAGGCCGAGGCCCATCCAGAGCCACGGTACGATGAACACGCCGGCGCCGGCAAACACCGTGACCAGGTTGCCGGCGCCTACGCCGAGAATTACGCCAAGAATGCCCCCGAGGAGGCAGATCACGATGGCTTCGATCAGAAATTGCTGCCGAATCTGGAGACTCGTGGCGCCGAGTGCTTTGCGGATGCCGATTTCGCGGGTGCGTTCCGTGACGCTTACCAACATAATATTCATCAGTGCAATCGCGGCGCCGAGCAGCGTGATGAACCCCACCACGAACCCCGCCACCCGCGCCGAAGCGGTGAGGTCGTTGAGATCGCTGAGGAACGAATCGGCGCGCCGGATCTCGAACGAATCTTCCTGGCCGGGCCGATCCTGGCGCACGGCGCGCATCGTGCCGGTCGCCTGCTGCATCGCATAATCGAGGCGGGCGGGGTCGGGCACGAGCGTTTTGAGGTCGTAGGTAAGGGCTTGTTGGCGCGGCAGCCGGTTGGCGCACAGGATGGGCACCAGAATCTGGCGGTCGCCGCCGGTACCTTTCATACTGGAGCCGGTGCGCGCGAGCATCCCCACGACCTGAAACCGCTGCCCCAGCACGTTGATGTAATCGCCGATGGGCGGCCGGCCTTTGAAGAGCGTCGTCGATACTTCGGCCCCCACCACGCACACATTAGCACCGGAAGCCAGCTCGCGAGCCGAGAAACCGCGCCCCGCGCCAAGGTCGAGGTTTTGGGCGGCGAGGTAATTATCGTCGGCCCCCACGACGCGCATATTGGGGTTGGTTTTGAGGCCGTTGCCCGCCACCCGCAACGCCCCCGCCACCCGCGTACTCAGGCTCACCTGCAATTGCTGGCGCGCCATCTGCTCCTGAAACGCGCGCGCCTGCACCCACGAAACCGGCGGAAAAACCTTGTTGGAGCGCCCGCCAAACATCCCGCCCCGGTTGCCGTAACCCTTCGCCCGAATATCGAACGCCCCCGCCCCCAACGAGCTGAACGTGCTGGTGAGCGAGGCCTGCAAGGCATCGATGGCGGTGAGGATACCAACGAGCGCCAGGATGCCGATGCTCACGATCATCGCCGTGAGGACGGTGCGCAGGAGATTGACGCGAATGGCCTGGAGGGATTCGCGGATGTTTTCGAGGAGGTTCATGGGGGGCAAAGGTGGCTGACCGGATGAAAGAGCCAGTAAGGTAGCGTAAAGTTGCCCTACACAGGTGTAGCTAAACCGGATTCGGTGGGCTAAAGCCGATTTCGCTTGCATATTGCAGCGCAAACTTGGCTGCATACTCACTGACCTCCTTTAATGAGTCTACCGATTTCGACATTCTCCATTCGTGAGCTGCGGGTGGGGTTGGTTTTTATTCTCAGCGGCGCAATGCTCACGCTGGGAGGATGCGCTGGAGAACCAGCTGAAACGGCGGGCAGTGCGACGGGCGCAAGCAAGTTACCAAAGGCAACTAACGCCCCGGCGCCACTGCGCGTCCGCATCGTAGTTCCATATCGCGGCAATATGCCCGGTTTTATGGGCTTCTTAGCCAAACAGGGACTGAGGACTGAGTTTCAGATTCGAATTGGTCAGCTCCTGAACGAGGTGCATTCAAGTCCGCAGATTGAGCAAGCCGCGTTCTACGAAATCAACGATTTGGCACGTGCCGTGCCGTTTGATACGTTGCGGAGCCGCATCAACGGTGTCGGGCGACTCAAAAAATATAATCGTACCGGCCTGGGCGTCGCGCAAACGTTTCAGACCGTGCTTAGCCAGCCAAACGCCGATAAAGTGGTGAGTGTACTGGTGACTGATCTGACCGACCATAGCGCCAGCAAACTCAACCTAGCGGCGCTGGAAGATGACGTTACGAGCGCGATGGCAGGGCTGCGTAAGCAGAGATTGAGCGCATCAGTATACACCGACTCATCGCGGTTTTATGGCGACTTCACGCCCGCGTATCATAAGTCGGGGCGCCGCCAGCAACTGTCAGGCACGGTGCTACCATACTACATCTGGGTCATCGGGCCGCCCGCGCTGGTGGCGCGCTTCAACCGGGAGATTTTCCGCGACCGGCCAGCCCGGCAGGCGCACGTGGGGCTGAGCTTCCCAAACCTCGCGTACGCCGTGCGGCTGCAATCTGTAATGAAGCCTGAGGGCCAGATGTCGTACGCCGGCGCCCCGACGCAACCTGCGGTAAAGGCAGACTTTGGGCAAGGCAAGCGCGAGTTCGCCGTCGCGCTTGACCTCAGCGGGCTGCCGCCCGAGTTGCAGGAACCGGCTGTTCTCAATGCCCAACTGATACTCGACAAGCCTGGCACCACGGCGGAACTGGTAGCTGGCAGCGCCCGCCGCCTGACCGAAGCCGAACACGGCAACTCCGCGCTTGAAGCTTATTCGCACGTAGTGCGGGTGCGGGTAACCGGTGTGTCCGCCGCCCAAACAACTCTTACGCTGCGGCTACCGGCCCCACCGTTGCCGGCGTGGGTCGCTGCGCAGTCCACACTCGACGACGCTATCCCTACTCGCCACCCAGCCCGCACTTATCATCTCGACTGGATTTTGAGCGGCGCCCGCAAAGCTTACGGTGCCACCCCGCCCCCTGTGTTCAGCCTGCCGATCCATCTCGTCAAAAAAACTGATTAATGAGCCTTGTTCTCCATTACCTGGAACCGGTTTTTTCCGGCATTACGCCGAATGCGGGTTATCTCGAACCGATTCTACAAACCATCGAAATCGGCATTCCGCTCATCGCTTTGGGGATGATGATTCTGTATTATTACGGGCTGAACGGCTGGGGCACGAAAGCGTGGGATAAGAAAGGGCATTGGTTGCTATTTCTGCTATTAAGCGCCGCGTTGAGTGCGACGCTGGCGGGCACGAAAACGCTGGACTCAGTGGTGAAGCCGATCGTGGAAAGTGCGGAAAACACCGGAGATCCTAACTTTTTTTCCGATCAGCCCGCTCGTCAGGCCACGCTCGACAATTTCCAGATTAAGCTTGTGCTGCTCTGTTTCGCCCTCGGCGCGCTGCTGTTCGTCGTGTTTTCTTTCGCCGGCAAAGCCGCTTCCAAGCACGCCTGGCACGTACCCGTGAACTGGCCGCGCAAGTAGCGCGGGGCCGGCGTTTTCGCCCTTTGATTCCACTGACTTAGCTGCTCCTGATTTATGGCCCGTCTTTTCCTGTTCGCCATCGGCGGCTCGGGCGCCCGCGTGGTGCGCTCGCTCGTTCACCTGCTCGCGGCGGGCGTCCAGATTCCCGGCTGCGAGGCCGTAGTGCCGGTGCTCATCGACCCTGACACCCAGAACGGCGACGTGGTGCGCACCGTCGAGTTGCTCAAACTCTACGAGCGGATTCAGCGCCGGCTTGCCGACGATGCCCATGGCCGGGCGCGGCCCGACGGCTTCTTCGCCCAACCGCTACGGACGCTCGCGTCGCTGGCGACGGCCGACGCCACCACCAGCGGCCTGCGCGACACGTTCGTGTACGATTTCGGTGGCATCAACAAGTCGTTCCGCGAATTTCTGCACTACGACCATCTCTCGCCCGACACCACCAGCCTCGTCAACGCGCTCTTCGCCAAAGCCTCGCTCGATGCCAACCTCGATGTGGGCTTCCGCGGCTCGCCCAACGTGGGTTCGGTGGTGCTCAATGGGCTGATGGAATCAACGGAAATGCGGTTTCTGGCCCAGAACCTGCTCGGCACCGACCGGGTGTTTTTCGTCTCGTCGATTTTCGGCGGGACCGGCGCGGCGGGGTTCCCGCTGCTGGTCAAGAACCTACGCAATCCTAATGGGGAGCCGCTGGCTAATCCGGAGGTGCGAAAAAAGATGAAAGCCGGCGCGCTGGTGCTGCTGCCCTACTTCACGCTAGCCCGGCCGAGCGCGGCCGAAATCGCGCAGGGCGCCAATTTCATCGATTCGCGCTCATTCGTCACCAAAACAAAGACCGCCCTCTCTTACTACGCCAAGTACCTGCACGGCGTGGAGGCCACGTATTACCTCGGCGATAAGCCCGGCGAGCCACTACCCAACAACCCCGGCAAAGACGCCCAGCGCAACGCCGCCCACCTCTTGGAGCTGATCGGGGCGCTGGCGCCGCTGCACTTTATGCGCCTGGACGACAACGACCTGAATGACCGGCCGCTCTACCACGAGTTCGGCCTGAAAGACGTGGGCCAAACGGCGGATTTTGACTTCGCTCAGCTTCCCGACGAGCTGCGCGCTTCCGTGGCCCGGCCGCTCATCCGGTTCCACTATTTCGCGCGGTATTTCAAACAGCACCTGCCCGGCGAAACGGCTAACGCCAACTACGCCGCCGCCCTCGACCTCGGCGCCCGCCTAGCCAATGATGTGTCGTTCCGTGACCTCAAAGACTTTCTAGCGCGCTACGACCAGTGGCTCACTGAGCTGGGGTTGAACCGGCGCCACTTCCGCGCCCTGCGGCCCGACCGCACCAACTTCAACGAGATGGTGGGCGATAAGGCACCCAAAGTCGGCGGCGGCTTCCTGGGTATGGGGGGCGAGAAAGGCATCGACGCCGACCTTTTCAAGGCCGAGCTGAATGCGGCGATGGGCAAGCTACACTCCACCAAAGACGCCCGGCCCGACGAGCGCCGCGCATTCCAACTGCTGATTGCCGCCTTCGACGCCGCCGCCGAGGCCCTGGTGAAAGACAAGCTCCACTACGCGTAGTGCTTACGTAGCCGGCACTGTCCCAGTGCCGGCGTGAATTCGACTTAGGCACCGAGACGGTGTCGGCTACCCCCGTCTTACTTATCCTCTATCAATGTCCATCATTCTGAACCTCCTCACCCGCACCACTACTCACGAAGGCTGGGGCAAAACCAGCCAGATCACGGGGGAAGATCTGAAAAATATGGCCGACCCCGACGGCGGGCAGGCCAAGCAGATGGCGGTGGCGATTCCGACGCCCTTCGCTCGGATGCACCTGGTGGAAACGGCCCTGAAATACGTTCGCGACCACCCTGCCGAAACCGCCTCCATCCATCACCGGCTGGTGGGGCAGCTCTGGGATGCGTGGGAAATCATCTTCAACTACCACCTCTTCGAGCGCGCCGGAAACAAGCTCCTGATCCGCACTTGGCAGCGCGAGCCGGAGCTGCAAGCCCTCGAGGCCAGCCCCGCTACCCAGCCACTGGCGCAGGTGCTGCGGCTGTTTCTGGAAAAGCAGGGCGCCGACCATCCTTTCGACGGCTTCACGGACCTGCACTTTTTCAGTTGGAAGCGCCCCGACGGCACTCTCTACCCGCTGGCGGCCACCTCGCCGCTGACGGTTCTGTTTCCCGCCCCCGACCTCACCGAGCCGCTGATGCAGCGCTCCGAAGGCGGCGGGCGCTACTTCGACGGCTTGTACATACCGCTGGCCGCGCGCGAGCCGGCGTTTCGGGAATATATCTACGCGCTGTGGGTCGGCGAGCCGGGGTTCCGCGCCCGCTTCCCGGCGCTGGGCACGGCGCTGGACGATAAAATCGTGCAGAAACTCACCCAGAGCACCGACCCCAAGCCCGACCTCAGCACCGCCTACGAGCGCCTGCGCGACCACGCCGGCAACCCCGTAGGCATCGGCGCGCTGCCCCTGCGAGCGCGGCCCGATGAGAGCGTAATCACGAGCAGCGATTTTTTTATCGTGCCGAACCCGACGAAGGTAGTTGCCGACGCTGACCCGCTGAAGCTGCCACTGGTGCTGAAACCTGGGATGCGCGCGCCCGGCAAGAAATACTTCAATCAGAAAGCCTGGGAAGACGATACCGTCGTGTATCCGACCGATAACCAGGACAACCCAGGGGAAAGGCCGCGTACGCTCTCCAACCGCACACTGCCCGGCGTCGGCTTCAAGCATCCTTACCTGACCATCAACGATTTTCTGGAGGACACACTGCTGGCCGTACCGTACCCGGTGGACGAAAAACGGTTTCTGACCGGCGATCTCAAAACCGCCCGCGACGCGCCAGAAGCCTTCGGCCCGCTCCTGCCGCTAAGGTCCACGTTCTTCGACTACTTCACGGCCGACGATCTGAAACGGCTGCTCAAAATCGAGGTCACGCCGTTGAGCGTCCACGTGCGTCTTACCATCCCCACGAAGGGCGGCGAGGTAGAGTATGAACGCTTCTACTACGAAAACCCCCAGCGCGACGACGCCGGCCGCCTGCGCGTGACCAACGTGGGGCTGGCAATTTTTCCGTTCGTGCGGGTAATGGACGCCCCCGAGTACAATGACTTCTACAAGGTGATGCTCGTGGACGCCAACAACCTCGATTTGCGCGTAGTCCACCAGCCAGTGAAGCTCGAATTCTGGCATCAGGGAGCGGCCATTCCGGAGGTGAAGGATACCCGCGGTACTGAAAAATCAGTTACCCGCTACGACCGCACCCCTAAAACTGGCGACGACGAAGGGTCCGCCTACTACACCGTGCGCGGCGAGCACGAGGTACTGGACGCCACCGGCAAGCCCCGCAAAACGGGTCAGGATGTGGCCTTCGAGTTTATCGTGGTGCAGCACCCCGGCGGCGGGCAGTCGCTGGCGGTGCCTAACTGGCCGAAGGCGACGCAGGGCGCCGCCAAATTTCGATTTGCGGTTGACTTCGGCACCACCAACACCCACGTAGCGTACAGCGATGACACCGGTACCGGGCCGCGCGCTTTCGGATTCGGATCGGCTGACTCTCCGGTGGGGCTGCTCAAAAAACCCTTCGTCAGGCGCGACCAGCACGGCCAGCCCCTCGCTACGCAAGAGCAAACGCCCTACGAGCGCCTGCTGATGGGCATCGACGACGACCCGGCCCACTATATCCAGATCAAACGCTGGCAGACGTACCTGGAGCGCGAGTTCGTGCCCCCCATCATCGGCGCCGAAGGCTCGCCCTACGCCTTCCCCATTCGGACGGCGGTGAGCGAAGCGGCCGATTTTTCCGCCAAAACCACGGAGCTGCTCGGCAACGTCAATATCGGTTTTGGGATGATAACGGAAGATCCCCCTTCTTCCTCGTCATCTTATACCCCTACCTACGTCACCAATCTGAAATGGACGGTCGGTCTGGGGCGAACCGCCGAACAGGTTCAGGCATTTTTTGAAGAACTGCTGCTGCTGTTTCGGGCCAAAGTGCTGCTCGCCAAGCCCGCTGGCAAGCTGGCTGACACGCACCTGACGTGGTTCGCGCCATTGAGCTTTTCGGTGCCGCAGCGCCGCCTGTTCCAGACCGCCTGGGACACGGCTTACCAGCGTATTTTCCACACCACGCAGACGGCGACGGAAATCGCCGAATCGACCGCACCGTATTATTACCTCACTGCTACCAACGCGATTTTCCACGGCTCAACCGACACGGTTGCCTTTATCGATATCGGCGGCGGGACAACTGACATTCTGCTGTACGCCAACGAAAAGCCGGTACTAAACACCTCGTTCCGCTTCGCCGGCACCGATTTGTGGGGCGACGGCGGGGCGGCCATCAAGCGCAAGGAAAACGGGCTTGTGCGCTTCGGGCTCGACGCGTTCACGCCGGCTACCTTCACGCCCGCCGCGCGCCGCGCCTACACACGCGTACAGGCCGCGTTCAGCAACGAGCGCTACTCCTCCGACGACGTGGCGTCGTTTCTCTTCGCCTACGATGCCGACCTGGGGTTCAGCCGTCAGATGCACCACGCCCAGCAGCTGCGGGTGCTGTTCTACCTGCACTTCGGCGCCATCGTGTACCACATCGGCCAGCTCACGCAGCTCTACGGCCTGCCCGTGCCGCGCTACCTGTGTTTGACCGGGCGCGGCTCGCTCTACGTGCAACTCCTGCGCGACGGCTCCGACGCGGCCACCGTGACGGCCGCCGCGCGCCGCATTCTCGAAGCCGTAGCCGGCGCGGTGCCCACCAATTTCGAAATCATCTTCGTGCCCGACCCCAAGCAGGCCACCGCCAACGGCGGGGTGCTGGCTACCACCGCCACGCGCCCCACGGTGCCCGAGGCGCGCCCCATCGGCGTGGTCCCCGCCACCGAAGGGCGCGATGCGGACGGCAAACCCCTGCCGCACACCCTCGCCCCCGACGCCATCACCCCCGACGTGCAACAGGCGGTACTAACCAACGTGCGCGCCTGCCTCGACCTGCTCCTCACCGACCGTGCCCTCGTGGCCTTGCTGCCCGATCTGGGCATCCGCAACGCCCCCGGCCAGGTGCGTGCCCTACTCGAAACTCACCTCGCCGACTCGCTCACCTTCTACCGTAGCCAGTACGGCCGCCTCGGAGCCACGCTCGGCAAAGAAGGCGAAATACCGGAGACGCTGTTTTTCCTGCCCCTGAAAGACGCGCTGGTGAAGATCTCCCGCGAATTGCTCGCCCCTACGCCCGTCGCCTGATGAAAACGCTCGTCGCTTTTTCGGTGGTTTTCGCGTTGATGGCCGGCGGCCCGGTGGCCGCCCGGCCGGGCGCAGGGCAACAGCGCGCGGGGCAGCAGCCCCCCAGCCGCACCGCGCCGGCATCACCCACTATCGCCCCAGCGCCCACGCCCGCCGACCCCAAGGCGCGGCTACTATACCAAATGGCGCGCTGGCAGTGGCGCCAGAAAAAGGGAAGTAAGCTGCTGCCGCAGTTCGATTCGAGCAGCGTGGAGAAATTCCGGCTGTCGGTTCGGCGGGCCGACCCGGACAACAACCCGGCGGGAATTCTGACGCTCTACACCAAAGCGGAGGAAGCCCTGCGCGCCCAGCGCCTCACGTACGATACCGCCACACCCGACGAGGTGCGCGCGGCCCTAGCGACTGCCCTGACGGCCAAGTACCGCAACGACCCCAAGCAGGCGGAAGCGGCGGCGTTCGTGGCTACGCTGGCGGCGGCGCCGGTCCCAACTGCCGCAGCTGCCCCGCCTGATGCGGCTCAGAAAGCAGATTCGCCTCAGACATCGGCTTCGACGTCAGCCCCAGCGCTGGCCGCAGAAAAATCAAACGAGGGCGGAGAGGAGCAGCCGCAGATATCCGCAACTGCTGACAATGACCATCTTCCGGGCGTCGTCTATTTTCTAGCAGGGCTACTGATTGGGCTGCTGGCAGGAGCAGCATCCTTCCGGCTCTGGCAGGCGCCACGAATCCGCGCCGCCGTCGAACAAGAAGCGGCCGACTTAATTCGGGAAGCAACCATCCAGATCGAAAGTTTAAAAAAACAGATCTCAAACCTAAAAAGACCTACGGAGGCTGAGGCACTCACCCCATTGCCACTTTCTAGTCGAAGAGCCGAACCAATAGTTACCCCTCCATCACCCGCCGCCTCCGAAATCGTCGCCGAAATGCCCGCGACGCCCATCGAGCTGTCCGTGGCCCCTGCTGCTCCGCCCGCCCCCACGCGCTACTACGCCCCCGCCCCCGACGTCCCCTACATCGAACACCGCAAGCTCTCGGCCGAACCCCTCACGATGATGCCCGTGCGCTTAGTGGTGGACGGCGGCCCCGCTGGCACCCGCGCCACCTACGGGTTCAGCCCGGAAGCCGATCAGGCGCGCATCATTAACGACGGCGTACGAAACCTGCGGGCCTTCTTCGATTTCGAGCTACCTGCCAGCGATCAGATCAGCACCATCACCACCCGCCGGGCCGGCCGCCTCGAACGCGTGGGCGAACGCTGGGAAGTGCGCGAAAAAGCCCAGCTCGACATTCAGTAGCCTCCTCCCGACCTGATCTTCCCGCAGCCTCCTTAGAGCTATGATTTTCATTGAGTTTTTCTTTGTCATTGGCCTCATTGGCTGGCAAACGGTCGTCTTTCTCGGCAACCTCCGCCTTATCAAGCAAATCGCGGCGATGTACCCCGCCCCGGAAGAGCTGCAGATTGAAGTGACGGCCGACGTAACCGACGGCGCCCGGCACACCACCTACGACGCGCTGGTACTGCCGGCGGAAACGTCAGAGAAATTCGCCGAAGTCGTCACCGATACCAATGAGTACCTGGCGAACAACAAGGGCGCGGCGGCCGATTTCAACATCCTCAAAGACATCTCCGAGCGGCACGCCGAAGAGCTAGACGACGAGATTCAGGCCCAGATCGCCACGCCCCTCTACCTGGGGCTGCTCGGCACCTTCCTCGGTGCGATGCTCGGCCTCTACTCCCTGTTGGGCGATACGGGCGGCGCGGCGGCAACCGCCGCGGGTGGCGCTCCCACCTCGTTTCTGCGCGACGAGCAAATCATCGCTTTCCTGTGGGGCGTGGGCATCGCGATGGCCGGCTCCTTCGCCGGGCTGGCCTTTACCCTGAGTGGTAACCACAAGCTAAAAACCGCCCGCACCCGCCGCGACAAGCTCAAAAACGCCTACTACACCTTCCTGCAAAAACGGCTGCTCCCGAAACTCAACTCCGATATGCAGCGGAGTATGGGCGACTTGAAGTCCGTCCTCGACGCCTTCAACAAAGACTTCTTCTCGCGCATCCAGGACGATTTTTTCGCCAAATTCGCCCAGATTCTGCCCCTGATGGACCGAATGGGCGAAAACATCACCAAAACCAGCGAAAACATCATCGTCCAGCGCGATTTCCTCGACAAGCTCCAAACCATCGGCTACACCCAGCTCGCCAACGCCACCATCAAGGTCTTCGACCGGGTAGACCAGTCGGCCGCCACCTTCGAGAAGTTTATGGGCTACCAGGAAGCCCTCAACCACACCGTGCTGATGGGCACCGAAGCCACCCGCGTGATGGCCGCCCTCCTCGGCCGCCTCAATTCCCTCGAACAAGCCGCCCAGCAACTCCCCGACTTCATCCACGCCCACGACCAATCGCTGCGCGATATGGTCGTCTTCTTCCAGGAGCAGCAAGGCACCCTGGCCAACGTGCGCGCCGGCCTCGAACAACGCCTCGACCAAAGCGCCCGCTCGTTGCAGGAAATCGTGGACCGCCGAATCAACGAAATGGAAGCCGAGCGCCAGCTCGCCGACGACAAACTCCGCAACTACTTCGCCTCCCTCAACGACCAGAACGTGTACGACAAAGTCGTCCGCTACCTCCAGCCCTTCGGCGACCTCCCCCTCGAACAAAAGCGCCTCACCACCGAACAAAACGACCAAAACAAGCGCGCCGCCAAAGCAATGGAAATGCTCGACGCCCGCCTCCGCGCCGACGAGCAGATTCAGCGCGACCTGCAAGCTGAAGTCGCGCGCCTCATCGCCGTGCAGGCAAACCTGGCGCGGGTACAGGAAGAAATGGCCCGGCGCGGCGTCTTCGGCCGCCTGTTCGGCAGCACTAAAAGCGCCGCCGGCCCCAACGGCCGCTAACGATGAAACAGAGCCGCGACTTCTTCTGGCCCTCCTACGTGGATTTGATGACAGCGCTGTTTCTGACGATGCTGGTGCTGTTCGTGTTGAGCTACAAGCTGTTTAAGGACAAGGAAACGCAGAACCAGAAGCTTATCACTAATCTGCAAGTGCAGCTGCAAGACAAGAAGAAGCTTGACCAAATCAAAGAAGCCCTCAAACGCCTGAATGGCAATTACTTTTCATACGACTCTACTTACCGACGGTACGAGTTGAATTTTCCGGTTCAGTTCGACGAGTGGAGCCCGACGCTGCCCCCCGAATCCATCACGCCACTCAATCAGGCCGGACAATTTCTAGCGCGCCAGATGCAGGCTCTTGACAATAAGGTACAGTACTTAGTAGTAGTCGAGGGTCGGGCCGCCAAAGACCGTAAATCTCCCGACAATGCAGCCGTGAATCAGGATCGAAAAGAAATCCGTGAATTGAGCTACAACCGCGCAATGGCAGTTATTCGGCAGTGGCAAGCGGCTGGAATCACTATGCCCGCCAACGTCGAAGTAATAGCTGCCGGTAGTGGCTTCCGCGGCCTTGGTCGTTATACGGGGGCTAATGAAAAATACAACCGCCGCTTCATCATCCAGATTCAGCCCAAAATCGGCTCCATCGGCGACTGAGCAACGCCTCCCCCCCAAACCAAAAACCGCCCCCGCCCCGCCCCAAAAAGGCCGAGCGGGGGCGGTTCCCATTCCAACAAACCCCCAGCCTACACGGGGCGCACCGGCGGCACATCGCCCGCCGTCACGCGCTTATTCAGCGCCGCTTGCTCATACTGCCGCCGCTTGGCTTTATCGTTTTTGAAAAGCAGCCGCCCCGCCCGCAGCACCTGCCCCAGTAGCTTGTTGAGCGTGGCGTAAGCGGCATCTTCGGCGCGGGTCGTTTCCTGACTCGTATTCTGCCCCACGTTCTGGAGCGCGTTATCGGCATCTATCGCCGTATGCAGCGCCGTCAATTCGTCGAATTCGGCTTTTTTGTACCCTTTGCTATCCAGCGCCGAGCGGTTGTCCGCAATCAAGTGCCGCAACTGCCCCAGCCCCTGGCTCACGGCCTCGGCGTCGCGCGCCCGCAGGCGGCTGCGCAGCGCGCGCAACCCAAAATTTTTGACCGGTACTGTCAGTGCCTCAGCCGGCAGCAGCCCCAGCCGCGCGTCGAGCCGGTCGAGCAATGGCGGCAGGGCATCCAGATTGGCGTACAGCCGGTTGGTCACCACTACGCCGCTCCCGCGCCGAACGGCGGCGCCCGTCGCGGCCTTCACCTGCGCGCGCGCTGCGGCAAACGCCGTCAGAAAAGCGGGGCCAAAATCGTCGGCGCCCAGCAAATCCACAAACGTGGCCTGATCGGCCTCAAACGAATCGAGCACAAAGCCCGCTACCGTCCACATATTCTCGCGGCTGAACCGCAACACCGTTCGCTTATCCATAATCGTCAGCAAAAAAGAAAGCCAGAAAAAATAGCCCGAACCAGTCAAAGCCCGGAATCCACCCGCAAGATAATCGCATACTATACATATGCTGCGCCCGTACTACGTGCCGCTGCGGCCTTACTGCGTGCCGCTGCTCCCGTACTGCGTGCCCCTGCGGTCTTACTGCGTGCCCCTGCGCCCGTACTACGTGCCCCCTCGGACTCACTGCGTGCCCCTACGGCCTTACTCCCATCTCCTGCGGCCGTACTTCGGGTCGCTGCGTTCCTACTACGTATTCCCTACTCCCTAACCAACCGCACCACCCTACTCCCCTCCGCCACACTCACCCGCACGTAATAAACCCCTGGCGCCCACCCGCCCACGGGCAGCGCCACCTCCGCCTCCGGCCCGATGGTCTGCGTCTGTGCCCACACCCGCCGGCCGAGGGCATCGGTGGCCGTCAGGGCTACGGGGCCGCTTTTGAGGCCCGTGAGTAACAGGCGCGCGCTGGTGGTAGCGGGGTTTGGGAAGAGCTGCACGGCAGCGGCGGGCAGCAGCGCGGGGGTGCTGAGTAGCATAGCGAAAGGGCCAGGCGAGCCGCACGCCACCCCGTTCTTGCTGAACCAACGCAGCTCCGTGTTCGTGAGCATCGCGCTACTGCTGACCAAGCCGTAGCCCGGCAGGTACGTTTCGATGCCGCCCACATCGAGGTATTGCCCGAAGGCGCGGGCGCAGGTGTCGTAGTAGCGCCCCTTAATGCGCGTCACGTACCCGCGCACCCAACAGCCCATAAACACCGAATCGCGCCGGGCACCCGTATTGACTTCGGCATTCAGCGGCGACCAGCGGCCTGATAGCTGCGCCGTGCGGGGCCTTTCGAACAAGCGACTATCGGCCGGCGCCAGCAGCGGCAGCGTGAGCATCAAAGTTTGCGGCGCGTACGTAACCGGGGCCGTGATGGGGCCGGGGCACCCCGGATTGGTCGGACTGGTATTCGATTCCGTGCGGCGCTGGCTGATGAAGCGATACGTGAGAACCGTACCGGCCGCATTAAGCTGGCGACTCAGCACCCGGACGCGCTCATACGTCGCGCGGCATACCCAGCCCAGCGAAAAAGCCACGTCCTCGTGCACGTACCCAAACTCGTCGCCCGGCTGAAAATCGTAGATGCGCCACGCGTGCGTAGGCGGCAGCGCCGGCGTGAGCCCCGGTACGGCCAGCAACCGCAGCGGGATGGTGACCCCGAACCGCAACCCCCGCAGCGAAGGCCCGCTGACCCACCCCGTGCGCTTGCCCACGACCAGCGTGTGCCCTCCGGTCAGACCGATGACGGCCACCGAGTCGAGCAAACCGCCCACCTTGAGCGTATCGCGGCGCGTGAGCGTAGCCGTCAATCCACCCCCGAACGGCCACGTGGCGCCCGGCGCCGCCGTGCAGCGCAGCTCGTAACCGGCGCCGCCGCCCGACAGGGTGTAAGTACCCGGCCCCAGCTGCCGCATCGAACTACCCAGCTCGTTTTCGGCGCGCCACTGGTAATCGAAACCGCCAGCTCCACTGGGCGGACAGGCAACGGGTTGGGCCGGATCGCGCCGCTCGATCACCGG
The DNA here is from genome assembly GCA_031425525.1 of Hymenobacteraceae bacterium. Classification (GTDB taxonomy): domain Bacteria; phylum Bacteroidota; class Bacteroidia; order Cytophagales; family Hymenobacteraceae; genus JANNMJ01. The sequence goes on along the minus strand of JANPJM010000059.1, from coordinate 135,409 downwards.
AGCAAACCGCCAGGCCGAATCGGCGCCCGCCGTGTACGCAGAATCGAGTCGGATAGGGATGAGCGAGTCTTGCTGCGCGCCCGCCGCATAGAAGTACGTATGCCCCACCCTAAACGGCCGCCACGCGGCACCAGTGGTTTGGGCAACGGCCGGCACAGCAGCCAGCATCGCGAATAGCGTAGGCAGATAGTGAGTAAGGCTTCGCACAGGTAGAATCAAAAAAAGCGTGAAAGAAAGAATTCAAATTCACCAGAAAAGCGCCACGTCCGAACCGACATCCGCCCCCTACTCCCTAACCACCCGCACCACCCGCGTCCCCTCCCCCACGCTCACCCTTACGTAGTACACCCCCGGCGCCCACCCGCCCACGGGCAGCGCCACCTCCGCCTCCGGCCCGATGGTCTGCGTCTGTGCCCACACCCACCGGCCGAGGGCATCGGTGGCCGTCAGGGCTACGGGGCCGCTTTTGAGGCCCGTGAGTAACAGGCGCGCGCTGGTGGTAGCGGGGTTTGGGAAGAGCTGCACGGCAGCGGCGGGGAGTAGCGCGGGCGCGGCCAGCAGATCCGCCGCAAACCCGCGCCGGTCGCCGCACGTCTGCCCGGCGTGACGGTACCAAACGACCTGCCCCTCATCGCCCCAAACGCCGAAAGAAGCCATTACACCGAAGCCGTTTACGGTTTCATACAGACGGCCAAAATCGATTGCGCCTAGTAACGTACCACAAGAATCGCTGGCGTAATACGCGAAATAGCGAAACCGCCAACCACCGAAACAGCCCGCCGGAGTGGCCCGTGGGTAATACGCCCCTTGATTAACGTAGCCCTGACCCGGCCCCGGCGGCGGCGAGACCAGAAGTCGCCGCAACAATTCGCCCACCTGCGCTCGCACCGTACCCACGTACCGGGCGCGTACGAAGGGCTGCGGCGAACCCACCGTCACCCGCCGTCCGGACGAACAGCCTGGCCCCCAATCAATGCGAACGACCTGCGTCGTACCGTAGTAGTAAATCGTATCACTGGCAGTCGAAAGCTGGCGACGCAGGTATCGCGTCAGCGTGTACCCCATTTCGCAGATAGACGGGCCGTGTTCGTACCACAAAACCGAATCGCCGGGCTGCCAATCAAGGGGCGAATCGCCGGGCAAGCCCCCCAACACGCGCTCCGGAATGGTAAGTAGGTGCAGGTTCGTCGGCGCAGCCGAAGCCAGCGTTCGTAAGTCGGGCGCGTCGATCAGGCCGAACGATTTGCTCAATACTACTTGAGCGCCCGTCGAGAGCGTAGCCTGCATCACCGAATCGGCGACGGCAGCCGTGCCAATCGGCTCAATGGCCAACCGCGTAACCGTAGCCGTAACCCCCGCCGAAAACGCCCAGCTAGCGCCTACCGGCAACGGCCGCGCGGGCAACGAATAGGTGGCAGCGGCGCTGTCGGTGAATACCAAGGTATAAGCGCCTTGCGTCGGGACGAGCAGCATCGCCCCGAAAGGCGTGTTTCGCTCCACCCGAAATAGCGCGCTACTGCTCTGTTGGCAGCCGGGCGGATACACTTCATTTCCGATGACTGCCCGATAAAATGGCGCAAAATCATACACTGAATCGGCGCCCACCACTCGGCCCGCCGCCAGCCGCACGGTTTCCAGCTCCTTCGGCGAGCCATCGGTTTCAAACGTGTACGTATGCCCCACCCGAAACGGCCGCCACGCGGCACCAGTGGTTTGGGCAACGGCCGGCACAGCAGCCAGCAACGCCACAAAAGCAGTCAGGAAGCGGGTAACGTATCGCATAGGTCAGAAACGGTAAAATCAACCACCGAAAACTCCACCGCCGAAGGTAGCGCGCCGAACCCACCGCCCCCGGAGTAAGTTTGTGCCAGGCCGCGCCCCGGCTGCCTGAGGCAGACGGTGGGGGCGCGCTGTTCGTTACGCTGCTTTGCCGATGAGAATCCGTTTGTTTCTGGCGACCCTCGCCCTCCTCCTCGCCCCCGCCCTCACGCGCGCCTCCACGTTGCTGGTGCCGATGGATGAGGCGCAAAAAGACCACCTCAAAGCCTACGGCATCGCGTTTTGGCTCTTGCAGCACGAGGCGCCCGTCGATTGGCTGCTCAACTATCGGGGCGGGTCGTTCGCGTTTGCCGCCTCGGCGCAGGTGCAAAACGAGTTGACCGTGCGCGGCGTCAGCTTCGAGCTGATTTCCAACGCCCAGTACAACGAGGTACTCGCCGAAATCGCTTCCCCCGATGCCAATATGGAGGTGATGAAGCTCGAAAAAGTACCCAAAATCGCCGTCTATTCGCCCAAGAGCAAACAGCCCTGGGACGACGCCGTAACCCTCGTCCTGACCTACGCCGAGATTCCGTACGATGTGGTGTTCGACGATGAAGTCCTCGACGGCAAGCTCCCGACGTACGATTGGCTCCACCTCCACCACGAAGATTTTACCGGCCAGTACGGCAAGTTTTACGCGAGTTTCCGCACCCGGCCGTGGTATATCGAGCAGCAGCGTGAGGCCGAAAGCACCGCCGCCCGCCACGGCTACGTCAAGGTTTCAAAGCTGAAGCTGGGCGTGGTGAGCAAGATGCGCGAGTTCGTGGCGGGCGGCGGTTTCCTGTTCGCGATGTGTTCCGCGACTGATTCCTACGACATCGCCCTCGCCTCCCACGGCACCGACATCTGCGAGTCGATGTTCGACGGCGACCCCGCCGACCCCGCCGCCCAAAGCAAGCTCGATTTCAGCCAAACCTTTGCCTTCGAGAAGTTTACGCTGGAGCGCAACCCCTACGTCTACGAGTTCGCCGACATCGATATGCAACAGAACGAGCGCGGCGTCAACGAGCAAAACGACTACTTCCAGCTCTTCACCTTCTCGGCCAAGTACGACCCCGTCCCCACGATGCTCTGCCAGGACCACACCCAGACCATCCACGGCTTTATGGGCCAAACGACGGCTTTCCGCACCCGCACCCTCAAAAAAGACGTGCTGGTGATGGGCGACAACAAGGCCATCGGCGAAGCCCGCTACATCCACGGCAACCTCGGCAAAGGCACCTGGACGTTCTTCGGCGGCCACGACCCCGAAGACTACCAGCATATGGTCGAGGAAGAGCCCACCGACCTCAACCTGCACCCCAACTCGCCCGGTTATCGCCTGATTCTCAACAACGTGCTGTTTCCGGCGGCCAAGAAGAAGAAGCAGAAAACCTGATCGTGATGGAGATGGGAGTATAGGAGCTTGGGGATTTTCCTTGCATAACGCCCCGTCCAAACGATGTTTGGGCGGGGCGTTATGCGTTTCCGTCGGGGTGGGAGTATGCGGGTTCTATCGGCAAAATGCCTATACTTGCAGCCGCTACGCTGCCCTACCCTTCCCGCGCTCATCCCCTTTCCCCCTCTCCTATTCCGATGAAGAAGCTCCTTCGCATCGCCGGCGGCCTCGTGCTGCTGGCGGTGGTGGCCGTCGCCGGTTTTGCCACCTTCGTGGCGGCGCGCGGCGTGCCCACCTACGCCAAACCCACGCCCGCCCCGCTCGCCGTGGCCCGCACCGAAGCGCAGGTAGTGCGCGGCCAAAAAATCGCGGCCATGCTCTGCGTGCAGTGCCATTCTACGCCCGGCCAAGCCCTGAAAGGCAAGCTGTTGCCCGATTTGCCCACCGAATTCGGCGAAGTCTGGTCAGCGAATATCACGCAGGATAAAACGCACGGAATCGGCGCCTGGACTGATGCTCAACTCGTGCATCTGTTGCGCACCGGCCTCCGCCCCGACGGCACCTACACCGTAGTGATGCCCCAGTTTGCCACGATGGCCGACACCGACGTCCACGCCGTAGTGGCCTGGCTCCGGTCGAGCGACCCCGCCGTGCAGCCCGACCCCACGCCCACCCACCCCAACGAGTTCAACTTTCTGGTGAAGGCGCTGACCAACACTGTGATGAAGCCGCTGCCCGCTCCCACCACCCCCATTTTGGTGCCCGATACGCTCGACCGCATCGCGTACGGCCGCTACGTGGCCGATGGAATGGTGGGGTGCTACGCGTGTCATTCCGCCGACTTCAAGACGATGAATCCGCTCCACCCCGAGCAGTCGGGCGGCTACTACGGCGGCGGCAACCCCATGCTGAACATGCAGCGCCAGGTGATTCCGTCGTCGAACCTAACGCCCGACGAAACCACCGGCCTGCCCGCCCGCTACACCGAGGCCACCTTCGTGCGGGCCGTCCGCTACGGCCAGCGGCCCGACGGCTCGCCCCTGCGCTACCCGATGATTCCGCACACGGGCCTCTCAGAAAATCAGGTAAAAGCAATTTACGCGTATCTGGCGACGATTCCGGCCATCAAAAACGCCGTTGCCCTCGACGTGGCCACGCGCTGACAGGCAGCCCGCTACCGCATCGGCACCTCGATCAGCAACACCTCCGCATCGGCCGTAGCGCGCACGTCGAGCGTATCGATCTCGCTGATTCCCAAACCATCGCGCGCGCCGAGCGCCTGCCCGTTAATCGTCACTTCGCCGCTGATGACGAACGCGTACACGCCGTTGCCGGGGAACTGCACGCGGTACTCGCTCCCTGTTCCCGCCGCAAACCGCCCGAGCGAAAACACGGCATCCTGATTGATCCAAACGGCGCCAGGATCAGTGGGCGAAACGACGGTTTGAAACCGCCCTTGCCGGTCGGCGGGGTCGAAGGTTTTCTGCTCGTAGCGCGGCGCAATATTCTTTTCCTGCGGAAAAACCCAGATTTGCAGCAGCTTCACGGGGCGGTCGGCGTTGGCATTCACTTCCGAATGCTCGATGCCCGACCCCGCCGACATAATCTGCACATCGCCGTGACGGATGACCTCGTGCCGCCCCGTCGAATCGCGGTGGCGCAAGTCGCCTTCAAGTGGAATCGTCACGATCTCCATATTGTCGTGCGGATGAGTACTGAAGCCCATTCCGGCCGCCACATGGTCGTCGTTCAGCACGCGCAAAAGACCGAAATGCATCCGCGCCGGGTCATAGTACCGCCCGAAAGAAAACGAGTGATTGGCATCGAGCCAACCGTGGTTGGCGTGGCCGCGCGTAGCGGCGAGGTGAAGTGTGGTCATGGAAAAAGAGGAGGTTTGGTGAGGGCGATAAAACCCAAATAAAATAGTTCTGTCATTGCGAGGAGGCTTGGAGCCTGTCCTGAGCTTGTCGAAGGGACGTGGCAAAGCCTCCTCCTCGCAATGACAAACTGCTGGTTCTGTCATTGCGAAACTGCGTCTAACCCCGCACCTAAAAAACCGGCTTCCCCGCAAACGCAATTTCGCTCACCGGCTTCCGCGTGCGCGGCGCCAGCTCACGCGTCAAAAACGGCTCCGCGAGCAACTCCGGCGCCCCTTGATAGCCGAGCGCGATGAACGTCACGGGCTCGATATGCGCCGGCAGGGCAAACACATCGCGGGTTTTCTCAGCCTCGAAACCGGCCATTACGTGGCCGTGCAGGCCCTGCGCGGTGGCCTGCAACAGTAGCGTGGTGGTAGCGGCGCCCACATCGTGGTGCGCCCATTTATTGGGTTGGCCGTTGGCGTTGGTCGTGCGCGCTAGGGCCAACACCAACACGGCGGCATCTTTCGCCCACGCTTGGTTGGGGGGCACCAGGCTATGCAGTAGTCGCTCGAAATCAGCGGTATCGGCCCGGTGAGCGAACACAAAAATCCACGGCTGCCCGTTACTGGCCGACGCCGCCCACGAGGCCGCCTCAAATACCGTAGCCAGCGCATCAGCCGAAACCGGTTGGCTCGTAAAGGCGCGCGGGCTCCACCGCTGCCGAATCAATTCATGGACGGGGTGCGCCGTGGGAGCCGTTTTGGTGAGCAACCCGGCAGGTACGGCATCAGCCGGCGCAGTGGGTTGGGGGGCGGCAGAAGTAGCCGTCGAAACAGGAGAAGCAAAGGTGGCCATTAGTCGAAAAAATAGGAATGCCCCACAAATGTATGTAGGTACACGGGTTTAACCAAGCCGCGCGCCGAAAAGTTTACCGGGCCGACCTTTGCGCCTCCGCCGCCCCGTCGGCCGCGCGGCCCGCTCCTGATGCCCGATATCCGCCCGTTCCGCGCCTGGCGCTACGCTCCCACCCTCACCGACCGCATCGGCGAGCTTACCTCGCCGTTATTCGATGTCGTTTCCGACCGCCAACGTGAGGCCCTCTACCGCGAGCCGCTCAACTCGATTCACCTTTCGGTGCCCCGGCCCGAAGCCGGGCAGGACGCGCCCACTACCGCCGCCCAGACCCTGGCCCGGTGGCGCGCCGATGGCACCCTGACGCAGGATTCACTACCGGGTTTCTACGCGTATTACCAGATTTTCCAGTTGCCGGGGGCGGCGCAACCGTCCGTTAGGCGGGGCTTTCTGGCCCTGATTCGCGCCACCGATTGGACCGATGGTGCCGTGCTGCGCCACGAAGACACGATTCCGGCGGCCGTCAACGACCGCACGGCGCTGCTCGCGGCCACGCGATTTCAGTCGTCGGCGACCCACGGCCTCTACCACGACCCCGCCCACCGCCTCGAAACGCTGCTCGACGAGGCCATCACGGCGCCGCTCTACGAAACCGAAGATTACCAGGGCGTCCGCGATCTGTTGGCGCCCATCCACGACCGCGCCGCCATCGAGCTGATGCAGCGTGTGGTAGCCGAAGCGCCCGTAGTTCTCGCCGACGGCCACCACCGCTACGAGGGCTCGTTGCAGTACCGCCACGCGTGCGCGGCGGCCAACCCGGCCGCCACCGGCGAGGAAGACTGGAATTTCCACCTGATGTACCTCACCAACTCGGCCGCCGACGATTTACGGATTCTGCCCACGCACCGCGTGTTGCACACGCTGGCGCTCGAAAACGAGAAGTTTCTGGCGCGCCTGGCCGAGTTTTTCGTGGTGACACCGCGCGAAGACCCCTACGAGTTGGATGCGCTCATCGCGGGCAAACCCGGCGCGTTTGGGCTGTACCTGCGCGGCGGCGCGGCCTATAAGCTCCGGCTGCGGCCCGAAGCGTCCGCGATGTTCAATTGGCCCGTGCCGCCGGCCGTAGCCGCGCTCGACCTCACGGTTTTGCACCATTTCGTCTTCGAGCGCGTGCTGGGCCTGAGCCGCGAGCAGCAGCGCCGTACGCCCGAGCTGGCGTACGTGCGCTCCGTGCCTGATTGCCTCAAACGCGTCGATTCGGGCGAAGCCGCCGCCGCCTTCATCACCAACGAAGTGACGATGGCTGAAGTGCTGCGGGTGTGCGCATCGGGCGCGCTGATGCCGCAAAAATCCACCTTCTTCTACCCCAAAGTCATCAGCGGCTTCGTATTCGCCGGGATGAATGACTAGGTGGTTGTTGGTTGATAGTTGATAGTTGGGTGGTCAGGCTTACTTACCCGTAATCATACTTCCACATCCCCACATCCTCATATCTCCCCATGCTCCTCCTCGCTTCCGGCTCGCCGCGCCGTGCCCAACTGCTGACCGCGCTCGATGTAACGTTTGAGGTTCGGGTCAAACCCGATATCGACGAAAACTACCCCGCGCACCTGCGCGGCGCGCAAATCGCCGAGTATCTGGCGCACCGCAAAGCAGCGGCTTACGACGATGAAGTGGCCGCCGGCCACGCCGTCCTCACCGCCGACACCATCGTGGTACTCGACGATGAGGTACTCAACAAACCCACCGATGCCGCCGATGCCCACCGCATGCTGCGCCGCCTGAGCGGGCGCACGCACGAGGTTTTCACGGGCGTATGCCTTCGCCGAGGCACCCACGCCTGGCTCCTGCACGACCGCACCGCCGTAACCTTCGCGCCCCTCACCGACGACGAAATCGCGCAGTACATCGCCCGCCACCGCCCCCTCGACAAAGCCGGCGCCTACGGCGCGCAAGACTGGATTGGCCTGGCCGCCATCACCCGCCTCGAAGGTTCGTATTTTACGGTGATGGGTTTACCAACGCACCGCGTATATGAAATTCTGCGGGAAGCGGAAATTTCGTAATTCGTAATTCGTAATTAAATAACCCCCTGCTTCCGCAACGCCCAATAACACCGGGCAGTAGCCCGCACGTCAGCCAGCGCATCGTGGGCGCCCTCGAAATCTTCGTTGAAAATGCTGCGGTGTAACTCGGCGAGTTTCGGCCATTTGTAGCCTCGGCCGTTGGCTGAAGGGATGGCGCAATAATTCGTCGTCGATTTCATCGTACACACTGCCCGGCGCGTGGGAATGGGATCGGGTTGGGCGAGGCGAGCGTATTCGGCACCGAGAATGGCCCGGTCAAAGTCGAAATTATGGGCTACGAGTGCTTGGGCCTGCTCGGCAGCGGCTGTAAACTCCGCCAGAGTGGCGCGCAGCGGGCGGCCGGTCAGCACGGCTTGTTGGTGGCTGATGCCGTGAATCATATTGGGCGGCACCACCCAGCCGTCGGGCCGAATCAGGGACGATTGCGCCGCCAGTTCCTCGCCGTCGGTCGTGAATAACACCCACGCGAGTTGCACCACGCGCGGCCAATTGGCGGCGTCGGTGAGGGGCGCACGGTAATCGCGGGGTAGGCCGGTGGTTTCGGTGTCAAAGAAGAGCAGCATCAGCAGAAAAAACCAGAAGGTGAAGGGAGAATTTTGAAAATAAAGCCCCGAAATATACTCTGAAATCTGCTTGCAATTGCAGCTCGTACTTCAGCGCGTACTTCAGTCCGCCGTTTGACGGCGCAACCAGTGCAGATTACTGACGAACGGCGGACTGACGCCCACACAACAAATTTTCTGCAACCTCTGCCGGTTGTTTTGGGTTGGCTAGGTTCGGGGTGGGCGGAGCCGTAATTTCGCGTTTTCGCCCCCGCTCCGCTCCCTTGATGGCTAAGAAGAAGATTGCTGCTGCATCTGTACCGTCCGCCGCTGATACCGCTACCGCCGTGCTGACCGCCCCGGTATCCGCCGCTCGTTCCGCGCTACCGGCTGCCGCCGCAAACGGGCATGCGCACCCCACCGAACCCGGCCCCGCCCGCACCACGGGCGTGGCCGTGACGCCCGAAACGCCGTTCATCGAGGTATACGGCGCGCGGGTGCACAACCTGAAAAACCTCTCGGTGAAGCTGCCGCGTCATCAGTTGGTGGTGTTTACGGGGATTTCGGGATCAGGCAAATCGTCGCTGGCCTTCGATACGATTTATGCCGAGGGGCAACGGCGCTACACCGAGACGTTCTCGGCGTACGCCCGCACGTTTTTGGGTGGGCTGGAACGGCCCGACGTAGACAAAATCGAGGGGCTTTCGCCGGTCATTTCCATCGAGCAGAAAACGACTTCGCGTAACCCACGCTCGACCGTCGGGACGATTACCGAGGTCTACGATTTTCTGCGGCTGCTGTACGCCCGCACCGCCATTGCCTACTCCTACGCCACCGGCGAGCCGATGGTGCGGCAGTCCGACGACCAGATCGTAGCCTCCATTCAGGAGCGTTTCCCGGAGCGTCGGCTCGTGCTGCTGGCGCCCGTGGTGAAGGGCCGCAAGGGCCATTACCGCGAACTGTTCGAGCAATTGCGGAAGTCGGGCTACCTGCGGGTACGCGTCGATGGCGAGCTGCGCGAGCTGCTGCCGAAGATGCAGGTAGACCGGTACAAAATGCACGACATCGAGGTCGTGATCGACAAAATCAAGGTCGGCCCGACGCCCGACGACCGCTACCGCCTCTCGCAATCGGTGCAGACGGCGCTGGGGCAAGGCAAAGGGCAATTATTGGTATTGGACGCCGATTCCGGCCAAACTGCGTTCTATTCGCGGTTTTTGATGGATCCCGCGACCGGCATCGCCTACGACGACCCCGCGCCGAACACCTTCTCGTTCAACTCGCCGTACGGCGCTTGCCCGACGTGCAACGGCCTGGGCGAGGTGCGCGAGATTACGGAAGATTCGCTCATCCCCGACCCCAAAAAGCCGATTTCGCAGGGCGGCATCGCGCCGCTCGGCGAGTACCGCGACATCTGGATTTTTCAGGAAATCGGGCGGCTGCTGAAACGCTACAAAGCGTCGCTCAGTACGCCCATCGACAAGCTTTCCGACGATGCCCGGCGGCTGCTGGTCTTCGGCCCCGACGACCCCGACACGGCCACCAGCGACGAGTTTCAGGGGCTGATTCCGTTTTTGAAGGAGCAGCTCGAATCAGATTCCGAATCGATCCGCGACTGGATTCAGGAGTACACCCGCACTCAGCCGTGCCCGGAGTGCCAAGGCTACCGGCTCAAGCGTGAGGCGCTGCACTTCAAGCTCGACGGGCGGCACATCGGTGAGTTGGCAACGCTCGATTTACTGGAATTGCGCGCCTGGCTCACAGGGCTCGAAGACCGCCTCAACGAGCGCCAGAATGTGATTGCGCGCGAGCTGCTGAAGGAGATTCGGAAGCGCGTGGGTTTCCTGCTCGATGTCGGCCTCGATTACCTTACGCTCCACCGCGCGGTGCGCACGCTGAGCGGCGGCGAAAGCCAGCGGATTCGCCTCGCTACGCAGATCGGGACGCAGCTCGTGGGCGTGCTGTACATCATGGACGAGCCGAGCATCGGGCTGCACCAGCGCGACAACGAGCGGCTGATTACGGCGCTGCAAAAGCTGCGCGACATCGGCAATTCCGTGATCGTGGTGGAACACGACAAGGATATGATTCTCGCCGCCGACCACGTACTCGACATCGGGCCGGGCGCGGGCGTCCACGGCGGCCACGTGGTAGCTGCGGGCACCCCCGATGAAATTCGTGCGTCGGGCTCGCTGACGGCGCAGTACCTCACCGGCGAAAAACATCTGCCGGTGCCGCTCGTCAAACGCCCCGGCACGGGTGAATTCTTGACCCTGAGCGGCGCCACGGGCCACAACCTCAAGAACGTGACGCTGAAGCTACCGCTTGGCAAGCTGGTGTGCATTACGGGGGTGTCGGGGTCGGGCAAATCGAGCTTGATTCACGACACGCTCTACCCGATTCTGAACCGGCATTTTTTCAACGCCCGGCGCGAGCCGCTGGCCTACAAAGCGATCAACGGGCTCGAAAAACTCGATAAGGTGATCGAGGTCGATCAGTCGCCAATTGGCCGCACGCCGCGCTCGAACCCCGCCACGTACACCGGGATGTTTACCGACATTCGGGCACTGTACGCCCAACTGCCCGAAGCGAAGATTCGCGGCTACGGCCCCGGCCGCTTCTCGTTCAACGTGAAGGGCGGGCGCTGCGAAACGTGCGAAGGCGCCGGCATCCGCACCATCGAGATGAATTTCCTGCCCGATGTCCACGTGCCGTGCGAGACGTGCAAGGGCCGCCGCTACAACCGCGAAACGCTCGAAGTGCGCTTCAAAGGCAAAAGCATCACCGACGTGCTGAATATGACCGTCGAACAGGCGACCACGTTTTTTGAAGCGCAGCCGCGCATCAAGCGGAAAGTCGATATTCTGAACGATGTGGGCCTCGGCTACCTGACCCTCGGCCAGCAAGCCACCACCCTAAGCGGCGGCGAAGCCCAACGCGTAAAACTGGCAACGGAACTCAGCAAAAAAGACACTGGCCAGACGCTCTACATCCTCGACGAACCCACCACCGGACTGCACTTCCAGGACATTCACCACCTTGCCGACGTACTGCACCGCCTCACCGATAAAGGCAACACGGTGCTGGTGATCGAACACAACTTAGACCTGGTAAAAGTCGCCGATTACGTGATCGACATGGGGCCGGAAGGCGGCGCCGGCGGCGGCGTCATCGTGGCCGAAGGCACGCCGGAGCAAGTGGCGAAATCGAAAAAAGGGCACACCGCCCGTTTCCTCAAAATCGAGCTGGAAACGAGTACGTATTTCGAGCGCGCCACCGTGGTGGAAGCCCCAGCGGTAGAGGGCGAGGCCGAGGTTGGGGAGGCGCCGGTGAAGAAGGGGAAGAAAGCGGCGGGGAAAGCGAAGAAGGTGGGCTAATTAATAAATGGGCCACTACACTGACCAGCCCGAAGATAATTTACTGGGCCTGACCGACCACCGGCGGCTCGATGAGGAGGAGGCGCGGGGGTTTGCGCGCGCGGAGCTGGCCATTCTGCGGCTGGAATACCCGCTGCACCTCACCACGGGCACCCTACTGGATTTGCACCGCACGGCGCTGACGCATCTCTACGAGTGGGCGGGGCAGTGGCGGCGCTCTAACCCGAACGTCGGCGCGTACCTGCCGCCGCCGTTTCAGCAGGTGCCGGTGCTGATGGCGCAGTTCGTCGAGGAAGTCAATTTTCGCCTCGGCCACACTCAAAGCGCGGACGATTTGGCGGCGCTACTCGCGTGGGCGCATCACCGATTAGTGGCGATTCACCCGTTCACCAACGGCAACGGCCGAATGGCGCGGCTGCTCACGAATGTGTTGGCGGCGCAGGCAGGGTACGCGCCTATCGAGCTTTACCAGCGCAATGCCAGCGACGACCGCGACCGCTACCTACGCGCAATTCGCCAAGCAGATGCCCACGACTTCAGTCTATTACAAAACCTGATTCGGCCGCAGCTTGGGCCGCCGTCAGTGGCAGCGTGATGCCGTACTCGTGCGCCACGGCTACCACGATTTCGGCCACGCGCCCCACCGATACGGTCTGCTCTTCCAGGGCCATTGTGCCGTACACGGTGCGCGTCAGGCGGCGTTGCAGGAACGCCGGGTCGGCGAGGTGTGGGAATTTGTCTTGTAGGGTCATCGGGGGCCGAAACTACGGAGGGCAAAGGGTAGTGCCCGCCTTGTGACACCACTAGCCACGTTTGGCGGGAGCAGGGTGGCGTGTTACTCAGCGGAAGTGTGATAGGCTATTCTCTGGTAGACCTGCTTGCCTAGATCAGTTAAACGCCAAAACCGCTCTCCATTCACGGCTTGATCGCTAACAACTAGTCCTAATAAGTAAAGTTCGGTTAGAAGTGGTGAAACATTTCTTATTTCCCTTACCCCTTCAAAGCCAGGATTTTTTTTCAACAGCTTAATGACTGGCGTTAGAAATTGCTCAATTTCAGGGTAAAATTGAGCTCTGCTTACAATTACAAAACCTTCGTATAATGAAAAAGCGTATTCAGTCGCATTGAAGCCGTCCATTGAGATGTAAATTTTCGCTTGCTGGCTTTCCAGGGTTGATATAATTTTTTCTAAAGCGTCGTTCCTGCCGATCAAAACAATTTTATCTTGAAGCTCCTTATTTTCCCGACTCAGCCGCGCCAACTCATCCGCTACTTGCGGGCTAACTGATTCCGTCGCGCGGACCCAGCCAATGCGCGGATTCACGCTGATTTCGTTAGAGAGCGAGGCGAACACCTCGTACTTCAGCTTGTCAGCCGTATCCCAGAACTTGACGATACGGCCGATGCTTACTTTCTTCTTGAAGGCGTCGAGCTTCTTTTTTGCCGGACCGGTCTCTATAAAATCAGCCGTCCACCTGACGCCTTTTTCTATCATGAAGCCGAGACGTGGCACTTTTTGCGTACCGGCATAATCGTATTCGGCTTCGGTATAACTGCGACCGGTAGCAGGGTCGGTAGAGCCGTATCGGTGCGCCAGCAGCACGATGTAGTAATCCGATTTATCGATGTGGCTCTTGATAGTTTCCCACTGGGTCTGATCACCGGCGTTGAACATTTCCATGCCCACGGGCAGGTGGCCCATTTGCAGCACGGCTTTTACCACTTGGTCGCGTTGCTCCTTCAGGTCGTCGTACGTGGAGCTTATGAAGATCTGATATTTTTTATCCATTTGTCTGCCTGATGAAGTTATTTGGGCAACAAGGTACTATCTGAAACCCTGGTAGCCGCGACAGAATACCGGCTGCTTCGGCAAATTCTGGTTCGTAAGCAGTCTGGGCACTTTTACTCCGTTTTGTACGCCTTTCTGACTCTTCCGTCATCTCCGCTAACGCCCCAAAAAAAGCCCCGACCATCGCTGGCCGGGGCTTTTTCATTTACGCCTACCTCACTTACGTTACGCCTGATACTCTGGCGAGAACGAGCCGGCGGGCTTCCCGTCGGCGGTGGGGTAATCGGTGTAGCCGTCGGCGAAACCACCGGGGCCGGGTGCGTAGAAGGTGGCCTGATCGGGTTGGGCGAGCGGGGCGCCGGTTTTGAGACGCTCCACGAGGTCGGGGTTCGCGATGAACGGGCGGCCGAAGGCGATCAGGTCGCCCCGGCCGCTTTGCAGAGCTGCTTCAGCGCGCTCGACGGTATCGTAGCCGCCGCTCAGGATGAGCGTGTTGGTGAAATGTGCGCGGATGGCGGCCACGGTAGCTTCGGGCACGGCCGGGGCACCCATCGCTTCGTGATCGACGAGGTGAACGTATACGAGCCCGATTTTCTGAAATTCTTCGGCCAAGTACGCGTAGGTTTCGTCGATTTCGGGGTAATGCGGCATATCCGACGCCATCCCCCACGGCGAGAGGCGAATGCTCGTACGCTCCGCTCCGATGGCCTCGACCACGGCGCGCACTACTTCCAACACGAAGCGGGCGCGGTTCTGCACGCTGCCGCCGTAACCGTCGGTGCGCTGGTTGCTGGCGGGATTGAGAAATTGTTCGAGCAGATAGCCGTTGGCCCCGTGCAGCTCGACACCATCAAAACCGGCCTCAATCGCGAGCTTGGCGCTATGCACGAACTCGTCGCGCACGCGCGCCAGCTCGTCTTCCCGCAGGGCGCGGGGCGTCGGGTGGTCTTGCATCTGCTGCTGGTCGGTCCACATCTGGCCGGCGGCGGCTACCGCCGATGGCCCCACCCCCTCAGCGCCTTCCGGCAGATTGAGGTCGTGAAAAATGCGGCCGGCGTGCATCAACTGCACGAAAATATGGCCGCCGTGGTGGTGAACCGTTTCCGTGACGCGGCGCCAGTTGGCCGCCTGATCGTCGGTGAACAGGCCGGGAATGCGGGCGTACCCGAGGCCGTCGGCCGCCGGAGAGGTGCCTTCCGTGATGATGAGCCCGGCCGTAGCGCGCTGCCGGTAATACTCGGCCATCAACTCGTTGGGCACGTTGCCCAACGCCCGGCTACGGGTCATGGGGGCCATCACGATGTGATTGGTGAGGGTCAGTGGGCCCATTTTGGCCGGGGAAAAGAGGATTTCAGACATGCAGATACGAGCGACGGTGAATGAGTCGCGCGCCTTAAACCGTGTACGTACACGGAATGTTGCAGTAGCGGGATAAAACGCAATGCGCGCGGTGGCTGTGCTTTAACGTACCGCCAAGCTCCTGCTTGGTGTCGCGCGCTGCCGAGCGTCAGTCGCCGAGCCAGAGCTTGGCGTTACGTTGCCGCTCTAATGCAGACGGCCGACCGCTGATTTCAGCGGTCGGCCGTTGCATAACAAGGCAGGCGCAGCAATACGCCACGCCAACTGCTACATCGATTTCTGATGCTTCTTAATCATATCGGTGTGAATCCGCAGGGCAGGGAGGGTTTTGGCGGCGAAAGCGCGGGCGTCGGCGTCTTGGCCGTTTTTCGACTGATTATCGAACATCGCCACGTCTTTATCGTGCGCCGTCGCCATTTCGTCGAGATACATTCGGTCGAATTCCTTGCCGCTGACGGCCATCAGCTTATCGAGGGTGGTTTTGGCTTCGTCGATGGGGCCGGGCGGTAGCTTGATGTCCTTTTTGGCAGCAAGGGCTTTCAGCTCGTCGTTGGCTTTGGTGTGGTCTTTCAAAATCATATCGGCCACGCCTTTGACCATCGGGTCGGCCGATTTCTGGGCTTGCTTGGCGGCTTCCACCTCCATCATTCCGCCGCTGGCGGCTTTCTGCATAAATGCGGCGTCGAGGGGCATGGCGGCGGCGGCCGCACTGGCGTCGGAGGGGTCGGCGGTGGCAGTGGCGGTGGGCAGCGTATCGGGATTCGCTACCGAATTGGGGGTGCCGTCGCCGGCATCGGCGGTGTGGTTTTCTACGACAGTGGCATCGCCGGATGCGGCCGAATCGGAGGTTTTTTGGCAAGCCGTGGCGTTCATCAGTAAGGCAAGCGCACCGGCAGCGAGGGTGAGACGGGAGAGCATATGGAAGAAATTTTGGTTGGAATCCAAGAAGTTATAACTCAAATTACCGCGTCACATTTTCATCACGGGGCGACCGGCTTGGAGGTCGCGCGCCATTTTGAGATGCATTTCGAGGGTGGGGAGTGTTTTGGTGGCGAAGGCTTTCAGTTCGGCACGGTCGGAACTCTGGGCAGCGGTGCGGAAGAGCGTAACAGCCGTTTCGTGGCCTTTCACGACGGAGGTGGCGTACAGGTCGTGCAGGGGTTTACCGGTAAGTTTTTCGGCGCGGCCGAGAAGGCCGGTTTGCTCGCGGTTGAGGCGGTCGGTGATGTTCATCTTCTGCACTTTGGCGATTTCGCGCAGTTCATTCCCGACTTTGGTGTGGTCGCGAATCATCGCATCGGCGAAATTCTTGAGTTCAGCCGACGGCTTTTCGGCCAGAATCCGCTGCGATATCTGAATTTCGAACGTGCCGTCGGCGAGGGCCGAGTTGATGAAATTGGCGTCTGGGGTGACGGCCGCGCCGGGGGCGTTGGGGTCTTCGGCGGGGCGTTCATCGACGCCGGATACATCCGTAGCGCGCTCGCCGGCCGCCCCCGTGACGTTGGTAGCCGACGTGGAATCGGATTGCGCGCCGGAGCCCCCGGCCAAATCCTGCTGGCTACCGGCGGCGGTCTTGTTGGTGTCGTCGGCGGAGGTGGTGGGGTTGGAGCAGGCGCCGAGCAGCGACAGCGCGAAAAGGGTGTACAAGGGAAGCTTTTTCATCCGACGCAAACGAGTGAGTATAAGGGCCGAAGCCGGTGTAAAAGAGAACTCCGCCCGCGCCTTTCGGCGCGAACGGCTCATAAGCTACGCGACTGAAAAGCGCCGGGTTGGGTCAGCAATGAAAAAGGAGAGCGGGTCTCCGGCCCGCTTGCCGTAATAAGCCCCACGCAGCGAGCGGGCCGGAGGCCCGCGCTCCTTTTTTATGCTGATTTTAATCGGCTGTTAAACCCGCGCCGCGCCGCCCACTCTTAGAGGCAGAAGTCGCGCTTCGTTGGTCATTCTCTCCCTAATCAATTCATCTGTTGGCTGTTACATCCGTTTTCGGCTTTCGCCATTTTTGTTTCTCTTCTCCCCCATTCATTTTCCATTTACCTCCCATGTTGTCCTTCAATTCCCTCCTCTCGCGGTTGTCTGCCCTGGCTTTGGGCGTGGTTCTGCTGACCGCCACCGCCGCCTGCGACCGAAACAAAAAAGACGACGTAACCCCGCTCGACGAGCTGGTGACTACCTCGGAAGACCACGCCGTGGCTGATAACGACGACGCCGTAGTCGGCGAAAACATCGAGCAGGATACGCCCGCCGATATGAGCCGCGCCATTGATGCCAGTTCATCCGCCGCCGACCGCCGCTCGGCTTCCGGCGGCTGCGCCACCCGCACCTGGAACCCCGCCACCCGCACGCTCACCATCGATTTCGGCTCCGTAAACTGCACCTGCACCGACGGGCGCCAGCGGCGCGGTCAGCTTACGGCGGTGTTTGCGGGGATACCCAACACACCGGGCGCGACGGTCACGATTACGCGCCAGAACTATTTCGTGAACGATAATCAGCACCTCGGCACGCGCCTCATTTCGTACACCGATTACAACGCGTGGCGGGTGCAGGTGACGGGCGGCGAAATCCGCTTCGCCGATGGCCGCACTGCTACGTGGGTCGCCGACCGCACCGTGACCCGCACGGCCGGCCCCGGTCAGCCTACCACCTTCACGGTGCGGGGCACGGCGAACGGCGTAAACCGGCGCGGCAATCAGTATTCGGCGGCCATCGATGCAGCGCATCCGCTGGTGAAGCGCCGCGAAGTGGGGTGCTACAACGTGTTCGTCGATGGTATTCTGACGGTGATGAACTCCGGCCGCGACCGTACCGCCGTTCTCAACTACAACCCCACCGGCGCCGCGCCGGCGCCGTGCGACAACCTCGCCACCGTGGCCATAAATGGCGGGGCGCCCCGCCAGATTACGGTGAGGTAGTGGAGGGTTTAGTTTTTAGGCTCGCTCTGGTTTATTCCGGGGCGGGCCTTTTTGCTGAAGCGCGGGCTAGTGCCTCGCGTTACCGCTTTAGAAAATCAGCAAACATGGTCTGCATCAGCGCTTGGCCGAGGCGCACGTCGGCGGGCGTGAGGGCTTGGTCGCGCTGGATTTCGCGGCGCCCGACGTTATCGTACGCCAGGTGGCCGGTGGGCAGCACGAGGCCGAAACCGTCGTTGAAGACGTAGAACGCTCGCGGGCGGCGGGTGGGTTGGAGGAGGTTGCGGCTCCAGGGCAGTTCGGCGGTGGGGAGTTGAAGCTGGGCGAAAAGCGTAGCGAGCAGGTCGGTTTGCGAACCCACGACCGGCACGGTGCGCCCGCGCCAGCCCGGCCGCACGGCGCCCCCGGTGAACACGAGCGGAATGTGAAAACTGCGGACTTCGGACTCGGAGGTGTTGCCGGGGAGCGGGTGGCCGTGGTCGGCGACGAGGACAACGAGGGTCGAATCCCAGCGGGGGCGGTCGGCGCGGAGGGTGGCGAGGAGGCGGCCGACGGCGCGGTCGGTGTAGTGGGCGGCCGAGCGGAAACGATTTTCGTCGTCGGGGCCGGGAAACGCGGGCGGGCCGGGCACATCGTACGGCTCATGCGATGACAGCGTGAACACCGTAGCCAGCCACGGCGCGCGCTGCCGCCGGAGCGAATCGGCGAGGCGCGGGAGCAGGTCGGCGTCGCGGACGCCCCATTTTTCGTCGTAGAGCCGCGCCGGGAAGTCGCGTTTCTCGAAGAGGCGGTCGTAGCCACCGGCCAGCAGGTACGCCTTCATGTTGGCGAAGGCCAGTTCGCCGCCGTACCAATACGTGGCGCGCCGGTAGCCCGCCGCGCGCAGACGACGGGCCAGGTGCGGCAGGTGTTCGGCCTTGCGCGGCACCTTCGTGATGGAGGTGGTGGTCTGGCTGGGGTACCCACTCAGCACCGCCACCAACCCCTTTTCAGACCGATTACCGGCGGCGTAAATGGCCGAAAACGAGACGCCCGCAGCAGCGGCCGAATCGAGTTGGGGCGTCACGCCGGCCTCGCCGCCGAGGTGGCCGACGAGCTTCGCCGTGAAGCTTTCGAGGATAATCACGAGTACGTTGGGCCGCGCGATGCGCAGAAACCGGAGCGAATCGGGGAGCGCAGCGGGCGATGTGGTAGGCGTTTCGGGCACTATCGCATTCAATCCCGCCACGAGTTGCCGCGCGGTATCAGCGGGAAAATATTCGTACGGATTCACGCTCGTCTCGCCGCGCAGAGCGTAATACAACAGATTCCAGCCCGCGTTTACGGCCGCGTGGTTGGCAAAGGGCCGCGCCGAAAAATACACATCGCTCTGATTGACCGGAATCTGCTGCCACCCCCCGCGCAACGGCAGCACGAGCAGAGCCGCGTAGGCGAGGCAGAGTAGGAAAGTTTTGAGTTTTGAGTTTTGAGTTTCGAGTTTCGAGGCTTGCGGTTGAATCGCACTCGAAACTTGAAACTCGAAACTCAAAACTTGCCACCCCCACCACCCGGCCGCCACCAGCACCACGTACAGCAGCACCAGCCCGCCGAGGGGCGCGGCGCCCGCCGACGCCGCCATTTCGCGCGGGGTGTTGAGGTATTGGAGCAGCGTGGTATCGATGCGGAAACCCCAATGGCCGTAGAGTTCGGCATCGACCACCACCACTAACGCGCTCAGCAGCAGCAACAACACGGAGTAGGCCATCAGCAGCCGCGCCCCTACCCGCCCCGGCGGCAGCCGCCCGCCAAGCGCCAACCCCACCACCGCCGGCAGCGCGAAATAGGCCGCCAGCGAGGCATCGAGCCGCAGCCCGTACAGGAAGGTGCGGGCAATGTCGGCGCCGGGCAGCGCCGCCGTCTGGGGCAGATTCCAGAGGAGGAAAACGGCGCGGGCCACCCCAAAAAACAGCACCCAATACAGCCAGTACACCACCGGCAGCGCAAGCGCCCGGCGCGCGGCGCGGCGCGAAGAATCAACTACAACAGGGGCTTCTGGCATCCGGGGGCAAAGCTACGGGCGGTAGGCGCGCGGAAGGACAGCGAGGTAGGTAAGGCAAACTTGGTAAGTTGAGGGGTGATAAGTTTGTAAACTTATCACCCCTCAACTTACCAAACGGCGCTTACGGCATTGGGGTACGAGTCTATTGCGGGCAGGTGGTGCTTTCGATTGCCCAGCGCCCCCATCGATAATTTCGCAACAAACTTCATCTTTAGGCAACCTCACCGTAAGGGGTTTGCTCTACCGGCCATACCCCCCACCCGGCGCGCCCCCACCGCCCCGGCCAACCCGCTGAAAGAACCGTGACCGATCTCGACGCCCTTCTGCCGGCCCTGCGCGAAGGCAACAGCCGCGCCCAGGAACAGCTATACCAGCGCCTCTCGCCGAGGATGCTGGCCGTGTGCCGCCGCTACCTGCGCGACGAACTGGAAGCCGAAGACGCGCTCGTGGGGGGCTTCGTCAAGGTGTTCAAGTACGTGGTGCAATTTGAGGGGCGGGGGTCTTTTGAAGGCTGGGTGCGGCGGATTATGGTCCACGAAAGTCTGCGGCTGCTGCGGAAACGCGAACCGCTGCACGCGTCGGTCGATGATTACGCCGGGGCCGCCGCCGCCGCCGAAGCCCCCACCGCCGAAAGCGATATGGCCGCCGCCGACCTCCTCGCGCTCCTCGAAACGCTACCCACCGGCTATCGTACCGTATTCACGCTTTACGCCATCGAAGGCTACGGCCACCAGGAAATCGCCGAGATGCTCGGCATCACCGAAGGAACCTCAAAATCACAACTTTCCAAAGCCCGCGCAATGCTCCAAAACCTCCTGGCCCGGCGCGGTCAGCACGCCCCGCAAACCGCTGCTTACGCCCCGGCACCCGCCGGGAAAATGATGTTGGCGTTTTGAGGTCGTTGATCGGTTTTCGTTATTCGATAACCGATTGGCTTCAAGTACTACCCGTTAATCCTCCGCCGGTTTTCGTTTACCGGGTTTTTCCTCAACCGATCAACGGTTAACGAAAAACGAAAAACGAAAAACGAAACACTCTCTCCTCCCCCTCCCAGCCAGACGTACGAAAAATGAAGCCCGAAGAACTTGATGAGCTGTTTCGGCGCGGGCTCGCCGATCAGCAATCGCCGCCCCGGCCGAGTGCCTGGGCCGACGTGCAGCAACGGATGGCGACGGCCGCCGCTGCCGCCGCCGATGATGATGCCGACGATGAATTGCCCGCCTTTTTGCGCTCCTCCGAAATCGCCGCCCCGCGCGCCGCGCCGTTCATGACGGCCTCGCGCGGTGGGGGCGCCTTGGGGGCGGCCCGGCCCGCGCCGATGGCCGCTCCCTGGTGGCAACGGCCGGCCCTGCGCGCCGCCGCCGCCGTGCTGCTGTTCGTGGGCGGAGGCGCCTTGATGGTGCAGCAAAATGCCACTGAAATTGAGGAAGGATACAGCACAATTACCGGTGCGACCAGCCCGGTGCGTGACGTACTGAACACGGTTGCCGTAGCGCCCAGCGCTTCGTCGGTGCGGCCCGCCGCCCTGACGACGATGACGCCGCCGTCGAGCGTAACCCCGAATGCCCCGAATGCATTGAAGAATGCACCTGCTGAAACAGCTACTGAAGGTCCTTCCGTAGCAATGGCTGTTGAGGTAAAAGCGCCGGTTACGGCTTCGGCTTCGGCGCGCACCGGGTCGGTGGTGGCGAGTGCCTCGGCACGCCGGACTTCCCGCGCCGCCGCCGCTTCGGCAACTACTTCTGCCGCACCCACTCGCCCGGTAGCCGAAGAGGTGGCCGGTACCAACCCGGCCGCCGACCCTCTGAACGAAGCCGTAATCGAAATCACGATTCGGCCGGCCCCGGAGGCCGTGGCGCATTCGGCGGGTTTCCGCAACGTCTCGGCAAACGATTTGGCCGACCGCACCGCCACCGCCGACGACGAGCGCAACCTCCCCGTCGATGGCAACGTGGGGCAGTGGGTGGCGCGCGCCACCGGCCGCGAGCTGCGCATCGCCAACCCGCACTCGTTGCTGCGGCGGGCGCTGGGGCAAGTCCGGCAGCGCCTCGATGGCGCCGACGACCGCGCCGACGGGCAGCTCACACTCGAAACAAATGTCGCCGGGCGGCCGATTCGCAAGACCATCTCGCTGTAAGGCAGCGCCCTAGCCTCCGCGATTTGCTTACTTCTACTTCCTCCTACCGCTTCGCTTAAAACACCGGGCCGGGCGCGCTGGCGCCTTCTTTCCTCCACCCGTCGTTTTCTCCCCCACTACCTCCAGATGTCCCGCCAAATTTTTCACCTGCCCTCCCTCTGCGCCGGTGCCGTCCTGCTCACCGCGCTCGGCACGGCCAGCAACGTGGCCGCCAACCCTACCGATACCATTCAGGTCAAACTCTCGGACGGCGCCACGATGACGCTCTTCGTGAAGAACCCGGAGGAGCTGCGCAAGCTGCGCGCCTACAAGATGGATTCGTTGATGGTGTTGCTCGACCGCTACATCACCCAAGCCCAGACCGTGTGCCGCGCCGCCGGCGATGCCGGGCGCACCACGATGGAGTTTTCGCCCGCCCGCGACCTCAACAACCCCAATGCCCCCGAAAAGCTGCGCGTCGTGGTGTATAACCGCGCCAACAACCAGCCCGCCACCACCAGCACGCACGTCGATGTGGGCTCCGCGATCAGCATCAATGTGGCGGAAGGCAGCGACGGTACCTCCTCGGCGCACGTGCGCATTGCGGGGGCCGGCGTGCGGGTGCAGGAAAACGCCAACGGCACCACCACCGTGCGGGTAGGCCGCCGCGCCGCCATCGCCGATTCGCTCGAAGATGCCCGCGAAGAAGCCGCCCGCGAGGCGCGCCGCCAGCGCGAAGACGAAGACCGCACCAATTCGTTTTTGAGCTTTGGCTTCGGCCTAAACACGCTCGTCAATGCCGAATCGGCGCAACTGGCCGGCGCGGCCACGCCCACGCAAGTGCCCATTTCGCTCGATAACTGGGGTTCGCGGTACGCCCACCTCGGCTACCTGGCCGATACGCGGCTGCGGAAAGACGTGAAATCAGCCGCTTTCGTGCGCTACGGCGTCGATTTCGCCTTCCATAATTATATGATCGACGGCAACCGCCAGTGGGTCAATGCCGAAGGCGTGACGAAGCTGCAAACCGCCCCCGACGGCCGCCAACTCGACAAGAGCAAGCTCGCGACCACGGCCGTGCAGGTGCCCCTGCAACTTGGGCTGCGCTTCCGCAACGACCAAGGCCTGGAGACTGTAGCCGTGGCGGCGGGTGGTTTTGCCGGGTACCGCCTCAGCGCCCGCACCAAAGAAAAATACCAGCTCGACGGCGACACTAAGAAAGTAAAGGAGCGCGGCTCGTTCAACCTCCAGGATTTTCAGTACGGCCTGACCGGCTCGATCAGCATTTTCGGCCACGAATTATTTGCCACCTACAACCTCAACGAAGTGTTTCGGAAAGACCGGGGGCCGCAAGCCAACGTCATCGCCTTCGGCTGGAATGTGGTCAATCACCGCTCCAATATCAAGAGCAAGAAATACGGCCGCGTGCGCCACGATTCGGCGATGGCGATGCGCTAGCCACATTTGGCACCGCAACCTGGCGACGGCAACCCCGGCGGCTCGATCATAATCGGCTCGCCGGGGTTTGGTGTTTTTGATCGGTACGTGAGGTGGAGCGCCAACTCCGCCTCGGGCGGGTTGCTTGCAGGGTGGCGGAGCTTCGCTTCACCCTACGTTTCGGCCTGAGGCGAGTGCCCCCGCGCAAAACCTTAACATCCAGCTAACACGCTGCTAACCTGCTACCCCGAAGTTTGCGAAACGTCACACGTTCGCACTTCGGAATGGTACTATTTCCCGACTCGGCCCTCCCTTATCCCGCCGCCATGGGCGCGCGGGCGCGGCAAGCACTGCGGCCCACTCTCGACCGGTTCACCGGCTTGGGCGAAATGCAAGCGCTTTACGAGAAAATTGCCCATTTGCGCGGCGCCGCGTTCATCGACGCCGTACTGACCGAGTTGGGCGTACACGTCGTTTTCGACCCCGCCGAGTTGCGCCGACTACCGGCGGCGGGCGCGTTCGTGGCCGTCGCGAACCACCCGTCGGGCATCCTCGACGGCCTGGTGTTGCTGCACGTACTGCACCGCGCCCGGCCCGACCTGGTGGCGGTCGCCACCGAGCGCCTCCGCCCGCTACTGGCCGTGGTAAGCGAGTATTTGCTGCTGGTAGACCCCGACCCCGCCGACCCCGCCCGCAACACCAACGGCGTGCGCGAGCTGCTCCGGCGGCTCCACAACGACGTACCGCTCCTGCTGTTTCCGTCGGGCGAGGTGGCGCACCCGACCGTGCCGTTCGGCGCGAGTATCGAGGGCGCGTGGCACCCCACGGCCGGGCGTCTGCTGACCCGCGCGCGCGTGCCGGCGGTACCCGTCTGGATCAGCGGCCACAACAGCACGGCCTTTCAGTGGCTGAGTCTGGTGCATCCATTCCTGCGCACGGTGCGCCTCCCGGCCGAACTGCTCAACAAGCGCGGCCACACCATTCGGGTGCGCATCGGGGTTCCCGTGCGGCCCGCCGACCTCCTCGCCCTCCCCGACGAGCAACGCCTGCCCTACCTGCGGGCGCGGGTGCTGGCGCAGGGCCTAAACTGCGGCCCCGCCGCCGACCCCAACGGCCACCCGTCCGATGACCATTCGGTGGCCCCGGCCGTCACCCCCTCACGTCTGACCCGCCTCGGCGAACGCTGGCTCGGCGCCGTCGAAGACTGGCTGCCCGGCGAAGCCCCGTTGCCCGAACAGCGGGCGCTGCCCCAGGTGGTGGCCGAAACGGATGCCACCCTCATCGAAGCCGATCTGGCCGGGTTGCGCGCGGGACGGCTGCTCGTTCACGCCCGTAACTGGGAGGTGTACGTGGCGAAATCGGGCGAAATACCGAATGTGCTGCGCGAAATCGGGCGGCTGCGCGAACTGACGTTCCGCGCGGTGGGCGAGGGCACGGGCCGCGCCCTCGACCTCGATTCGTACGACGATTACTACCGCCATCTGTTCCTCTACGACCGCGATGCGCGACGCCTCGTAGGCGCGTACCGCCTGGGGCCGGGGCGCGCCATCCTCAAGCAGCACGGTAAGCGCGGCTTGTATCTGCATTCGTTGTTTCGGATGAAAAAGGCGCTGAAACCACTCCTTCGCGAATCCTTGGAGCTGGGCCGCTCCTGGATTCGGGCCGAATATCAGCGCCAACCGCTACCGTTGGCGCTGCTCTGGAAAGGCTTGGCCGCGTGGCTCGGCCAGCACCCCGAATGCCGCTACCTGATTGGCCCGGTGAGCATTTCCAACCGGTTTTCCGACCTCTCCAAAGCGCTCCTCACGCAGTACATCGAGCGTCATTTCTTCGACCCTGAGCTGGCCCGGCACGTGCGCCCGCGCAAGCCGTTCCGCTACCACCCACCCGCCGACGCCCCCAACCCCGCCGACCTGCTGCCCGGCCCCGACGCCCTCGACACCCTCGACCGGCTGGTGGCCACCATCGAACCGGGCGGCCTCGGCGTACCCATTTTGCTCCGCCAGTACCTGCGCCAAAACGGGCGCTTCATCGGCTTCAACCGCGACCCCGCCTTCTCCAACGCCCTCGACGGCTTGCTCGTGCTGGATGCGCGCCACCTGCCCGCCCGCACGCATCGGCTGCTGGAGCGGTACTAAATAAAACGTGGGGTGGAGCGCGGCTCCGCCGCCGCCCGCCGCCCGCCGCCCCCGCAAAACGCGAGAGGCGGAGCCGCGCTCCACCCCACGTCGGCACTTCGCACTCCTCCCAAAACGCCTTTCGCCCCCGCCCGGCACAGAGCCGGACGGGGGCGAAAGCAATTTCAGGCCGCCGAAGCGTACCCCCTACTCTACCACCAGGCGGCGCACGGCGGCACCCGTCCGCACGGTGTACACCCCGGCAGCCAGGCCCGTCAGGTCGAGGGTGGCGGCGCCATCGGCATCGGCCGTCGTGGTGCGCAACCGGCGGCCGGTCGCATCGAAAACCGTCAGTTCGGCGCGCGGCGCGGCGCCGGTCAGGGCCACCGAGCCGTGGGCTGGGTTGGGCGCAAGGGCCATCGCAGGCACGGCGGCCACATCGGCGGCGGTGCCCGTAATGGTGACGACGCGCCCCACCGATGCGGCCGACAAGCAGCCGCCCGTACCCGTGGTGCGCACCGTGTAGGTGCCGTTTTGCGCCGCCGCCGAAACGGTCAGCGTCACCGCCGTGGCGCCGGGAATAAGCGCGCCGTTGCGGTACCACTGGTTGCCGGTGGCTGCCGAACTGGTGAGAATCACCAAGCCACTCGGCTGCGGCGCGGCCGTCACGGTAGGTGTTGCGGGCAGGGCC
The DNA here is from genome assembly GCA_031425525.1 of Hymenobacteraceae bacterium. Taxonomy (GTDB): domain Bacteria; phylum Bacteroidota; class Bacteroidia; order Cytophagales; family Hymenobacteraceae; genus JANNMJ01. Next base: position 109,034 of record JANPJM010000059.1, on the reverse strand, counting down.
GTCACCACCACGGCGCGGCTAATCGGGGCCGATGTACAGGCCGTCGGGCCGATGCCGGTGCGGCCGGTCACGCTGTAGGTGCCGCCGGTAGTTACGGTGATGCTCGGCGTGGTGGCGCCGGTACTCCACTGGTAGGCGGTCGCGCCGCTCGCCGTGAGTGTCACGCTACCGCCCGCGCAGAAACTGAGCGGGCCGCCGGCTGCCACCCCCACCGTGGGCGCGGCCGAAATGGTGGCCGTTACGGGTATCCGACTGCCTTCGCAACCGGTGGCCGTACGCGCCGCCACGTAATAGGTAGTGTTGGTCGTAAGGCTCGGCGTAGTGAAGGTGCCCGTGGTGCCGCCGGCCAATGCCGTACCGGCGTTCGGGGCGGTGTACCAGGCGTAGGTGGTGGTAGCGGGGGCGCCGGTAACGGTAGCCACCAACTGCACGGTGCCCGTACCGCACCGGCTGGCGCCGGTAGCCACCGCCGTGTATTGCGTACAGAAGGAGGCCGTCGAGAAGATGGGCGCGCCCCCAGCCGCCGAAATCAGCCGCATCGGCGCGTAGCCGGAACCCGACGGCACCGTAGCCACGAGTTGCGTGCCCGTCGGATTGACGGTGTAGCCCGTTGCCGGGACGTTCCCGAACCGCACTCCCGCCACACCGTTCAGGCCAGTGCCCGTAACCGTGACGATGGTGCCGACCGGCCCCGCCATCGGCGCAAAGCTGGTGATGGCGGGTGTCGGCACTTCCACCACAAAAGCGGCTTGACTGAAAGCGGTAGCGGTTCCTTTCGTTACCTGAATGGGGCCGGTAGAGGCGGCCGGCGGCACCGTAGCCGTCAAGACCGTATCCGAAACCACCACGAAACCCGGCGCCGGCACGCCATTGAAGGTCACGGCCGTAATACCCGTAAGCTGTTCGCCGCGAATGCGGACCAGCGTGCCCACCGGCCCGCGCGCCGGGCTGAACCCCGTAACGGCCATCGGCAGGGTACCGCCGCAAAACAGGCTCAGGGTGAAATCACCGGCTTCGCCGTTCCAGCCGCTGACCATCACGGTGTAGGCGCGCCCGGCCACGCTCGCGAAAACCACGCGCGAGTTGCGGGCGCAATCGTCGTCGTTGCCGTCCACGCAAACCAGCGCGGCGCAGGTACCCGAAAAAACGTGAATCTTGGAATCGTAGTTGGTGATGCCGCCGCAGGTTTCCAGCGTCACGACTTGCCCCGTGCCCACGAAACTATAGAAAACGCCAGGGCCGTCGATGGTGGTACCGCAGCCGTTGGTGGGGTCGCCGAGGGTGGTGGCGCCGAGATTGGTGCCCGTCACCACGCTACCGCACGTCAGCACCGGCACGCCGGGGGTACCGCAGCGGTCGTTGGCGGGCGGCACCACCACCCGGAACGGCACCGAGCTAACGCCCGTACCGAGCGGGCTCGTGACACTGATTTGGCCCGTGGTGGCGCCTACCGGCACCGATGTAACAATGCGCGAAGCCGTCACCGAGTTGATGGCCGCCAGCGTACCGTTGAAGCGCACGGCCGTGGTACCGATGAAGTCGAGGCCGTTGATGACGACCGTAGTGCCCACCGGCCCCAGTACGGGCGTAAACGAATCGATGCGCGGCGCGCCCGGAATCAGCACGTTGAACGAGTTGGCACTTGCGGCCGTGCCCAACGGCGACGTGACCGAAATAGGGCCGGTGGTGGCACCGGCGGGCACCGTGGCCCATATCTCCTGATCCGATTGCACGCTAAAAACGGTCGCGGGCGTGTTGTTGAATTTCACCACCGTAGCCCCCGTGAACCCCAGCCCGTACACCGTGACGATGGTAGTCAGCGCCGGTCCGCTCGGCGGGCTGAAACTGGTGATGGCAAGCGTGCGCGTCACCACGAACGGCGTGGCGCTGGTCGCGAGGCCCGAAGGCGTACGGATCGTGATCGGGCCGGTAGTGGCGCCCACGGGCACCGTCGCCCGCACCCGCGTCGGCGACAAAGTCGAGAAACTTGTGGCGTACACGCCGTTGAACTTGACGTGCAACGCACCCGTCAGGCTCGTGCCCGTGATAATGACGTTGGTGCCGACCGGCCCGCTGGTAGGCGCGAACGACACGATGGCCGGCAGTACCTGGAACGGCGTGGGGGCGGTGGCGGTACCGCCGGGCGTCGTTACCCGCAGCGGGCCGGTGGTGGCCGTGGCGGGCACGATGGTGGTGATCTGGGTCGCCGATACCACGGTATAGGTCGCCGTCACGCCGTTGAAGGTCACGGCGGTAGCGCCGGTAAAGCCCGTGCCCGTGATGGTGACGGCGCCCCCCTGCGGTGCCCCGATGGCGGGCGTGTAGCTGAGAACAACGGGCGCCGTGCCGGTGCCGGTTACGGTGAAGTTGCCGGTGGTAGTGGCCGTGCCGTTGGCGGTGGTGACGGCCACGCGGCCGGTGGTGGCGCCGGGCGGCACTTCCACCGTCAGTTGCGTATCCGAAGCCAGGAACGCCACCGTCACGGGCACGCCGTTGAAGGTCACACGGTAGGCGGTGCGCAGATTGGTGCCGGTGAGGATCACGCTCGTACCGATGGGGCCGCTGGTGGGCGTCATGGTGAGCAGCGTGGGCGGCGCATCGTTGCTGAGGCCCACGGCGCGCCACGCCTGCCCAACTGCGGTGGCTTCCGGCGAAGAATAGCCATAGAGATCGATGGCGGCTTGCATTGTGCAGCGCACGGCGTCGGCGTAGTCGGTATTGGGCGTCATGTACAGCCGCTCGGCGCGGTACGTAATGCGGGCGGCCTTTGTGATGTTGATGCCCGACACGAGGTACGGCGTGCCGTTATCGTTGGTGCCCGTGCCGCCATCGGTCAGCAGGTAGAACCAAAAGTTCATCACGCCGGAATTAGTGTGCACTTCCTGCGCCGGATCCCACATAACGCCCTGGTAGGTGTCGGGCTGATCTTGGTCGTTGGGGTCGATCATCGAACGGAGGCACGGTTCGATGCGGTCGATGTCTTCGCCGATGAGCCAGTGATCCTTGGTAGGGTCGAAGTGGTTTTCGACGCACGCGCCCCAGATATCGGACAGGCTTTCGTTGATGGCGCCCGACTCGTCTCGATACACCAGATTGGCGGTGGTTTCGCAGACGGCGTGGCCGACTTCGTGCGCGCAGACATCGACGCACGTCAGGGCATCGAAGCGCGAGCCGCCGTCGCCGTACACCATTTCGGTGCCGTCCCAGAAGGCGTTTTCCATCCCCATATCGAAATGCACGAAGCTCAACAGCACGGCGCCGCGGTCGTCGAAGGAATCGCGGTTGTGCTGGCTCACCCAATAATCCTGCGTGGCCTGCGCGCCGAGGTGCGCATCGAGCGCGGCGTTGTCTTTGGTCGAGTTGTCGTATTCGGCAGCCGTCCAGTTGTTGTCGTTGTCGATGAAATCGACGGCATCGGCGAACACCGTTCCGGTCTGGCAGTTGAGCGTGGTGACGCCCTTGCCGCGCGTGGTTTCGCGCAGCCGGAACCCGCCCCCGAACGCATCGGAGTTACTGATTTTCGAGCCCGAATAGCGCGTGGCAAACGTGCCCGGCGCATTTACGTGCTTGATGATGGCATCGCGCAGCACCACCGCGCCGGTGCGGGCATCGACGTACAGCAGCTCGCGGCTGATGGGCGCTTTGGCGTAGACGTTGAATTTCCAGGCCAGCACCACCGGCGCCGGGCCGGAAGCGGTACGCGCGCCGGCCGGCGTCACGAACACCAGCTCGCCGGTGGGCCGGTAGGTGGCGCGAGCATCGTGGTTGCGGGCGCGCAAACCGGCTTCCTCGCGGGCATCTTCCCACATATATTTTTTGGCTCCCACGGCCGCCAGCGCCCGTTCGAGGGCGCGGTCGGCGATTAGCACGGGCTGCGCGTTCAGGGCCGCCGCCGGCAGATACACTTCCCCGCTGACCGTTTGCAGCGCCCCGCCGCGCGCGTGCGCCGTGAGTACGGCGTGTTCCACCTTCACCCCGTGAAAATATTGCTGATACCGAATGTGCGCGCCCCCGAGTTCATCGGTTTCGGTACGCAGCACGCGCAGTTCATCGACGGCGCGTAGGCCGAGGGTGCGCCGGACGGCGGCCGGGGCATCGGCAAGGGTAGGCCGGGCGTTGGCGGGCGCCACCACCGGCCGGAGCTGAAAGGCGCTCGACCGGCCTACGCGGCCCGCCGTAGGTTGGGCCGCCAGCGGCGTTGCCAGCGCGGAAACCGCCAGCAATGCCGCCGCAGCGACCCCGCGCACGAGGAGGGAAAAATGCATCAACGAGAGGGTATTAAGTAGGGAAAAACGGGCAAGCGGGACTACCGGCGCCACCCTGATGCTAAGGTCGGAAGACTTTTCCGTTCAGGGTCAGGGCAAAGACGGGCCGGGTAATCGAATGGCTGCCTGGGGGCTGGTTTTCACTAGGCATTGCCATCAATTTCCAAACGAATGACCTCGTGACGCGGCGCGTCAGACGAGCCGACGCCGCACCATGGGCGGCACCGTCTTACGTCTGCGGCACCGTCCCGGTGCCGCCGCGAACGGCCGCAGTGATCCGCACGGTGGCACCGGGACGGTGCCGTAGACGCCGTTCTACGTCCCCCGGCACCGTCACCTAAACCCTAAACACTAACCCCTAAACACTAACCCCTACTCCACCACCAACCGCCGTACGGCCGCACCTACCCGCACCACGTACACGCCCGGCGCCAACCCCGTCAGCGCCAGCGTGGCGTAACCATCAGCCGTCGTTCGCTGCATCATCAGGCGCCGCCCGATGGCGTCGTAGAGAACGACCTCGGCCTGGGGCACGGCGCCGGTCAGCAACACTTGGCCGCGCGCGGGGTTGGGCCGAAGCTGAAGGGCTGCCGGGCCGCCCGGCTCTGCTCCTACCCCCAAAGGCATCACCAGTAAACCCACCGACGGCGCCGACACGCACCCCGCCGAATCGGTGACGACCACCGCGTACGGCCCGCTCAGACCGGGGGCCGTGACGAGGAGCGTGGGGCTGGCGGCGCCCCCGATGGGCGCGCCGCTCAACAGCCACTGATTACCGCTAGGGGCGCTGCTGGTCAGCAGGGTACCGCCCGGCGCCGGTGCCTGTGTAATGAGCGGCACGGGCGGCAGCGCCCGCGCTACCACCGTCAGCGGCGCCGTAGTGGCGGTGCAGCCCGCGCGGCGCGCGGCGACATAGTATGCCCCGCTCGTGCGGACGATGATGCTGGCCGACGTGGCGCCGGTACTCCATTGATACGGCCCGCCGCCGCTGGCCGTGAGTACCACCGAATCGCCGAGGCAAAAAGTGGTGGGGCCGCTCGCCGTGAGGCCGACGACCGGCGCCGCCAGCAGCCGGAAGGGCACGGTAGCACGGGCGGTATCGGGGCACGCCGTGCGCACAGTGTACGTGATTTGATACACGCCCGGCGCGGAAGCCGCCAACGCCACGGCCCCAGTCAGCGAATCGACGGCCAACCCCGCCGGACTGACCCGGAACTTCCCGCCGAGTGTGCCCGTCAGCGTCGGGCGCAGAATGGCGGCTTGCTGGCAGTACACGGTGGTGTCGTACCGAAACGCAGCCACGGGCGGATCGGTCACCACGACCACCGCCGAGTCGGAGCGCACGGGGCACGAATCGTAGATGGTGCCCGTGTACCAATAGGTACCGGAGGAATCGACGATGATCGAAAAACCCCGCTCGCCCGTGTTCCAGACCGCCTCCGTGGAGCCGCCGGAGTAGAGCCGGATCGAGCGCCCCCGGCAGAAGGTCAGCGGCTCGTTGGCGCCGATAGTCGGGCGCGGCACGTATTGGATTTGGGCGCGGGCGGCCGTGCGCAGTCCCTCGCACGCCGCCGCACCCGTACCGACCACAATCGACACAAAAAACTGCTGCGTGGTGCTGATGGAGGGAGTTGAGAAGGCAGCGCTGGCCGTCGTCGCGAGCGGTACGCCGCCTACCGGCTGCGCATACCAGCGGTAAAACGCCCCCGCCGGTGCCCCGCCCGCCGTGAGTACCACCGGGCCGGGGCCGCACCGGGCGCCGGGACCGGTCGTAGGCACCAGTTCCACGCAAAACCGCTCGCCAGGCGCCCCCGCGCCCGCCGCCGTCAGCAGCGTGAGCGGGCCGGGTAGCGCGCCCACCGGCACCCGCACCCGCAGCCGGGTGGCGGTGCGGCCAGGCAGAATCGAGGCCGAAACCCCACCAGCCGGCCCCGCAAACCGCACCGCCGTAGTACCGGTGAGGGCCAGGCCGGTCAGTTCCACTACCAGCCCTACCGGGCCACTGGTAGGGCTGAAACTCAGGAGCGTGGGCGTAGTGGGCGCGGCCGTCACGGGTACCGTCAGGCTGACCGAGGCCGCCGCGCCGCACCCTGCCTGGGCCGTGGCAACCACCGTGTACACTGCCGCCCCGGCCGCCACCGGCTGAGCCGACACCCGCGCGCCCACCGCGCCGCCGGGCGGCAGACCCGGCCCGGTCCAGCGGTAGGTTACGCCGGGCGGCGGGGCCGCCACCGCCAACTGCACCGCTTGGCCGAGCGCCACCGTGGCGGGCATAGCGGTGAGCACCGGCACCGGCGGCGCCCCATCCACGATGATCGCTGTACGCGCTATCCGCACCGGGCCGGCGCACCCGCCGGCGCCCACGGCGGCGACGTAGTAGGTAGTGGTAGCTGCCAGCGACGGCGTGGTGAACGCGGCGCCGGTAGCGCCCGCAATCGGCGTACCGCCTGCGGGCTCAGCGTACCACGCGTAGGTGCCACCCGTGGGAGCGCCGGTGGCCCGCAACGTCACGGGGCCGGGGCCGCAACGGGCTACTGCTGGGGCCGCTGCCAACGGCGCGGGCGCGGGTGCCACCGTGAGGGTAGCGGTGCGCACGCAGCCGCCATCGCGAACGGTGACGGTGTAAGCCGTGGCGGTGGTCGGCGCAATAAGTTGGGCGTCGGCATTGGTACCCAACGTGGTACCAGGGCTCCAGGTATAGGTCACCGGCGACGGCACCGAAGCGGGGGTCAGGCGCCACGCCTCGCGTTCGGCCTGCCACATAACGGCGGTGTTTTTACCCGGCAGCGACACCCCGATGGTGCCGGAAAGGTTTTCGGCCCCGGCCGACATATACGCCACCCGCCCGGTGGAGGTATAAATCAGGTCGATGTAGTTGGTGGTCTCGTGGAGGACTATCTGGCCGCTGAACTTGTGCGTGACATCCATGATGTACGGCACCTCGAAGTAGCTTACCACCAGCCGTCGGTTGGGAGCGGTACCCACCGTGCCGTACGTCACATGGCCGTTGCCGCGCGGGTTCCAGGCTCGCCACGCCAGCGCGATGAAGTTTTGCGGCGCCGCCGCAAACGGGATGGGCGCGTAATAATCGCCGGCAGGATCGACACTCGAAAACTGAATATTGGCGCTGGAACTGATATTGAGCGTGGTGCAGGGGCGGCCGAAGAACTGGAACGCAAACCCAATCGGCACGCCCTGCATCACAAGGTACCAGTCCGGCGGGCCGGGCGTGGTGGGCTCTGGGTACGGCGCGTAGGGCAGCGGCGCGACGGTGTAGGTGGGCGCGAGCAACGGCGTGCCCGGCGCGACCACGGCCCGCAGCCGCACGGGCGTACCGGGTACCGCGCACACCGGCACGCCGGGCCCGGCGCCCCCGTCGAGCGCGACGGCGAGCCGACAAACGGCGGCCGTCACGCGAAAGGCCAGCGCAGTAGTGTCGGTGCCGGCGGGCGTGGTCACGCGAAGCGGGCCGGTAGCCACCAGCAGCGGCACCACCACCGTAATCACCGTATCGGATTCGACCAAAAATTGCCCCGCCCGTACCCAGCGCGTGCCCGCCGCGCCGCCCGGCGCCCCGCTGAACTCGACCCCCGTGGCGCTGATCAGGCCCCTGCCCGTGAGCGTGACGAGTACGTTGGGGCCACCGCTGGCCGGACTGAACCCGGTGAGGTCGGGCGCTACGGCCGCCGTGAGCGTAAAGCGGCCGGGCGCCGTGGCAATGCCGCCCGCCGTGGTGAGCCGCACCAGACCATCCGTGATGCCGACCGGCGCCACTACGCTAGCCGTGGTGGCGGTGCCGCCGGGCAGCAGCCGCGCCGCCGAGTCGGCCACGGTGCCGCCGCTCGCGCCCGTGAGGCCGGTCCCGGTGAGCGTAAGATGGGTGCCCGGCGGGCCACTGGTTGGGCTGAAGGCGGTCAGGACGGGCACCACGCGGCAGACGGCGGGGGCGGTAGCCCGCCCGCCGGGCGTTTCGATTTCCAGCTCGCCCGTGACGGCGGTGGGCGGCACTACCGCCGTAAGCCGCGTGGCTGACTGCACACTGAAAACCACCGCCGCTACCCCGCCGAACCGCACGGCCGTGGCGCCCGTCAGGTTACGGCCATCGACCGTGACGGTGCCGCCCACGCGCTGCCCGGCGACCGGCGCAAATCCGCTGACCACCGGCGCGGCGCCCTGCGACGTAACCATAAACTCGGCCGGTGAGAGGGCCGTGCCGAGGGGCGTCGTCAGGCTGATTCGGCCCGTGAGGGCGCCCACGGGCACCCGTACCCGCACCCGGCCCGAATCGAGCACCGCGAACTCGAGGGCATCCGTAGCGCCGCCGAAGGTGATGGCGCGCGTTTGCGCCAGCCCGGTGCCTTCGAGCAGCAACCACGCGCCGACCGGCCCCTGCGCCGGCTGCACCGACGCTAGCACCGGCAGCTCATCGCCCAAACCGACTGCGTACCACGCCCGCGCCACGGCCAGCGCTTCGGGCGAGTTTTCGCCGTAGAGATCGGCCACGGCCGCCACCGAGCCCCGCCATGCATCGGGGTAGGTGCTGGTGGGCGTGAGGTAGGCCGTTTCGAGGTGATACACGATTTGCGCGGCCCGCCGAATGCCGATGCCCGCCACGGCGTAGGTGCGCCCCAAGTCGTTGGTGCCCGTACCGCCCTGACTCACCAGATAAAACCAGTGGCTCAGGATGGTAGAATTCATGTGCGGCTCGGCGAAACGATGGACGGTATAATATTGCCCCCGATAGGTATCTGGGCAGAACGTAAGCTTCGGATTTCGCAGCGAACGGAGGCCGTCGGGGTTATTGAGATCGATTTCCCCGCCGGTACTCCAGATGTCCTTGGTCGAATCAGTGAACTGCTCGACGCACGCGCCCCAGATATCGGAAAGCCCTTCGTTGAGGGCCGCCGGTTGGTCGTAATGGATGAGCCCGGCGGTGTATTGGCAGACGCCGTGCCCGACCTCGTGCCCCACGACATCAACCGCCGTCAGCGAGGCATACCGGCTGCCGCCGTCGCCGTACACCATTCGCCAGCCGTCCCAGAAAGCATTGTCGAGGTTGACGCCGTAATGCACGTATGATTCGAGGCGCGCGTCGGCGCCGTCGAAGGAACGGCGGTTGTGGCGCTGCCGGAAATAGTCGTACGTGCGCTGCGTACCCCAGTGGATGTCGAGCGCCGAATTGTCTTTGGCGGCATTATCGTATTCGGCGGCCGTCCAGTTGTTATCGGTATCGAGGAAATCGACGGCCGTAGAACGAACGGTGCTGCGGCGTGTATTGAGCGTGACGATGGCCGCCCCGCGCGAGGAATCGCGCAGCCGAAACCGCCCATTGATGGCTTCCGTCTCGCCCACTCGCGTGCCGCTGTAGCGGGTGGCGAAAGTGCCGGTTGCGGCGGGCGCGGTGGGGGCGGCCTCACGGCTTGGCCGGTGCCGGGGCGGTACCGAGGGCGCAGGGCCGGCACCGGGTTGGGCGGTGGGTGCCGCAGAATGGACGTCGCGCAGCAGCGCATCGCGCAGCACCACGCGGCCGGTATGCGCATCGACGTACACGCGCTCGTGGACGAGTGGCTCGGTGGCGACGACTTCAAACCGCCACGCCAGCACCACGGGCCGCGCGGAACCCGGCGCGGTGCCCAAAAAATCTTCGACCCACACCAGCTCACCCGCCGGCAGCCAGGTAGCGGCGGGGTTGTGGGTCTGGCGGCGGAGCTGCTGCTCTTCGGTGGGGTCTTGCCATTGGTAGCGCCGCGCGCCGACGGCTGCCAACGCCCGCTGCCGGGCATCGGCGGCGGGCAGGTTGGGAGTGGTGCTGGGGGCAGTGGGCGTTTTCAGCTCGCCGCTCAGGCTCGTAAGCAGCCCGGCCCGGTAGTGCGCCGTCAGGCGGCCGTGCTCCACGGGCACGCCGCGCGCTACCTGCTGAAACCACGCGTGTTCGTTGCCGGTGGGGTCGGTTTCGGTGCGCAGCGCTACCAGCTCATCGGCGGGTGCCAGGCCGGCCACGGCACGGGCGGCGGCCCGTACCTGCTCCACGCGCGGCGCGGGCCGGGCCGCTGCCAGCGCCGCTGCGCTGCCGGCCGGCACCCGCACCACGAACGGGCGCCCCGATGTTGCGGCGCCCGGCGCCGGTTGCGCCACTGCTACCAAAGGCAGCAGCAGCAGCAATACTCCACTCAACAAGGCAAAAGGCCGCCCCAAAAGGCATAGCTGCCCGCGCTCGGCACGGCGGCTGACAGAAAGATTCAGTAGCATATCGGCCGCAGAAGAAGGCTTGACGACAACAAGAAGATGTGACCTTGGGCACACATCTACTTAGACGCCGATACGGCTTCCGATACGGGCTACGGGGCAGTAAAATGCCACTTCGACGGTTGTACTTCTAGCCTCCTTCCGGCAAGGGCCGTTTAGTGCAGGTAGCCCAAACTCCCCTCCCCGGAGAGGGAGGGGAGGCCCGCAGGGCCGGGGTGGGGCGACCACGGTGGCTGCGGGATGATGCAATCAGTTCAGACTCCCCTCCCCGTCAGGGGGAGGGGTGGCCCGCAGGGCCGGGGTGGGGCGACCACGGTAGGCGGGGATAGCGTGGACAGAATCCGCCTTTCTGGCAAAACCCCGAAACGGCGGCCCGTCTAGCGCCCTCTACGCGCGTCCCCCCACCCCGTCTGCCCCTCGGTCAGCCACCCCGCCCCCTCCGGGGCGGGGAGTCCGGGCTGTTCTGAGCAACGCGCGCCGAGCAAACAAGGATTGCTTCGTTCCTCGCAATGACAAACCTGTGGTTTTTTTGTCGAAGTGCTTAAAACGACACGTTCGTAAACTTGCCACCCGTGATGACCTGCGTACCCATGACCGTGCTACCGGGGGCCGGCACTGCCGTAGCCGTAAAGGTGCCCGTAGCCTTGCGGGTAGTGGTATTGAATTCGGTGAACACCACCGAATTGCTGCTGCCGGGATCGAGCGGCGAAGCCGACCACGTGTTTGCGACGGTGCCGAGTGAATACGTCAGGGTGCCGTTGAGGTAGGTGCCCGCGCCCGTGAGGTTGGGTATTCGAATGGTGAGCAGTTGTTGAGACGGCGTAGTTACGCCGCCGGTCACGAGGAAGGTGGAATCCGTGTAGTTGGCGCCGGAGGTGCGCCCCGCGACGGCCGCACCATCGACGGTAAACGACATCTCACTCGTGACGGCGGGCACCGACGGCATTGGTTTTTCTTTTTCGCAGGCGCTGGAAACCACGGCCATAACGGCAAACGTACTCACTCGGATAATCTGAAAAGCTGTTTTCATCGTGCAAACCTACCCATCCGATTCCACATAAAAAACGCGGCGCGCTCGACATTACCCGTCCTTTACCCGCCCTTCATTCGTGCCGCCGCGCGCCGCCGTACCTTTGTGCCAACAGCGCCGCCGCCCGCGCGGCGCATTTCCAAGGGTAGGCTACCGCCGGACGACCCGGCATTGCGGGCTTTTCTACGCTGTCGTAGATCGTCGTCCGCTGTTTTCGCCGCCCGCCAATATCCCGTTTAATGACGTTTGCTGATCTTAGCCTCCTCCCGGCCCTGCAACAGGCCGTGGCCGATGAAGGCTATACCACCCCCACCCCCATCCAGGCGCAAGCCATCCCCGAAGTACTCGCCGGCCACGATCTGATCGGGCTCGCCCAGACGGGCACCGGCAAAACGGCCGCCTTCACGCTGCCCATTTTGCAGCGGTTGCAAGCCAACCCGCCGCGCCACACGCCGCGCGGCATCCGGTGCCTGATTCTGACGCCCACGCGCGAGCTGGCGATTCAGATTCAGGAATCCTTCGCCAATTACGGCCGTCATTTGAAGCTCCGCTCGACCGTCATTTTTGGCGGGGTGGGGCAGAATCCGCAGGTGCAGGCCGTGCGCAGCCACCCGGAAATTCTGATCGCCACGCCCGGCCGCCTGCTCGATCTGATGCAGCAAGGGTTGCTGAGCCTGAGTACGGTCGAGATTTTCGTACTCGATGAGGCCGACCGGATGCTCGATATGGGGTTCATCCACGATATCCGCAAGATCATCCCGAAGGTGCCCGCCGACCGGCAGACGCTGCTCTTCTCGGCCACCATGCCGAACGAGATTCAGGGACTCGCGCAATCCATTCTGCGCAACCCGAAACAGGTGGCCGTTGCGCCGCCCGCCGCCACCGCCGACCTCGTGGAGCAACGCGTGTTTATGGTAGGCAAGGAACACAAAAAGGAGTTGCTGCGCCATTTGCTCGATACGCGCCCCGAAATCAAGCGCGTGCTGGTGTTCGGCCGTACCAAGCACGGCTCGAACAAGATCGAGAAGGATCTCAACGCGATGGGCATCAACACGATGGCCATTCACGGCAACAAGAGTCAGACGGCGCGCCAGCAAGCCCTCGCCGACTTCAAAGCCGGTAAGCTGCGGGTACTCGTGGCGACGGATATCGCCTCGCGCGGCATCGACATCGAGGAGCTGTCGCACGTCATCAACTACGAGCTGCCGAACATCCCCGAAACGTACGTCCACCGCATCGGCCGCACCGGCCGCGCGGGGTTCAGCGGCGAAGCCTATTCGTTCTGCGACCACGAAGAACGCGATTATCTGCTCGATATTCAGAAATTGATTCGGCAGGAAGTACCCGTCGATACCGAGCATCCGTTCATCGGCGACAACGTGCCGGAGGTGAAATTCGGCTCGCGGCCGAGCGGGCTGCGCCCGCCGTTGCGCTCGCCGGAGCATATGGGTGGCGGCAACCGGGGCGGTGGCCGTGGGCAACAGGGCGGCGGCGGTAATCGCGGTGGCGGCGGTGGCGGTCAGCGCCCCGACAGCCAGCGCGCCAGCAACCCCGGCCGCCCCCAAGGCGAGCGCGGCCAGCACCAGCGCGGTGCCCACGAAGCCCCGCGCCCCCCGCGTGAAGCCCGCGAGCCGCGCGACGGCGCCCGGCCCGTCCGCGAGTCGATGCGCAACACACCGCCGCCCGCCCCGCCCCGCGAGCAAACCGGCGAATCGGGCCGCACCTACTCCGGCACCAACCCCGCGTACCTGCCGCGCGAAGGCCAGCAGCCGCGCCGCAAGCCGGAAGGTGGCGGCGGTGGCGGTCAGGGTGGTGGCGGCAGCCGCGGCGGTGGTAGCGGTGGCTACCGGGGTGGGCGGTAAGGCAGTCTTGCCTGCCCGCCTCGCCTGAGAGGAAACTTGTAACGAAAAAAGCCCTGCTGAATCTCTTAGCAGGGCTTTTTTGTCTTGTGATGCCTGTGAGGTACGACCGGCTAACCGCGCGCTGGTATCTTTGGAGTACGCCTAAATTGCTTGCGCTATGCCCTCTCCTTCCATTTCCGAACCGCTGGTGTTGGCTGGGCTGGAAAGCCTGTCCGATGCTGACTTCGCGCACTTCTGCACCCAAAACCGGGAGTTGCGCATCGAACGCTATTCCGCTAATGACATTCGGATTCTCGGCCCTAAGGCGTTTTTGATCAGTATCCTGAATGCGCTTGTCGCTTACCAGCTTGGCAACTGGCACCACGCCAACCGCTACGGATACGTTGCCGATTCCAGTGCAGGCTACCAACTCGCGCCTAATGTGATGCTCTCGCCGGATGCATCGTGGATTTCGGAGGAGCGTATAGCGGGTCTGACGCGCGCGCAAAGTGAGGACGAGTTTCTACCCGCCTGCCCGGATTTCGTGATCGAACTGAAATCAAAAACCGACCGTCTGCCGACCCTCAAAAAGAAGATGACGATTTGGCTGAGTTACGGCGTGCGGCTCGGTTGGCTCCTCGATCCCGCCACCCTGACCACGTACATGTACCGCGCCGGGCAACCGGCGCCCACTATCATCAAGGGCTTTGATTCGGCCCTGAGCGCCGAACCGGAATTGACCGGTTTCGCGCTTGATTTCACTGAGCTTCGACGCGAAATGGCGCGGTACGCAGACAGGCGGTGAACACTACCGCGCCCCCGCCACCAGCCCCTCCAGCACCCGCCCGTGCATCTGATCGAGGATGGCGTTGCTCCACCACTGCCAGTAAAAGCGCGGCCCGATGGTATGCACGTACGTGGTGCGCGCCGTGAGGCGGGTGCGCCCGCCGGGCAGGGGTTCGAGTAGAAACGTGCCTTCGACCACCCGGAAATACCCGTGCAGGTGCGGCGCGTGGACGTGCGGATACGGCGACAGCTCGCGCATGGGGGCGGGCATTTGGGGCACCCCAAACGTAAGCTGCCGCCCCGGCCGCCACACCCGAATCGGGAGCGTGCTGACCCCCTGCGAGTACGCCACCTCGAAGCCCGCCGGGCACGCGGCACTATCGGAGTGGGCGCAACCCACCAGCGCCGTGCGCGTGGGGTACGCCACCCCCGCCCGGAACAACAGCCCCACCTGCGCCGGGTACGCCACCGGTTGGGTGAGCGTGCGCCAGAGGCGGGCGGGCGGCACGGCGGTTACGCGGGTGGTTTCGACGGTAATGGGCGCGTGGTCGGCCGGGAGCCGGGTTTCAGCGAGTTGCGCCGCTGGGTACAGCAGCACGACCGTGGCCAGCACTTGCAGCCGCGAGCGGTTAGGTTGCAGCAGGTTGAGCGCCCCTCGACCCAGCAGCGTACCCACGACCGCCATCCCCAAGGCAATCGGCGAGGCCATCGCGACGCAAATCAACCCCTCCAACTGCCCAATTATCAGCAGCGCAAATGTTACCAGCGTGGCCAGCGCCGCCACCACCGCCAGCGACGTTTGCCACCACCCGCCGGTGGCGGCGCGCGGATGCGTGATGCCGAAAAATAGCGTAGAGGCAAACCCGCAAATCAGCGGTGAGAGGCAGAAAAGCGCGATGCCGTACGCCTTGAACACGTTGGCCGACACCGCCATCAGCGCCGCCCCGATCAGGCCGGCGCCGATGGCACTCAGCAGGGCGCACCGGGCGGGCGTGGCCGTCAGGTCTTGCCAGAGGGTGGGCGGCGGCGGAGGTGGCGGCGCGTCGGGGTCGTAGAGGTCGGGGTCGGGCGCGGCGGGGTTGCCGTAATCGAAGTCGGGCGGGAGCTGGCTCATCTCAGGGATGAAGGTAGCGCGCGGACGAGCTTCCGGGAGCGCGCAACGCCACCGCAGTACGCTGATCTCGCGACAGTTCGTCGAGCGGCTGAGCAAGTCGAAGCGCGACCAGTTGCTGGCGTTCGTGAATTCGTTTAGGACTTACGCAAAACGTAACGCGGAACGCTGTTCCGCTTCACGCGGCATCATCTAACGAACGCGGAACGGAGTTCCGCGCTACATCTCCGCACGTTTTGCGTAAGTCCTGTCGTTGTAGCGTTCGGCGGCAGATCGAGTCCGTAGAACCCCCATTCGGCCGTGTGCCGGGTGGGGGTTTTGGCTTGAAAGGGCACGAGGCGCCGCCCGGCTGGAGGCTTCAAAACGACCTACATCGCCAGGTCGTCGCGCACGGCGGCGCGGTAAATCGGGACTGTCACGAAAATATGCGGCACCGTAACTCCGAACAGAAAGGCCAGCACCACGAACGGCAGCGGGTACTGAAACAACATCACCTGATTGAGCGCCCACAACACCCCCCCCAGGCCCAGCGCCAGGGCCGTAATCGGCAGCGCGGCCAGGTAAAATTGCCGCACCCGCCGGGCCCCCGCCCCCGGAAACAACTGTCGGCTGAACAGGAGAATCGATTCGGGCGAGTGCCAGACGCCGAAATACACCGCGAAAGCGAACAGCAGTTCGGTGTGGGCAAACAGCAGTCGCAGGGCCACTAGTCCCAGCAGCCGCCCCCCGACTTCGCGCAGCGGCACTACGCCGGTCGCTACGGCTACCGCCAGCAGCGCCGCCGCCGCTACGCCGTAAGTGCCCGCCGAGGTCGGCAAGCGCTGCAGCCACCCGATGGCCTTCCCGAATTCGGGCGTGGCGGGCAGGTAACGGCCCACCACCTGGGCGTGCGGCGCCAGCAGGGCCGCCAGCAGCAGCGCGCCGTACAGAAAACCCAGAACCGACTGGCCAACCCGCGCGCCGGGCGCGCGGGTTGGCACACCGCCGGCCACCAGCTCAGCCTGACCGAAATGAAACGCACTCAGCGCCAGAAACACCCCCAGTCCGAGCAGCGGGTACACCATCATCGTGGCGGTGGCCACTCCTACCGTGAGGGCGTACCCCCCGAAACGCGCCGCCGCCGACCAGCGCGGCTGCACGAGGCGCAGGAGGTCGAGGTCGTTGGCACCGTGCGGGATGCCGACCACAATCAGACTGACGGCCAGCGCGCCCCATCCCAGCAAGCGCGCGTCGGGCACGAGGCTCCACAACAGGCCGAGCAACCCCGTAAGCAGCACCTGCTTACCAAAAGGCGCCCGCCAAAGCCGATGCATAAGGACGATAACGGACGCGCGCGACATCGGGCAGCAAGGTGGATGTGCGCTGTAACAAGAAACCCGCGCAATCGGCTGATGGCGGGCGGGGTTTGTTGCCGCCCCGCCTCCGCAAACGCGGCACCCCGCCCCCGCCCGGCGGGGTGCCGAGGGAGAGCGGGGTGCGGCGGTTACGGGTGAAGCGCCTGCGCCTACCTTACTGCGGCCCGGCCGGGGCGCCGGGCGGCGCCGGTCGAGTGCCACCCATTTCCTTATTCTATCACCAAACGGCGGGTAGCGGCCGCTACCCGCACGGTATACACGCCGGCCGGCAGGCCGCGCACATCCAGGCGGGCGTTTGGAGTGTCGCCTGGCACTGTGCGCAGCAGACGGCCGAGGCCATCGAACAACTGCACCGGCGCGGCGGACTGCCCGGCCGCCGGCGCGGGCAGTCCCGTCACCACCGTTTCGTGGCGGGCAGGATTGGGCGCCAGGCGCAGCACGGCCCGGCCCGCTGCAACGGCCGGGGCCACACCCACCGGCGACCGTCGGCGCGCCCGCACCGCCTGCAACACGCCGTCGGGGCCAAATACGGAAGTCGCCCACACAATCGGCACGAGGCGCGCGGGGTTCTGCACATGGTCGGCCGGGGCGGGCGTGTAGGTGGCCGGTGGCACCGCAATCGGCACGCCCACGGCGCCAAACGTCACGGGCGCGCCCCAATTGCTTTGCGTGAAATGGCTGACATTGTGCAGCGTGTCCTGCCCGTTGGTGGCCTGAAAAGCGGGCACCGAGGGCTCCACCCAGGCCACCCCGAAGGTGGGGCGCCGCTGAGTGGCATCGAACTCGGCGAGCGGCGTAAGCACGGGCCACACCGTGAACTGGCCGGTCACGGAATCGCGCTCGTAGGTGGCCTCGAGGCGCACGAAGGCGGGCGCGTACAGCTCACCGATCAGGGTATTGAAGCCGGCCCAGGGCAGAAAGGTCGGGTAGGCGCGGTTCAACTGAAAAAACGGCACCCCCACGATGTTCGCGGCGAGCCGGCGGGCCACCGAACTAGGGTTCTGATAGTAGCAGCCGGGCGCCGGAAAATCCTGCTGGTACGCCACCGCCAGCGCGGCCGTGTCTTGCGGTGGCTCGTGGAGCCACCTTTCGATGTGGGGCGCATAGGTGGCGCACGGCCCGCAGGTAGTGGCCGTAAACTCCTCGACCAACGCCCGCCGGGCCGTACTCTGGGCGGGGGGCACCACGCGGGTGGTGTACACCAACGTATCGTTGAGGGGGTTAGGGTCGGTGGTGCCGGTAGGCGGCACGCCCCAGATTTTAATCACGTGCCGCCCGACCGGCAGGTTCCAGAGCTGAAACCAGTAGTAGGGCCTACCACTGAAGCCGCCGGGCCGCACGGCCAGGGTCACGAGCGTGTCGCGCGGGGTGCCGGTGTTTACGCGGCAGCGAAGGGTGTACGCGCCGTAGGCCCCCAAATTCTGCGACCGATTTGTCACCTGCACCACCAGCAATAGCGGAACCGCCGTAGTGGCCACGTAATGGCTGCGCGCACTGGTAACCTTCACGAGGCCCAGGTCGAGGGTGTCGGGCAACTGCGCGCGCGCCGCAGCGGCGGCCAGCGTCAGGGTGAGCAGGACGCCTACGCGCCTTAGCCAGTAAATAATCGAACGGGAGGAGTGCATCGGCTTTAGGAGATGAAGGAAAGGCGATACACCCATGACGCCAAAGTCCCCGGAAATACGGTACCAGCTAGCCCCACCGCTCGCCGCGAACCGTTCGCAAGCAGGGCGGTTGCGCCGCGAAAACCTCTTCATCTCCGGGAAGGCGCGTGTCCGGTCGTGCGCCAGTTACTCCACCACTTTGGCGCCCCAGCCCTGCTCCTGCTGCTGGTGCAGTATCTCGCGCCCGATGTGCCAGTATAGCACCACCACTCAGACGTTGACCGCCAGCGCCGCTTCCAACTGCGCCTGCCGGATGCGCTCGCGCAGGCGGGTGAGCAAGGCGGGGAAGTCGGCGGGGAGGGGGCGAGCATCAAAAACGAGACGTCAAAACCTAGTTTGCCGTTTTTTGGGTAGCTGAGACTATTTTGTATAATTGCCTTAGCTCTTCTCGCACCTTCTCGGCATTGGTACTTGGGTCTTTTAGAAAAATCGCCGTAAAATACTTATTTTCAACGTCTTTATCCTCAGCATAAGTCTTTGCTCTAAGATCAGCCTGCTTCGTTTTCTCAGCCGCTAATCTTGGTTTGACCTGCTCATAATTAACCCTCAAAGCCGACACATCTCCATCATTTTTGGCCAGGAGAACAGTGCACCTATGCTCTTCGATATTCCGTACGCTTCGCAGGTCATGAAGAATCTTATGGCCTGCCCTTTTTAGCGTGAAAAAATAAATTTTACTTCCCATTGAAATGTCCGCAAGCGAATTGATAGGCGCATTCTTGGCTTCCGACAAAGTCACCCCATTGGTTCTGAATTCCAATTTCATTCTCACGATATCCTTACCGTATTCGTTGTGAAGCCATAAATTAATTAGCTCTTCAACTTGAAAGAAGGCAAACACACAAAACCTTCTAAATGCCAGCTCTTGCCCGTAACGCTCATAAGTTGATACATCAAGTCTCGCGTTCTCCATCCGAATGTTATCAGACAGCAACTGGCATCTTATACGCACGTCGCTGATGCTATCATAGCTTATTGATGGCCCGACTTTCAATCCGATCGTTTGCTGCAAGACGGCGAGTCGATCCTTGATTTCCTGTAACGACTGACGCCACGCGGCTTCATCAGGGTCACTAGCGATCGTTACTGATGGAGCAACCTCAACCTCTAGTTCTTTCGAGCCACTCGTTGGGGTTTCTTGTGTAGTACTGGACTGCTCTAATAGCCGCTCAATTTCCTCAGCCGCCTTGTGTCGACGCTCACGCCGCAGACGCGCTGCTTTAGCTTCGAGACTGGCGCGGGCGGCGGCCATCATTTCAGGGGAAGCAGTTTGCACGGCGGGGCGGGGTGTTATGGTTCGACCAAAGATGCACCTGCCGCCCCAGTCGCCGCTTGCGCGAGCAGCATTACGGCCAACTCATCTTCGGCATCGCGCAGGGTTCGGCCGCTCAGGTCGTGGAATTGGTCGCGTAACCGGACGTAAAGCAAATCCTGCACGCCGCGCACCATTGCTAGGTACGCAATCTTGCCGGCCAGTGAGCGGCGTAGGGAGGCCGGACGGTTGGCGCGGGCGTGGCCGGCTTCGGTGGGGTATTGCTGGTGGCGTTTTTTGGCTTCTGCTTCGCCCTTCGTTTGCCACAGGTACAGCAGCCGGCGGATGTCGAGGATAAACTGGCGCGACACGTTGGGCTTCTCGTTCACCACGATGCCCGTCACTTCCTGCTTTTGCCACGGGCGCTGGATGCGCTCTTTCTCCGGGTGGTTTTCAAACTTCTCGGCGGTGATGATGCCGATAAGCTCGTCGCGAAAGTTTTTGGTGAACGCCGCGCGATCGGCCGAAAACGTCAGGTCATCGGCGTAGCGGGTGTAGAAGCAGCCGTTTTTGCGCGCCAGTTGCCGCAAGCGTCGGTCGAGGCGCTGGCATACCAGGTTACTTAGCAGTGGCGACGTGGGCGCCCCTTGCGGGAGGCTGGCCTGGCCGGGCTTGTTTTCTTCGCGCGGCGCGGTGCGGTCGGTGCACAGGTTGGCGACCAACTGTGCTGCTTCCGGCCGTAGCCCGAATGGTGGCAGTTGCAGCACGGCCACCACGCGGCCGTAGTGAATGCTGGGGAAAAAGTTGCGCAGGTCGAGGTTATACACGAACGCCCGCCCCACGTGGGGTTGAGCATTGGTCACGACGCTGCGGCCAGCCGTGAAGCCGTGGGCCGCCAGGTCGGTGTACTCGTTGGGAGTTGCGTTGGGGCTGGTTCGCTCGCGGGTAAGGAGTACCGCGCGCATACACACCAACAACAGCCGCTGAATCGTCAGCAGACCGCGTTCGGGCGCCTTGATTTCGCGGCTGCCGCCGGCGCGTTTCGGGATGAGGAAAGATGGGCGGTACCGCTCTTTATGCTTGGTGAGGTACCACCGCACGGTGCGCGGCTGCACTTCGCGCCCCTGCCATTTGGGGTGGCGATCAGGCTGCTCGCGTCGGGCCGCCAGCGTGAGGACGGACGCCAGCGAATCGGCGTCTGTAACCCGACGAAAGGGGATTGCCAATTCGTGGGCAACGGCGAGCGGAAGCGGTCTGTCTTCGGATTCGGTAGACATCGAATCTATTGAGGAAGGAGAATGCCCAATGAAAGCAACCTGCCGAAATCTTCTTCTTGGAATGCAGTGCTAAGCCTCCAGCCGACGAAAAGGGTTTACCGGCCACGGGGCCAGTTTTACCGGCCGACGATGGGGGTTTACACCTAGATCGACGGATGCTGACTGCTGTTACTTACTGTTAATCCTCTCAACCAGCAACTGGCGTGGCCACCAGAGGTTGCCTAACCTACCGTTAGAGGGAAGACGCGGGAATATTCGACCGCGCTAAGTCAAGATTTCAGACGCAGGTGCTTTCAAAGAGCGAATGGCCCGCCAGTCGCGAGCCAAGAGGTTTCAAATCAATCAGGGTGCAAGGTAGGCGCGAAGCGGGTCAGTAGCCGAGTGCGTCACGCAGCGAATCCATATCGCCGCCGAAGTCGTCATAGTCGCCGTACTGGCCGTCGGTGAGAGCGTCGAAGGTATCGCGCTCTGCGTCGCGGCGCGAGTATGACGGCTCGTGATCATCATAACCGCAGTCGTCATCCTCTGGGCTCTCCTCAACAGCACTAGCTGATGCTTGCGGGAAAACCGGCTCGAAGTAGGACAGCGTCGAACCATCTGGGTTGCGCTTCACTACTCGCCGCACGTACTTGGCTCCCCGGCAGCTAAAACAAATGCCGTTTTCTACGTGCCTGAACTGTGGCAGCCGACCAGTAGCACCGCAGCGCGTGCAAGGAACAGCAGGCGAAATAATAAGTGTGAGCTGCGGCGCAGTTCCCGCTACGGACATATGGCTGTTTGTAATCATAGCACAAACTTCCGAGTCCATTTTGCAGCCTATCTGCAACGGTGCCGCTACCTTCAAAAAAGTTTTTCTACCCACCCCTACTAATGCCTGTCAACCAGAACGCACTGCTGCGCTATCGTATCCTCAACGATTGCTTCCGGCGCCGCAACCGGCGGTGGTATCTGGAAGACCTGATTGGGGAGGTGGCCCGGCGTCTAGTAGACCATACAGGCAAAAACACCATCAGCGCGCGCACCATCAACGGCGACATCGCGGCGATGAAGCCCGGCGGCAAATCCGACTACGATGCGCCCATCGTCTGCGACCGCAGCGAGGGCCGGGGCTTCTATTATTATTCCGACCCGGAGTACTCGATTGACAACTCGCCACTGACATCGGAAGACGCCGACGTAGTGCGGCAGGTGCTGGCCGTGCTGGCGCCGTTTCGGGGGCTGCCGCTCCTGGCCGACCTAGAAGACGTCGCCCACCGCCTCGAAACCCGCACCGGCGCCGCTTCCACTGCGGGCCAGACGCCCACGCTCCATTTCGATACCGTACCCAACTACACCGGTGCCCGCTGGCTCGGCCCGCTCTACGAAGCTCTGCGGGCGCGGGAAGTGATTCGGTTCGCCTACCAGCCGTTCGAGCAGGAGGCACGCGCCACAACCGTTCACCCCTACCTCCTGAAGCAGTACAACCATCGCTGGTTTTTGCTTGGTCAGTGCGCCGACCAGCAGCGATTACAGACCTACGCCCTCGACCGCATCCAGGGCGAACGCATCGAGCGCCTACCCAACGCCGAGTTCTGGCCCAATACGCTGCTCGACCCCGCCACGTATTTCACCGCCGTCATCGGCGCGTCAGTCCCAGACGGTGAGCCGCAGGAAATCCGGCTACGCTTCTCTCCCACCCGTGCGCCCTATGTCCTCACCAAACCGCTGCATCCCTCGCAGCAGGCAGGCGCTACGACCGAAGCCGGGACTGAAATCACCCTCCACGTCGGGCTGAACCGAGAACTAACAAGTTTGCTACTTTCCTTCGGCGCCGATTTAGAGGTATTGACCCCTGCCGAGCTACGTGACCAGCTAGCCCAAATCAGTCGACTGATGATGAGTTTATACAATTAACCCAAGTTGCGGGCTTCCTGTTGATCGTCACAACCGAGCGTCCCCGTCAGGGGACACCGATCGGTAGCCGGGGGCACCGCCCCCGGTTTGCCCGCCCATTCCCGCGGCTGTCCCCGTCAGGGGATACCGTTCGGTACGGCGCGTACGGCGGGGGCGATCCGAGGGGCATACCGAACGGTATCCCCTATCGGGGGCAGCAACCGAAGTCGACCGTGATACCGGGGGCACTGCCCCCATCTCATCCGGCTAATCCCCCACATGCAACGCAAGCTTACGGCGTAGCTCTCCCGTAGCCAAAGGCACCCTCTCCCCACCCTATCCCTACTCTAAACCACCCTACCAGTACCTTTCACTGGCACCAGCAAGCTACTGCCCATTCAGGCATAAGGGGTAAAACGGGGACAATCAAGCCATTTCGGGCGTCCTGCGGGCACTAATCAGCCGTTACGCCGTGTATCCGGCAATATGGCGCTCCCCTTCAACCCCAACCGCTTGTCCCGCGCTGAAATGCAGCGCTGGGTTGCCCTGCTCGGCATCCGGGGCACCTGCGGCCCCTGGACTGTCTGCCGGAACGGCAAGCTGCGCAAGCGCCGATGCGCCGATCTGGAAGGCTACCGCACGGCGGCGTCCCGCGAGCCCAACCGCCGCAACGGCACCGACTTCGGCTATACCTCCACCGTCGGCAAGGCCCTGCGCCACGCCCTGCCCGATCAGCTCAAGCCCTATGGCACCCCCGAGTTGCGCGGGCGCTTTACCGGTGCGCTTCGCCGCATCGTCGATCAGGATATCGCCCGTCCGCGTGGCCGGCGCCGACTGGTAGCCGCCCATCTCGCTGCCTTCACCGGCTTCTCGTTCAACCCCGCCGCCCCCCTGCCCCTCAACCTGCGCACCGGCTGTACCCTCACCCGCGTCCTCGCCGACGGCACCCTGGCGCTTTCACTGCCTGCGCTGCCGTCCGTCCCCACCTCCGGCGTTCCCGCCCGCGCCACGCACTACGGTCTCTCCGTCGGCTTCGCCCTGCTCGATCCCGTCACCGGCACCGCCCGCGCCGTCAAGCTAACCGGTTTGCCGGCGCCCCATCCGCTCCACGCCCCGGCGCCGGCTGCTGCACTCCCGGCCCGGTGCCTGGCCTTCAACGCCGCGCCCACCTCTACGGAGCTGGCCATTATCGTTATCGGCCTGTGTTACTACGAGCAGCGTGCCGGCCGGCTCGTCCTCATTCCCGCGCCCACCGCGCCCCTGACCGTTGCGTATGCCGGTGCCATCGCCCCCGGATCGAGCGCCCGTAAACCCCTACGGCAGACCCGACCCACTCTCCGGCGTAGGCGCGAACGGCTAAATCAGTTCGTTTCTTCTAACTCTGCCCCCGTCACCCGATCAGCTTCTTTCCTGCTCCGAGTTGCTTCGTTGGCCCGCACACCCAGTTGGAGCAGGCATATTCCCGGGCCTCTACCGACCATTCACGCCCCGTCCGGGCGGTTTCGCGCCCCACCCAAGCCGCTTACTCCGTGGTTCTGAATCACAAATTCTCCGCCAGCACCCGGTCCAGCACCGCGCCCGTCTCATCCGGGTAATCCACCCCGATCACCTCGCCGTCGAGCAGCCACGCCCGCACCACATCCAGCGCTTTATCATCGAGTGATTTGATCACCGGCACGCCCATCGCCCGCAGGGCGGCGGCGTTGCACCGCTGCTCGTATTGCGAGCGCATCGGACTCACCAGCAGCTTCTTGCCCAGAAACAACGCCTCGGCGGGCGTCTCGAAGCCGGCGCCGCACAGCACGCCCTCGCTCGCGCCGAGAGACGCCAGAAAATCGGCGCCGCTCACCGGTCGCACCCGAATATTGCCGTGCTGTTCCTCGGCGGTGGCGTGCTTGCTGAACACCTCGAACGGAATGCGACGGCTCAACCGCCGGAGCGCCGCCACGAGCGTTTCAGTAGCGTACGCAGGCAGGTACACCGTGTAGTGACCGTCGTTGCGCGGCGCCAACGCCCGCACCTGCTGCCGGATCACGGGCGTGAAGATGCACGAATCGTACGCCTGAAAATGGAAGCCGTAATGCGCCGTAGCCGGCGCAAAATGCTTCAACACCAAGCGCCCCGGCACATCGGGCTTACGGCTTTGCGGCGCGTTGCGGTTCAGCACCGCATCCTGGTGCGAAAGCGCCACGCACTTGCGCCCCCGCAGCTTGCACGCCCACGCCGAAACGGGCTCGAAATCGGAGATCACCAGATCATAGTCCTGCACGGGCAGCGCGCGCATTTCGCGCACAAACGTGCGGCCGTGAATCTGACCGAGAGTTTTGGGGAAATCGATGTCGCCTTTCTTCCCGAACACGAAGCCCATCCCCGTTACGCGGTGCGCGGGTTGATAAGGCAGTGCCATCGTCGTGGGCGGCCCACTGAGGAGTACATCCACGACGGCGCGTTCCTGCAAGAGCGGCACAATGTCGAGAGAGCGCGTGAGGTGGCCGTTGCCGGTCGTCTGCACGGCGTACAGGATGCGGGGGAGAGTGGTCATCAGAGGAAAGAATGCGCGCCGCCTCGGTGCGATGAGGAGCAATTGCCTCGGCAAAGTAGCGCCCCGCGCTGCTATGTGGTGTGTATCGGGCAGAATCAGGCGTAGTGCGGCACCGTCCCGATGCTGCGCTATCCCCGTCTAACGTGGCGAGCGCCGTCTCGGCGCCGCGTATTTTATTTTACGTCTCCGGCCCCGCCCGGTGCCGGTTCTTACCCACCCACCGGCCTCAGGACGGAGCCGGAGACGGTTCGAATGAAGTGGCGAGCGCTGTCTCGGCGCCGCGTACACTCCCTTATTGACGCAACACCGGGACGGTGCTCACCACGCTCGTCTAACGTGGCGAGCGCCGGCCCAGCGCCGCATACTTCGATTTCCGTCTTCGGCTCGGTGCCGGTCTCTACCAGTTCCCTGCTCCTTCCCACCCGCTCCACCACACTACACGTGCAGCAATTCGGTCTTCGACCGCATTGCCATCGTTATGATAAATAAAATCAAAAACCAACTGACTTGATACCTACGACTTGTCAAACTGACGTTTGAGGTGAGCGCAGATGCTGAGTGCCGCCGCTACCCCACCGGCTTGGGCGGCGCGGGCGGCTGGTGTAGCTGCCGGCCGCGCGCCCACTCCCGTGCCACGAGGGTCTTGCCGTCGAAGAGGGATTGCTGGTAGAAATCCAGCACCGGTACCGAGAGAATCGTCAGCGCCTCCCCTTCCGACGCCAAACCGCCGCCTGCTTCGGGCCTCGCCGTTACCTCGGCATAGTACAAAAATATTTGCTCCGTGCTGAACCCCGGTGAGGTATAAAAAACGGCGATCAGCTCCGGCTCACTGACCTCGACGCCGAGTTCTTCGAGCAGCTCGCGCCGTAGGGCGGTTTCGGGCAGCTCGGCGTTGTCGATGAGGCCGGCGGGCAGCTCCACCACCGGCCCCTGCGCGCCGGCCCGCCATTGCTCGACGAGCAGATAGGCACCGGCGGCGGGGTCGTAGATGAGGCCCGCGACGGCATCGCGCCGAGTCACGACTTCAAATTTGCGCGGCGCGGTGCCCGTCGGCGCACTCGAATCTTCGACGGTGAGCTGACGCACCCGCAGGTGCCCGGCGAACAAGACCGATGAGGCAATGACTTCCAGCATATCAATATCAGGGGAGAAACAAGGGGCTGACTCCGGTAGAAAACAGGGCGCGCAGCGCCGGTTTGTGGCCGTAAAGTAACGGTTGTCCGGTTGCTGCGCCGCGCGCCGAAACCCCGCCGGGGGGTTGTTGGTTAATGGCCCGTCAAGCGCCTAATCAGCGCACATCCAGCGCACATCCAGCGCACATCCAGCGCCCGCCACTGGCTACGCAGGTCGGGCGGCGGCCTTTTTTGCTCCCAACATTCGTTTTTTATGGCTCGTCCTTCGCTTTCCGTCGTCCAGGCATTGCGCACCACGGCCCGCCGCCTCGAAGCGGCGGATGGTCTCAAAGCGTATCAATGGGGCCACATGGGCTCCTGCAACTGCGGGCACCTCGCCCAGACCGTCTGCCACCTCGATCCGGCCGTCATCCATCAGCGGGCACTGCTCACGCGCCACGGCGATTGGGACGATCAGCTCAACGATTACTGCCCGCATTCGGGGCTGCCCCTCGACGATGTAATCGATCAGATGCTCGACGCCGGTTTCAGCCGCCCCGATCTGGCGCACCTCGAACGCCTCTCCGACCCCGCCGTGCGTGCCGCCCTCGGCCCGGAACGCGCCAACCGCTTGCGCCACAACCACCGCGCCGATGTGGTACTGTACCTGCGCACTTGGGCCGATCAGCTCGAAACGGCGCTGCTGGCCACCTTACCCACTGTGCCGACGCACGTGGCGCCCGCCCGTGAGGCGGTGCTGGTCTGAGCGCGCCAAGCGCCCCGACTGGGGCCACCCATAACCGCCAACGGCCCGAACCACTCTGCGTGGTTCGGGCCGTTGGCGGTTATGGGTGCAAAGCTGCGACACGCCGAACCCGCTCCCTCCTAAGCGACTAGGCAAGGCGGTTTATCAGCGTGGCACCTATCTAATTGGTTTGCGTCGGCTGGCTGTTCTGCGCCTCGCGGTAGCCTTCGGCGCGGTGGTTCCGCTTGTACTCGGCATCTACGTTGGGGTCTTTCTTATCGTCGGCCGAGGTGCTGGAGCAGGCCGGGGCGACAACCAGCGTGAGGGCGATGAGGGCGAGGTGCAACGTGCGTTTCAGCATCTGAGAGCAATAAGCAAATTCTGGGGGAAGCGGCAAGCAGCAACCGGCCGCGCGACCAGTCGCCGTCCGGTTGAGAGGTGCAAAGCTACACCCGGCGCTCCTAAACCAGTAGGTCAACCGACTGACCTCATAAGCGCAGTAAGTGCCGATTCAGTGCCGATATCATACGCCGACGTTCGACGGTGCAATCCGCTGCCCTCGTTTACATACTGTAATTACCTATCCAAGGGCGGTCGTGAGATGGCGCCGTAAGCGGTACGTGCAGAGTATCTGGCGCGGCCCAAGATTCCCCTTTCGCGAAGTCCAAAATCTCAATGAATTTACTTTTGACAATTGCAAACAAATTGAATTCCACTCCCATTAGCAGCTCGGAACCATCCGACGACTGTACTTGTAGCGGAGTATGCGATGTCGTTCGTTGGCAAAATACCGCCAAATTGAGTGAAACTACCCTACTCATAAATGTACAGACAAGGCCGCGATCATTGTTCATATAAGCCTCATAATTAGGTTTATATACAACACAGAAAACTGACTTATGTCTTAGTATCCGCCGATGAGTCCAGTCTGCTGCAAAAATCTTCTAAGAAGCTAGGCTGCTTTGCATCTGCCTAAAAAAAGATGCAGATGGCCTTGCCAGGTGAAGGTGACGCAGTGCGCTCTTACCCTTCACTGTTTACACCCCTCGCCGTCTAACATCCGTAAAACCTCCCTCCCGTTTTTCCTGCTCAGCTACTGTGCAGCCTGTCAGCTTGGTAGCATACGGTAAGTTAGGAGAAAAGGATGTTGCGTCCGCTTATAGCTTCCACTTGCTTTGACTTCGGCGCCTCTGGTATCACCCGAACGTATTACGGTGCCACCTTCAGGGGCACCATGATCAGTATACCTGCAATCTGAGCCTGAAAGCCGCGCCACCACCCAACCCGCGCACGTCGTGGAGGAGGCACACTTGCCGCAGTCAGTGGCCCGGCAGTACGGCAATCGCGAAACGGTCTTAAAAGAACGATGCTTCATCGGCCGGCAGTGGCCGGTGATCGCTGAAAGTGCCGTCGGAATAGAAAACCATGATGCGGCGGACGACCCGCTCAGGTCGTAATATTTGCTGCACGATGGCGGGCGGCGGCGGCGACAATGCGGCTCCGGGGGTGGGCGGCGCCGCTTCGGCAGGGGCGTAGGCCGCAACGGGAGGCCCAGTAGCAGCAGGAGGAGGCGTAACGGGCTCGTGGGCAGAAGCCGCCGCTAAATAAGTAGCCGCCGGAATGGGCTCCGTCGGCTTGGGGACTGGTTCCGGCGTGGGCGCTGCTACGGGCCGCACGTTTCGGGGCGCCTTAGCGCGGGCAGCTGGCATAGTTGCCGCTATCGCCGCATCCGAAGGTTGAGCGCTGGCCGGTGCGGCTTCGGCCACCATTGGGCCGCGCCCGTTGAGCAGCCAGTCAACCGAAACATCCGGAAATGCAGTCATTATCTTCTGCACCGCTTCCAGGCTCGGCTTGTTGCGCCCCGACAGAATATGACTCACCACAGGGCGCGGGAGCGTGGTGAGGTCGGCGAACTGCGACGGCGAAAGTTGGCGGTCGGCTATCAAAGCCTTGATTCGGTCGAGCATTACGGGCGGGTTACGCGGAAAGCCTGTCAAAGGCGTGGTTACAAAAGTAACATGTAGTCATCGGCCACTCAGAAGTCTGCCTATGGGTAATTTACTAATGTTTTACTGATGTAAATCCGGTTTACAGGTGTTATACAAGTGTAAACCGTCGTTCTCGCCCAACCAGACACGAAAAAACCTGCGCCCCCAAACGGGGAGCGCAGGTTTACTGGCTTCGGCGTGCCCGCCGGGCAGAGCGCCTTCAGAGGGTCAGTGGCGGCTGATTCAGCTTAATTGAACATCGCCTGTTCAAGGGCTTTATCGTGGCCGTACACATCGTCGCGGAAATTGACGGTGCCGTCTTCGTTGGCCCAAGCGGTGAAGTACACGATGTAGACCGGAAGTTGCTCCTTGAGCTTGATCCATTTCTCCTCGCCGCCCGCCACGGTTTCGTCGATCTTCTCGGCCGTCCATTGCGGCTGATCCTTGAGCAGGTACAGCGCGAGCTTGCGGGGGTCTTCGAGGCGCACGCAGCCGTGGCTGAAGCCCCGCCCCTCCTTGTTGAACAGCCACGCGTTGGGCGTGCCGTGGAGGTACACGTCGTGTTCGTTGGGGAAGAGAAACTTCATCGGGCCGAGCGGATTTTTCGGGCCGGGGCGCTGCCGAAGCGTGTACTTCCAGTTCTCCTTCGTGACGTTTTTCCAATCCACGGACGACGCCGGAATCGGCTGCGCTTTCGGGCCGTAGCCGTTGAGGACTTCCATATCCTGCGACTCCAAAAAGTTGGAATTGCGCAGCATCGCGGGCTTGATTTCTTCCTCGACGATGCTCACCGGCACGCCCCAGTACGGCGACAGCACGATATGTTCCATCTTGTCGGAGAAGACGGGCGTGGCCTTCAATTCCTTCCCGACAATCACCCGCATCTCAAATTCTTCGTGCCCCCGGTCGATCATGTGCAGCTTGTATTCCGGGATATTGACGAGCACATATCGGTCGCCGAGCTTCTTCGGAATCCAGCGCCACCGCTCCATATTGAGCAGAATCTGATCGATACGCTCGGCGATGGGCACGTTGAGCGCCGCCACCGTGCCGGGCCCCACGATGCCGTCGGGGTTGAGGCCGTGGCGGTCTTGGAACGCCTTGACCGCCCCAGCGAGCTGCTCGTCGTAGCGGGCGGCGTCGGCGCCTGGAGCGGCGCCGGCAGTGGTGGTAGCCGCCTCGGCGGGCAGCAGCCGGCGCCGCAGCGCGGGCACGGCCACGGGATCGGTCTGGCCGGGTTCGAGCTTCTCGATGGCGGGCACGGTAGACCAGCCACCCCGCTTAGCCAGCGCGCGGTATTGGCTCAGACTTAGGCGCAGCCGGTCATACTCCGGGTGAAGCGACCCGAATTCGTAGTAGGGATACGAGCTATCGCGCTCTTGCAGAATAGTTTGCAGGGCGCGATATAGCTTCACCTTATTCCGTTTCACGCTCCAGTCAACGGTTTCGTTGAGGCGCGGATCGACGGTTCCTTTGTAAAAATCGCCGGCAAAAGCGAAGTACAGCGCCGAGAGGGCGAGGTCGGTTTGGCGGAGCGCTTCGGGGTCGGGGTCGCCTTTTTTGGCGGCGCGAAGGGCGGCGAGGCGCTTCTGCACATCCATTGTCAGGGGGCGGTAAGCGGCGGGGTCGAGCCCTTCCAGCTTCGCGTCGGCCACCTTGTCGAGGAGCTTTTCGGCCTGTGGCACCAGCTCGCCTTTGCGGAACCAGCCGAGGCGCCCGGCGCGCTCGTGGTAAAACTGCTGGGCATCGCGACGGTGTTCTTTGAGCTGCCCGTTGCGGGTAAAAAACGCCTGTACGGCCGCGCTGTCGAGCGGGGGCACATTGGCGTCGGTGGTGGCCGCCACGGGATCGTCGGCGGCCGACTTTGGTTTCGAATCGCACCCGGCCAACAACGTCAGCAGCACCAGCAGTAGCGACGCCCACCACGGGGTGCCGCTACCCACTCGGCGCACGGCGGCAGCGGAAGAAAATCGAGTAGCAGAAAACAACATTTCAGGCAAGGTACGAAGGAAAAAAAGGAGTGAGAAGGATGACCGGCCGCTTGGATCGGCGGGCGGGCCGGCGGCGCGTTTGCGGCCCAAACGGGGCATTGGCCGTGCGGGTTCTAGCTTCGTGATGCCGGATACGCTGCCGAGCGGAAACGAAGGCCGCCGCTACGGCGTTTTCGGCCCGCCGCCATCGCGCGTATGGCGGATGTATCCGTCGGTCTGGCGGGCCGAAAACGCCCGTTCGGTTAAGGCAACTACTTCCCTAAAACTGCTTGTTCCATGGCAACTTCCGCTTTCCCCAATTCCCGAAAAACAGTCGTCATCGGTGCCTCACCCAACCCCGAACGCTATGCCTACCTCGCCGTGCAACGCCTCCGGCGGATGGGCCACGAGGTGGTAGCGGTTGGGCTGCGGCCGGGCCGGGTGGCCGATGTTGAGCTGCAAACCGGCCGCCCGGCGGTGACCGATGTCGATACCGTGACGCTCTATGTCGGCCCCCAACATCAGCCGGCCTGGCGCGACTATATCCTCGGCCTAAACCCCAAACGCATCATCTTCAACCCTGGTACCGAGAACGCCGCCCTCGAACGTGATGCCCAGGCGCAAGGTATCGAAACGGAAGAAGCCTGCACGCTGGTAATGCTGGCGAGCGGGACGTATTAAGGGCGTAAACCAAAAGTAAATAGCTGCAAAAAGCCCCTTGTTTACAATTGTCAATTGTAAACAAGGGGCTTTTTGCACGTTAAATGGGCTTACGGAGGCAGAAGCGCGGCTCGTCGCTAGTGCTCCCTACCAGGCTTCGCCTTACTCGGCTTCGGCTTCGATGAACGCGATGCCGTGATGCGTCGCAAGCTCGGCAAGTAGTGGTTCGTACAGATCGGCGGTCGTGGGGATGACCACGCCCGTGCGCGACATCTGTCCGGCGAGCAGCCTATCGACGACGAGCGCGACCGGCAGCCCGACGGTCTTCGCCATCGCGGTATGCACGGGGTCATCGCCGATCACGACGAGCGAGGAGGTCAGGTGGCGCTCGCGCTCCTCCCCCGCCCGGCGGTAGGTGAAGAGGTGCTGCATCACCACCATATCGCGGTCGCCGGGTGCGAGGCTCCATTTCTCGGTCAGGCGCTTCTCGAGAATCTGCGCGGGCGTGGCGTTCGGCAGCCCGATGAGGTCGTCGGCGAGCAACCCGAGCCACTCGATTTTCTGGATGACCTCGTGGTGCGGGCCTTCGAGTCGCAGAAACTGCGCGAGTCGCGCGGCGGCATCGGCGTGCCCGCCGACTTCCACCGGCAAGTAGCTTTCGAGCCATGAGCGGTACGTCAGGTTCGCCGAGTCTTCCACGACATACGTATCCTCGGTAAGACCGAGCTGCACGAAGGCATCCCAGGCCTGCGCGTAACCGGGGCGCCGCAGCGTGCCGCGCAGAATCGTGGGAATCTCATCGAGCCCGTACGGCGCCCGATAGCTCAACGAATCGCGGTTGGGGTAGCCCTCAAACTCGCCGTAGCCGGGGACGGAGATCGTCTCCGTGCGCTTGAAAAGCTGCTGATACGGCACGTAGCGGTAGGCGCCACCTTGCAGGTACTTGGCCGTGGCCTGGCCCGCCACCACCACGTTGCGCGGGTTCCAGGTGAATTTGTAGTGCCACGGATTCGTGTCGGATTCCGGCGCCACCAGCCCACCGCAGTACGATTTGAAGCTCGTCACGGTCGCGCCTTCCGCCCGCAGCCGGTCGAGAATCTGCATCGCCGACAGATGGTCGAGCCCCGGATCGAGGCCGCATTCCATCAATAACGGAATGCCCGCGTTGCGCGCCGATTCGTCGAGCGCCGCGATTTCGGGCGATACGTACGAGGCCGTCACGAGGGGCCGGCGCTGTCGAACGCACGTCCGCGCCACCGGCAAATGAAACGCGGCGGGCAGCATCGAGATCACCACATCGGCCGCCTCCACCAGCTCGGCGAGGTTGGCGGGTTGGTTGATATCGAACGGCACCAGCGTGAGGTGGCCGGCGTACGGCACCTGCAACTCAGCAAGGTGCGCGGTGGCGAGGTCGGCGATGGTGACGTGCCACGGCCGCGCGGCGGCGTGCGTCAGCAGATACGAAATCAGCGACGCCGTAGACCGGCCCGCCCCGAGAAGTAGAATACGATGCATTCAGCAGTTGATTGGTGCTGCAAAGCTACGGCCGGGGCCATTCGGGGAGTTAGCGCGTGTTGTTGGCGCGTGCCCGCGGCGCGCATCACCATCGGCCGATGGCGGAGGAAACGCGCGCCGAAGCTGTGGGGTGGCCGGTCGGCCGCAGCGCTTTTTATACCGCCGAACCGGAGCCGACGAAGTAGCCCGACCGATTTCAGGCGAGCGCCACAGTAGCCGCTTCGGCACGTCGGTTCTGTTCTGACCTTTGCCCTCACCTTTATGGATGCCCTCCCCCACACCCTCACCGTTGGCCGCACGGCCACCTTTTACCAACTCGGCTCCCCCACTGCCGCCACCCGCGAGCTGTGGTTTGTGCTGCACGGCTACGGTCAGCTCGCCGAATACTTCATCCGCCACTTCCGGGTGCTGACCGATGAGACCGCGCCGGAGCATACGGTAATCATCGCGCCCGAAGCCCTCAACCGCTTCTACCTCGATACGGCCTTCAACCACGCCAAAAGTCGCGTCGGTGCTACCTGGATGACGAAGGAAAAGCGCGAGCAGGATATCGATGATTATGTCAAGTACTTGCAGCAGGTCTACCACTTGATTCGGCCGCTCGCGCCGACGGCGCGCGTGACGCTGCTCGGTTTTTCGCAAGGCACCGCCACAGTGAGCCGTTGGCTGCCGGCGCTCCCCGAAGCGCCCGCGCGGCTGGTGCTGTGGGCGGGCTCCTTCCCGGAAGATATGCAATTCGAGGCCGCGCCCACCCTGCTGAGCGGCGCCACCGAGTTGCACACGGTGCTGGGCGACGCCGACCCGTTCGTCACGCCAGAATCTAAAATTCGGCAGGCGCGGTTTATCGAGGCGCACGGGCTGCGGCCGGTGGCGCACGCGTTTGCGGGCGGGCACACGCTGGATGCGGGGGTGCTGGGGGAGTTGCGCGCATAACGAGGTAGCGCTACTTTTCCATCGTGATTCAAACGGAAGCTTTTTTCGGCCCCCACATCCGCCCCGTCCTCCTCCGCGAAATCGGCCTCGCCCGCCACACCATCCACGCGGCGGTGGCGTGGTTCACCGACCCGGCGCTCTTCGCGGCGCTGCTGGAACGGCAGCGCGCGGGGGTAGCTGTGGCGCTGGCCGTCGCCGACGATGCGATCAATCTGCGCCCCGGCAGCCTGCCCTTCGGGGAGCTGACGGCGGCCGGCGGGCAGTTCTGGGCGGTGGCTGGGGCGCTGATGCACCACAAGTTCTGCGTCCTCGACGGGCGCGACCTGCTCACCGGCTCCTACAACTGGACGCGCAAGGCGGCCGCCGAAAACCAAGAAAACCTCGTGCTAACCACCGGCGACGCCGATCTGGCCCGGCGGTTCGTGGCCGAGTTCGGCGCCCTCACCCAGCCGGCGAACGCGAACGGCGCCCGCCCCCCGGCGCCCGACCCCGGCCTGGCCCGCGCCCTCAAGCGCGCCGAGCGCATCCGCCTCGATTTGCAATTGCAGGAAACCGACGACCTTGCCAAGCAGGCCGGCCGCCTCGCCGCCGATGCCCCCACCGAGCCGCGTGTGCGGGCCGTGGCCGACGCCCTCACCGCCGGCCGCCTCACCGAGGCCGTCGCGCTCATCGGCGCGCTGCTGACGGCCTTCGCCCAACTCGCGGTCTGGACTGACCCGCGCGTGGCCACCTTGCAACTCGAAATCCGGCTGCTCGAAACCGAAGTGGTGGCCCTTACCAACGAGCACCTCGACGCAGCGAGGCGGTGGTGGCTACATTCGCTGCCAGTTCAACTCTCACTTTCACCCATCGTTTAGCCATGACTCAAACCGCCTACTTTTCCGAAGATATTCGCCCTGTTTTGCTACGCGAAATCAACACCGCCAAGCAATCCATTTACGTCGCAGCAGCTTGGTTCACAGACTATGAGCTTTTCAGCGCCTTACTGACACGCCAACGTGCCGGCATATCGGTGGCTGTGATGATCGACGACAACGATATCAACGACGACGCCGGTATCCCCTTCCACGAGTTGCGTCAAACAGGTGGCCAGTTCTGGGCAATGACTGGTGTGCTGATGCACCATAAGTTCTGTGTTTTTGATAGCAGTAACGTCATCACCGGTTCCTACAACTGGACGTACCGCACGGCGACCGAAAACCAAGAAAACATCCTGCTGACGAGTGGAAATCCTGAACTGGCCCAACAATACATCCGCGAGTTTCTGGCCGTAACCGGCCAAGATACCGGCGAAGCCACCGAAGCGATGGTAAGCCGGATTCTGCATCGTTTACGTGGGTTGCTAACCGAAATCGTAGAGCTTGAAACGGCAGCTGATTTTGAGAAGCAGACCGCACGATTGAAAGCAGAATCAAAAGACCTGCGGCTCGTCAGTGTTGTCACGACATTACAAAGACGCCAGTATGCTGCGGCGTTGCAGCAGATTGAACATTACATCGGAGTTCAAGCAAAAAAGCAGGCCGCCGAAGAGGCAGCTGAATTACAAGCCCAAAGGCGGGAGTTGGCTCTTTCTTGGCTGGAACAGGGAGTAGGTGCACTTGGCAGAGACGAAGAAATCCTTGCTAAGGCACATTTCACTAAATCAATTTCCCTCTACCCCAAGCTCGCAGAGGCATATGCTTACCGTGCTATAGTTAGACGAGGGGAAATTGAGGCTTGGGAAGACTACAGCAAAGCAATCGAGTTAGACCCCAAATGCGGAGTTGTAGTCGTTAGCAAGGTTCTTCTGGATCAATGGGATGATGCTGAGGCCGACATTCAAGACTTAAACCGCGCAATTGAGTTAGACCCTATATGCGCAATCGCTTATTGTTGGCGTGGTGTCAAAAAGGCTGGACTTGGACAGTATGAAGCGGCACTTGCAGATTACGCCTTAGCCATAAAATATGATCCAAAACGTGCGATGACGTACCGGCGCCGAGCGGTTGCCAAAGAAGAAATGGGGGACTTGCGAGGGGCACTCGCAGATTATGAGGAAGCTGGCCGTTTGGGTGATTCTTTTGGCGCTAGCCTAGCTGAGATACCCAGAGAGGAACTTGCCAAAGCCGCCGAACTGGAACGCCAAGCCAAGCAGCAAGCGCCCTAACCGCAACCCCGCCGTCCAATGCCCCTCACCGAAGAAGAAATCGACGAGTTGGAAGCCCAAATACCGGAGCTGGCGCAACAAGCCTTTCGGGCGGCGTTTGAGCGGGCCTTGGCTTGCGGCTACCCGGTAACGGTGCTGGAAGGCTACAAGATTGTAGAGCGAACGAAAGACGGCGGCCGGAAAGTGGTCGGCGTGTTGCCCGAGGAGCAGCGCAGCAAGGTGGTGTTGCAGCGGCGGTGGGTCATCGCCTGACGTTTAGCCGGCGGCACACGCTTACCGGCGCAGCCTGCGGGTTAGGCGGCCTTCTTGGGTAGCCCGCTCACCGGTTTAGCCGCTGGCTTCGCTTTGCTGCTGGCTGATGCGCCGGCTTTGGCGGTGGCCGCCGCTTCTTCCACCCAGGCCGCCGGCAAGCCCACTTCGGCCAGCAGTTTTTTAGCGCGGGCGAGCTTCTCGGGAAACAGCACCTTGCCGGTGTACTGATTCAGGCGCTCATCCAGCGTACCGAGGGGACGATTGGGAGTGGCGGGTTGCTTTTTCATCTTACAATCCGGGTTTACGACGAACGAGAAAGCCGGCATACGATACGCCCGGCTGAAATGCTTGCCAATGGGTGCCTACCAAGCCGTACACCTCAAATTTACGCTGAACTTCCGCGAGGTTGTTGGCGATGCCCATTTGATACAAGCGGGTACGGGCCGGGGTTCCACCGGTGGCGAACACAACGGCATCCGGGTGCTGCTCGGTAAACGTTTCCACGATGGCCGCTACTGTCAGTAAAACCCGTTGCGCGTCACCGTTCGCCGTGACCGGCTGGTCGTCGAGCTGTCCGGTGGCGTTGCGGTCGCCAAGGGCCAGGTTATACACTTCCCCGGTTCCGACGTGGCTACCCGTGAATGTAAGCTCGACTAACTTGATAATTCTGCCCTTGGGACCTTCACTCAGGAATTCAAAGCGCGTCCGAGCGGCGTCAAACTTGAAATTGTATGCACCACCCAGCTTCATAGTGGCACCAAGGTACGGCCACGAACCGCCCCTCACCCGCCGTTAGCCGCCAAGTAACTTTGTCTCCTCACCACCTAAGCGCCAACCTGATGAAACCGAAAAAGCACCTCACGCCCCACCCCGCCGAAACTACTGCCCTTACTCCTGCCCGCGAGCTGCTGCCCGGTGAGGCGACGGCGGCGAAGTTTCACCGGCTCACGCCGGAGGAACACGAAGCGCGGCGTAGCAAGGCGTACAAGTACATTACGATGGACGACATCCTGAACGGCCGCGCCTGATGGCGGCCGTTTTAGGTGCAGGATACCCGTTTCGCTTCATCAGACAGGCCTCTTCGTTGTCAGATAGCGGTTTGCTGGAAACCTACCTCTGTCCATTTCGCTCGCGCTACGGCGATCAGTACATCGCGCAGGTCGAACGGTACGAATACCACGTTTACGTGGTCAAGTTCTATCTGAAAAAACATCGCGCTACGAAAGACCCGGACCAACGTTTTCAGCACCAGACAAACCGAGGCATACCTGCATCCGCGTGATGCTCTACGTCATCGAGCGCAACCCGCTGGCGTCCTGTGGCTTCATCGGCACACCGAAGCCCGGCGAAGAAAAAGCAACCACGCAGCGCTACCGCATCTACACGCGGATGATGAACGACTTTTTTCCGCAGTCGGAGTGGCACCACGAAGACTTTGGCGGCGAAAGCGCCTATCTCCTCTTCAACCGCCGCGCCCTCGCCCAAGACCCCGACCTGCTGCGCCACGCCGCCGCGATGTTCGATGCGCTGAACCGGATGCCCGGCGGCCTGCATCCGCCGCCGACGCCACCCGAACCGGCCGGGGTGGGGTGGCTTGCGCTTCCGCTGCCACCCTTCTTCCCGCCAATGACCTCCCGCATCGCCGCCGCTCTCGCCGCCCTCGAAACCCGCGCCGATATTCGTATTCTGCTCGCCGTGGAATCGGGCTCGCGAGCGTGGGGGTTTGCTTCACCCGACTCCGATTTCGACGTGCGACTCGTCTATTGCCACCGCCCGGCGTGGTACCTGACCCTCGACGAAGGGCGCGATACAGTGGAGCAGCCGGTCGATGAACTGCTCGATTTGAGCGGCTGGGAGCTGCGTAAATTTCTGCGTCTGCTGCGCGCCGGTAACGCCACCCCGGCCGAGTGGTTGCAATCGCCGATGGTGTACCACGAGGCCCCCGGCGCGGCCAACATACTGCGAGAACTATTGCCCGCTACGTTCAACCCGCGCCCGATTCTGCATCATTACCTCGGAATGGTGCGGCGTGGAATTGAGGAGGATCTGGTGAGCGACGCGGTGCGCCTCAAACGGCTGTTTTACGCGCTACGGGCAGGGTTGGCGGCGCGCTGGGCGCGCCGGCGCGGCACCGTGCCGCCCCTCACCCTCGCCGATTTGCGCGCCGAATTACCGCCGACGCTGGCGAGTGAATTGGACGCGCTGCTCGCGCAAAAGCTGGTCAGTGAGGAGAAAACGACGGTACCGCGCCCCGCCGCCATCGCCGATTTTCTGGCGGAAGAATACGCCGCCGGTCGTGCCGCTCAGACTAATCCCGCCGCGTTTGGGAAGGCGCCCGTTGGACCTGACTTAGACGCCGTATTTCAGGGATTACTGCACTCCGCATTTTCGAATATTTTGTAGTGCGGACTTTAGTCCGCAGTTTACCGGCTATTTGCACTAACCGTACCGTCAAACTGCGGACTAATGTCCGCACTGCAGGTTATGTCCTTCACTCTCGCCTCCCTCCGCGCGCAACCCTCTCTGCTGCTGCTCGACGCCGTGAGCGGCTCGCGCGCGTACGGCACCAACCTTCCCACCTCCGACCACGACCGCAAAGGCGTGTTCGCGCTGCCGAAAGAGCTGTTTTTCGGCCTGACCACCGTGCCGCAAGTCGCCGACGAGGCGAATGATGCGGTGTACTACGAGTTGGGACGCTGGGTAGAATTACTGCTCAAAAACAACCCCACGGCGCTCGAAATTCTCGCTTCACCTCCCGATTGCATCCTAACGCGCTCACCCCTCCTGGCCGCGTTACGACCGAAAATATTTCTGTCAAAAAAATGCCGCCAGAGTTTTGCCGAATTTGCCGCAACGCAAATAAAAAAAGCGCGTGGACTGAATAAAAAAATAAATCAACCCCTCGAACCAGCACGTAAATCAGTCCTCGATTTCTGTTACGTGACCGTCGGCGCGGGCGCCCAGCCCCTCCCCGACTGGCTCGACCGGCACGGCCTCGCCCAAACCCAAATCGGCCTGACGAACGTGCCGCATCTGGTCGATCTGTACGCGCTGTTCGTGGACACCACTGGCGCCCTCGACTATCGGGGCGTTCTCCGCGACCCCGAAACGGCTACGGAAGTGCTGCTTTCGGCCGTGCCGAAGGGCGAAATTCCGATGGCGTATCTGAGCTTCAACCGTAACGGCTACTCCACTTACTGCCGCGTGTATAAAGAATATTGGGAATGGGTGGCAAAGCGCAACGTTGAACGCTACGAAAATACCCTCAATCACGGCCAGGGCTATGACGCGAAGAATATGCTCCACGTCTTCCGGCTGCTCGAAACGGCCGAAGAGATTGCCCGCACCGGCGAGCTGCACGTTCGCCGCCCAAACCGTGAATTTCTACTGCGCATCCGTCGCGGCGATTTCGCCTATGATGAACTGCTGACACGCGCCGAAGATTTACTGACCCGCGTAGACGCCGCTTTTGCCGCCTCAGCGCTGCCCGAGGAGCCAGACGCTGCATCCGCAGAAATGGCCCTGGTGAGTATTCGCGAGCAGCTTTACCGGTAGAATGAAGACGCTGTGGCGTGGTGCAACGCCCGAATATAGTGCGGACTTCAGTCCACAGTTTATTATGTCGTCTTACGTTTCCAGACCCGTCCCGGTACCGGCTAGGTGGAAGAAGCCGGCACCGGGACGGTGTCGGAGACGTGGAGAAACCTATCCCCCTACTCGCCGCGCTATTCTGACGCACCGAACTGCGTTTAGGCTGTCAAACTGCGGACTGAAGTCCGCACTACTTCCCCTACTCCACCACCCGCACCGCGTCGCCCACGCGTACCCACCCGCCCGCGACGATGCGCGCCGTCAGGCCGCCGTGGCTGCGCATGGCGTTGTAGCCGCCCGGCCCCAGTTCCTCCTCCATCCGCGAACACGGGTGGCATTCGCCGGTGATGTCGAGCAGCACGGTTTCGCCGATGCTGATCCGCCGGTCTTTGAGCGCCAGCAGGTTGAGGCCGCTAACCACGAGGTTACGCCGCAGCCGCGCGGGGTCTACGGGCGTGGTCAGCCCCAGAAAACCCGCAATAGCCGCCAGATGCTCGTGCTGGATAAGCGTAACCTGCCGCTTGCCGCCGGGCTTGGGCCGCAAATGGTCGCCGAAGAGGTGCGAATCGGTGATGACTTCCACGGCGGCAACCGGCGCCACGGCGGCCCGCCGCGCGGGCCGCACCCCGATCCATTCGACGCGCCCCACTTGCGGCAACGACCGCAACAGCCGGGCAATGACGGACGAATCGTCGGTAGTGAAACGCAAAGCCATTCTATGCCGGTCGGGTTACAGCGCGGCGCGCACGCGCGTTTGCAGGTCGCGGTATTTACCGGCTTGCTGCGGAAAACGTTTCTCCAGCTTCGCCAATACTACCAGCGCAGCGTCGGCATTACCTTGTTGCAGATAAATATTCGCCTCGTTTTCGTAGGCGAGCGCGTAATTCGGGTCTTGGCGTTGGGCGGCGCGGGTCAGCCGAAGCGCTTCCGCAAAATCGCCGGCGATCAGGCGTAAGTAGCCCAAATTGAGCAACGCGCGGCGGTTGTTGGGTTGCAGCGCCAGCGCCTCGCGGTACGCCGCTTCGGCTCCGGCCGCGTCCTGCGCGGTGGCACGGGCTTCGGCGAGGGCAATTCGGAAATCGAGGTTCGCGGGCGCTAGCGCTACGGCCCGGCCAAACCACGGCCCGGCGGGTTGCCCCTGCTGCTGGGCCAGCGCGCCCAGGTAAAACGCGGTATACGCGTTGCCAACCGCTGTTGGGGCCAGACTAGCGGGCAGCGGTTGCGCCGCGCGCGGGTCGCGCGCCAGGTAGGCGTACTTCACGCGGGCATCCACCTCCAACGCCTGCACCTGCTGCCGCACGGCCGCCAGATACGCCGGATTCGGCTCGGTCTGCTCGAAATACAGCATCGCCGCCACGGCCCGCGCCCGGTCATCGGCGGCCGAATCATCGGAAACCGTGAACGACCGCAAGACCACCAACTGGCTGCGCGGCGTCTCCGGACGCGGCGCGGCCTGCGCCGTCAGGTTGCGGCGGATGAGGTGATCGCGGGAGGAAACGTGCGGAATATCGGTCGTACCCGATTTCGCCATATGGCAGCTCACGCAGTTGTCGCCGGCCCGCGCGCGCGCGGCTTGCGGGGCCGAACAGGTGGGCCGGGCCTTCGCCGCCGTGCCGCCGTGCGCGGCTACGGTCGTCGGCAGCGGCGGCGCCATATCGGTATGGCACCGTTGGCACTGCGCATTGTACACGGCCATCGGCTGCGGCCCCAATGATTTATGCGGATCGTGGCACGTCGTACACGTCAAGCTCGCCGAATGTCGGAAACACGCGCTGAGCTGCAACCGCTCGGCGTGCGAAGCAAAGCCGAACTGCGTACGTGCCGCGCCCGGCGCCGAGGCGATGAACACGTCGGCGTAATCGGCCAACCGTTGGCCCGGCCGGAAATCGACGAGCTTACGGTTCGGCTTTTCCACCGAAAGCCCCTCCAAATGGCACTGGCGGCACACATCGAGTTGCGCCGTCACCGGAAAATGCTTGGAATTGATGATCGACGAATCGACGCGACCACTCACCTGCGCCGGCCCTACCGCGCGTGCCCATTTGGCTACGTGCGCGGCACCCGGCCCGTGGCAACTCTCGCAACTCATGCCATTCCCGACGCGCGTAAATCGGTTTACCGAGTTCGGCACCAACTCGTTCTGCGAATTATGGCAGCCCAGACACTGGCCGCCAATCGGCCGACTGAAACCGGAATTATGGCCGTTTTCGTACCCGGGACTCAAATCCCAAAGGCGGCGGGCGCTATACCACGTAATGGGTAGCTCAAATAAATACCCGTTGCGCGCCAAAATATAGGAGCGCGTCTGGTTGCCTGATCCTATGACGTAATCGACGCGCTCGGCGCGGTAATGCACGGTGTCGCGCGGGTGACCGGGCGCCAATTGCCACTCCGCAACGTAAAGCGAATCGTGCCGCCAAAAGGCGCGATAATATCGCTGGCTATGACGGTCGTACACGACGGCTTTAGCGCCGCCAAATTCTTCCGGCCCTTCGCCCCGGCGCGGGCGGCCGAAGGCGCGCCCTTTGCCGGTTTGCGCGTAATCGTGGGCTATTTCGGCGTGGCAGGGCGCGCAAGCGGCCGTGCCCACATACTGCGTCTGCGGATCGTGCGGCGCAAAGGCGAACCGCGACGGCACCGCCGCTTTTTCCGGTGCATCGGCCGGCCGGTCGGCAGGTTGGCAAAACGACAGCAGCGCTACGATGGCGCAATACGCCATTGCGATCAGGGCTAATAGCGCTTGCTTCTGTTTCACTGAAATAAATAATTTATGCGTCTGCTAGATAAAAAGTCGGCAATTAGATTACATTATTAATTTTTTGTCATTGCGAGGAGGCTTTGCGACGAAGCAATCTCGCGCCTTGCTCGGCGCGTTTGCCCAGCTACCATACCGAGCCAACGAGGATTGCCACGTCGACGCAGAGCCTCCTTCTCGCAATGAAAAATCAATTAATTTTCAATAAAAACTATCATCATCCGCGCCGAATAACCGTAGCGGCAGCCTGTGCGGCCGGCAGTAGCAGCACATCGGCCACATTGACCCGCGCCGGGCGCGTGGCCATAAACCCAATGATTTCGGCCACATCCGTTGCTTGCAACGGCTCATAGCCGGCGTATACCGTGGCGGCGCGGGCGTCGTCGCCTTTGAAGCGCACCTGCGAAAACTCGGTTTCCACCACTCCAGGGCTCACCTGCGCCACGCGAATGCCGCGCCCGACCAAATCCATGCGCATTCCCTGCGTCAACATATCCACGGCGGCTTTCGAGGCGCAATACACCGCGCCATTGGCGTAGGCTTGTTCCCCGGCAATGGAGCCGATATTGATGATGAGCGCGCCCGCGTCGGTCGGCAGTAGCGGTAGCACGGCGCGGCTCACGTAGAGCAATCCTTTCACGTTGCCGTCGATCATCGCATCCCAGTCGTCTACGTCGCCGGTCTCGACGGAGGCCAGCCCGTGCGCGTTGCCGGCGTTGTTCACCAGCACGTCCACGTGCGCCCACTCCGGCGGCAGTCCGCCAATGGCAGCGTCTACGGCGGCACGGTCGCGCACATCGAACGTGAGCGCGTGCGCCTTACCGGCGGGCAGCGCGGCTACCAGTGCCGCCAGTCGCTCGGTGCGGCGCCCGCACACGATCAGCCGAAAGCCCAGCCGGGCCAACTCGTGCGCCGTAGCTTCGCCGATGCCCGACGTGGCGCCCGTCACGAGCGCCGTGCGTCCACTGCCCGGCAGCGGCGCGCCAAAAGCGGCCGAAAGAGACGTTTCCATCATCTACTCGAAATTGAGAACCAGCGTGATGGTGTGGCTCGTGAAGCGCCCCAGCGCTCGATTAAAGTTGTTATTGGCGTCGTCGGGGTTGAGGTTGCGCAGCCCGTGCGATACCCGAATCTCCGGCCCGAACTTGAAAATCGGGTAGAACAAGTCAGCACCAACTCCATACTCGATGCTTAGGTCGGAAGAATTGGCGCGAAGCTGATTCGGCAGCCGGTCTTTCTTCTTATTACCCACATCGGTGCTCGATTTTGCGCCCGCCACCACGTAGAGCCGCGCGTTGCCGCGCCGCTTGCCGTGGTATTTGAGTAACAGCGGTAACTCCAGTGCTACGTTGCCGACCTGCTGTGTGGTGTCGCGCAGACCGCCGCCACCACCCGTTACTTCGCGCGAAACCTCACGCGTGTAAAAGCCCACGCCTGGCACAAACCGCAGCGACAGATACTCCTGCACCTTTAC
Organism: Hymenobacteraceae bacterium; assembly: GCA_031425525.1. Classification (GTDB taxonomy): domain Bacteria; phylum Bacteroidota; class Bacteroidia; order Cytophagales; family Hymenobacteraceae; genus JANNMJ01. The sequence continues at coordinate 64,652 of JANPJM010000059.1, read as the reverse complement.
ATCGCCGATAAACCCCACCATGAAACCGGGGCGCACCTTCGTCAGGTAGCGCACGGAACCGGCCGCCGCCACGCTCGCCTCGGTGTACTCGACCTTGTAGCGCGAGGCGTTGAGCCCCACGAAAAAGCCCGGATGGAACCACCGCGTATCGTATTCGGGCAGGTTGTTGGTGACAATACTCTTGCGCCCCGTGGCGGCCTCTCGCTGCGCCAGCGCCAGCCCCGGCAACATTGCCCCCGCGAGTACCAGCCCCGCCGAGCGTAACAGGCGCCCCCCGCGCCGCGTCCATTTCCTCATTTAGTAGCTGTGTAGAGCGAGCTGATGCCGAACGTCAGCGGTTGCCACTTCGGTGCCACAAAACCGGCACCGCGCAAATGTTCCAGAAAAGCTTCGCCGTCGGGGAACGCCTGCACCGATGCCGGCAGGTACGTGTACGCGGCCGAATCTTTGGAAATCATCTTCCCGAAACGGGGCAGCACATGCTTGAAATAGCCGTTGTAGAGCTGTTTGAGCGGAAAAACGCGCGGTTTGGAGAACTCCAGAATCACGAGTTTGCCGCCGGGCCGCAGCACGCGGAACATCTCCGCCAGCCCTTTATCCAAATGCTCGAAATTGCGCACGCCGTACGCAGCCATGATGGCATCGAAGTGGTCGTCGGCAAAATGGAGGTTCTCGGAGTCTCCCTGTTCAAGGGTGATGCGGTCGGAGAGATGGCGTTCGGTGAGCTTCTGGCGCCCGACGGCGAGCATTCCCTCCGAAATATCGACGCCGGTGATGTGTTCGGGGTCAGCGCGGAGGGCAGCAATGGCGAGGTCGGCGGTGCCGGTAGCTACATCGAGGACGCGGCGCGGCTTGACCGCCATCAACTCATCGACCGCCCGGCGGCGCCAGTAATGATCGACGCCCGCCGACAGAAAATGATTGAGAAAATCGTAGCGGTGCGCGATGCTGTTGAACATCTGCGCGACCTGCGATTTCTTCGAGTCGGTTTGATCGCGGTACGGAACGACGGACATAAAAACACAAAAAACGAGCGAACGCCCGCGCCCAGCGCGAGCAAAAACGACCAATGCCGGCGCAAAATTGCCCCGCGCGGCCGGTTCGCAACCAACTGCCCCCGCCCGAAGTTGCTCCCGACCGGTACTAATTGGCTTTCATAAACGAAAAAACCGGCCAGGCGATGTGCCTGGCCGGTTTTTATCAGTGGTATTTGCTACCTAGCCGGCAGCCGAATCAGCGGATTAACGCTTCTTCTGGCGGCCTTTCTGGCCTGGCTCGATGCGCGTGCTGTTGCCATCTGCACCAGGCGTGCCCGGCTTGCTGACGCCTTCGGTCAGGTTCAGATCCTTCAGGGTCTGGCCTTTCTTGAGGATCACGCGGAACTCGCTACGGCGGTTGAGCTGCATGTTCTCTTCCGTATCGTTCGGAGCCGCTGGGCGGCGCTCGCCGTACGAGATCGTCACGAGACGCTTGGCATCGATGCCGTTGTCGGTGAGGTACTTGTAAGCGGCAACCGAGCGGTTCTTACCGAGCGACATGTTGTAGCTATCGGAGTTGCGCTTGTCGGTGTGGCCTTCGACCGAGAGGTTGATGGAAGGGTTCGCCTTCAGCACCTTCACGATTTTGGCAAGCTCCGTGATCGACTCCGGCCGCAGATCGTACTGGTCGGTGGTGTAGTAGATCGTCTTGAACGACTTGTCCTTAGCCAACTCGGCGGCTTTGATCGCCGCCGAATCGACGTACGCGACGTAGAAGTCTTTCACGATGGGCGCGGCCGAGTCCTGCGTCACCATCGGCACCTCGAAGGCTTCGGTGGTAATGAGCTTGCCGTCTTTCGAGATGTTTACCTGGTACGAACGGCCCGAAAGCACGTTCACCGAGTAAGTGCCCGAATCAGGCTTGGTCACGTCGCGGAACGAAATAGCCTTTTTGTCAGCCGACTGCGAGTTGAACACCAACTCGGCACCGGGAACGGCCGCCGAATCGCGCAGCGCAAACACGCGCCCCTTGATCGTGGCGTTCTTGATGTAGTTGATGGTGTAGATGTCCTTTTCGCCGTAGCCGCCGATACGGTAAGACGAGAGGTACGCGTACGACCCATCCGGCGAGAGACGGTAGTAGGTGTCATCATCCGGCGTGTTCACGGGGTAGCCCATGTTCATCGGCTTGCCCCAGCGCTTGGCGGCCTCATCCCACTGGCTCTTGAAAATGTCGTAGCCGCCCATCGTGTCGTGGCCGCGCGAGGAGAAGTACAACGTCTTCAGATCACGCGAGAGGAAGGGGCTGTCGTCGTCGTAGGCCGTGTTCACGGTGTTGCCCAACGACTGTGGCGCACCCCAATCGCCGCCTTCCGGCCGCGTCGAGTAGTACAGGTCGAGGGTGTTGTTCTCCGAGAACTCCGACGTCGAGAAGTACAGCGTCTTGCCGTCCGGCGTGATGAACGCATCCGACTGGAAGCGCTTGGTGTTGATGTTCTTGTTGAGTTTCTTAGGCTCCGTCCAATCACCACCCGACTTCTCCGAGTAGAAGAAGTCGCCGTCCTCATCCTGACGGTACATCAGCATCTTGGTGTCGTTGTCGAATACCTGAATTGAGGCATCGTGGCCTTTACCGTTGAGCGCACCGCTCAGCGAGCGAGGCGTGTCCCACTGGTTGTCGCCGATACGCTTCGCCTCGAAGATGTCCTCGAAGTACTCTCCGTCGGTGGCAACGCCTTTCTTCTTCGAGTCAGCGCCGGTTACGTTGGCACCGCGCGAGGTGTAGAGCAGCACCTTATCATCGGCCGAGATAACCGGCGAATGTTCCGAAGCGATGGTGTTGATGACCGGCCCGAGGTTGTTGACAAAAATGTCTTTCGGGTTGTTGAACTGCACTTTGGCGTTCTTCGAGTGCTGAATTCGCAGCGCGATCTCCTCCTTGCGGGGGTCGTTCTTCTTTTTCAGCGTCGTGGCGTACGACTGGTAGTGCGTGATGGCCTCATCAAAGTTGTAGTTGATGTGGTCGACGCGACCGAGCCAGTACTCGACATCTTTCGCGACTTTCGGCTTCAGGCGCTGGGCCTTGTAGATATAATCGCTCGCTTTTTCTTTATCGAACGACATATAGCTGATGCCGCAGCGAAACAGTGCTTGCGCGTTATCAGGCTCTTTCGCGAGCACCTGCTCGTAGAAAGGAATCGAGGCGCGGTAGTTCTCATTATCGAAGAACTTGTTGGCCGTCGAAAGTGCCTTACGGGTGCTTTGGGCCATCGCCGGAGCAACGCCCGCGCTGGCCAGCACGAGCACCAGCGAGGCTTTGAGTAACCGTTTGACTTTACTATCCATTGGGGGGGGGGTTGGGGAAGCGGTCTGAAAGCAGATGACCAGAACCGGCAAGATAAGAAAACAGCGTTGAAAAGACCGATTGCTGGCGGCTTGCACCGCCTCAATCACGCACGCACTCTTACTGCCGGAAGGCCACCAGCGTTACCTAGGTAGCGGGTTATTTTCGACGAAAATGGAACAGTTCTCCTTGGGTACTTCCCAAAGTCGGGGGCAATAATAGAGCGGCCGGCCTGAATAAAGCAAATAGGCGACCCTAAAACTGCCCTTAGTGGGGTAAAATACCACTTTCGCTTACAAGTAACCCGGCCCAAACAGAAGGTTGGAACACAACCAGGGCGGAGTGTAGCTTGAAAGCGGTTGGTCGTGAGCCGGCACCCGAAAAGCGCGCGCGGGCTCCTCCAACGGCAAGCTTAATTTTCGAGTACCTTCAGCTCGGTGCGGCGGTTGCGCTGGCGGTTCGCTTCCGTGTCGTTGGGGGCTACGGGCTGGCGGAAACCGTAGCCGATGGCGCGCAGCCGGGTGGCGGCCACTCCCTGCTGTTGCAAATATTTGGTGACGGAAGCCGCCCGCTGTTCCGCGAGGCGCTGGTTGAAATCGGCCGAGCCTTTATTGTCGGTATGGCCGCCGATTTCGACCTTCAGATGCGTGTTCGTCTTGAGCAGATCGAGCAACCGCTTGAGTTCCGGTTGCGAACGGGCGGAGATGGTCGATTTGCCGTAATCGAAGTACAGGTTGTTCAGCACAACCGTCTTGCCTACTTCCAACTTCGAGAGACTAACGTCTTTCAAGTCGGCTTCGGCCGATAGCTGACGCGGCACATCCACGTTGCGGCTATAAAACATATAGTCGGGCCGCTGAATTTCAAGTGCGTACGGCGTGCCATCGGAAGGCAGCATCAGGCGGAAACGGCCAGTAGTTTCATCGCTTTTGCCCACGGCTACCGTTTGGCGGGTGGTGCGGTTGATAACCACCAGTTCGGCGGGCAACGGCTGGCCGGTATAGCCGTCGATGACTTTTCCCGAAAGGGCGAACATGATGCCCAGCGTGGCCGGACCGATGTCGCTGATGATGGGCGTAAAGGCCGTAGCGGGCGGCGGGGTCAGCAGCGACGCCACCGGCTCGACGGGCGCGAGCGAATCGGTGGGAATCCATTTGCCGAACCGCACACCGAACAGGTCTTTGTTGCCGCCACCAGGGCGGTCGGAGGAGAAAAACCCTTCCGTATCGCTTTCGCCCAAGGTCAGGTATAGCTCGTCGAAGGGCGAATTGACGTTGAGTCCGAGGTTTTGCGGTTCGCTCCAGAGCGGGCCATCGGTTTGCGACCGAAACAAATCGAACCCGCCGACCGAGTTGTGCCCGCGCGAACTGAAATAGAGCGTCAGGTTGTCGCTGCTCAGAAACGGCGAATCCTCGTCGTAGGCCGTGTTGATGGACGCCCCCAGGTTGAACGCCGGACTCCACGAGCCATCGGGTTGGCGGGTGGTGATGTAGAGGTCGAGGCCGCCGAAGCCATCGGGGCGGTCGGAGGAGAAAAACGCCGCCTTGCCATCGGGCGAGAGGCAAAACGACGGCTCGTAGTACGGCGAATTGATGGGTTTGCCGAGTGGGGCCGGGGCCGCCCACGTGCCTTCGCCGGTGCGCTTAGCGACGTAGATATCGCCGCCATTGACATCGCGGTAGAGGTACAAATTGCGCCCATCGGGCGAGAAACCCAGCGGCGCTTCGTGCTGGCGGGTGTTCAGGCGCGCCACTTCTTTGGGGGCGCCCCAGCCGCCGTCTTCGTCGCGCAGGGCGTAATAAATGTTTTCGTGTTGCAGCGGCCGGCGGCGGCCCGTCGCGGGCGCGGGCTGGTCGGTGCGGCTGCGGCGGGTCGAGAAGAGCAGCATCCGACCATTGTCGTTCACGACGGGCGCATACTCCGAGAACGGCGAATTGACGCTCGTACCGAGCGCCGTGATTTCGGCGGGCATCGGCCGCTCTTTTTGCAGCTCCAGCGCCGCGCGGCACTCATCAAGCTCCTTGCGGCTTTGCAGAAGCAAGGCCGAAGCGCTGAACCGGTGGTTGGCATCGAGAACCCGCAGCTCCGGGCCGTCTTCCTCCATCAAATCGTCGGCGGAAGGCGTATTGCGCAACGCCAGCACCGATGCTTCAAAGAGCGGCACGGCATCGGCGTACTTGCTGCTCAGGTGCAGTGTGCGCCCCAGCCGGAAAGCCAGTTGCGGATTGTAGTTCGGGTTCTGATCGTAGACTTTGCGCAAACACTGCCGCGCTGTCTCGATCTCCCGTTTCTGACTGAGCAGGAACGACCCGTAATTGAAATTGGCTTCCAGATCGCCGGGTTGGGCGAGCAGCACTTGCTGATACAGTTGCGCGGCCTCGTTGTCGCGGCCGTGACGGGCGGCGCGGTCGGCTTGTTTGAGTAAGCGCCGAGTAGTAGACCCATCCTGCGCGGCAGCGGGCAGGGCAGACCACCCGCCGAAACCTCCTGTGTTGAGCAGGAGCAGGAAGAGGAGTTGTGAGGAGCGAGTGCGAAGCATTAGTATTTAATCAAGATTAACTTGACCTTGCTACGGGTTGGCCAAGACAGGCGACCCGGCTATGTAGTCATTCACCTGAAAAAACGCGGAAAGTAACTGCTATTTTTCCTTATTACCTAACAGGTTCACCCGGCGAGAGGCCCAGCTCATCGAAAATACGCGCGCTTTCCGGGTCAGAGGCGTAGTTTTGACCGTGGCCGCCGCCCCCGATTTTTCGGTTCCGAAAACAAGGCACCACCTTTCCGTCCTTATTTGGCTTTTACAATGATTATCCATAGCGCCCGTTTCGTGGTCAGCAGTGCCGAGCTGGCGCAATGCCCGCCCGCCACGCTGCCGGAATACGCCTTCATCGGCAGATCGAACGTAGGTAAGTCGTCGTTGATCAACCGGCTCACGGCGCACGGTAAGCTCGCCAAAACGTCGGGCACGCCGGGCAAAACGCAGCTCATCAACCATTTCATTATCAATGATGCGTGGTACTTGGTCGATTTACCCGGTTACGGCTACGCGAAGGTCAGCCAGCGCGAGCGCGAGAAGTGGCAAAAAATGATCCGTTCGTACCTACGCAACCGCGATACGCTGGTTTGTTGCTTCGTTCTCATCGACTCGCGGCTGCCGCCGCAGCAGGTCGATCTCGACTTTTTGCGCTACCTCGGCGAGCAGGGCGTCCCGTTCGTGATCGCCTTCACGAAGGCCGATAAGCAGTCGGCCCGGCAAACTGACGAGAACGTGACCTTGTTCGTAGACCGGCTGCTGGAAACGTGGGAAGAAGTACCCGCGACGTTCGTCACGTCGTCGGAGTCGGGCTTGGGGCGCGAGGAGATGCTCGCCTTCATCACGGACGTCAACAAGACGTGGGCGGCTTCGGCGGCCGAGCGTGAGGCGGCGAAATAGCGTCACTACGGATATAATTAGTGGCAGCTCAACCCACGCAACCCATACCGCTCACCCCCACGTTGAACGGTTGGCGGCTGGCACAACTGTTGTCTTCGGCGCTCCACCGCCCGGCGAATGCGCTTTTGCATCATTTTTCGCTGGTTTTTCGTTGATTTTTTACCCATTTCGGGCTTTTTGGGCACGCCCCTTTCCCTCCGATTAGTTTTTCCCCGATGCTATTTTCTCCCAAACACCTACTCACCGCCGTGGCGTGTGCGCTCCTGACGGTTCCAGCGCTCGCGCAGACCGGCACCACCCCGCAAACCACCAAGGGCGTCTCGACGATGACGGCTGACACCGCCAAGGCTGCCCCCTCGATGCCGAGCGTGGGCACCACCAAAGAGCTACCCGCCGCCAAACACTACGAAGGTGGCCAACAGGCGATGTACGAGTTCATTGCCAAAGAAATCAAGTACCCGCCCGGCGCGCGGCGCAACCGCATCCAGGGGCAGTGCATCATCGGCTTCACGCTGAAGGATGACGGCTCGATGGAAAATGTGTCGGTGGTGAAGAACATCGGCGGCGGCTGCGGCGAAGAAGCCCTGCGCGTGGTGCGGATGCTCAAATTCAACGCTCCCGGCTACTCGATCAAGACGAGCGTGCCGGTAATGTTCAAGCTCTAGCTTTTCACCCAAAAATCGGCTTGCGGCGGGCGGCTACGGCGGCCCGGCCGTAGCTTTGGCCCGCCGCGCTGTTCCCGACCTTGAGGCCGAGAGCGGCGCGGCGGTTGTTTTTTTGCCTCTTTTTCGTTCTCCTCCCCCACTTCGTTCGTTCCTTTTTATGGCACTGAATCTTCGGGAAATCGTGGCCATCAGCGGCCGGTCGGGCTTGTACCGCGTGGTGAGCCCGGCGCGCACGGGCATCCTGGTCGAAACCCTCGACGACGCCCGCACGCGCACGCTGGTATCGGCGCAGCAGCAGGTTTCCTCGCTCGGCGACATTTCCATCTACACCACCACCGACGAAGGCACCATAGCCCTCGCCGATGTGCTGACGGCCATCCGCCGCGCCCACGGCCCGAAGCTGGACCTGACGGCCAAATCGGAGCCGCAGGCGCTCGTGACGTTCATCCGGCAAGCCGTGCCCGACTACGATGCCGACCGCGTGTACCTCTCCGACATCAAGAAGCTCGTGACGTGGTACAACATTCTGGGCCCGCACCTGCCCGAGGAGGAGGCGGAAGCTGCCCCGGCGGCGGTTGAGGCGGCTGCGGAGGCTCCTATTGAAGCCCCAAAGAAAAAAGGCGGCAAAAAAGCCGAAGCCGCTGAGCCGGTCGCCGACTTAAGCACCGGCGGCGAAGTGCCGGTGCAGGAGCCGGATTCGTCGGATGGGAAGCCGGTGGTGCAGTAGGTAGTTGGTAGAGAATTGTTTGGAAGCCCGCCAGTCTCGTGTTGTTACGGGGCTGGCGGGTTTTGGCTTTTTTGGGTCTGTCTTTCAACCGCACGGCACGTATTATGGTAAAATTAACATTTAATAAAAAATGGTAATTAGTTGGATTTCGTTTGCGAAGGCTGGTATATTCGGTGCAGAAAGCCCGTTCGGGCTGGTCGAACCATCTCATTATTTCTTGTGTTATGCGTTTTGTCCAATCTCCCCCCCCCTTATCATCCAGCGTGCCCGCTGCTGGGTGCTAGCTGCAATGGCTAGCGTGGGTGTACTAGCCAGCGCCTCGGCGCAAATCATCGTGGCGCCCGTGACGCCTGATGCAACCAACACGTTTCCGACGACAGCACCTACCAACACGGGCTGCGACGTGACGCAGGATTCGCGCGGGCAGTTGCGCGTGTTCGTGTGGGAAAGCTCCGCGACGGCCTCTACCATTGGGTGGGAGTGGACGCCGGCGAGTGGTACTCCAGTGGTGAAAAATACTCAACAGATTGCCGGCCCTAGCACAGGCACCATCACCGACCCGGACGTGGTGGTAACACACCCCTCTTCTACCACCAGTCTGATCTACATTCTGGTAACTTACCTACACAAAACGAGCACTGGCCAACCGAATGTGTTCTACGAGATGTGGTCGTTTAATCCTAGTAATCCTACGGCGGCGCTCGCTAAGGTCATCCAAAATTCGGTTGGTACAACTCACGCCGTACGCGTGAACCCTACCCCCTCTACTAGCACTACACCGTGTTCCAGCCCTAACGTGGATGTTAATTCGCACGATCTGACTGGTGGTACGATAGTCACGGCGGGTGATGCCTGTATTGTTTTCGCCCAGAACGGCAATATCTTCGCTCGTGTGCGCCAAAGAGTCCAGCAAGGTTGGGTTAATACCATCCCCGTTGGTGGATTGAGTACAAATACTTATCAGGCCAATTCCAATGGCCTACCTTGCAAACAACCAGACGTGGCGATGTCGTATGACTACGGTGACGATAGAATTGTTCATCTCACCTATGTCGAAATAGATGCGGTAGCGGGAACTCAGCAAGTGATCAACCACCAACCAGCATTCACCAATGTTCGGATAGGTAACAACATCGGAGACCCTGAAACTTCGCTTCTTTCTGCACCCTCTTCTCACACAATCGAGTTTCCGCGCGTTGCCACTCCGGCCATTCCACTTTCGGGCAATGATGTTACCGATTACTGCGTCGTCGTCCGGCAAAGCATCGCTTCGCCCGTCAACCAAGTTATCTGGGCGCTGGGGCAAAATCAAGGCATCTTTTTCGACACTGACCTCAACAGCAGCATCAAAGGCAGCACTAACGAGCGGCCCGTGGTAACGTATGCCGGCGACGCTATCGACGTAAGTTGGCAGTACAAGAGCGCAACAGGCTGCACTGCCAGCGTCGCCTACGACGTGCTGCAACGCTGGCTGTATTGGGGTGGCAACGTTGGCAGCGCCAATTATTCGCGAGTCAACACCACGACGACCGGCGACCAGCGCATTCCCTGCACGGCCGGGCGCGACTTGACGGCCTACTATCCCGGCACTGGATTATACTACCCGGCGATGTATGGATTTTACGACGCCAACGCTGGCGCCATCAAATTCAAGCTCGCGTCGTATGCGAACGACCCGCTGCGCCCCGCGCCTCCAACCAATCCCGGCCAACCAGCTAACCCTGCCGAACCCATCGAGGTGTACCCCAACCCCGCTACCGGGGCCGCCACGCTCCACCTGCCTGCTACAGCCGCCAAGCAGGAAGTAGTGATTATGGACTTGCTGACGGGCCGCACCGTGGCACGGCGTACCCTACCCCACGCCGATGTTGCCCTACGTACCGTCTTGCCGGTCGGCACCCCGGCAGGTCATTACGTAGCCTGTATCCCTTCCAACCCAGCGGTGCGGCCCGTCCGTTTCCAGTTCCAACCCTAGTAATCTCAATCCCGTCAGTGCCCGTAGTTGCCGGCTGTTTGCCGGCAACTACGGGCTTTGCCGCATTCGCCGTTGGCTATGAAATATGTTTTCCGATTTCTGCTGCTGCTCCTCGCTTCGCGGGGGCATCTGGCCGAGGGTCAGCTGGTGCCGCGCTACTATCATTCGATACTACTCGACTCCGTAGGGTTGCGATTTCCTGGTGGGGGCCAGTTGGCGCAGCCTATTCTTAATCCATTCAAACCCGTCAGAATCGCCACTAGGTTAAATTTAATTTATCCGGCTGGATATGCTAACGAGTCGAACGGGCAGCCCCTGTATGCCATCTCATTAAACACACAGTACAACTACACGCAACTCATCAACCGCTTCAACGATAGCCTACACGTAGGGTGGTCTCGTCCTACCCTCGGCCTTCCTGTGCCGTGGCCGGGCCGCCCTCGCTATTATATTTTGATAGGCCCGACGCACAGCCGCCAGTTGCCCCCGCTCGATTATTCGCTCAGCTACACCATCCTTGACCAACAGGGCAACGGGGGACGGGGCTGGATCAGCGACGATTCGGCGTACTTCCCGCTGCGTGACACGCTGATGGCCGAAACCCAATCGCTGCTGGCGCGTCACCGCTCCGGCCATGGGTTCTGGCTGCTGAACATTCGCCCCTCGGGCGACCTTATTGCACACCGCGTCGACAGCACCGGGGTGCGGCTGCCGCCGGTTGTCAGCCAGCTAGCCCCGTTTAATATCACAACATCCACCAGTACGATGCGGCTGCGCCTTTCGCTCAACCAACGGCGCGCAGTGATAACGATTGACCGCCTAGATGGCGGCGCTATGGCTTTAGACACGACCGACCTGATAGGACTGAATTTCGATGATTCAACCGGCCGCTTCACTGATCCGCAATTATTCTACCGCTATGGTTTCGCTCAAGGGCTTGACTCTCTGGACGGCCCGATCCATTTGTTGGCTCTATCGCCCCAAGGGCGGTATGCCTACTGTTACCAATACATCGTCACCGACACGCTCGCGCTAACCAACCGTCTGGATTTATATCAGTACGACCTGCTGGCGGGTTCGCAGGCGGCAGTGCGCGCTTCGGCTCGTCGTTTGAGCAGCCGGACTGTCGATGGGCGTGATTGGCACAACGTATTCGTGGGGCCTGACGCGCGGGTTTATCTGCCCGTCACGCGTGGCAGCGTGGATGTGATCGACTGCCCCGACCAACCCGCTCCCGCTTGTTCGTTTCGACCATCGGCTATTACATTCCCCACACGCCGGTTCGTGTTTCCGGGTTCATCAATTGATGCCTTTTTCACCTTCCCCACCCCCCACGCCGACATCCTGCCGCTCGTGCAGGTCAGCGGGGCCACCGCCCGCGACCAAGCGTGCATGGGTCAGCCCGTGACCTTCGCCCTCACCCAGGCTACCGGCCTCGATTCGGCCCGCTGGACGTTCGGCGATGGCTCGCCGGCCGCCGCCGGGTTGGCCGTGAGTCACGCCTTCGTTCAGCCGGGCACCTATGCCGTGACGGGCGTTTACTTCTATCGTTGCGCCCAGGATACCGTGCGGCGCACGATCACCATCAGCGCCCCGCTCACGGCGCCGCTGCTGCGCGCCGACTCGCTGCGGTGCGGCCAGCCCACCACGCTGCGCGTGCGCGCCCCCGCCGATGTGGCCTGGCAGTGGGCCGATGGCGCGTCGGCCGATACGGTGCGTACCGTTTCGCAACCCGGCACCTACGGCGTGCGCTGGCAGCGTGGCGGCTGTGCGGGCGCCGAGCAGTTCCCGGTGGCCGCCCCGGTGCCGTGCCCGCCGCTGGTGCTGCCCAACATTCTCACCCCGGACGGCGACGGGCGCAACGACGCCTTCCGGGTGGAGGCGCCGGGGCCGTGGACGTTGCGCGTGTACAACCGCTGGGGGCGGCAGGTGTGGCAGTCGGCGCCCGGCGCCTACGCCACCGAGTGGGCGGGTCAGGGGGTGCCCGCCGGAACGTATTACTACCTGCTCACCCGGCCCGCTACGCCCGCTGGCGGCGGCGCGGCAGCCACCGAGGCGGCCAGCTACAAGGGCTGGGTGGAAGTGGTGCGCTGAACTGCAAACGCCCGCCCGGAAAGTACTTTCCGGGCGGGCGTTTGCAGTTCAGCACGTATCAAGTTTCCCGCAATCAAATTTCCCTCAATTCATCGGCTCGCCCTCCGCTTCCGTGGGCGGCGGGGCGGGCGCTTGGTCTTTGTTGAACCGAAACAGCGGGGTGCCCTTAAACTTGGGCGTGTCGCTGAGGTAGAACCGTAGGGTGGTACTCAGCACGTTGTTGCGGTAGCCGCCGAGGCGCCCGGCCCAGAGGAGGTAGCGGTCGGTACCGAGGCCATCGGCGGAGATGTCGCGCAGGGAGTACATCAGGCGCATCGTGACCGACCAGCGTTCGCCGAGGCCCAAATCGACGCCCGCGTGGCCCATTACGTCCGTTCGGCGGAACTGCGTGCCGAGCGGCGGGCCGTAGCCGTAACCGTAATCGGCGGTGGCGCGCAGCAGGTAATCGACGGATGCACCGCCGTAGAGTGTGACCTTCGGCGACGCGCGGTACTCGACCAGTACCGGCAATTGCACGTAATTGAGGCGATAGCGGAGCCAAGCACTCGGCTGCTGCTGATAGTGTTGGGCCAGCGCTGCCTGCTGCTGGGCAGGCGGCATATTGGCAAGGGCAATCGGATCAGGATACAGAATCGAGTCCTGCGACTGGCTGCGCGCGCCCTTCTGGATGTACGTAACCTCTAGGCGCACGTTCCAGCGGTCAGACGCCTGAATCGTCGATGAGAGCCCCGCCGTGATGCCCGCCTTGTGGTAGCCGCTCATGCGGTCGCCATCGACCTGCGCCCCCACCCCACCCAGAAGCAGTCCGTTGCGGATACGGCTCTGCGCGGCGGCGGGGCAGGCGGCGGCCAGCAGTACCGCGAACAGCGGCAAGCACCGGAGGAGGCGGCTGGCAGGGCGGAGCATCAGGAAAGGTGAGGCTTGAGTGGCTGGAGTGGGGACGCTGCTGAACCGACGAAAACCGCGCCCGGCTGGGGCTCCGCCTCTTACGGGCAATTTTGGGGGTTAGCTGGCGGCTTGCAGCGCGGGTTCCTTCAACAGAAACTCCTCTACTTTATCGACCATCTGGCGCGAGCCGATCACGAGGGGGCAGCGCTGGTGGAGGGCGGTGGGCTCCAGGTCCATGATGCGCTTGGTGCCGTTGGTGGCGCGCCCGCCGGCTTGTTCCACGATGAAGGCCAGGGCGTTGCACTCGTAGAGGAGGCGCAGTTTGCCTTGAGGGCTTTTGGCGGTGCTGGGGTAGAGATAAATGCCGCCTTTGAGCAGGTTTCGGTGGAAATCGGCCACGAGCGAGCCGATGTAGCGCGCCGAGTACTTTTTCTCCTTGCAATACTGAATGTAGGAGCGGATACCGGCGGGGTATTCCAGCACGTTGCCCTCGTTGCAGGAATAGATAGCGCCGTCTTGGGGGGTGGTGATATTGGGGTGGCTGAGGAAGAATTCGCCCAGCGAGCTTTCGTAGGTGAAGCCGTTGACGCCCGCGCCGGTGGTGTACACGAGCATCGTGCTGGAGCCGTAAATCACGTACCCGGCGGCCACCTGATGGGCGCCGTTTTGGAGGCAATCGGCGAGGGTGCCTTCGGAGCCGGAAGGCGACGTGCGGCGGTAGACGGAGAAAATCGTTCCGATACTTACGTTCACGTCGATGTTCGACGAGCCGTCCAGCGGGTCCATCGCCACGATGTACTTGCCCATCGGGTTGCCGGTCTGAATCATATCCTCTTCTTCCTCGGAGATGATGGTACACACCTCGCCGCCGTTGCGCAACGCGCGGATGAAACGGATGTTCGCCACCACATCGAGGCGCTGCTGCTCTTCGCCCTGCACGTTTTGCGAGCCCATGGCGCCGGTGAGGTCGATGAGGCCGGAGCGGTTGATTTCGCGGTTCACGATCTTGGTCGCGAGGGCAATGTCGCGCAGGAGCTGCGACAGCTCGCCGGTGGCGTAGGGAAAATCTTCCTGTTTCCGCATAATGAAGCGGTCGAGGGTGGTGCCGACGGGCAGCGCGAGCTTGGAGTGATCCATGGGGGAGTTTTGAGTTTCGAGTTGGGAGTTTCGAGTTGGGACAGCGAGTAGTAGGTGTACCGGCTCGGCTTCGTTACTTGCCCAAAAGTACGGCCGGGGGTTGGGGGTGGCAAGTGGAACTGGTCTGGCAGGCACGTTCCGCTGCTCTTCCGGTACCGGAAATGGTCTGGAATGCGCATTCTGCTGCTTGTCCGGTACCGGAAAGGGTCTGCCGTCGTCACGGAACAGCTTGTCCGGTACCGGACGATGTCTGCCGTTGGCGCGGAACCGCTTGTCCGGTACCGGACGAGGTCTGCCGTTGACGCGGAACCGCTTGTCCGGTACCGGAAGAGGTCTGCCGTCGGCGCGGAACGGCTTGTCCGGTACCAGAAATGGTCTGCCGTTGGCGCGGAACAGCTTGTCCGGACGCCGCGCGGCGCCTCGTGCCGTAATTCGTAATTCGTAATTCGTAATTCACCCCAAAATGCTTGTCTTCAAATTTGGCGGCGCCAGCGTGCGCGACGCGGCTGCCATCCGCAACCTGACGGCCATCGTACGGCCGTACTTACCCGCTGAAGGGGCGGGCGGCAGCGGGCTGCTGCTCGTGGTATCGGCCATCGGCAAAACCACCAATGCCCTCGAAGAGGCTTTTCGGCACGCGTACGGCGGGGCCATCAGCGCGGCCCTCGACGTGCTGGGGCAGGTACGACTGGCGCACCTGGAGATCGCCCACGACCTGCTGCCCGACCCCGCGCACCCCGCGCACGCGGCGCTCACGCACCTGTTCGAGGGCGTGGGGCGGCGGCTGGAGACGACCGACCCGGCGGCCGATTTCGACGAGCAGTACGA
The DNA here is from genome assembly GCA_031425525.1 of Hymenobacteraceae bacterium. Taxonomy (GTDB): domain Bacteria; phylum Bacteroidota; class Bacteroidia; order Cytophagales; family Hymenobacteraceae; genus JANNMJ01. The sequence continues at coordinate 49,584 of JANPJM010000059.1, read as the reverse complement.
CCAGATCGTGAGCGCCGGCGAGGTGGCGGCGTCCTCCCTCCTCGCCCACGCCCTGCGCGAAGCCGGGCTGCCGGCGCACTGGCTCGACGCGCGTCCGCTCATCCGCACCGACCGTACCTGGCGCGAGGGGCGCGTCGATTGGGCGCTCACCGAACACGCCATCCAGACCGCTACCGGCCCGCTGCTGACGGCCGGGCAGCTCGTCGTGACGCAGGGATTTCTGGGTGCCACGCCCGACGGCCGCACCACCACGCTGGGGCGCGAAGGGTCGGATTATTCGGCCGCCATCTTCGCCTACTGCCTTTCGGCCACGGGCATGACGATCTGGAAAGACGTGCCCGGCCTCCTCAACGCCGACCCAAAGGTGTTCCCCGACACGGTGCTGTACCCCGAAATCAGCTATCAGGAAACCATCGAAATGGCGTACTACGGCGCGTCCGTCATCCACCCGAAGACCATTCAGCCGCTCGCCGCCCGCCGGATTCCGCTGCGCGTGCGCTCGTTCGTGAACCCCGACGCGCCGGGCACGCTCATCCACGACTGTCAGCACCCGCGCCTTGCGCCGGCTTTCATTCAGAAGACCAACCAAACGCTGATTTCCTTCGAGACGCGCGATTTCACGTTTATCTCCGAAGCGCACCTCGACGAGATTTTCGCCGCCCTCGCCGCCGTCCGCCTCCACGCCAACCTGATGCAGAACTCGGCGCTCTCGTTTTCGCTCGTCGCCGATTTCGATGCGCTTCGTTTGCGCCGCCTCCGCGAAAAACTGGCCTCCCGGTTCACCATCCGCCACAACGCCGACGGCCTCACGCTCTACACCGTCCGCAACTCCGACGCCGCGAGCCGCGAACGCGTGACCGCCGGACGGGAGGTGGTGTTGGAGCAGCGTACGCGGCAGACGTTTCAGGTGCTGGTGAAGTGAGGGTTTAGTTGCTTGTTGCTTGTTGCTGGTTGCTTGTTGCTCTTTTCTAGATGCTTGTTTGGGCTTATCGGTGCGGAGCTTGGCGGATGCGATAGCTGAAAACGCCCCGCTGACTAGCTTGTCGGCGGGGCGTTTTCAGTGGAAAGAGAAATTTGGTTGGGCGAACCGCTATTCCTTCACGAAGCGGGCGGTAGCGGCGCCTTCGGCGCCGCGCACCCGCACCGAGTAGAGGCCGGGGGCGAGCGTAGTGAGGTGTAGCGTAGCCGTAGCGTCGGCGATGGTCAAGGGCAGATTTGCCACCCGCAGCGCCCCATCGGCGATGGCGCGGGTCTCGCCCGTTACGAACTCGACGGCCCCACCACGGCTGTGCGCCACCGTGGCCGTGAACTCAACCGGCACCCCTTGGTAGTACTGCTGGTACTTCTGGTGCGAGTAGCCGAGGGCATCGGTTTCGGCGGCACCGCGTGGGCGTAACTCGCTTTGCTGGCCCAAGCCGTAGGCGGCGCGCAGGGCGGCCGGGGCATCAGCGGCGGCCGGCGCAGCGGCGCGCTCGTAGCGAATGAGCTCCGGAGAGCCATCGGCGCGGCGTTCTGTTTGGGGAGCAGCAAGCGCCGGGCGGGCGGGCTGGGCGTTGGCGCTGAGGGCGGCAAAGGCCGCAGCAGGCAAGAAAAAACGGAGGCAGGTGAGGCGCGACATCGGCGTGAATGGTTTTTTTTTGGTGGAGGATTGGGTCAAAGGTTGCCGACCACCGCACGGGCCGCTACCACATATGCGTGCGTCACCCGGATGGGTGACGCATAATTGGGTGAGGAAAAAGGGGGACGAAATACCCGTTTCGGCGAGCGGCAGCCAGGGGCCAAAAACCGGCTGCTTCGACTGTTGCAAAGCACCGAACTCCCCGCACCAAACCTCTTGCACGCACGTCGCAAAAGCGTTAGTAGTCGTCGCATTTTGGCTCCGCCAGTTAAAATGCAGCGTGATCTGCTTGCCAACCGCGTTCGAGAAGGCCACACACCCGCTTTGCAAGCAAACCGAGCTACGCCGAACAGCCGCCTATTTTGCAGGCGTTCTCTTGCGTTATGAGTTTCAAGTTTTGAGTTTCGAATCAGCCCATCACTCGAAACTTAAACCTCGAAACTCTCCCCCACCTGCGGCGGCTACCTTTGCGCATCCCTCCACCCTTCCCGCCATTCCCATCGATGGACTTCATCCGCGTCTCCCCCGCCGCCCGCCCGCACGTCGCGCTCATCGAACTCAACCGCCCCGCCGAGTTAAACGCGCTGAATCTGCAACTGATGACGGAGTTGCGCGACGCCCTGCGCGACCTTGCCGCCGACGACGAGACCCGCGCCGTGGTACTCACCGGCTCCGACCGCGCCTTCGCCGCCGGCGCCGACATCAAGCAGATGCTCGGGCGCACGGCCATCGATATGATCAAGATCGACCAGTTCAGCATCTGGGATGGCATCAAGAAATTTCCGAAGCCGCTGATTGCCGCCGTTTCGGGGTTTGCCCTCGGCGGCGGCTGCGAGCTGGCGATGCTCTGCGATATGATCGTGGCGAGTGAGACGGCGCAGTTTGGGCAGCCCGAAATCAAGATCGGCACGATGCCCGGCGCCGGCGGCACCCAGCGCCTGACCCGCGCCCTCGGCAAAGCCCGCGCGATGGAGTTGGTACTCACGGGCGCGTTTCTGGGCGCCGATGAAGCCCTGCGGCGCGGCCTCGTCAATCGCGTGGTGCCGGTGGAAACCTACCGCGAAGAAGCCTTCAAGCTCGCGGCGGCCATCGCCGAGCAATCGCCGATTGCCGTGCGCCTGGCGAAGGAAAGCGTATTGCGTGCCCACGAAGCCCACTTGGAAGAAGGGCTCCATTTCGAGCGAAAGAACTTCTACCTCACCTTCGCCTCCGAAGACCGCGCCGAAGGAATGGCGGCTTTTGTGGAGAAGCGCCGCCCGACGTTCACGGGCCGCTAAGCTGCCTCGCGTCGTGCGTGCGCTCATTACCTGCTGCCGGGCCGTTGCCGGGCAGAGACTACCGGTGGCCTGCCTGGTACTGGGGCTGCTGACAACCACGGCTCCGGCCCGCGCGTGGGCGCCACCACCCGCGCAACAAGCCGACAGTATCAGGGCCGAAACCGCCGTCGCGCTGATGGCCACCGGGCAGTTGGTGGAGGCGTACCGTACCCTCGACCCCTTGGCGAGGGGCGTGGCGCCGCCCGGCTCGCTCCGCTGGAGTGCGCAGCTGGCGCGGGCGCGGCTGCTGGCCCAACTGGGCGGCACGGCCGCCGCCGCCGCCGAACTCCCCGCCCGCCCGCGCTTCGGCAACCGCGCCACGTGGGCTGAAATTGCGTGGTTACTGGCCCACGGCGAGTTGGAGCAGTCGGCGATGCACGCCGACGTAGCTCTCGGCGACGCCCGCCGGGCCGACCACTTGCTCGCGCAGCTTACCCCGCCGGGCCACCACCTGCGCGCCGACGCTTGGCTCGGCATCGCTGCCGCCCACAAAGCCACGTTGCAATTCGATTCGGCCATTCAGTACGCCGAGCGCGCGCGGGCGCTACTCGCTACGCGCACCATTGGGCACGGGCCAACGGGGCTGCGCGCGCGGTTGATGTTCCCGGTACTCACGCCGCTACCGGTGCTGGTGTTGCTGGCCGCCGCCCTGCACGACCGCGCCGAAACCTCGACGGCGGCCGTCAGGGTCGGGCGCCTACGGTTTGCTTCCGACAATGCCGCCGCTGCCGCCTTCCTCGACAGTGCCAGTCGTTACCTGCACTATCCGCATGTAGATGCCGCCCAGCAAATGACTTTTTGGTGGACACAGGGGCTGCACTGGGCCGATCAGGCCCTCGACGACGACGACGAACGCATTGCCCGCCGCGCCGATGCAGACTTCGCGAACGCTGCCGATTTAGCGCGCACCCCCGCCCAGCATACGACTATAGCCTGCCTACGCGGCGAGTTAGCAGGCGGCATATATGGTTCGGCGGCGGCATTGCCCATCTATGAACAGGCCGTGGCCCGTCTCAAGGCCGCCGCCGGCGAGTCCGCTTCGCCGGCCGATTCCGTTACGCGCGTCACGTCTTTCAACTCGATGGGGCCGGATGTCTGTTACTTACTCGAACAGCAAGCCGCCGCCTATCGAGATCGGTACGCACAAACCCACGCCCCGCACGACCTCAACCAATTTTTCGTCCACGCCACGCAACTGGCCGATGTATTGGCGTTACGCCGCGAGCAGGCCCGCCGCGGGTACGCTACCGAGTCGCGCGGTGACGCTTTTACCCCCGCTACCATCGCCGACAACTATGCCTTGGGCGTGGAAGCCGCCGAGGCGCGGTACCATAACGGCGGCGGCCGACCCGCCGACCTGGCGCTCGCCTTTAGAATTACCCAAACCGCCAAAGCGTGGCGCTTACTGACGCGCGTCGGCGGCGAGCGTGCTACTGCCGGACTGCGCACCAACGAACGTTTACTGAAACGGTATCAGCGTGCCACTGCCGAACTACTCCGCTGGGAAGATCTGCGGATGCTCGTCGGCGCGTACCCAGCGCTCCTGACTGCGCGCGGATTTGTTGGCGCTGCCGACTCGGCCCGCGCCGCCCGCACGCGGCTCGCCGCCATAACCAGCGCGCTGCAACGGAAGCACCCCACGCTGTACGCCCGCGCCTTCAACGGGTCGTATGCGCTTCCTTTGGCGGCGGCACAGGCCGCGCTACCGGCCAACGGCCAAACGGCGGCCGTCGAGTTTCTGCGCCGCTCCAGCTACGAAGAAGGGTCGTCCGATGGGTTGTACCGCGAAACGCTGTACGCCTTTGTGGTGCAACGCCACGGCACACAATTGCTGCGATTGCCGCTGCCGGCGGGTTTCGGCGGGCTCATCGACTCGCTCGTGACCGCACTGGCGCACCCCAGCAGCCCCGCGTATGCGCCCCTGGCGGCGCGGGCGTATGCGCTTGTGCTGGCCCCCGTGGCGCAGGTACTGGCGCCGGGCGTTCGGCAGTTAGTGGTGGCGCCTGATGGCGAGCTGTGGCGCCTCCCGTTTGAAGCCCTCCTCACCCGCCCCCCCTCCGCCGCCGAGGCCCGGAAGCCCGATTACCGCCGCTTACCTTACGCGCTGCGGCGCTGGAATTTTACGTACGCGCATTCGCTCACGCTGCGGGCCAGAGCACAAGCCGGCACCGGCAGCCGCTCCGCGAACCGTGCCGCGCCGCCCGCGCGCATTCTGGCGCTGGCACCGTTCAGCGACGACGCTCAGACCCACGGGCTGCCGTTTTCGGGGCGGCTGCTGACGTGGCTGGCCGGCACCACAGACGGCGATTTTTACACTGGCGCGGCGGCCTCGCGCACGGCGCTGCGGCACGGCGCCGCCACCGCCGATGTGCTGCACCTCGCCACGCACGCCTCCGCCGATCTGGCCGACCCCGCCGCTTCGTCCCTCGCCCTCGCCGACGGGCCGTTGCCCCTGGCCGACCTCTTCAGCCTGTCGCTGCACCCGCGCCTCGTTGTCCTCAGTGCGTGCCAAACCGGCGTCGGGCGCGTCGATGGCCCCAGCGAAAGCGCCACCAGTCTGAGTTGGGGCTTTACGTACATCGGGGCCGGCAGCACCATCGCCACGCTCTGGCGCGTCGATGACGCCGCCACCGCCACCGAGTTGGAACGCTTTTACCGCCTCTTGGGCACCCATAACGCTAAAAATATCGCGCTGCACCGCGCCAAGCTCGCCGCTATCGACTCGGCCCGCACGGCCGCCGCCGCCGACCCCTTCTACTGGGCCGGCCTGGTACTCACCGGCGACGAACGCCCCCTCGACTTGGCACCGCCGCCGCCGTGGTGGGCAAGCAGCCCCGGAGCGCTGGTGGCAACCGTAGCCCTCGCGCTGGTGGGCGCGGGCAGTTGGTGGTGGTGGCGCCGCCGCCGCACAATACCGCACGGTACCACTTGAAACCCGCAAGATCGGCTACCGACTTCCGCCATAACAACGCCCGCGCGCGCTGAACCCTACTTTTGTGCCGCCAAACCTGCCGCCCGTTTGAGCGGTTGTACGCTGGCAATTGATTGTAAAACCACTTTTCCCGCAAGTATAATGGCCGTTCTCGTTGGTAAAAAAGCGCCGTCGTTCAAGGCGACCGCCGTCATTGATGGCGAATTTGAAGAAGATTTTTCGCTTGACCGCTACCTCGGCAAGCAGCACGTGATTCTGTATTTCTACCCGCGCGATTTCACGTTCGTGTGCCCCACCGAAATCATCGCGTTTCAGGATAAACTCGCCGAGTTTGAGAAACGCGGCGTGGCGGTGGTAGGCGCTTCCACGGATTCGCATTTCTCGCATTTTGCGTGGCTCAACACCCCGCGCGACAAAGGCGGCATCGAGGGCGTAACCTACCCGCTGGTGGCCGACCCGGCGATGACCATCGCCAAAAACTACGATGTACTGGGTGGCGATTTTGAGTTAAACGACAACGATGAACTCGTTTTCGTGGGCGTCCCGGAAGCCTACCGGGGCCTATTCCTCATCGACCGCGATGGCATCGTGCGTCACCAATTGGTAAACGACGGACCGCTCGGCCGCAACATCGACGAAGCCCTGCGCATGGTCGATGCCCTGCAACACGTCGAGAAGTACGGCGAGGTGTGCCCCGCCAATTGGGAAGAAGGCAAGGAAGCCATGAACGCCACCCGCGAAGGCGTTTCGGATTATTTGGCGCGGCACTAGTTTCTAGTTTCTAGTTTCTAGTTTCTAATCAGGAATACTGCTGATTCTACATCCGGTTGCGGCCCGCGCGGGCGGCAACCGGATGTTTTTTTGGGGGTTGAACCGCTGATACTTGTCATTCCGTATACGCTGCGGAAGCGCGCCGTGCGGTAGCGGCTTCGGGCTTTTCCCTGATCTGTACGCGCCGCGTATTCCTACCACTTCCCCTTTCCGTGTCGCTTTTTCTCTACAACCTTGGCGTTCAGCTATACGGCCTACTGATCTGGCTAGCGGCGCCTTTTCGGCCGAAGGCGGCGCAGTGGGTGCACGGGCGGCGGCAGTGGATACCGCGTTTGCGCGCGGCGTTGGCGCGCAATCCTGATCCGGTGTTGTGGATGCACTGCGCGTCGCTGGGCGAGTTTGAGCAGGGCCGGCCCGTACTCGAAAGCCTGCGCCGGCAGCACGGCGAGCGACTGCGGATTTTGCTGACGTTCTTTTCGCCGTCTGGTTACGAAGTGCGCCGCAACTGGCCGGGCGCCGATTGGGTGTTTTACCTCCCGCTCGATTCGGCGCCCAATGCCGCGCGTTTTCTTGATATCGTGCGCCCCGTGGCGGCCATCTTCGTCAAGTACGAGTTCTGGCATTACTACCTCACGGCGTTGCAGCGGCGCGAGGTGCCCACCTTCCTCATCGCGGCGGCGCTACGACCTGAGCAAGTGTTTTTCAAGCCCTGGGGCGGCTTTTTCCGGCAGATGCTGCACCGCTTCACCCGCATCTTCCCCCAGAACGAACCGACTGCCGAACGCCTCCGCCAGATTGGCTATTCCGCCATCACCGTCGCCGGCGACCCCCGCTTCGACCGCGTACGCGGCACCGCCGTTGAGAACCGGCGCCTAAGCATCGTCGATGATTTCGTCTCGACCAAAGAGCCCGTCCTCGTCATCGGCTCGGCGTGGCCAGCCGATTTGGCGGCCCTCGCGCCCGCCATCGCGCGGCACGCGGCCACGCTCAAAGTCATCGTGGCGCCCCACGAGGTTGGCGCGCCCGACATTGCGGCCGTAGAGGCTGCTTTTACCGACCAACTTACTATCCGCTACTCCCAAGCGGCGGCCCAAGCCGCCGGCACCCCCGACGAGCGCGCCGTGACCCAAGAGTTGCTCGCGGCCTGCCGGGTGCTCATCATCGATAACGTCGGGATGCTCTCGGCGCTGTATAATTACGCCACCGTGGCGTACGTGGGCGGGGCGTTCGGCAAAGGGCTGCACAACGTGCTGGAGGCGGCCGTATTCGGCGCCCCGGTGCTGTTCGGCCCGCGCATCGGGCGCTTCCCGGAGGCCACAGCGCTCATCGGGGCGGGCGGCGCGGCGAGCGTGGCTTCCGCCGATGCACTCGACACCCAACTGACGCAATGGCTCACCGACGACACCGCGCGATTGCGGGCCGGGGCGGCAGCAGCGGCGTACGTCTACACCAACGCGGGCGCTACGGCGCTGATTTTGAGCGGAATCGGGCCGTGGCTGCCTCCCATCGGCGTACCGCTCGATAAGGTCGGCAAGTAACCATTCCCGGCCACTCACGGGGTGTCGAAAAGCCCACTACACGCGCGGAGCAGAAGCTTTTGCGCAATTTCGCGGCGGTGGCCTGCGCTACCGTCCTTACCTCGACTATCTTGACTGCTCCCGCTGATCCCGCCGCTCCTTCGGCCACCACGCCTCCGCCCCTCACCGGCCTCGTCGTCAAATCCACGGGGTCGTGGTACGTGGTGCGACTGGCCACCGGCTCGCTGCGTGCGGCCCGGCTGCGCGGCAAATTCCGCACGCTGAAACTGCGCGTGAGCAACCCCGTAGCCGTCGGCGACCGCGTAGAGCTGCTCGCCGAAGGCCCGGAAGCCGATGCGCACGTCATCATCACCGGCATTCGGCCGCGCACCAACTACCTTATCCGGCGGTCGGTGCATAGCGCCGGGCAGCGGCACATTCTGGCCGCCAATCTCGATCAGGCACTCTTGCTCGTCACGTTGGTAGCGCCGGCTACTTCGCTGGGTTTCGTTGATCGTTTTTTGGTTTCGGCGGAGGCGTACGGCGTGCCCGTGACGCTCGTATTCAACAAATCCGACGAATACACCCCCGAAATGCGCGCGGTGCAGGAAGAATTGGCCGCGCTGTACGCGCCGCTCGGCTACGCGTCGTTGCGGGCGTCGGCGCTGGTGGGCGGCGCCGAAGTAGCCGAGGTTCGCAGCGCGCTGCAAGACGGCATTACGCTATTGGCGGGCCATTCGGGCGTAGGCAAAAGCACCCTCGTGAATGCGCTGATTCCGGGCGTGGAAGCCCAAACAGCCGAGATTTCGGCCTTTTCAGGCAAAGGTGTGCACACCACCACCGCCGCCGAATTGTACGCCGTCGATGCCACCTCCGACCTCATCGACACGCCCGGCATCAAGGAGTTGGGAGTGGTTGATATTGGTGAGGCCGAATTGAGCCACTACTTCCCCGAGATGCGCGTGATGCTCAACCAGTGCCGCTACCACAATTGCCGCCACACCCACGAGCCCGGTTGCGCCGTGCAGGCTGCGGTGGAGGGCGGCCACATTGCGCCGTCGCGCTACCAGAGCTACCTCAGCATCCTGGCCGATGAGGATAACCGGCGGTAGCAGGTTGGGGGCTTAAGATTTAGGGTATTACCGAACGTTATCTCCTGACGGAAACGCTGCGTCGGTTGTGTCACGTAACGCCCAGCGCCTACTTGGCGACTAACGCTCGGCGGCGCGCGGCGCCAAGCAGGCGCTGGGCGTTACGTGCCGCCGAGCGTCAGTTTCTTGGAACCAAGCGCAAAAAAAACGGCCCGGCCACCCTGCAAGGGCGACCGGGCCGGTCTGATTTCGCACGAACGAGGAAGACTACTTCGTAGCTTCGGTGGTCGTGGTGGTGGTGGTGGTGCTGCTGGCGGCTTCCGTGGTGGTAGCGCCGGCCGGAGCCACAACGGCAGCGGTATCGCCGGCCATTGGAGCAGCAGCCGTATCAGCAGCCATCGGGGCGGTAACCTCGGTGCTCATCGTGGCGGTCGTGTCGGCCGCGACTTCGGTGGTGGTGGTCGATTCGGTTTTTGCCGCATCGCCGCAGCTAGCGAGCGACAGGGTAGCGAATGCGGCGAGAGCGAAAGCAGCGTTGGTAAGGACCTTCTTCATCTTGGGGGTTTAGAAAGAAAAACTAGGGTTTCTAGGAATTCGGGTGCAAAGGTAATCTGAGTTTTCGATTTCGCAAGCACACCCTCAACATTTTACCTATCGAACACTCTCCTCGGCGGCCCAACCCCTCTACCGGAGGTGTTACCTTTGCCCCGCCAAAACCGGCCAATAATTCGTTTTCCCCGCAAATTTTCTCCCGTGAAGCAGCAAGCCGAAATCCACACCGCCAAAGGTGTAATGACCGTCGATTTCTTTGAGAAAGACGCACCCAATACCGTCGCCAACTTCCTGAAACTCGCCAAATCGGGGTTTTATGATGGCGTCAAGTTTCACCGCGTCATCCCCAATTTCGTGATTCAGGGCGGCGACCCGACCGGCACCGGCGCGGGCGGCCCCGGTTACAAAATCAAGTGCGAGCTCGACGGCGACAACCAGTACCACGACCGGGGTGTGCTGTCGATGGCGCACGCGGGGCGCAACACCGGTGGCTCGCAGTTTTTCATCTGCCACTCGCGCGACAATACCGCCCATCTCGACCGCAACCACACCGTTTTCGGCAAAGTGGTCGATGGGCTGGAGGTGATTGACCAGATAAAGGCCAATGACGTGATGACGAAAGTGGTGGTTAAGGAGATCGCTGATTAAGCTGATTTGTTTTGATTGCGCTGATTTTTTTACTTGCTGTTTTCCGGCTGCATATAATTAGGTCACTTGTTGATGCAATTAATTAAAACGCCCCGCTTGGCAGGTTGCTAAGCGGGGTATTTTTTTGCGCTGCCCCGTGCGCCGCCCAGGGTAGCAATCCCTTCGGGATAGCAACCCTGGGCTGTGGGATGGAACCCCTTCAGGGTTCGGATACTATAACAGTAAATGCGTGGGGCGGCTCGATGGCTTGCGAAATCATTACGTGCTGCATTGACGCTGCTTCGCGAGGCCATGTTGTTTATGGCTGCCACGTAAAGGCCCAGCCGGCCGTTTGCGCGCCGCCGCAGCCGCCGGTGGCCGTCAGCAGTACGTTGCCCGGCGCAGCGCCCAACTCGAAGTATATATCCTGCGTCGTGCCGTTGCCGGTCAGCGTGCCGGTAGAGGCATTGGCGAAGCGCCAGCCCGCTGGTAAGGCCATCACATAGGTAGTACCCGGCAGCGTGGCGATGCGCATCGTCAGGTAAGCGCCGCCGGCGGGGGCGGGGCAATCCGGACCGGTCACGGCAGCGGCGAGGTTCTGGTCGAGCGCCACTCCGTGCTTCAGCGGTGTACGGGAATTGCAGCGCCCTACCTGCGCTTCCACCGTGAAGCCGCTCGCAAGGGTAGCCGGTAACAGCGCCGTGACGGAGCTACTATCGCCGGAAAACCGCAGCGACGTGCCCGACGGAAACCCCGACCACACATAGCCATCGGTACCGATGCCGGCCCGCCGATGGTCGTAATCCGTCAGGATGGGCGGCACCGAATACGTGACCTCCTGCCCCGGCCGGGCGCAAGCCGGCCCCTGCATCGGTTCCCGCAAATCGAACTGCTTGAACACATCGTAATCGAGAGTATGGTACACCGTGTCGGGGCATCGCTCGCGGCACTTATCGTCCTTCCGGAACGAGTAGTAATGCGCCGTGATGCGTCCCTTACCGTACCCTTCGGAGCAGATTGTGGCCGGATTCTGAATGTCCGGCGACAACAGACGCAGATCGCCGCGCACCTGCCAGCGCAAAAACATCTGGCCCGCGCCGGGCCGGAACGTGTAATCGTGCGGCTTGCAATCGGGCGTCACCTGACACGACTCGCCCCCCGGATCGGGCACTATTTGTTGGCCGTGGACGGGGGCGGACGGTAGCATGGCCAGCAGCAGCAAGCCGCCCGCAAAGCGTATGAATGGCCGTAATGAGCCAAGTAGCGTGGTCATCATACAGGAATCAATAAGGCTGAAAACAACTCCCCGGTCTTTCAAGGCCGGGCACGGGAGGGCAACGCGCCTCCCTTACCCTCTCCTACCGCGCCACCACGAGCCGCCGCGTGACGCGCCGCCCGTCGCCCAGCGTGGCGTCGAGCAGGTAGGTGCCCGTGGGCACGCCCGCTACTTCCACCACCACCGCCGCGCGGCCTTCGCCCGCGAGCGTCAGCACGGCCCGGCCCGCCAGGTCGCGCAGTACCAGCGTGCGCAGGCCCGTGGCGCGGCCACTGACCCGCACGGTTATGGCGTCGGTGGCGGGGTTGGGCGCCACGCTCAGGCCCGCCGCGTCGGCGGCGTCTTCGGCCAGGCCGATAATCAGCACCTGCACCCGCGCGGAAGCCGCCGAGGCGCACCCGCGTTGGGTGAGCGTCACGGAATAGAAGCCGTTCTGGGCGGCGCTCGTCAGCAGCAGTGTGTTGCCCGTGGCGCCGGGCACCACGCCGCTGGGCCCCGTCCATTGGTAGGTGGCGGGCGGGAGCAGCGCGGGCGTGGCCGTGAGCAAGACCGTACCCGCTGTGGTCTGCGCCAGCAGCGGCGCGGCGGGCCGGGGCGTGACGCGCACCGTGACGGGCCGCGCGGCCGGGCCGAAACAGCCGCCACCTTGTGCCACTTGCACGGTGTACGTACCACCGGTTTTCACCCACACGCTGGCGGTGGTGGCGGTGGGGGCGCCGTCGCGTGTCCACTGGTACTGGCCGAACCCGGCGGGCGCGGTGAGTTGCACCGAATCGCTGGCGCAAATGCGGGTCGAATCGGCGGGCGCTACGGCCACGGCGGCGGGACGCGGCCAGATGGTCAGGTCGCGCTCGTTGTCGCCGCCCACCACGGAGCTATCGGCGCGGATGACGCGCACGCGGTAGCGGGTGCCGGCGGCGAGGGTGGCGGGCAGGGTGGCCCTGAGCGGGGAGGCCGAGGCGCGGCCGATACCGGGCAGAATGGTCGTTTCCCGGGGCCGAAAGCGGCCCATTTTATTGCTCAACTCGATCAGGAAACTGTCTTCGTCGGCGCTGAAGAGGCCTTCTTTGTCGAAGGCCACCGTCACCACATCGCCCGTGCAGTAGGCGCGGGGTTGGGCGGTGTCGGTGTCGGTCTGGATAAACTTCTCCGAGTAGTGTAGGATAGACCCACTTGCCCCAACGGCCCAGGCATTGAACCGGTCGACCGCAGTGCCCAACGCTGGCGCCCCACCCCGTCCACCGCTGACTGTGGTCACCCGCTGCCAGCTCTGGCCGCTGTCGCGGGTGCGGTAGTAATCACTGCCAGCAAACAGCCACCCGGCGTGCCGGGAAGGAAAGCTGACGCTCAAATTGGAAACATCTTCAGATGTTGAATCCAAATTTAACGGGCCGGTGAAGGTCTGCCAACCATCATTCGTATGAGCGAAATCGCCGAACGAACCGCAGTAGCCCTCCAAGGGTGAGCGCATCGTGAGCGATAAAAACGAAGCCGTTCGATAGATGGGTGGCAAATTTGTCCAAGTGACGCCGCCGTCCAGGGTTTTGCAGAACGTGAGGGAGTCGCCCACGGCGAAGGCCGTCAACGAATCGGCCCACGCCACCTGGTCGAGCCGCAGGGTGGTGCCGCTGACTTTGCGCTGCCAACTTTGGCCGCCGTCCTGGGTCATCAGAATCAGGCCGTCGTTGCCCACGAATGCCCCCCGCCGCCCCGTCACGAAGCGCAGGCTGCTGCCCGACGAATACCAGTTGAACGGCACCGGCAGGAAGGTGGTCTGCCACGAGACCCCGCCATCGGCGGTGCGCACCACCGAGTAGCGCGGCTGCCCCAGAACCGAATAGTCCAGCACGAACACGAACCCCGTGTCGCGGTCGATGAACGAGGCGTTGATGATCTGCGGCCGCGCGCGCTGATGATTGAGCAACGGCGCGCCGCGCAGCGAGACGCTCCGCCAGTGCGCGCCGCGGTCGTGGGTGCGCCACAGCACCGTGTCGTAGGTGGCCGTAGCCCAGCCGTGGACGGCATCGAAAAACTCCGGCGCCTGCGCGAAGCCCTTGGTCGTGAACGAAGGCGTCGTCAAGACCCACGGTTGGCCCGCGCCCGCCGAGCGCTCCACGCAGTTACTCGCCAACCGCCACCCCACACCACCCGGCCGCAGCGCGAGCGTTCGCGGGAAAAGGAAGCCGACCGGGGGCGCTTCGTACGTCCAGGTCAAGCCCGCGTCGGTGGTGCGCAGCAGCTCCGACACGCCCATCGTGACGATGCCGTGCTGCGCGTCGGCGAAGGCCAGGGCCGTAATCCGCCCCGAACCGTCGCCGGCGGGCCGGTTCACCCAGGTTTGGCCGCCGTCGGCCGTATAGCTCAGGTTGTTGGTGAAGACCAGGTTATTGCCCGCGCTTTCCAGCCAGCCGTGCTGGGCGTCGGCGAAACTGCACCGGGTATAGACGTAGCGGTTGTCGGGCGAGACGTTGGCCCACGTCTGGCCGCCGTCGGTGGTTTTGCTGAGGTTGCCGGCGGCCAGATACCCCACCAGCGGCGAAACAAACTGGAGCGTGGAATTTATAACCGAACTGGCGTTGAATTGCAGACTCTGGTCGAACTGACTACCGGGGGGCAACACCACTTCCGGCCACGTCAGGCCGCCATTGGTCGTGTGGCGCAAGCGCGGAATGAGCGGCCCCTGATTCCCGCTAGGGCCTACGTAAGCATCATCGTACAGTAGATAAGCCTCTGTAGCCGAAAGTGCCTGCAAGGCGCAGATGCGCACCGAGTGGTTGCGCGGCCCGATGAGCTGGCGCGTCCAGGTGCGGCCGCCATCGGTGGTGCGGCGCACCTCGCCGGGGCCCGCCCACAGGCGCCAATCCAGGGCGGCGGTGGTGCCCGCCACCCAGCCCGCCTGCGCGGTAGCGAAGCTCACCACATCCAGGTTGCGCCGGAAGCCGCAGTTGAGCGGCTCCCAGGTGCGGCCGGCGGTGGTGGTTTTGATGAGCGTACCCCCTATACCACCTACGTAGGCCACCGAATCGGTCGGAGCCGCCATGGCGAACAACCCGTGCCCCGTGGGCTTGGGGTTCTGCCACTCAAAGTGCGGCAGGCCCGGAATGGCCACGCCTTGCGCCACGCCGGCGCGGGGCACTAGTCCGGCGAGGGCCAGGACCGCCAGCAGGAAATATAACCCATAGCGCTGCTGGTATGCGCGGCGCGGAATAGAAAAGCAGGAGGTCGAATACGAAGGCATTGGGGGAGCAAGAAAAAAAATAGGACAAGCAGGCCGGCAAGGTGCGTAGGCTACGGCAGTACGGTTTGGGTGATTTCCCATCGCCACACCGCCCGCACCCGATCGGGCGGGGCGAAGTGGCCGGGTCGGTCGGCGGCAGGGCTACAGCTATTAGGACGATAAAAACCACCTAGAACCGGCTTGGCGCCATCAATCCTTGTAAAGAAAAAAGGCTTTCTTTTTTACCCCGCTTTTCAAGCCTCACAGCACGGGTCGTATTGCCCTCCTTTCCCGCGCACGCCCTTACCGCGCCACCACGAGCCGCCGCGTGACGCGGCGTCCATCGCCCAGCGTGGCGGCGAGCAGATAGGTGCCCGTGGGCACGCCCGCTACTTCCACCACCACCGCCGCGCGGCCTTCGCCCGCGAGCGTCAGCACGGCCCGGCCCGCTAGGTCGCGCAGCACCAGCGTGCGTAGGCCGGTGGCGCGGCCACTCACGCGCACGGTTATGGCCTCGCTCGCCGGGTTGGGCGCCACGCTCAGGCCTACCGCGTCGGCGGCGTCTTCGGCCAGGCCGATAATCAGCACCTGCACCGGCGCCGAGGCCGCCGAGGCGCACCCGCGTTGGGTGAGCGTCACGGAATACAGGCCGTTCTGGGCGGCGCTCGTCAGCAGCAGCGTGTTGCCGGTAGCACCAGGCACCACGACGCCGCCCGGCCCCGTCCAAACGTAGCTAGCCGGGGGCGGCAGCGCGGGCGTGGCCGTGAGCCGGACGGTGCCGGCGCTGGTGTCCACCACCACGGGCGCGGCGGGCCGGGGCGTCACGCGCACCGTGACGGGCTGCGAGGCGGGGCCGAAGCAGTTGCCGCCCAGCGCCACCTGCACGGTGTACGTACCACCGGTTTTCACCCACACGCTGGCGGTGGTGGCGGTGGGGGCGCCGTCGCGCGTCCACTGGTACTGGCCGAACCCGGCGGGCGCGGTGAGTTGCACCGAATCGCCGGCGCAAATGCGGGCCGAATCGACGGGCGCCACGGCCACGGCGGCGGGGCGCGGCCAGATGGTGAGGTCGCGTTCGTTGTCGCCGCCCAGTACCGAGCTATCGGCGCGGATGACGCGCACGCGGTAGCGGGTGCCCGCCGCCAGGGTGGCGGGCAGGGTGGCGCGCAGGGGGGCGAGCGAGTCGGCCCCGACCAGCGGTAGAATCGTGGTTTCATTCGGGCGGAAGCGCCCCATCGTATTACTGAGTTCTACGCGAAAGTGGCGATCCGCTGCGACGAACGTACCTACGGTATCAAACGGAACCGTTATCGTCTCGCCCAAGCAATAGGTACGGGGCGCGGCGGCACTGGCGTCGGTCTGGATGTACTTCTCGGAATAACGCGTGATGCCCGAGCCGACATTAAACGCGTTGTAGCGATCCACCAACGAACTCTGGTCGTAGCCCGCCGCCGCACCGTAACCCGGGAAGTTGCCGGCACTCACGAACGCCTGTAGCGTCCAGGTTTGCCCCGCGTCCCGCGTACTGTAGATCTCCGCCTGCCCCACCGCCCAGCCCTCGCGGGCAGTGCGGAAAGCCACGAACTGTATCCCCGGGGAGTAAAAGAGCCCTGGAGTGCCGGTGTAAGTCGGCGGTGCAGTCCACGTCAGTCCACCGTCGGTCGTGCGGGCGACCACGGAGCTGAGACCGAAATAGCCCACCAACGGGGAGGTAAACGTCAGCTTCCTGCCCCGCCCGAATGCGTCGGGGGAGTAATTCGCCGGCGTGAGCAGTTGCCACGTGCGCCCCGCATCGACACTCTTGAGCAGCGACGCCGAGTCGGTGGTGACGTAGATCGTGGCCGAATCGGCCCAGGTAGCGCGCTGCAAGGCCCGCGTGCCGGGCACCACGGCCCGTGTCCAGGTCTGGCCGGCATCGCGCGTGACGTGCAGGGTTTGCTGCGGCCCGATGGCCACGATGCGCCGCCCACCCCAGTGGGCCAGGTCGGTCACGGCGAAGGGGGCGGCGGGCAATGTCTGGCGCAGCCAGGTGGCGCCCGCATCGGTCGAGCGCAGCACAAAGCCTTCGTTGGCCACAATATCACTGCCGCCCACCCACAACGTATCGCGGTCGGGGAAAGCCGCCGCCCCCAGCCGCGAGGCGAGCCAGCTAACGCTGGTGGTGCGTTGGGCGAGGTCGAGCTCCGTCCACTCCGCCCCGCGCGTGGTAGTCCGCAGCAAGCGGGTGTTCGCTTCTACGCCGTACTCGGTGTAGGGCCGGGCCCAGCCGTGGGTGGGGTCTGCCATTGTCAGGTCGCGGGCGCTCTGCACCAGCGTCGTCGAGGGAGCGCGCCGCTGCCAGCTTCGGCCATAGTCGGCTGCCGTCGCCACGAAGCCGTTGTCGCCTACGCACCAGGCTCGCCCGTCGGGGCGTAGCTGTAGCGCCCGGATGGTGGCGTTGCCTTCGGGCACGGTAAAGATTTCCTGCCAGGTAAAGCCGCTGTCGGCCGTCGCGTAGAACCGGCGATTGTTGCGGGAATACAGTACCCCGCGCGCCGGGTCGGCGAAGGAAGGGAACTCGATCCCGACGGTACCGCCCCCAAAAGCGACGGGCATCGCAAGCGGCGTCCAGGTTTGCCCACCGTCGCGCGTTCGGTAAAAGGTACCTGCCCCGGTCTGCGAATTCCCCCCCGCCAGCCAGCCGTGCCGGCTGTCGAGGAAGGAATACCGGTCGGGCACGAAGCCCGTTACGCTGCTGTCGGTAGCGATTGGTTGCCACGTCAGGCCCGCGTCGGTGGTGCGCAACAGTTGCCGGCTGGTGCCCCCCAGCCGGATGTGTACAAAGCCCGTGGTCGGGCTGACGAACGATAAGTTCGTGATTTCGCGAAGCAGAAAACCGACGGGTACTGGCAAGGCCACCAACGCCCAGGCTTGGCCCCCGTTCGTGGTGCGGCGCAGCCGTGGCCCTAACTCTTCGCCGATGTTCGTCCGGGGCACAATCCGGCCGGCTTGGTACGCCACGCAGGCCACGGTGGCCGAGGCAGCGGCCACCTCTACTGCCCACGCGCTCTGCGGTTCAAACACCTGCGCGGCCCAGGTGGCGCCGCCGGTGGTGGTGCGCAGCACCCGGCCCGGCCCGCCGCGCCACTGCGTGACCGGGTTGATGACCGGCGACGGGCCACCGACCCAGCCGCGCTGCGTATCGGCGAAGGAGATGGATTCGAGTTCGCGGTCGGTGCCCGTCGGCAGCACCTGCCAGACCCGGCCGCCATCGGTGGTTTTGAGGGCCGTGCCGTGGCCACCCACCGCGATCATCGCCGAGTCGGGAAACGTCTGCAACGCCCGCAGGAAATAGCCGGTAGGTTGCGGCGCCTGCCACACCCAATGCGGCAGACCGGTAATAGGTGTACCACTGGGAAGCGGGGCGGTCGGCTGGGCCGCCACGGGAGCCAATGACGCACCAAGCGCCAGCAACAGGCTACATATTCTAGAAAATAGGTGGTAACGCATTCGTACTAAAAATAACGAGGTGAGGGAAGGTGAATTACGAGCGACCAAGGAGGTCCGCGTGATCAATCAAAATCGGCTTTGGAAAGTCCCCTGAGCCCCCGCCCCCTTGCCCGAGGGCAAGGGGGCGGGGGCATTGGTCGGGCGTCGCACTGCGGTGCGATGCCTTCGGGGGTTGGGTTACAAAGGCTCTGCTATCAGTTTAGTGGCTGATGGAGACGTGCTGGGTGAAGACGTTCCCCGAGGCCAACCGGACGCGAAGCGTGTAAAGACCGGCGGACAGCGTGCGGGTGTCGAGGGTAGCCAGTGCCGATGCTGTTGTCTGTTGCAGCGCGACCCGGCCGGTTGCATCGAGCAAGGTCACGTGCGCGTCGCCGCGTACCACCCGCGCCAGTTCCACCTTCATCACGCCATCGGCCGGATTCGGGAACGCGGCGATGTCTTCGCGCTCCAGGATCGTGCGTTGGCTGGCGGGAGCCGTATTGTTGGGCTGCCCACCGCCTCCGGGCGCCGGGCGGAACCCTACGGTGATGGTGCCAAACAGACATGTGAGTGGCGAGAGTACGGTAGCTGTGATGGACGTACCGGGAGGATACGGCGCTCCGAGGCCGTTATCGAAGAAGTTGGCCGGACGGTTGTTGAAGGTATCTGTGTAGCCAGGGGCACCCATAAACGCCGGCACAACGGCCGTAAACGAGTACGTCACTGCCGGATCCTGCGGACGGCCCAGCGGGTCGCTGCTCGACCGGGTTGGGTAGCATGCCGGGGTAGAACCAACCATGCGGTAGGAGCCATCGTTGGCCGAGCCGTCGATAGTCCAGGAGCAGCTACCCGGAGAGCGCACTTTCACCACCTGCGAAATCGTGGGGCTCGTACACCCCATAACCACCGGCGTTACCGTGGCCGACAGCGTGCCCTGGCCGGCCCCCGTCGTGACCGACACGGTACCCGTGGCATTCGTGGTGGTGGTGCCGCCCCCGGTGAACACCCAACCCGTGCCCGACAGCGTGTATGTCACGTTCTGCCCTACCGGTGCATTGAACAACGTGAAGATGGTGTTGGCCGTGCTGGGAGTCACGCAAGTGGGGGTTATCACGTTCGGGCCCGCCGCCAGCACCCGCGTCAGGGGCAGCGTGACGGTTTGGTTGCCGAAGCAGGTACCCGTGTTCCCGACCGCCGTCACGATGACGCTGCCCGTATTGGTGTTGGTAATGCCCGAAACCGTAATCGCTGTCGTCCCCGTAGCCACCGAACTGGCGATGCTGGTGGGCGATACGATCAACCCTCCGATACTAGTGAGCGTGTAGGTTACGCCGTTCTGGTTGCCGATGGTAAAACCGGCATTGGTCGCACTGCCAATCGGCTTACACGTTAGTGTGTTGTTCGTAATGACAGCAGCAATCGGCGTCGCGACGTTCACCGTGATCTGCTTCCCGGTACTCAAGTTGCACTTGCCAACCTTAACATTTACGATGAACGAACCCGTCAGGACACCTTCCTGTATCGGAGTCGTTGGATCATCCCCGGCCAGGACGATGGCACTACCATCTCCCGGCGTCGTAAACGCCACGTTTCCGCCGGCCGTATAAGTCACCGTCCAGTCATAATTGTCGGTACCGACGCCCGACTGAATCTGCGTGGTAGTCGAAATCAGGGCTGGATCGACGGAATACACCACCGACGGATTGTTGGCCGGTAGGCAGGTCGGCCCCTTGATGTTCCACGCGCTGTTCGGGAATGTCTTGAAGAAGTCGAACGAGCGTGTATTGACGGTCTTGGACGGTACCAGGATAGTCGTTGAGGGGTTGGGGGCGCAGGTAAACGTACGGGGCACGCACACCCCATCCGTCAGATAGGTAACGGTTACGCGCATTTTGCCGAAACCGGCACCGGAGCGCACCGTGAAGGAGTTACCCGTTTGACCCTGTGGACTGACCCCAACAAAGTCACCCGCTACCCGCCAGCTAACGTCGGAAGCTATCGTGCCGGATGGGGGCGTGAAAGTAAAAACGACATCGTTGGCCGACGTGGTACCCTGCGCAATGCAATAGGTGGGCGGGGTGGGGGCCGTAATATCGAGCAATGGGTTTGTGGTGGAGCCTCCCCACGTAGCGGAGACTGCCTGCGCCGAAGCCGTCAGGCTCAACGCACAAAAAACGGTAGCCGCCAGCGCAACGCGCGCAGCTCCTTTGATGGTAGAAAACATCTTGTTCGACTGGAAAACGAACGTGAGAAATAAACTCAGCGCTCCGAATGCCGTCCTTTGCAGACTTGCTTGTTTCTGCCCCGCGCGTGAGCGTAGGGTGAGCGACGATCCGAAGCAATGTAGAAGGGGCGGCCCGTCCCCCTGACTATGGTGCGAGACGGAACGAAGGCCCGCCGGATGTCTCAGAAACGACCGGCGGGTTTTTCGTGCGCTCGCGGGCCGCACCTACTATGCTCCTCGGCCCGCCCGCGCCAGCCGTAGCGGCGGCGCAGCAGCCGGAAACCGGTGCGGGCAACAAGGGATGGAAGAAGCAGCAGCTCGCCCCCGAAAGGAGACACGAGACGCCGGCGCACTGGCTGCCCTTGCGGGCGACCGGAAAGCCAAGGAGGTGGGAGGCCGGGCGCTACGGGCGGCGCAAGGCGCGGGCCGGCAGCGAGGGGCAAAAAAGCGAACGCAGGGCGCATACGCACACGGGAAATCGGTGGAACATCATTCAGCTAAGTCTGTCGGGGGGAGATCACGGGCGGCGCGCCGGAGAGGCGAGCCGCAAAAGGCAGAAGGGGCGCTACGGGGCGTAACCCAGCATGGCGTTGAACAAATGTAGGGTTGCGTTTGGCAGATTGATACCCTTCCATACTACCATATGACGGGCGAATGGCGGCAAAACCGGCCTGACGCTGCCAAAAAAGAAGATTATTTTTCAGATTATCCTTTCATTACCCCCTGGACAGGCCGTTTCGGACATCTCCCGGCGGGCTGGTGGCTATTCCGCCGCGTCCAAAGTGCCGCCTTTGGGGGGCGTGCACGCGCCTTCGGAGATAAAAAAAGGAGCTTCGCGGCACCGCCCCGAAGCTCCCTTTCATTAAAATATCCTATAATCAGGGGAAATCAGCCTAGACCTGATTCCGCCCCTCCCCTACCGACGCTTGCGGCGCGGGGTGTCGTCTTCGTCCTCGTCGTCCTCGTCGCCGCTCTCGAAGGAGGGCATCTGAAACATCCCGCTCAAGAGGTCTTTGAACTGCGAGCCGCCGCTGAGGCGCTGGCGCGAGAGCTGCGAATGCTCGACGAGGCCGTGCAGCGCAAACTCCATCAGCAGGTAGCGGGCGGCATCGTCGGGCACGAGGTCATCGGGCACACTCGACTTTACCACGGCGGCCAGGCCGGGCACGGCGTCGAGGGCGCGGCGGTATTCGACGTCGGAAAGGTCGTGGAGGAGGTCGAGGCTGTTCCCATTACCGAACCACGTCACGATGGGGGTATAGGGATTGTCGGAACCGGCTTTGCCGTCCTTTCCTTTCGCCTTCTTGACCTTATCGGGGTCGGGGAAATACTTGATGAACTGCGCGCGCAACGCCTTACCCATCAGGTTTTGCGCCACGATGGCGGGGCCTTCCTGCTCGCCTTCGTACACCAGCTCCATCTTGCCGGTGAGGGCGGGCGCGGCCACCAGCAGGTCGGCAATGCGCGTGAGCGTAGTGGGTTCGCCGTTGAGCAGGGCGCGGCGCTCGGCGGCAGCCACCACCGACTCGTAGGTAGAGATCGTGAGGCGCGCCGAGACGCCCGATTTGGCATCGACGTACTCGCTCTGGCGGGCTTCGATGGCTACCTGCTCGACCAGATCGGCGAGCAACGGGTGCCGCTTGACCGTTTCGCGCTGGTTGGGCGTGAGCTTAGCCTCCTGCTGCGTGATGGCGCGACCGATTTCGAGCGTTTTCGGATAATGGGTAATGATCTGCGCGTCGATGCGGTCTTTCAGCGGCGTCACGATGGAGCCGCGATTGGTATAATCTTCCGGGTTGGCGGTGAACACAAATTGCAAATCGAGCGCGAGGCGCACCTTGAAACCGCGAATCTGAATGTCGCCTTCCTGCAAGATATTGAACAGCGCGACCTGAATCCGCGCCTGCAAATCGGGCAACTCGTTGATGACGAAAATACCCCGGTGCGCGCGCGGAATGAGGCCGAAATGGATGACGCGCTCGTCGGAATACGGCAGGCGCAGGGTGGCAGCTTTGATGGGGTCGGCGTCGCCGATGAGGTCGGCGACGGACACGTCGGGCGTGGCCAGTTTTTCGGTGTAGCGCTCATCGCGGTGCATCCAGCGGATGGGCGTGGCATCGCCGTGTTCGGCGAGCAAATCGAGGGCGAAGCGCGAAAGCGGCCGGAGCGGGTCATCGTTCAGCTCGGCGCCGGCCACGGCGGGCACCCACTCGTCGAGCAACCCGATCAGCAGCCGCGCGATGCGGGTTTTGGCCTGCCCGCGCAAGCCCAGCAGGTTGATGTGGTGGCCGGCCAGAATGGCCCGCTGCAAGTCCGGGATGACGGTTTCATCATAACCAAAAATGCCCGGAAACGCATTTTCGCCGCTTTTGAGCTTATCGACCAGATTCGCCCGCAACTCTTCTTTAACGGTGCGCGACTGGTAACCGGCCGCTTTGAGCTGGCCGAGGGTGGTAGGTTCGGGGTGGTGAGGCATCGAGCAAAGTAACGCGGGCCGAGGTGTCCGGCCCGCCGTGTGTAACCGGAAAGAGGCGGTGGGGGTTCGGGAAGGCAGACGTAGCCAGCACTGTCCCAGTGCCGAGGTGGTGGCGAATACCGGGTGGCGAATCAACTCCGGCACTGGGACAGTGCCGGCTACGATGAGCTACGATAAGAAGTCACATCTACATACTCTTCCGCCGGTTCTGCTTGTAATCCTCGAAAATGAGGTGCCCAAGGCCCTGCAACGACGAATAATACGCCTTGCCCTGATTGACCTCCGTGAACTCCTTCACGAACTGCCGCAGGTACGGGTCTTGGGCAATCATGAAAGTGGTGATCGGTACGCGGAGGCGGCGCGCCTGCGCGGCCAGATTCAGGGTTTTGTTGATGACTTTACGGTCTAAGCCAAACGAGTTTTTGTAGTAGCGCAAGCCTTCTTTGAGGCACGTCGGCTTGCCGTCCGTGATCATAAAAATCTGCTTGTTGGCCACTTTGCGCTTGCGGAGCAGATCGAGCGCTAGCTCCAGGCCGGCCACGGTATTGGTGTGGTACGGCCCGACTTGCAGGTACGGCAAATCCTTGACCTCGATGGGCCAGGCGTCGTTGCCGAATACGCACACATCGAGAAAATCGCGCGGGTATTTCTGCTTGATTAACTCGGCAAGCGCCATCGCTACTTTTTTGGCGGGCGTAATGCGGTCTTCGCCGTAGAGAATCATCGAGTGGCTGATGTCGATCATCAGCACGGTGGCGGTTTGCGAGCGATGCTCGGTTTCGCGCACTTCGAGGTCGCCTTCGGTGAGCATGAACTGGTCGCCGTCGGTGCCGAGGCCGTGGTTGAGCTGGGCGTTGCGCAGCGATTCAGTCATCGCGATCTGGTCGATGGAATCGCCGAAGCGGAATTCGCGCTGGTCGGTACTGGCTTCCTCGCCCTGGCCGGGGTGCGGCGTGGGGTGGTTGCCGCGCCCGGTTTTCTTGAGCTGCCCAAAGATTTCCTCCAGCGCCGAGCGGCGGATTTCGCCTTCGCTCTTGCCGGTAATCTTCAGCGAGCCATCCTGCGTATTCTCTTCGAGATAGCCCCGCTTCTTGAGGTCTTCGATGAAATCTCCCATGCCGTACTCGTCGTCGGTGAGGCCATATTGGCGGTCTACCTCATTGAGCCAGGAGAGGGTTTCCTGAATGTCGCCGGACGTGATGGTAACGAGCTGCAAAAACACTTTCAGCAACTGTTCAAAGCCCTTTTCGGGGCCTTGCGGCGGCGGCGTAAACTGAGAAAAACGGTAGCCGAGCATGGGGAGTTTTGAGTTTCGAGTTGTGAGTTTTGAGTTGCCGGCGATGGGGGGCGGGCGACGGGGGCGCCGCTGTTGTTGGGGAAACAGGGCGTTGCTTGCCCGTAACCCCGGCTTGGCGGCCGTTGTTCGGTTGCGGGGAGCGGCCGCGAGCGGCGGGCAGCCCGTTGACGCCGCGCAATTTGGGGATAGTTATTTCCTTTTCCGCTCGCCGCAGAAGTTCTAGCTTTGCTGCCGTGTCGTGTCTCTTGCATTGGGCTGCGTCTTTCGTTGGCTCCGCCACGCTCGGCCTGCGCGTGCGTGGGGTGTGGCTGACGCTGCTTTTGGCTGTTGGCACCGCCCCGGTGGTGGTAGCCACTCCGGCACCGTGGAGCCGTGATCTGGCGCTCAGCCCGCTGCTCATTCAGCGGATGGTGACGGATAAGGCGGGGTTCCGCTGGATTGCCACCGACGACGGCGTGTACCGCTACGACGGCTACGACCTGGTGCCGCTCGCCGCCTTCGTGCGGCGCGGGCCGCAGTTGCCCGTCGCGCTGGTCAATGCGCTGGAGTTAGACCTGCGGGGGCGGCTGTGGATCGGGTCGGTCGCGGGGTTGTTCCGATTCACCCCGGCCACCGGGCAGCTACTGGCCGTCCGGCTGCCGCCGGCCGCCGCCGGGCAAGTTGGCATTTCTGCGCTCTGCTGTCATCCTCGGACGGGGATCGTGTGGGTCAGCGTCGGGGGGAATGTACTTACGCTGGCACCGGATCGGCCACGCCAGCCGCTGTTTCCGAGCTATCGCGTGGAACAGGCCCACTACTTCGAGCCGGCCGCCGACGGCGGCATCTGGCTGATCGGCAATCAGCGGGAGCTGCCGCTCACGCACGTATCGGGCGCCGGCAAGATGCGGCGCTTGGCGGGCTGGCGGAATCTGTACCCGATCCCCAACAGCCGGCCCGCCCGCTTTTTCGATCCGACGGGGGTATTCGAGGTGACAGCGGCCGGCGAGCGGCGCGAAATCGGGCGGTGGGCCTCTCCCCTGCCGCCGAACAGTGGGCGTACGCGCCATCTGGCGCCCGCTTTCACCGACAGCACCGCCGGTTACGTTGTCGGCAACCACTTGGTGCAGTTGGCCGGCTTGCGCGGGGCGCATCCGCAGGCCACCGTTTCAGCCTTTGAGCCGGGACCAGGCCTACCGGGGGAACGGGACAGCTATTTTCTCCAACTCGATGCGCACGGCACGTGGTGGAGCTGGTCGCCCTACTGGCGGGGATGTTTCAAGCGCGGCAACTTCCGCCAGATGGTCCAGCCCGTGGTCCAGGCCAACGGGCAGTCGCTGGGCAGTGCCCGTACCATTGGCCGATTGCTCGATGGGCGGCTGTTCATCTCGACGTACGGGGGCACGTTTGCGCAGGCGGCCGATTCGTCGGCTGCCCCCCTCCGGCCGCACCTGCTGTGGGAACAGCTACGCCCGCAGCCGGTGGAATTGCGCGAATCGAGCTACCTGGATATGCTGTCGCTGCCCGGCTACGGCCAGACCCTGCTGGCGGGCGAGTCGTTCGGCATCAGTGGCATCGACGGCGCCACCGGGTTGCTGATGACGCAGTTTAAGCCGCCGTACACAGACTTGCGCACCCGCGCCCTGCTCCAGGATCGGCAAGGGCGCATCTGGGGGGGCGCCGAATCGGGCTTGTTTCAGATTGATATGGCGCAGCGCACCCTCACCCGCTACGGCGACGACCTGCCCGGCCGGCCCTTGCAAACGCTCGTCATCACCGATCTGGCCGAAGACTCGGCCAACCACGCCCTGTGGATCACCTCCACCCAGGGACTGTTTTGGCTGCAGCCCGACCGCCGCGCCCTGCGCCGGTTTTGCCCCGACAGCGCCGCCGCCCGCCACCTGCCTACCAACGCCCTGCTGGCCGTAGCCGCCGCCGGGCCGGGCCGCGCCTGGGTGGGCACCCGCGACCAGGGCCTGCTGCTCGTCGATGCGCGCACCGGGCTGGTGCGCCAACTTACCGTCGGCGATGGCCTGCCGAGCCACACCGTGGCGTCGGTGCTGCCCGACCGCCGGGGCCACGTGTGGGCCGGCACCTACGGCGGCCTGGCGCGCTACACGCCCACCACGGGCCAGGTGCTGGCCTTCCGCGAGGCCGAGGGATTACCGGATGCCGAGCTGAACCGGTCGGCCGCGTTCCTCGACCGCGACGGCTCGCTGTGGTTTGGCGGCGTGGGCGGCGTGGTGCATTTGTACCCCAACGAGATACGCACCAGCGCCACCCGCAAACCGCCCCACCTGCGCGCGACGGCCGTTGGCTACCCGGCGGGTACGCAGGAGCGCCTCGACCATCTCCTGGCCGGCCGGGCCGGGCGCCTCAACCTCGGCGCCGGCGCCACCGCTTACGTGGAGCTGCGCCTGGCGCTGACCGATTTCTTCTCCCCGGAGCTGACGCGCTACGCCTACCGCCTGCGCGACCCCGCCGGGCGCGTGCTGTCTTCGTGGCTGACCACGCCGCGCAACCTGATGCTGCGCGGCGTTTCCCCCGGCGAGTATCAGGTCGAGGTACGCGCCGAAACCGGCCTCGGACAGCCCGCCGCCAACCGGTTGCTGGTGCCGCTGCACGTAGCGGCGCCCTGGTGGCAATGGCCCGGCGTGTGGGCGCTGGCGGCGGGGCTGCTGCTGGCTATCGGGTACGGCACCTACTGGCTACGGCTGCGGCGGATCCTGCGCGACGCCCAGAACCGGGCCGAGTTGGCCGCCAACCTGCACGACGAAGTAGGCGCCCTGCTGGCGCGCGTAAACATGCTGGCCGAGGTGCTGCGCGACCAGCACCTGCCCCCCGCGCTGGGGGGAACGGCGGGCGGGCGGCCCGATGCGCGCGGCAATTTCGACCGGCTGCTCCTCAACAGTCGGGCGGCCGTGCAGACGATGCGCGATGTGGTCTGGGGCATCGATTCGCGGGCCGACAGCTACGGCGCCCTGCTCGACCGCATGCGCGACCACCTCGACCAAACCGCTACGCCCCTCGACCTGACGGTCGATTTTACGCATTCCGGGCTCGTCGATGATGCCCCCATCGTCGCCCCGCTCCGGCAGAATCTGTACCTGCTCTTCAAGGAAGCCGTGACCAATGTGGTGCGCCACGCCCGCCACCCCACCACGTTGCGGGTGCGGTTCGAGCAAACCAGCGCGGCCATCGTCCTCGAAGTAACCGATGATGGCCAGACCGCCCCCGGCGCCCGGCCCACCCTGGCCGGTATGGGCCTGCGCAATATGCAGCAGCGCGCCGCCGCCATCGGGGCCGAGCTGTACACCGGCCCCCGCGCCGATAGCCGGGCGGGGTATCAGGTGCGCGTGGTGGTGGGGCGGTGAGGCAGAAAGAGGGGCCGGACGCGGCGGTAGAGGCTGTTGAAGCCGGTGATAGTGGCGTTGGTGATGGTGGGGACGGTGGATTTGCCCTGCTCTTGGGCGGCGTCGAGAAAAACCGTTCACCCAACCCCAACGGGGTTGCATAAAAAATATTATCTCGTTATCGTCAGGTACACGCCAGGAGAAGCTTCTGTCTGGTATAAATATTTTTCGATGCAGGTGATTTTTTTGCCCAAAAATCTTCTTCTGCAATTCGTTAAATCTAAATAACCCCCCAGTTGTCTGGCAATAAAATCACACCGCTGGTTGCACAGGCGGTCTCTCTCCCTCCTGTTCGTATGACTGCTTTGGCCTACTAATCGGACTGTAATACTCTGCGCGGATGTTCGCCTGACCATTGCGCTGAAAATGCGAATTTTGTTAATGTCTTCGCTGCTAAGGGTGAACTCTGTTTGAGTATCGGAGCACTGTAAAAACAGAATTGGAAACCCGAATTCGTATAACTGGTTTTCAAATAACACCACCTTTTTGTTGGTATTAATTGAGTTTCCGTTACTGCGCCTTTCTGTTTCCATTTTTATACTATCGCGTACGTTTTTCGTGACATTTAAAGCGCCTGTGTAATATTGCTTCCAAGTGCTAATTTCATTATCCTTTTGTCTGATAGTCAAATTTTTTTGCGCCAAAGTGCTGTCTTTTTCTTGATTGGCTGCAAAAAGCTGGTTTTTTTCACCAGTTAATTGTGTATTATCGAGGCTTAGTCGTTTGTTTTTTGTTCGGAGAGTCCCTATGGTATCAGCTGTTTGAGCAAGCGTATGAGAATACGTTCGCCCGTCTTCTATAGCGCCTTGCGTTACTAGCTGTAGATTACCTGCTTTTTCAAGCAGCTGGGTTGAGCACGTATTAAGGGCGCGGGATTTTGATCTAAAATCTTTTTCAAGAGACTCAAGCTTATGATTTAGTGCTAATATTTTCTCAGAAAAATGCTGGACATAGGCAAGATAAGCGAGTGCCAAGACTGCTACAGCTAATATAGATTTAACGTAAGGATGGAAATTATGTTTGTCAATGATTCCAAGGTAGCCAAATATGGCTACCAAAAAAAGACCCAACTCCCTGTTTTCTGTTAGTAACTCGATTAGGGCTTCCATTTTAAATAATTTCTAAACCCCCACATCCACCCGCTTCTTCACGCCCACTTCCACCACCACATCGGAAAGGGTCTTCTCCGCAAACCCCTCCCCGCTCACCACCACGGTATAAGTCCCGCTCGCCAGCGGAATAAAGTACCGCCCATCTTCATCCGTCACGGCCGTCGCGCCAGCCACGCCCGGCACCGCCACGGTAGCGCCGGCCACGTCCTGCCCATCGGCATCCGTCACCACACCCCGGATACCCGCCTGCCGCGTCCCCCGGATCGTCGCCAGTAGCGTCTGCGCCTGAAACTTCGCCGCAATCGCCGGGTGCCGCCGGAAAATCCGCTGCGCATCCCGGCTCATCGCCTGAAACTCCGCAAAGCACGCCTCATTCGCCAGCACCTTCGCGTTGGTACCGTCCTCGGCATCGTTCTGCTCCTTCAGGTAGCGCCGCACCACCCGCCGCACGTCCTCGCCCTCCGCTTGTAGCCTCAGCACGAAGTCATCGTCCATTTCTCCCTGCACTTTCAGCACGTCCAGGTTTTCCGCCACAAACGCCAGCGCCTGATTCACCATATCGTTGGCGGCGCCCCAGTCTTCGTGCAGCACCTTGTCATACAGCTTCGCGCCGGCCCCTTCGCGCTTCGTCTTATAGGTACCATCGGCCTTGAAAGCCTCCTCGATGTAGCCATCCAGCAGGTTCCACACATCCAAAAATTCGTCCGTCTGCTTCACCAGTTCCACCCGCGTTGCTTCCGGCATCGCCCCCCGCGCCTGTAGGCTCGGCAGCTTCATCGCCGCCTCCGCCCGCGCAATGGCTTCATCGGCCAGCTTCGGGGTGTATTTCGTTTTCTTGTACGCGCCGAACGCCGCTTGGTGGTCGGCATAGTGCTGCCACGCCAGCGGCAACAGCAGGTAAAGGTCGGCTTGTGACATCGGATAAGTCGCCATAAACAGTCAGTCGATACAGAGTGAGAACCTAAACAACTAGCAGAGCGGCAAATATGGGGGCGGCCTTAGCCAAAGTCAATATTTATTTCAATTTTATCGGAAAAATCTAATACCCCACCATGCAAAGTCGCCCCGCTCATCCCCTCGAAAGCACAAAACACCTTCTAACGCCTGACACCTCCTGCTAACCGCCGCAAAACGTCTCCAATAGTCCGAAAACAAGTCGCAAAGCCCTTCCAAACGCCGTTGAAGCCACTGGCATTAATTTTTATCCGCCGCCCGTCCTCGGCCAAGCCCCTGCATCTGCCTGTTAAACGCCTAAAAACGACGTTTAACCGACTGAAAGAGCCAATGAAACGACGGAGAACGACGTTTAAACGATCACGAAAACAAACAATTTGCCTGCCACCCAACAAAAAGCCCGGCCGATGCATCGCACCGGCCGGGCCACCGGCAAACCGCAAAGCCGTCAACTTTCTGGTTTGCCATTGCGAGCTCAAAAATTAACCGCTCTCCTCCGCCGCGCGCAGCAAATCCGCCACGTCGTGGTGGTGTTCGCGGATGGCATCGTCGAGGGGGGTGCCGCCCCAGCGGTCGCGCGGGGCGGGCTGCACGCCGCGTTCGAGGAGGTAGCGCACGGCGGCGAGCTGCCCTTCGGAAGCCGCCAGGTGCAGGGCGGTGCGGCGGTCATAGTCGCCGGTGTTGAGATCGACGCCGCGCGCTTCGAGACGTTGCAGACTCGGCAGGTCGCCGTTGACGGCCGCCGTGATGAGTAGCAGCAACTCCTTCACTTTGTCTTCGCCTTTGGCGAGGCGCGGGTCTTTCTTATGGCGGCTGCCGCCGATGGAGTCGTAGGCGTGGAATAGGTACCGGTCCACGAGCTTGCGACAGAACTCGATGCCGCGCACGGAATTGCCGTTTTTGTCGAGGCGCGGCGACCAGATGCAGATGCCCAGCAGGTTCGGAATCACGACCCACAACGCGCCCGACACGCCGCTTTTGGCCGGTAAGCCAATGGTGAAGGCGAACTCACCGGAAAAATCGTACATCCCGCACGAATACATCAGCGAAAGGCAGTTCTTGACGTTCTGCGGGCTGACCACGCGCCGGCCCGTGAGCGGGCACACCCCGGCGTTGGCGATGGCGCCCGCCACCACGGCCAGTTGGCTCGCGTTTAGCTCGATAGAGCAGCACTGGAAGTAGAATTCCAGGATCTGCGTCAGGTTGTCGGCTTTGCTCGGGAAGGCGCCCTTTTCGCGCATAAAGTAGGCGAGGGCGTTGTTGCGGTCAGCCGTTTCGCGCTCCGAGAGGTACACGGCGTTGTTGAAGCCGGGACGCTCGCCGCCGGTCAGCTCCTGCCACTTATCGAGGACGTAATCGAACCGCTCGGACGGCGGCAGGTCGCGCCGAATGAGCGAGCAGCACATAATGGCGCCCGCGTTGATGAGCGGGTTGTGCGGCAACCCCCGGTCGTTGAGGGTGATGGCGTTGAAGGAGTGGCCGCTCGGCTCGCGCCCGATATGGTCGTGGACGGTGGCTTCGCCCAATTCTTCCAGCGCCATGCAGTAGTTGATGGGCTTGCAGGTCGATTGCAGGCAGAAGCGCGTGGCGGCGTCGCCGTACGAAAACCGCTGCCCATCGACGGTGCAGATCGAGACGGCAAACTGCTCGGCATCGACTTTGGCGAGCTGCGGAATGTAGTCGGCGACGTGGCCGCTCCGGCTCGGCAGCGTCTCCTTGAAAATGGCTTGCACATCGGCGCAAAAACCCTCGAAATCGGGCACCGACATATTGCCCGTCAGCGCGTCGCGCACCAGCTCACTCGACAGGATGATGTCGCGGAAGGTGAGGTAATTGAACAGACTACCTTCGGCGGCCGGGCCGGCAGCGGCGGCGCCCAGCAGCGCCCGCACCTCGTGCAGACGGGGGTCGTCGGGGCGGATGCCCATCCGCCCCAGCCGCTGCCAAAACTGGCCGACGGTGATGAAATCGCGTTCCTGGTCGTCGATGGAGCGGAACATCTTCTGCACCATCGGCGGCTCTTCGGCATCGCGGAGGGCAGGCGGCGCGGCGCCGTTGGTAGGACTGCCATTGGCGGCAACGGCAGCCGCCGGCGGGGGCGCCAGCACGCCGAATTCGGTCACGGAAGCCAGCGCACGGGCGCGGACGGACGATTTTTTGAGCATCGGATGTAAGATGAAAATGCCGTATTGGGCCGATCAATTCTGAAATTCCGCTGGGAGCAGTTGGCGCACCAGCCGCGAGTCGGCGGTGGGCACGGGCACGGTGGCCAGCACCGATTCGCCGTGCTGCGTGGCGTCGAGGCCGTGGGCCTCATGTAGCGCGTGGACCCGCAGCCGAATCAGCCGGTTGGTGAGGCGGTAGAGCGCCCACGAGCCGCCGAACGTGAACACCGCCACCACGCCCAACGCCAGCAGATGCACGCCCAGCAGGTGCGCCGAACCGGTGGCCACCAGCCCGCCGGGGCGCGCAAAAACGGCCGTCAGCAGCATCCCCACGATGCCGCCCACCCCGTGGCACGGGAATACGTCGAGGGTATCGTCGAGGGCCGTGCGGTTCTTGAGCGCCACCGCGCCCGCGCTCACCAGCGCCGCCACCGCCCCGATGGCGATGCTCGGCCCGAAGGTCACGTAGCCCGCTGCCGGCGTGATGGCCACCAGCCCCACCACCGCGCCCGTGCAGGCGCCCAGCGCGGTAGGGCGCTGACCGCGCGCCGCTTCCACCAGCAGCCACACGACCATCGCCGACGCCGACGCCAGGTGCGTCGTGAAGAACGCCTGTACCGCCAACGCATTGGCGCCCAGCGCCGAACCGGCGTTGAACCCAAACCAGCCGAACCACAGCAGACTGGTACCCAGCAGCACGTACGGCAAATTGACGGGCGCGTGCCGCTCCTTCCGCAGATGCACGTGCCGCCGGCCCAACGCCAGCGCGCCCGCCAGCGCCGCAAACCCCGCCGAAATATGGACTACTGTACCGCCCGCAAAGTCGAGCACGCCCCAGCGCGCCAGAAAACCGTCGGGGTGCCACGTCCAGTGCGCCAGTGGGCAGTAAATCAGCAGCGTAAACAGCGTAATGAACAGCATATACCCCCAGAACCGGATGCGTTCGGCGAACCCGCCCGTGATGAGCGCCGGCGTGATGATGGCAAATTTGAGCTGAAACGCCGCAAACAGCACCAGCGGCAGCCCCGGCCCGAGGCGTGGGTGCGCAGCGGTGCCCACGTGGTCGAACAGGAAGAACGTGCGCGGGTCGCCGATCAGGCCCAGGCCGCCCACGCTGTCGCCAAACGCCAGGCTGAACCCTACCACGTACCACAGCAGCGATACCACGCCCACCGCCACGAAGCTTTGCAGCATCGTGGAAATGATGCTGCGCGGGCTCACCATTCCGCCGTAGAAAAACGCCAGGCCCGGCGTCATCAGCAGCACCAGCCCGGAGGCGGAAAGCATCCAGGCCAGATCGGCGGGTTGAAAGCTGCCGGGCGCGGCTTCGGGGTGGGTGGTGGGCGCGAAACCGACGACGGCCGCGCCCACCACCACCAGCCCCAGCAGCACCCCCAGCCGTGCGCGACTGAGAGGAGTTGTGACGTGTGCGGTCATAAGAAGTCGGAGTTGAAATGGTAGCGCGGCGCACCGGCCAGGGCAGCGCATCGTAGGTGCTGGCCGCCGGCCCGCGCTACATCCACCCTTACCGCAGGAAAAGCAGCTCGCGGTACTTCGGCAAGTGCCACTGGCCGTCTTCGACGAGCAACTCTAGTTGATCGACCCGGTGGCGGATTTCTTCCGTCAGCGGCTTCACCGTTTCGGCGAAGGCGGTGGCTACGGCCGGCAGACTGGGCAGGTGGTGCGCCGCTTCCGCTTCGAGCCGCAGGCGGTGGTGCAGCTCCTGGGTTTCGCGCAGCAACCCGAAGACGTGGCCGATGCGGTTTTTCACGTGGTCGGCGGCCTGCGACAGTTCCAGCTCGCGGAAGCGCAGGGCGCGCTCCAACTGGCCATCCAGCAGCGTATCGACGGCCGGATAGACGTGCGAGTCGAGCAGTTGGCCGAGGGTGCGGGCTTCGAGGTCGAGCGTTTTGATGTACGTTTCGAGCTGAATATGATAGCGCGCGTCCAGCTCGCGGGTCGAGAAGATGCCGTGGCGGGCGTAGAGGTCGCGCACCGGGGCCGAGGTCAACACCGTGAGCGCCTGCGGGGTGGTGGCGTGACGCGAGAGGCCGCGCCGCCCGGCTTCGGCGTACCACTCGGCCGAATAGTTGTCGCCGTTGAAGACGATGCGCAGCGCGTCGGCCGCCTGCACCCGCAGTTCGGCCACGAGCGCCGCCTCGACGGTAGCGCCCGCCGCCACCCGACCATCGACGGCCACCTTGAAGGCCACGAGCTGGTCGGCGACCATCACGTTGAGGGCCGTCATCGGGGGGGCGCAGTTGGCGCTGCTGCCCACCGCCCGAAACTCGAACTTGTTGCCCGTGAAGGGGAACGGCGAGGTACGGTTGCGGTCGGTGGCATCGAGGGCGAGCGGCGAGATACCGCGAATGCCCAGCTCGCGGTCGTCGGGGTGGGCGGCACTGCTCGTCAGGCCGTGCGCCACGAACTGGTGCAGCACCTCTTCGAGCTGCGAGCCCGTGAACGCCGAAATGATGGCCGGCGGCGCCTCGTTGGCGCCGAGGCGATGGTCGTTGCCGGCCGACGCGATGGCCGCCCGCAGCACCGCTTCGTGGCGGTTGAGGGCTTGCAGCACGTTCACGAAGAAGGTCAGAAACTGCAGGTTCTGGCCGGGGTCTTTACCGGGGGAAAGCAGGTTTTTGCCCTTGCTCGTCGCCAGCGACCAGTTGTTGTGCTTGCCGCTGCCATTGACGCCCGCAAAAGGCTTTTCGTGGAACAGCACCCGCAGGTCGTGCCGCTCGGCTACGCGCTGCATCACGTCCATGAGCAGCAGGTTATGATCGACGGCCGGGTTCAGCTCCTCGAACATCGGCGCGCACTCGTACTGGCCGGGCGCCACCTCGTTGTGGCGGGTGGTGAGCGGAATGCCCACGCGGGCCGCTTCGCGCTCGAAATCGACCATAAAATGCTGAATGCGCTCGGGAATGGCCGCGAAGTAGTGATCCTCGAACTGCTGCCC
The DNA here is from genome assembly GCA_031425525.1 of Hymenobacteraceae bacterium. Lineage (GTDB taxonomy): Bacteria > Bacteroidota > Bacteroidia > Cytophagales > Hymenobacteraceae > JANNMJ01. The sequence goes on along the minus strand of JANPJM010000059.1, from coordinate 14,623 downwards.
GCGCGGCGAGGGCGCCCCGAGGAGCGTGCGGCCGGTGAGGACCAGATCGGGGCGGGCGTTGTAGAGCTTCTTATCGACCACGAAATACTCCTGCTCCCAGCCGAGCGTAGCGGCTACGCGGCGCACTTCAGGGTCGAAATAGTGGCACACGGCCGTGGCGGCCACGTTCAGCCGGTCGATGGAGCGCAACAGCGGCGCTTTATGGTCGAGCGCCTCGCCGGTGTACGACACGAAGACCGCCGGCAGGTGCAGCGTGCGGCCGTTGCGGGTTTCGAGCAGAAACGCCGGGCTAGACGGATCCCAGAGCGAGTAGCCGCGCGCCGCTTCGGTGCCGCGCATGCCGCCGTGCGGGAAGCTGCTGGCGTCGGGCTCGCGCTGCAATAGCTCGGCGGCGCTGAACGCCTCGATGCCCAGCTCGCCGGGCACGATGGCGGGCTTGTAGAACGAATCGTGCTTCTCGGCCACGCCGCCGGTCATCGGCTGAAACCAGTGGGTGAAGTGGGTGGCGCCGCGGTCGGTGGCCCATTTCAGCAGCCCCTCGGCTACCACCTCGGCAGTTTGACTGCTCACGGTCTGGCCGTGCTGGACGGCCGACTGCATTTCGAGGTAAGCACTTTCGGGCAGGTACTCGCGCATGGCGCCGAGGTGGAAAACGTTCTCCCCAAAGTGGTACGATGATTTGGGCAGCGAACCGAGCGCGGGGTGGCGGTCGGCGGGGGGCAGGACGGCCTCGATGGCGTCGAGGGCAGAGTACCGAATGGTCATGACGATGGGATGGGGAAAAACGGAGCGAAGTATGGTACTATTCAAAGAACAACGACTTGACCGCAGGCACTTCCAGCAGATGGAAGATTCGGACACGGCGTGGACTTCGTTCGGACTCGGCGTGGACTCGGTGGAAATGGCACGAAAAGATGATTTGGGAAGAAGTCGGCCGGCACCACGGCCGGCGACATCACAAATTTTTGCTCTCCTCCTACCTCAACCGACGCGCGTTGCCCTCCCCATTTTGAGGTAGGAAACAAAAATATAATATTTCAACCGCCTTATCCGCCAACATTTCGGGCGCTAACGGCTTATCCAGCAACTATCTCTGCTGTCGGGGGTCTCCCGATGGTGCCTGCTCCTACTCGTCCGTGACTCAATTATGTACCCCATTCGTCTGGCGATCATCGAGGATGACCCCGAAATCCGGGCGCTGTTGCACCAATACGCCCGCACCCAGCCGGAGCTGACGTGCGTCATCGTGGCGGGCTCGGTGAAAGCGTTTTTGAAGGAGCTGCCCGATTCGGTGCCGCCGCAGGTATTGATGCTCGATTTGGGGCTGCCCGACATCGGCGGGCTCGAAGCGTTGCCGATGCTGCTGGCGCGCTTACCGGAGCTGGAAGTCATCATCTTCACCGTGTTCGAGGATGCCGACACCATTTACCAGGCGCTGTGCCTGGGTGCCACGGGGTACGTGCTGAAAAGCAGCCCGATGGCGCAAATCAAGGCCGCCGTGCTGGAAGTGATGAACGGCGGCGCGCCGCTGAGCCGGTTGGTGGCGCGGCGGGTACTCACGCATTTCAAACCGCGCCCCAGCGCCCAAGCCGACCTACTCACCCCGCGCGAGCGGCAAACGTTGCAGGGCGTCGTAGACGGCCTCACCGATAAGCAAATCGCCCAACGCCTCGACCTCTCCCCCGAAACCATCCGCACGCACGTCAAGAATATGTACCGCAAGCTCCAGGTCGGGGGGCGCAGCGAGCTGATGAGCCGCGCCGCACGCGGCCAGCTTTGAGCGATGCGGGTTTGGCGTAAGCTGCCCGTACGCCGGAGGCGGTTAATCAAGTTACCGTCCCCATTAAAACCGGATGGCGTGTGCCAAACTGCACTGCCCTCCACGCATAAACTCGTAACTCAAAACTTGAAACTCAAAGCTCCTCACCCCGCCCCTTCCAGCCACGCGCGGAAGGCGCTCGATTTCTCGCGGGAGACGAGGACTTCATCGGCGGCGGCGGGCACCAAATCGAGCTTGAGTTTGCCGTTGAAGTGCAGGTCGATGCGACGGATGGCGGCGGCGGCGGCGAGGGTTTGCCGGTTGATGCGGAAGAAGTGCGTGGGGTCGAGCAATTCCTGCACTTGCTCCAGGGTGTACTCCACGAGGTGGCGCGCGCCGGCGTGCGTCACGAGGGTGGTGGTTTCGTGACGGCTCACGAAGTAGGCCACATCGAGGGTCGGGATGGGCACGAGCTGCTCGCGCTGGCGCACCAGAAACCGGCTTTTGAAGGCCCGCACCGGCGCCGCGCGGCGCGGCAAGGCATCGAGTAGGGCTTCGAGGCGGCCCAGTTGCTGGTCGGCGGCGGCGGCGGCCGTAGGCTGCGCGGCCCGCTCGCGGAAGCGACCGAGAGCGGTGCGCAATTCCTCCTCCTTGATAGGCTTGAGCAGGTAATCGAGCGAATGGACGCGGAACGCGCGCAGGGCGTAAGCGTCGTAAGAGGTAGTGAAGATGATGGGCGCACGCACGACGGCGCGCTCGAAAATCTCGAAACTCAGCCCGTCCGCCAACTGAATGTCCGACAGGATGAGGTCGGGCGCGGGGTGGTCGCGGAGCCACGTCACGCCCTGCTCCACGCTTTCGACTACGGCCAGCACGCGGGCGTCCGGCTCGACCCGGCTGATGAGGCGCGCGAGACGGTCGGCGGCGGGGTATTCGTCTTCGATGAGGAGGAGGGTCATGGGGTTAGGGTTTAGTTTTTAGGGTTTAGTTTTTAGTTTTTAAGGCAATTCGCGCGGGGCAGAGGGCAATTCGCGCGAGGCTCTGCCCCGTGTGTGGTATTCGCGGGCCTCTGGCCCGCCGGTAGCCCGCGCGCTCTTGCCCGGCACTTAAGTGCCGGGCAAGAGCGTGTTTCGCAAACAAGGCGCGCGCGGTGCCGGGGCTGGAGCCCCGGAAATAGCCCGCACGGGGCAGAGCCCCGCGCGAAATGCCCTAAACACTAAAAACTACACTCTAAACTACAGCAACGGCAAACGCACACTGAACTCACCGTTCAACGTCGAGATTTCGACCGGCTTCGTACACAGCAGCGCGTACCGGCTGATGAGGTTGCGCAGGCCCGTGCGGGTGCCGGGCGCGAGGAGTGCCTTGGGCCGCACGGGGTTGGCCACGCGGATGGAATCAGGGCCGACGCCTTCGAGGCGGAGCGCCAGCGGGTGTTCGCGCGAAATGACGTTGTGCTTCAGGGCGTTTTCGACGAGCGTTTGCACGCTTAGCGGGGCCACGCGGCGCTGGTGACTGGTGGCGGGAATGGTGTTTTCGACGAGCAGATTCTCGCGGAAACGCACTTTGTTGAGGGCGAGGTAGGCATCCACGAAGGCCAGTTCTTCGTGCAGGGGCACGGTTTCGCGGTCCTTCGCGAGCAGTACGTAGCGGTACACGTCGGCCAACTGGCTCAGGTACTGCTGGGCGGCGGCGGGGTCTTCTTCGTCGATGAGGGCGGCGAGGGTGTTGAGCGAGTTGAACAGGAAATGCGGATCGAGCTGCTGACGCAGCGCTTCCAACTCGCTTTGGGCGGCGGTACGAGCCAGGGCTTCCACGCGCAACAGGTTGGAACGCCACTGCTGATAGAAATACACCGTTTCGTAGATGAGCACGACGAGGCCCGTCGGAATGAGATTGAACAGAAACGCCGTCGCCATAGCGGGGGCATCGCAGATCATCCCCGGTACAATCTGCGCCAACACCCACTTGACACTCGACCCCGCCACGAGCGTGAACAGGATGTGCGCCGGAATCTGCACGAGAAACCGGTGCCCGATCTGGTCGGGACGCGGGTACCGGCGGCGCCCCTGATTCAGGATGAACACGTTGCCCTCCCACAGCACCATCGTGATGGTGAGCGCGATGAAGATGCCCGGGATGAAATGCTCGAAACCGCCGTCGAACACGTAGTGCATCCCGATGGCCACTACCGGAATTGCCAGCCGCTGGCGCCAATGAATCGTCATAGCCGTAATCGAAAAAATTACTGAATTCGCCTGAAATCGCGGTCGTAGTTGCTTCACCTTCACACCCTTTGCCCGGCAAGGGCAGGCTCGATACCTAAAAGTACATTGCTCGGCCGTTTAGTGCGCGGACCAGCAGCAACCCCGTAACCGCCACCCACCCGGCGGCGGTGCAAACGAGCAGCAGAACCGCCCCCGGCACGGCCGCGCGCGTCAGCCCCCAACCCACCAACGGCAGCCCCTGCAAGGCGTGCATCCCCAGAAAATGGGCCGCCCGGAGGTCGCCGGCCCGCGTACTCCAACCCACCAGCGGCAGGCCGGGGCCGCCGTCAGAGGCCCCCACGGTGTGCGCGCCCCGGCTGATCATGGCGCCGCCCACCAGCGCGCCCACCACAAACACCACCAGCCCCAGGCGGGCACCCCACGCCACGGCCGGCGCCACCGCCATCGGCTGCCCCCAGACCAGGGCCACCGCCCACAAGTTGAGGAGAGTATTGAAGAAAATCATCAGGCCCATCAACCCAAAAACCGCCCCGTTGAAGGCGCTGCTGACGTTGTAATGCGACGTGGTGCCGCGCGCGGCCTGCAAGAAAATGCACCCCGTTTCGACGAGCATCGTCAGCGCCACGCCCCACGACAACCACCGCACCTGCCCGGCCAGCGCCGCCGGCAACCAACTCAGCAGCAGCCCCAACGACCAGACGTACAGCACAATCGAGAGGCAAAACTTGGCGGGCTTGATCCACGGATTCAGGCCCGTCACGAGGCGGGTATCGACCAGCACGCCCACCAGCGCCAGCGCCAGCAGCCCGACGTGCAGCCAACCGGTCACGCGCAGGGCAGTGGGCAAAGTAGATAATGAAGTAAGCATACGAGTAGCCGGTTAGCGGTTTTCGGTAGTCCCCCCCAACGCCGCCCGTAGCCCCAACCACGCCAGCAACCCCACCGGGCCGAACAGGAACGTGAGCGCCAGCACCGGCACCCGCACCCAGCGGCGCCACCCGGTATCGAGGCGGCGCGCGAGGGCGTCGTTCACGATCCAGACCCCCACCGCCAGGTCGAAGCACAGGTAATGCACCCACCCCGTGACAAGCCCCCAATCAGACCGAAACAGCGCCCGCACGCCCCCCAGCGAGTTGAAGGAGGCATCGTCGGGCCAGTCGTTCAAACCAACCAGCAACAGCCCCAGATACAAGGCGGCCAGCGCGCCGCTCCAGGCGTAGGAGCGCACGAGCCCAAGCGCGAGGCGGCCCGTGGGCCAGAAAATCAGCAGCACCCACGCCGGCAGTACGGCGGTATTAACGAGTTGAAAAACGACGGCGGGAGTCACGGGCAAGCAGCAGTTGAGGGGTAATCCGAGGGTGCAAAGGTGCGGTATCGGCCCACCCTACAGCAACCCGAATACGGGCGAACCGGCGCGGCGGCCCGGTGAAGCGCCCAAACCGGGCGGCCGACTGGCGAGGTGGCTGTTCGTTCGGCGGCCGCGCGTTTTCGGGGAATCACAGATTGCCGGAATGGGATTGGGTAGGGTGGCTATCTGCATAACTGGCGGGCATTCCTCACCTTGGGGTGATTGAGACCGAATTTGGCCAGATATACCGCATACGCCCGGTTGTAGTGGGCGCGGGCTGCCGATGGTTGGTGCGTGGCACGGGCTAGGTCGCCTTCGGCCATTGCCAGGTCGCCGAAGGTGTCGTGATCGGGCGGAAGCAGTGCCTCGGCCACCGTGCGCGCCTGTTGCACGAGGGCAGCGGCATCGGCGGGGCGGTGTTGCTGGAGGCGAAGTGCACTACCGTTGAGGCCCAAGGCGATGGTCAGCGGATGACGGCCAGGTAGCAGCGCGGCACGTAGCGTGGTGGCGGTTTGCAGCGCCGAATCGGCGGTGGCTACGTGGTGCTGGGCAGTGGCCGCTTGCAGTAAGCCGTTGTAGGCCAGCGCGTAGGCGAGGGTACTGGGCTGCCCAAATTGGCGATGGATATTCAGCACCTGCTGATACCCTCTTTCCGCCGCCTGAAACTGCCCTTGCACCAGTTGCAAATCGGCCACGGCCAATAGGTAAAAAGTCTGCCGGGGGCCAGGCGCTTCATCCGGCGGGGAAGGCTGCTCACGGGCCGCTGCAAGTGCATCGTGCGCCGCCGAGTAGCGGCCCATATGCATGTGCAGAATGGCCTGACGCAGCCGTATGCCCGGCAACGGAAACGCCGTAAGGCTCCGCGCCTCACAAATGGTTTGCGCCCGTGCGTAGTACCGGTCGGCGGCGGAGTAATCGCCGAGGGTTTGCTTGATCTCACCCATTAACCCCAGCAACTCGACGAACGATGTGCCGGTACCGGAACCGTACTGCTCGACCTGCTTTCGGGCGGAATCGGCGGTTGCTTGCGCTTGCACTAATTCACCTAAGGCTAAATGATTACCCGCGAGCAACATATAGCACATCAGCGGCCCCGATTTCAGGGTGCGGTTCGGTGCCCGCAAGTAGGGCAGACATTGCCGCACCAACCGATTGGCTTCCGCGTAGCGGCTCTTTTTGATCTGAATGACGGCGCGCGTCATCTGTATCGCGGTGATGCAATTGCTGTCGGCGGGTACCGGTTGCACCAGCCGAAGCGCGCGCTCTGCCTCCGGCAAGCTATCGAGCATAAGGTAGTTGCGGGCCATCGCAAGCAGATTGGTTTGGCGCCGCTCACGAGCAATCGCCGTCGTATCGGTGGCCAGAATGCGGTGGGCTTTCCAGTAGAGTACGTTGGAGGTGGCGGCTAACGACCGCTCACTACACGATTCAGCCACGTTGGCCAGTAGCAACGCGAGATTTAGCGTGTTCTTCAATTTCAGTCGGTGATACCGTGCGATAGCTTCCTGATATAAGGAATCGCTCAGCCCAAACTGTCCGAGCTTCCAAGCACAGTAAGCCCGGTGGTTGAGCGACCACACCGGTTCTTCCTCCCAGTAAGGAAAAATATAAGGTCGATTCGTCTGCGCCGTGTCTAGAATGACGGTCGATAGAATTCGGTCGCCAAGCTCATACTGGTGTAGCGCTTCAGCATACGCTCCCCGGTTCGCGGCGGCGTTACCCATGTCTCGGTACGCCTCATACAGTTGGCTATAGACGCCGCCAATTTTATATCGCTCAGTCAAAGAATCCGGGCCGAGCCAATGATTACCCTCCCGGACTCCGCGTTTTGCTTCCGCCAGCGCAGCCGAATGGTCTTCGCGCTCGGTGGAGGCAATGGAACGCGCCATATACTCGTGAAACAGCAGATTATGCGTCAGGTGGTCGTTGCCCCGGTTCAGCACCAGCAGCACCCGCCGCAACACCGCATAATCTTCGGGCCGCCCCGTGAACACCAGTCCAAGTGCCACCACCAGCCCTACCCGCACCAGCAGCCCCGTCAGCGGCGCGGCGGGTCGGCCCATTCGGCGCCGCCAGAACCAATAGCCCAGCAGCCCGGCGCCCCAACCAGCCACCACGCCCAGCAAAACGGGGTTGTACATGTTGATCTGGACTGCCTGAATCAGGTACATCAGTCCGATTGCCAGGCTGATGCCCGTCAGCGCGCGCACCGCGCCCGGCAGGGCGGGTACCGCCGCTTGCGCGCGCCCCGCGAGGAGTCCATACCCGTTCACGGCATACGAAGCCGCCAACAGCCAAAGCCAAAAAGACAATAGCGCGCCGCCAAAAGTGCTGAAGGTCAGGAATACAATCGTGGCGCCTGCTGCCGCCAATAGCGCCTTTTCGTACCGCGTCATTCGCCTTGTTTAGATAATAGAGACGGCAACTTACCGCCGCCGCGCTCCACTACCCATTTTACACGCGCCAGCCTACGTTTTTAAACCGATAACCGGCTTTCGTCAGCCGACACCACGAAATCGGGAACAGCCCCAACTGGTACTCCGTGGCGTAGCGGCGCTTGTATACGTCGTACCGCTCGGAGAACACGTTCTGCCGGTTGGTCACGTTCTGCACGTCCAGGGCGATTTCGTGCGTCAGGCGGGCGCGGTTGAACAACCTATTGCCGCCAATAGGCCACCCTCTTCGTGCGGAGGCGGCGCCCATGGGCGCCCATACGCTAGGGCAGTGACCGCCAGCGCGGCAGCGTGTTGTCGCGCGGACTGCAGGTCGCCGTTTACCGCGCCACAACGCACGGCCGCCCTCTACGCCTGCTACCCAACCGCGTCTGGTGGGCAAGGAGCAGGAAAGCGCGCGACCATTTCCCCCATATTTCTTATTTGCCGCGCGGGGTCATCCAATTATTTCCTACATTAGCCGCCGGTACTTCATCGTTCGTCTGTTCGGCCGGTCTACTTCTATAATAGCTCATCACGCCGCCCTTGGTTATGGATTGCTCGTATCGGATTCCCTTTTTTATTTTCTCCCCATGTCGAAGTTAAGTATTGCCCCCCCCCTATGTTTTAGGGATCTTGCGCCGCGCCCGGCGGCGGTTTTCCGCTTCACCTTGGGCCTTGCTGCTGCTGCTGCTGATGGCCGCCGCTAGCCACCCCGTGGCCGGGCAGGCGCCCGCCGTGGTGCTGTGCCAAGACAGTACCACGTACGACCTCGACGGGTTTGTGGTGTGGCCCGTCAATGGCAATGCCGGCCCCCGTGGGATGGTCGGGATGACGTCCGATGGCTTGGGCAACATGACTCTGACCGTCCCTCATGTGTATTGGAGCAGCGATATGAAGGTACGCGGCACCGTGCGCGTGCCGGCGGGCTGTACGCTGCACATCACGCAGCAGATGGACGGCTCGCGCACGGTCGTGCAGTTTGCCGACACGCGCAAGACCGTCACCTTGGCTCAGCTCGCGCCGCCCTACAACCGCGCCACGCGCATCGTGGTGGAAAAGGCGACCGTTGCTTTCCCGGAAGCCGGCATTCTGGAAGTGGGCGCGAACGTGACGCTCACCAGTTTGCAGGGCTGCCCCAACAGTATGTGGGACGGCATCGTGCTCCAAGGGGCCACGCCGCCGGCCGGCAGTACCGCTCCGGATCAGTCGAGTTCGGCGTATGGTACGTGCTACCTGGGTACCACGAACATCGCAGACGCCCTGCGCCCGGTAGTGGCCAACGCCCGGATTGCCGTGTTGGCCGGCCGGCCGCAATACAGCAACGTCGATGGGCGCTTGCTGACCTCGTACGCCGATGGCGGCGGCGTCTTGCTGGCACAGAACACCGATTTCCGCAACTGCCATACCGGCGTCACCTTGCTCGATTACCCCTACCACGACAATAAGACGGATATATTCGACTGTGGATTTTTGAGCGACACGCCCCTCGCCGACCCCTTGTACATCACCGGCGGCGGCGTGCGCTACGGCACCCAGATGGGCGTCTACATGTCGGGCGTTCAGGGCGTGCGATTTGTGGGCAACCTCTTCGAGCTGACCGACAACAACGCCGCCTTCAACAATCAGCAATTGCTGTACAATTTGCGGGGCATCGGCATTTCGCTTAACAATGCCCAGGCCGAGGTGGTGGGTGCGGTGGGCAACCCCAACGTGTTCCGGCGCCTCTCGACGGGCATCAACGCCAACAACCCCGACCCAAGCTATTCGCTGAAAGCGTTTGGCAACCGGTTCGAGAATAATTATACGGGCATCTGGATGGCCAATACCACCGCCGTCATCGTGCGCGACAATACATTTCTGGTGGGGCGGGTCACCGATGTGTACGCCATCGGCATGCGGATGTCGCGCAGCACGGGGTTCACGGTGACCCGCAACACCTTTGCGGCGGGCTTTACCTGGCCTTCTACCACGGTCGGCCAGGAGATCCGGGGCGCGGAATTCTGGGAACTCGACCGCATCCCGCACCCCGTGGAGCCGAACTACGATGAGGTGTACCGCAATTATTTCGAACGCCTGACCGACGGCATCCTGGTGTCGAGCGCTAATGGGCCTTTCCTTTGGAACGGTCAATGGAAGACCATCCCGATAGGCAACACGGGGTTGCAGATCAAGTGCAACGACTTCCGCACCGGCGCCACCAGCGGCACGGCGAACACCATCACGCGGATGAATCTGGCGATCCAGGTGAATAGCGGCACCACCGGCGTTCCGGCTCTGGATAGGGCGCAAGGGCTGCCCAATCAGGGGAGTTGTGTCTTGCCTAGTAATCCGGCTCGCTTCCTGACACCTGCCGGCAACCTCTTCAGCCATACCTGCGTGCCGGGGAGCGCGTGGGATATGCGCCAGATCGGCACCGGCTTTCTGCCGTTCGACTACAGCCACCACCCCGAAAACCCGTTCCCCACCCAGCCCGGCGCCCCCAGCATCTACTGCATGGGTGGGGCCACGCTTCAGCCTTGCCAAGCTCCACTGGTTGGCCGGTCTTTCGAAGATTTCTGCCCACTGCGCCGCGCGGTCGGCACCGCCACCGAAGCAGCACTACTGGCCCAGGCCGACACGGCCGCAGCATCGGCCGACCGCCAGCAGGCGATCAACGAGCTGCTGCGCCGCTACCTGAACGACAGCGTAGATGTGCGCGCCGGGGTGGACGCGGCGCGCGCCATGCTCGCGCTGCTCAATGAGCCCGCCTACGCGGCCCTGCGGCAGGCGCTCGACGCGCGCAGCAGCCCGGCGGCCCAGCGCCTGGCCGGTTCGCCGGGCGGCGGCGGTACCCCCGAAACCAGTGCTCGTCCAGCGGCCGTACGGCGACTGTCGCCGCGCAAAGCCGCGCAGGCGGCGGCCGACGCGGTGGCCCAGGCCCGCACGCTGTACGCCGATTACTCGGCGCGCATCCGGGCGCTGCTGGCGCCGTACGAAACCGACAGCGCCGCCCAGCACGCGCTGCGTACCAACGCCCCGCTGCGGGCCGAAATCGTGCGCATCGCCCACGACTCCACGACATCGGCCTTTACCGAAGGGCGCGCCGTGCTGACGCAGTACCTGGGCTACCGGTTCGTGGATGGGCGCCTCGATGCCATCGGGGACGACCTCGGTGCGACCGGCCAACGCGCCGCCCCGACGCCTCGCGGCATCCGGCCCGACGTGGCGACGTTCTACCCCAACCCCACCGCCGACGGCCACCTGCGCGTGGCCTACGCCCTACCGCCGACCGACCGGCTCGTTCGGCTGGAACTGACCGACCGCTACGGTATCGTGCGCCTGACGCAGGCGCTGAAAGCGCACGCCGTGGAGGCCGAACTGAACCTGAGCGCGCTGCCGGCGGGCCTGTACCAGTACCGGCTGCGGGTAGGCGAGGAAGTGGTGCAAAGCGGTACGCTGGTACGCTTGCCCTAACGTGTTGAAACGAGAACTGCCGCGTGCCGGCATCAGCACGCGGCAGTTTTTCCGTTTCGCCAATCCCATGCGGTGGTTTCTTGTGCTGATTATATTGCTAGGCAGTGAATCAGTAGCCTTCGGGCAGCAGTATTTCAATAATCGGTATTCGAATAACAGCACGCCTTACGCGAGCGGTGCCTTATCGGTTTTGCCCGCTGATTCGGGCTATGTTGTGTGGGGGCAAGCGTACGACTACCCGGTTCTGGGGCGCATTGCAGCAATCCTGCGCTTTCTCGACCCGGATGGCCGGCAGCGGCGGGTGAAGTATTTCAGTGACCCGCGCCGTGACTTTTACGCCAATTATTTTCAGCAGGGTCTCTGTGCGCTGCCCGATGGCGGCTTTGCGGGCTTAGGCTCCGACGGCTGGCCCAATAATACCGGGGCGCCAATGCTGTGGCGCTTTACGGCTACGGGTGACACGCTCTGGACGCGGCGCTACGCCAAGCTGGTGCAGATCAACGTCAGTTTCGGGATGTGCCGGGTGCCGACCGATGGCGGCTTTGCCCTCATCGGCATGGAGCGCGGCGCCCCGGCCGGCCCTGACAGCGTGCTGGTGGTGCGCACCGATTCGGTGGGCACGTTGCTCTGGCGGCGCTGCTACGGCTTGCGGGCCACCAGCGAAGGCTATTCCATCAGCGCCCGGCCCGATGGCGGGCTGCTGCTCGGCGGCTTCACGCGCAACTCGCTCTTTAACGCCGACACGTACGTCGTCTGCACCGACCCCCAGGGCACCGTGCGCTGGCAGCGCGCCTTTGACTTTCGCGGCTCCTACGACGGCGTGGCCGTGCCCATTTCCACCCGCGACGGGCACGTGGCCGTCGCCGCCGGCGTCAATTACGGCCCCATCGGCCAAGTGGACGGCCGGCCGCGCCTGGCCATTTACAAGCTCGATGGCCAGACCGGCGACACCCTGTGGCGGCGCCTCTACGGGCCGGTGTCGTACCTGGCCGGTCCGTTAGCCTTCCACGAGTTGCCTGACGGCAGTTTGGTGGCGGCCGGGCAGTGGGATGCGGTGGGGCGCACCAACCAGCCCTACGGCCGCCGCCCGGCCGACGGGTTCATCCTCAAAGTCTGCCCCGACGGCGATTCGCTGTGGCTGCGCACCTACGCCAAACTCACGGGCCCCCAATCCTCCAATTATTTGCGCGGCCTGTCGCCCACGCCCGACGGCGGCTTCGTGGGCTGCGGCTTTCTGCACTACAGCGCCCCGGACGTGGGCCCGTCCGACTCGTGGGTGTTCAAGGTCGATTCGGCGGGGTATCTGCAAGCGGGCGGCGCGCCCGTGAGCGTGGTGTGCCGGCCCATCGGCTTGCCGGAAGCGGTGGGCGCCGAGGAAGCGGAGGCGCAGCTCTGGCCCAACCCCACGGCCGAAGGCACTATCTGGCTGCGGCTGCCAACCGGCGCGGCGGCCGGGGCCGGGGCGGTCGTGGTGCTGCGCGACGCACTGGGTCGGGTAGTGGCCGAGCAGCCACTAGCCGCCGACGCCCCGCAGACCGCGCTCGATGTACGGGGGTTGGCGGCGGGGGTGTACGGCTGGCAGGTGCGCCTGGGTAGGCGCGTGCTGGCGGGTGGGCGGTGGGTGAAGCTGCCGTAAGTTTATGACCCGCCGCGCGCTGCTGGTAGCGCGCGGTGGGTCTTTCTATTCTCTATGCGGCAGTTTCTCCTGTTGGTCGTGTTGCTAGGCAGCACCCTGACGGCCTTCGGGCAACAGTATTTCAATAATCGCTACTCCAACAATAATACCCCCTACCAGAGCGGCGCTTTGTCCATATTGCCCACTGATTCGGGTTATGTGACGTGGGGACAAGCGTACGATTACCCGGTGCTGGGGCGTATTGCTGGGATGATACGCCTACTAGACTTCGACGGGCGGCAACGGCGCGTCCGCTATTTTAGTAATCCGAACCGTGACTTTTACACCAGTTATTTTCAGCAGGGCCTTTGTGCGCTGCCCGACGGCGGCTTTGCCGGCGTGGGCACGGTAGAACTGCAAACGCTGGCCGACACGGCACGCGGCGGCCCGATGCTGTGGCGTTTCTCGGCCACGGGTGACACGCTTTGGACACGGCGCTACGTGGAGCCGATCTGGGCAACGTTGGCCTACGGAATGTGTCGGGTGCCGACCGACGGCGGCTTTGCCCTCATCGGCATTGCCCGCCAGACCCCCGCCTCGGCGGATTCGCTGCTGGTGGTGCGCACCGATTCGGTGGGCACGTTGCTCTGGCGGCGCTGCTACGGCTTTCGGGCCACCAGCGAAGGCTACTCCATCAGCGCCCGGCCCGACGGCGGGCTGCTGCTCGGCGGCTTCACGCGCAACTCGCTGTTCAACTCCGACACCTACGTGGTCTGCACCGACCCCCAAGGCAACGTGCGCTGGCAGCGCGCCTTTGACTTTCGCGGCTCCTACGACGGCACGGCCGTGCCCATCTCCACCCGCGACGGCCACGTGGCCGTGGCCGCCAGCGTCAATTACGGCCCCATCGGCCAAGTGGACGGCCAGCCGCGCCTGGCCATCTATAAGCTCAACGGGCAGACCGGTGCCACCCTCTGGCGGCGCATCTACGGCCCCGTCTCGTACCTGACGGAGAATTATGCCTTCCACGAATTGGCCGACGGCAGTTTGGTGGCGGCCGGGCAGTGGGACGCCGTGGGGCGCACCAACCAGCCCTACGGCCGCCGCCCGGCCGACAGCTTCATCCTCAAGGTCTGCCCCGATGGCGATTCGCTGTGGCTGCGCACCTACGCCAAACTCACGGGCCCCCAGTCCTCCAATTATTTGCGCGGCATGTCGCCCACGCCGGACGGCGGCTTCGTGGGCTGCGGCTTTCTGCACTACAGCGCCCCGGACGTGGGCCCGTCCGACTCGTGGGTGTTCAAGGTCGATTCGGCGGGGTATCTGCAAGCCGGCGGCGCGCCGGTGGGCGTGGTGTGCCGCACTGTGGGGCTGCCCGATGCAGCCGCTGCCGGTGCGGCCCTCACGGTTTCGCCGAACCCGGTAGGCGCCGGCTCGGCCCTGCGCCTGACCTTACCTGCCGCCGCGCCTACCGCCACCGCCACCCTGCGCGATGTGCTGGGCCGCCGCGTGGGCGCCACCGTCCGCTTCCGGGGCTTTTCGGCCGATGTACCAACGGCGGGCCTCGCCGCCGGCACCTACCTGTTAGAGGTGCGTGTGAGCGGACAAGCGCCCGTGGTGCGCCGCGTGGTGGTAGAGTAAGGAGAAAAATGGCGGGTGGGGCGTTCTCCAGCTCCAGACACGTTTCGCGCGGCCCAGTCCCGGCCTGTTAAGGCCGGGGCCGGGGGCCGCGTAACGTGTTTCGCGTGCGCGCCGCGACGGGCGACCTGCCGCGGGCTACCCGCG
>JANPJM010000058.1:0-158007 GCA_031425525.1 Hymenobacteraceae bacterium | reverse complement strand
ATGGCGATCAGAGCGCGGGTGTTCACCTCTTCCCATTCCGAACAGAGTCGTTAAGCCCCGTTGCGCCTATGGTACTGCTGTCACAGGCGGGAGAGTCGGTAGTCGCCAACCTTATCAATTGAAGAAGCCCCCTCGGCTGCCATATGGCGCTGGGGGGGCTTTTTTGGCGTTTGGGGTATTGGGATGTTGGGAGGAAGAGATAACAAAGCGGCCGGCCGGTGGGGCAGTAGGGGCGGCTTGTGCGCCGATGGTACGCGGAAGTGGGGTGATAGGGGCGGCTTGTTGGGTGATAGGGGCGGCTTGCCGGGTGATAGGGGGCGCCGGAGAGACGAGGGGAAGCATTTGCCGGGTGATTGAAGGGGTTTGCCGGGTGAGAGAAGGGGATAGTTGGGTGATATGCGGCGCTAGGGAGGTGGGAGAGGGCGTTTGTCGGGTGAGATAAAGCGTTTGTCGGGTGTGTAGGGAAAAAAAGTGGGTGTGTAGGAAGATTTTTGGCCGTTGGGTTTCAGTAAAACAATCGAGTATCTTAGCGGGGCAACCGCTTGATTTTGTTTGTCTAACTACTTGAGAACCTGATGGCATCTATTTCAGAGAAAACATTTGGGCAGCGCCTGACGCGCGCGGTAGCCCTGTATGACCGGGTGAAGGGCGAGGCGGGCTATGACCCGCAGGAGAACCCGTTGATTACGACGGCCGCGCTGGCGGCTTTCGTGGGAGAATTGAAGATGGCCAACCAGCAGGTGGGCGATCTGGCGCAGCCTTACAACCAGGCGCAGGACGACCGGGTGGCGCTGTACCACGGCGCAGAAGGGCTGAAAAAGCGCGTGGCGATGGCGCGCGACGTGATCGGGGGCTACCAGAACGGCAAGAAGCTGGCGGCCTACGATATGCTGACGACGATTGCGCAGCAGATGCGCGGCTACCGCAAGCCGGCGAAAGACCCGGTGCCCAATGGGGCGGCGACGGCGGCGCAGGAGGCAGCGGCGGGGCCGTCGGTGGCGCAGACGAGCTTCGGCTCGCTGTTGCAAAAAGGCCGGGAGGCGCTGGGGATTCTGAAGGGGATGGGGGCGCAGTACAAGACCAGCAACCCGCTGGTGACGGTGGCGGGGCTGGGGGCGTTTCTGACCGAACTGGAGAAGCAGGATTCGACGGTGAATGATACGCTGCTGCCGCTACGCCAGGCGACGAAGGCGCGGTATGCGCTTTACGAGGGCGAAGCGGGCTTTCAGGCGCGGCTGGCGGCGGCGAAGAGCTACGTAGCGGGTAACCACACGAAGGCGAGCCCGCTGTATAAGGATGTGCTGAAGATTAAGTACTGAGCTTAGTGCTTGGCTGACTGAAGGCCCCTGCCTCCCCGGTGTTTTGGTTGCCGCCTTGGGGGGCGGGGGTTTTTTGGACACTCAGCAGTTACAGATCTGAATTTTTGACAATCTGAATAAGATTGCTAACTTTGCCCAATGGCCTTATTGGTCGAACGGAAATAGTCTTTTGCAATAGGAGCTTTCGGGCTTATCTTGCGTTTGGTACGAAAGAGCTTAGTTAACTTGTTCGTCGCCTAACAGCTTACTTTTAGTTACTATCTCCGTGGCATCCCCCGCTTGAAGCAGTTCAAGCGGGGAATGTTGTTTACAGTCCAGCCATCATAAGTTTGCCCGATGAATATTTTTAATTCTTGTCAAGAACTCGAAAATCTAATTCTCGACCTTGCTAATCGTGAAATCGCCGAATATCAAAAATATCAAAATTACCAGTTGCTAAAGAAAAAGAGCGAGTTGGCTAGGGTTAGCAATAGTAAAACAAGGGTTATACATAAGCCGGAACATTGGGTCGCGTCAAACCTTCTTAATCCATTTTATGTCAAATCAAAAAGACGTCAAATTGCTAGGTCGTTATACAACAAATTAGTCGATGGTTCTTATAGACCAAAAGACGCGCTTGAACGAGAGATTATTAAGCCTGACGGCAAAAAAAGAATAGTTCGTATATATTCTATACCTGACGCCGCAGTGTCACTTAAGCTTTACTGGCAGCTTCTTTCTAAAAACAAGCACCGGTTCAGTAGTCATGTTTATGCCTACAGAGATGACAGGAATGCGCACTACGCCATTCAGGATATTGCCTACGATCTGAGCCAATACCCGAGGACTTTTGTCTCAGAACACGATTTTTCGAAATTTTTCGATACAATTAATCACGCATTTTTAATAGACCAACTTAATAAAAATTCATTTTCTGTTTCGGATGCTGAAAAAAATTTAATCAAAGCATTTCTATCTTCTCGCGATGAGGGTATACCGCAAGGTACCTCCGTTTCTCTATTCTTAGCAAACCTAGTTTGTTGGAAATTGGATAAAGATCTCGAATACATTGGGGTCAGGTTTGCAAGATATGCCGATGATACCATCATATGGTCTGACAGTTACGAAAAAATTCTTCAGTCCTTCAAGAAATTTCATGAATTTAGTCAATACTCGGGTGTAAAAATAAATTTCAGAAAATCAGATGGAATCAGTCTCTTATGTACAAACATGGATGATTCTGAAATTAAAAAGGCTAAGACATATGTAAATTTTCTGGGTTACAGCGTATCTTATGAGCATATAATGATAAAGAGTCATTCTGAAAAAAAATCAAGCAACAAATTATGCACCTGCTTTATAAAAATTTGATTCAGCCACTACATTCGACCCCCTTTGCTGCCATTAAAGTTCCTGGCGCGGACGATGAAAGAGCTTTTCTATCTGCTGTAAACCAAATCAGGAGATTTATTTATGGAAATCTAACCGAAGTAAAGCTGTCCAGGTACATCAATGGCAAGTACAAAACCATCAAGTTTATGGGGGTTATGAGTTATTATCCACTTGTTACGGACAAAGAGCAATTAAAGAGGCTTGATCGATGGCTGATTTCAACTATAATTAAGCATCTTAGCTTGCGCAATAAGCTTTTAACAACAGTTTATGGTGATCAGTCAAAGGCTTTTCCGTATTTGCTCGATTCTGGAAATATTGTAAAAGTTTGTAAAAAACTTCGTTCAAGCACTACTGGAGTAAAAGGACAATACACCATTCCGAGCTTTCTTAGAATATACAACGCGATCCAGTTAGGGATTAGCCGTCAAGGCCTAAATTCAATTATCATCAGGGACGCCGAATTTTATAACTACAATTCGTGAGATCGGCCGTGTCTTATTATCGATCAGCCGGACGGCAATGAGGTGGGCGGCGGCTACTACGGCCTTTTTTAGTGAGGGGAACGTCGAAGGCGAGTAGACAGGGCTAGAGGAGGCGGCAAATGCCCTATTTGCAAAAAGCCGTTTGAACTGCACTAGATGGAGGGCGACTACATTACGCCGTGGCACATAGGCGGCAAAACCACCGACGGCAATCTGCAAATGCTTTGTACGGACGACAACCGGCGTAAGAGCGGGAAGTGAGGGGCGGGCGTGCGGGCGGGCGCAAGGCCCGCCCCTACGTTGGCGAACACGGGGGTGGCGGCGGTTGGGTAGCGCCGAGCAAACGAGGATTGCTTCGTCGCAAAGCCTCCTCGCAATGACAAAACTGGGTGTGGTGGCTGAATCGAGTCGTTAGCCTTTCTTCTCGTCGTGTTCGGGGGGGGCGGCTTTGGTGGGGGGGGCGGGTGGTGCGGCAGGAGTTGCGGGCGCGGCTTCCGTCTTTGGTTTGGCGGCTTTCTCCTTCTTTTTGGGGGTTTGGAGGTCGCGGGCTTTGAGGAGGGCGCCGAACCAGTGGTGGCCGTCGCGGGCGACGAGGGCGTCGGCTTCGGGTGGGCCCCAGGTGCCGGCGGCGTAGTTGGGGAAGTCGGGGGCGGGGCCGGTGGCCCAGGCGTCGAGGATGGGCATGAGGACTTCCCAGGCGGCTTCGACCTGATCGGCGCGCATGAAAAGGGTGGGGTCGCCGCGGAGGGCGTCGAGGAGGAGGGTTTCGTAGGCTTCGGGGGGCTCGCCGACGTAGGCGTCGCGGTAGTCGAACTCTAAGTCTACGGGGTTGAGGTACATCTTGAGGCCGGGCTGCTTGGTTTGGATGCGCAGCCGGATGGCGCTGGTGGGGTAGATGCTGAAGGTGAGGGCGTTGGGGAGCATATTTTCCGACGACTGGGTCGGGAAAATGTGCAGGGGGGCGGGGCGGAACTGGACGGTGATGGTGGAGACCTTTTCGGACATCCGCTTGCCGGTGCGGATGTAGAAGGGGACGCCCTGCCAGCGCCAGTTATCGACGAAGAGGGAGACGGCGGCGTAGGTTTCGGTGCGGGAGGCGTCGGAAACGCGCGGCTCTTCGCGGTAGCCGACGGCGGCCTGGCCTTTCATCCACCCTTCGGCGTATTGGCCGCGCACGGCGTAGTGGCTGACTTCTTCGGGTTTGAACTTCCGAACGGCACGCAAGACATCGACTTTGCGGCCCCGGACTTCTTCGGCGTTGAACGAGTTGGGTGGTTCCATGCACACCATGCACATGAGTTGCAGGAGGTGGTTTTGGATCATGTCGCGCAGGGCGCCGGCGCTTTCGTAGTAGCCGCCACGGCCTTCGAGGCCGACTTCTTCGGCCACGGTGATTTGGACGTGGTCGATGTAGTTGCGGTTCCAGATGGGCTCGAAGAGGGCGTTGGCGAAGCGGAAAGCCAGAATGTTCTGGACGGTTTCTTTGCCGAGGTAGTGGTCGATGCGGTAAATCTGCCGCTCTTCGAAGACCCGGCGTAGTAAGAGGTTGAGTTCGCGGGCGGTTTCGAGGTCGTGCCCGAAGGGTTTTTCGACGACGATACGCGCGCCGGGAAACTCCTTGACGAGCCCGGCCTGGTCGAGCGAATCGACGATGGTGCCGATGAGGCTGGGCGACACGGAGAGGTAAAACAGCAGGTTCGGCTGTTCGACGCCCCACTCTTTCGCGAGTTTCTCGATGACGCGCCGGAGGCGGGCGTACCCTTTGGGGTCGCCTAGCTCGGAGGTGGCGAACTGGAGTTTGGGGGCGAACTCGGCCCACCGCGCCGCGTCGGCTTTGCCTTGGCGGGAGAATTTATCGACGCCGGTGAGCATTTTGGCCTGAAACGCGGCGTCGGATTCGGCCCCACGGCCCATCCCGACGATGGCGGTTTTGGGCGGCAGGTAGCCGTCGAGGTGGAGGTTCCAGAGGGCGGGCAGCAGCTTGCGCCACGTCAGGTCGCCGTTGGCTCCGAAGATGACGACGACAGTGGGTTGGACGGGGGTGGGCATGGGAGTGTTTAGGGTTTAGGGTTTAGTTTTTAGGGTTTAGTTTTTAGTCTCGGAATGGATTTTTGAGCGGTAAACTGAATTAAGCGCACCCATTCGAAACTGAAAACTGGAAACTGAAAACTCCTTACACTGGGACTGTTTGCTCGGAGCCGGGGCGTTGCTCTTGGGTGGAGCCGGAGCCTTGGGCGGTGGAAACTTCGCTCCAGAGCGTGTGGAAGGTGCCCTCGGCGTCGAGGCGCTCGTAGGTGTGGGCGCCGAAGTAGTCGCGCTGCGCTTGGGTGAGGTTGGCGGGCAGGCGCGCGGTGCGGTACGAATCGAAGTAGGCGAGCGAGTTGAGCAGGGCCGGGGCGGGGATGCCGAGGCCAATGAACGTCTGCGCGATGGTGCGGAAGGCGGCTTGCCGACTCACCAGGTGCCCACCGATGGTGGGATCGACGAGGATGTTCGGCAGGGAGGGGTTGGCTTCGTAAGCGTCGGTGATTTCTTCGAGCAGCGCGGCGCGGATGATGCACCCTGAGCGCCAGATGCGCGCTACGGCGGTTAGATCAGTGCCATACTTGTACTCTTTGGCGGCCACCCGCAGCAGGTCGAGCCCCTGGGCGTAGCACGTGACGAGGGCACAGTAGAGTGCTTGGGGCAGGGCGGCGAGGAGAGCGGCGCGGTCGGGGCCGGCGTAGGCCGAAGCGGGGCCGGGCAGCAACGCCGCCGCAGCGCGGCGCTCATCGTCGCGGGCCGAAATGTCGCGCGCGGCCACGGCGGCATCTACCGTAAACATCGGTACCTGCAAGTCCATGGCGCTTTGGCTCGTCCATTTGCCAGTGCCTTTGGAGCGGGCGCGGTCGCGGATGACGTCGAGGAGCGGGCGGGTGGGGTCGCGGTCGTCGGGTTGGCGCAGCACCTGGGCGGTAATCTGCACGAGGAACGATTGCAATTCAGGCGTGGTGTTCCAGCGCTCGAATTCGGTGGCAATGTCGGCGGTTGTCATACCGAGGCCCCGCCGCAGCAGGTCGTACGCCTCCGCCAGGAGCTGCATCACGCCGTACTCGATGCCGTTGTGCGCCATTTTCACGTAATGGCCGGCCGAGCCGGTGCCCATATACGCCACGCACGGTTGGCCGTCGGGGGCTTTGGCGGCGACGGCTTCCAGCACCGGCCGCAGGATTTCGTAGGCGGCCGGGTCGCCGCCGGGCATCATGGCGGGGCCGAAGCGGGCGCCCAGTTCGCCGCCGCTGACGCCCATGCCGAAGAAGCGTAGGCCCTTTTCGGCCAGGGCCTGCACGCGGCGGTTGGTATCGACGTAGTGGGAGTTGCCGCCGTCGATGATGAGGTCGTCGGCTTGCAGATGCGGTAGCAGGTCGGCGATGACCGCATCGACGGCGCCGCCGGCCGGCACGAGCATCATGACGCGGCGCGGCGTTTTTAGGGAAGCAATGAAGGTCGCCATCTCGGTGGTGCCCTGCACGATACGCGCGTTGCCTGTGACTTTGGAGACCCCTTCGGCAGCCTCTTGGTGCAGGGTGGCGATTTTGGTGGCGTCTTTGTCGAGGCCCGCGACGGAGAAGCCGTGGTCGGCGATGTTGAGGACGAGGTTGCGGCCCATGGTGCCGAGGCCGATCATGCCAAAGTCGTAGGTCATAGGATCGCTGATTTTGCTGATTTTTGGGATCAGCTTACTGATAAGCCGAATTGCGTGGCTAAATCGGCTTGGGTGGCGGGGAGCGACTGGTAGTGATGTGAGCGTAAGCCGAGCGCGGCGGCCAATTCGGTGAATTCGGGTCGGTCATCGACGACGAGAATTTCGGTGAGCGGGGTTTGGCTGAGGTCGGCGGCGAGGCGGTAGAGGCGCGGGTCGGGCTTGCGCATCCCCACGTAGCACGACGATACGGTGGCATCGAACAAATCGCCGAACCCGAACGTGGCCAAACGGTAGTCGTTCAACTCGCGGCCTTCGTTGTTGACGGCGAAGACGCGCAGGCCATGCCGTTGTTTCAAGGCCCGGAAAAAGGCGATGTTGGCCGCCCAAGGCGTGCTTTTTTCGCGGATGAAAGCGGCGTATTCGGCTTCCGAAAATTCGCGCGGAATGAAAAAGACCGTCCCGCGCAGGTACTCGGAGAGCGTCAGATGGCCGGTTTCGTAGAGGTCGAAAAGCCGCTTGTGGCGCGTTTCAAACGCATCGAAATCGTATCCAAAAAGCGCAGCGGCTTCGCGGCGCGCGGCGGTATCCCAGCCGTTGGTGCCGAGAACGCCGCCGATGTCGAGGAAGAGGGTTTTGATGGGCATCAGGATTGAAGTACCCGGCACCGTCCTGGTGCCGGCGGTGAATTGCTGACGGGTTTTCGCCCAAATCCGGCCCCGGGACGGTGCCGGGTACGTCTACCTAGAACTCCGCCGAGCGCGGAAAGCGCGGAAACGGGATGACGTCGCGGATGTTGGTCATGCCGGTCACGAACAGCACGAGGCGTTCGAAACCGAGGCCGAAACCGGCGTGCGGGGCGGTGCCGAATTTGCGCAGTTCCAGATACCACCACAGCTCTTTTTCATCGACGTGCATTTCGCGCATCCGTTGGCGGAGCTTGGCTTCGTTCTCTTCGCGTTGCGAACCGCCGATGATTTCGCCGATGCCGGGGAACAGCACGTCCATGGCGCGCACGGTGCGGCCGTCGTCGTCGAGCTTCATATAAAACGCCTTGATTTCCTTCGGATAATTCGTCAGGATGACCGGCTTTTTGAAGTGTTTCTCGACTAAATACCGCTCGTGTTCGCTTTGCAGATCGGTGCCCCAATCGACGGGAAACTCGAATTTCTGTTTGGCTCGTTTGAGAATTTCGACGGCCTCGGTGTAAGTCAGCCGCTCGAAATCGTTGTCGATCACGAACTGTAAACGCGTGAGCAATTCTTTGTCGTACTGCTCATTGAGGAACGCCAGATCGTCGGGACAGGTATCGAGCGCGAATTTGACCAGATAGCGCAGGAAATCTTCCGCGAGATTCATATTCTCGGCCAAGCCGTTGAAGGCGACTTCCGGCTCAATCATCCAGAACTCGGCGAGGTGGCGGGTGGTGTTCGAGTTTTCGGCCCGGAACGTGGGGCCGAAGGTGTACACCTGGCCCAGCGCCAAGGCGCCGCATTCGGCCTCCAACTGCCCCGAAACGGTGAGGTTGGTGGGGCGGGCGAAGAAATCCTGCTGAAAATCGACGGCCCCTTCGGGCGTGCGCGGCGGCGCGGCGGCGTCGAGGGTGGTCACGCGGAACATCTGGCCCGCGCCCTCGGCATCGGCCCCCGTGATGATGGGCGTATGCAGGTTGTAAAACCCGCGCTCGTGGAAAAAATGGTGAATGCCGTACGCCAGCGCGTGCCGGATGCGCAGCACCGCGCCGAAGGTGTTGGTGCGAGGCCGCAAGTGGGCAATATCGCGCAGGGCTTCCAGCGAGATGCCTTTTTGGTCGGCGCCGCGCTTCTGAATCGGGTACTCTTCGGGGTCGGTCGCGCCGAGTACTTCGATGTGTTCGGCCTGCACTTCTACCGCTTGGCCTTTGCCCTGTGAGGCCACCAGAATACCCTCGACGGTGATGCACGCGCCGGTGCCGACATCCTGCAAGCTTTCCTCGGAAAACCGGTTCAGATCGGCCACGATTTGCAGGTTGTTAAACCCCGAACCGTCGTTGAGGGCCACAAACTGCACGTATTTATTGCCGCGTCGCGAGCGCACCCAGCCGCTCACGCGCACGCGTTGGCCGGTGGGTTCGGTGGTCAGAAGCTGGCGGACGGGGGTACGGATCAACGCGTTGGTCATCAGAAGTAGCAGCAGTTAAGTGGCAAACAATGAAGCTGCAAAGCAACGACACGGCGGCCGGAATGCGCGGCAGTCGCTACCGATTACAAACCGCACACAATAATTGCCCGGCGAGATGCGTTAGAGCGGCGACAGAGTCGAAAATCGGCTCATTTTCAAACGTTTGTCACCGAAAAAAAAATCATGACCAGCCTTTTGCCCGACCTCTCCCGCGCCTCCCTCAACGACATCATCTTCGAGGGCCGCAACAAAGCGTACGGCGCCTACGACCTGCGCATCGTGTACCCGCAGCACCTGAAGCGGGCGATGATCGCCATCCTGTTTATGAGCGCGGCGTTGGGCGTTGCGCCGTACGTGGTGCGCCGCTTGGCCCCCGCCGAGCTGGTGGCGGTGCTGAAGCCGGTGCTGCCGGCCGAAGACTTTATCAAACTCACGGAGCCTCCCGTCCTCGAAAAGCTGCCGGTGGCGGTGCCGGTGGCGCCGCCGCAGTCGTACGCGGCGGAGGAGTTTTCGACGCGCAAAATCGTGGCCGACAAGACGCCCGTAACCGAAGCGCCCGTCATACGCATGGACGACGCCAACCGCGCCGATAACCTTGCCGCCGTGCAAACGGAAGGGCTGGCCGGAGCCGCACCCGTAGCAGTGGCGCCGGTAGTGGAGACCGGCGGCGGCGCCGAAAACGATGAGCCGATGGTGTACACCGAGGTAATGCCGGAGTTTCCCGGTGGCTTGGCGGCGTTGCAGAAATACATTGCCGATCACACAAAATACCCCGCGTTGGCGCTGCGCAACGGCGTGGAAGGCAAGGTGTACATCAAATTCGTGGTCGATGCCACGGGGCACGTCGTCAATCCGGTGGTGCTGAAAGGCATTGGCGGCGGTTGCGATGAAGAAGCGTTGCGCGTGGTGCGGTCGCTGCCGGCGTTCAAGCCCGGCGAGCAGAACGGGCGGGCGGTGAAGGTGTATTACAACCTGCCGATCAGCTTCCGGACGTTGTAACCTGCGTTGCGCCGTCCGCACCGGCCCCGCCCGTGGTACGTGAACCGGGCGGGGCCGATTGCGTTTTTACCGATTAGTCCGGTCACTTTTTTCGCCACCGCGCCGCCGCCCAATGGCCCCGGCGCCTACCTTCGCCCCCCGTGAATCAACCGCCTCTGCGGCGCCCCGGCGCCACCCCCGACCCCGACCTCGACGACCGCTTCGCCGACGAGCGCGTGAATGCGCGTGCCAAACCCTGGGTCGGGTATTTTGCCCTCACGCTGTCGCTGGCCTATATCGGCTTGGGCGTGGCCGTTTTTCTGGTGCCCGATGGCCGATTGCCGCTGCCGCCGGTCGGCCGCTATGTGCTGGCCGTGGTGCTGGTGCTGTACGGCGGGTGGCGGGTGCGCCGCGCCGTCAATCGGTATTATCGGTAGGTTGTTGGCATTGAAAACCGCCGAATTGTCATTTTTACTGAACCCGCTACACCTGCGCTGATGCTCTGCAAATCGAATAAAAACCAACCTGTTGGCCGGTTGCTGGCCCGCCCCTTGGCGGCAAGTGCCGCTCTTTTAGCGCTGGCCACGCTCACGGCGTGCCCGGCTACTAAAGACGGTAAAATCCTCGATACGCCCACGAGCGGCAACATTCGGGTGGCCGTCGATGAAACGCTGCGGCCGATTGTGGCGGCGCACATCGACTCGTTTCAGGGCTTATACCCCGATGCGAAAGTGCGCGCCGTATACGCACCTGAAGCCGAGGCCATTGCCGCGTTTATGGCCTCTGATTCGGTGCGCGACGTAATCAGCGCCCGCGCGCTGACGCCCGATGAAGTAGCCGAGTTGGAAAAGCAGAAAATCATTCCGGTGCAGACCAAAATTGCCGTCGATGGCGTGGCTGTCATTCTGCATCCCTCCAACCCCGATTCGCTGTTGAGTGTGGCGCAAATTGCGAATATCTGCGCGGGTAAAGTTGGGCAATGGAGCCAGCTCAATGCCGCCAATACGCTCGGTACGGCTACCGTGGTATTCGACAACTCGGCGAGCAGCACCCGCCGCTACGTGCGCGATTCGGTGCTGCGCGGCCAGCCCGTGGCCAGCACCGCCTTTGCCACCAAAACCAACGAAGAACTGATCGAATACGTGGCGACGCACCCCGGCGCGGTCGGCTTCATCGGCGTAAACTGGATTTCAGATAACGACGATGCCGCCGTGCGCGGCTTTCTCAAGCAGGTGCGCGTGGCGGCCCTCACCAGCAAAAGCAGCGGCGCTACTCCCGCCGATTACGTGAAGCCCTACCAAGCCAACGTGGCGCTGTGGCGCATCCGCCGGGCGCCGTATTACCCGCTGTGCCGCGAGCTGTACGTCATCAGCCGGGAAGGCCGCGCCGGACTTGGCACCGGCTTTGCCTCGTTCGTGGCCGGCGACAAAGGCCAGCGGATTTTCCTGAAGGCGGGCCTCGTGCCGGTCACGGTGCCGGTCAGGCTCGTACAAACCGCCGACGACCGCCCCACCCGCCCGCAATAGGTAAGGCGGCGGCGGCCCAAGGCGATTATTCAGGTTGCTGAATCCAAAAGCCTGCGGCTAGCGTTAGCTGCGTTCCGTTTCTTTGCGTTTTCAAATTCTCAATGTTTCTCCCCATGACCCAGACCTGGAAACCGGCCCTCCTCGGAGCGATGCTGCTCGGCACCGCCGCGCTTGCCCCGACGACCGCCAACGCCCAGTCGGTAGCCGACGCCCAGCGCGCCATCGAACTCGAACAGTACTCGTCGGCGCGGGCCGCGTTGCGTAAAACCATTGCCGCCAACGGTTCCGATGCGGCCTATTTCGCCCTAGGGCAGTTGTATGCCCGGATGGGCAGCGCCGACTCGGCGGGCTATTACTTCGAGCAAGGCTCTATCAAATTCGGTAATACTAACCTCGGCAAGGTGAGCGGCGGCGCAGCCCTGCTCCAACGCGGTAACGTGGGCGGCGCCGAAGCCAAGTTTGAAGAAGTGCGTAAAGCCACCAAAGGCAAAGACGCCGACATCCTGATGCGCATCGCCGACGCCTACGTGGCCGCCCCCGAAAGCGTGAAGGACATGAGCAAAGCCATCGGCGATATGCAGGCCGTGACGGCGCCGAAAGGTGCCCGTCCCAACGATGCGGCGGCGTACGTCCTCCTCGGCGATGCCTTTCTGAAAGTGGGCGGCAAAGGCGGCGACGCTATGACCGCCTACGATAAAGCCGTGACTGCCAATGGCAACGACACGCGCGCCCTCTTTCACCGGGGGATTTTGAAGGCGCGTTCGCGCGACAACAACGGTGCGGCGGCCGACTTCAAGAAAGTCATTCAGCTCGATGCCAATTATGCCCCGGCTTACGCCGAGTTGGCCGACCTGAACTACCGCGCCGGCCTCTACAAAGAAGCCACGCAGATGATTACGGAGTACCGCAACCGCGCCGAAAAAACGCCCGCCACCGAGGCCAAATACGCCGCGTTTCTGTTCCTGTCGAAGGATTACGCCAACGCCCTTACGGAGTTGAACAAGGTGATGGCGCGCGATTCGAGCAACGCCATCATCCGGCGGTTGCAAGCGTACGCGCTCTACGAAACCAAGAACTATAAAGGCGCCCTGCAAGCGCTGGAGCGCTACCGCAAGGCCGTGCCCGCCGCCGAGCAGATCGGTACCGACGCCGTGTATTACGGCAAAGCCCTGAGCAAAAACGGCCGCGAAGACGAAGCGCTCCCCACCCTGACGGCCGCGTACGCCAAGGATTCGACCGATAAGGAAGTGCAAGGCGAAATCGCGCAGTTGTATGTGCGCAAGAAGCAGTATCCGCAGGCCATCAAGCTGTACCGGGCGCGGGTGTTGGCGGGCGGCTCCAACGTCGACCTGTATTACTTGGGCGACACCTACGAAAAAGCCGGCCGTTTTGCCTCTGCCGACTCGGCCTACGCCCTGATTCTGAAGAGTAACCCGGCCTTTGCGTTGGCTTACTATAAGCGCGGCCTCGCTAATGCTGGCCTCGACCCAAACTCCGAGAAAGGGCTCGCCAAGCCCTATTTCGAGCGGTTTATCTCGAAAGTAGACTCGTTGGGCCAGCGCGAGCAGTTCAAGTCGCAGCTTGTAGCGGCCAACAAGGCCATTGCCGTGTACTACTCGCGCAAAGGCGATAAGGCCGGGATGACCGCCTCGAAGCCGTATTGGGAAGCGGCGCTCGCCATCGATCCGAATGACGCCCAGGCGAAACAGACGCTTGACGTAATCAATAACCCGCCGAAAGCGGGAGGCGCGCCGGCGAAGAAACCGGCTGGGAAGAAGTAGCTACTTGCGCTTCGGCGCAATGTTTCAAGCCAAAAAGCCTCTTTCGTGCGTTGCGCGGAAGAGGCTTTTTTGGTGCTTGTTGGCTGGCTGCTACGTAGCGTGAGACGCTCACTGGACGCGGCAAAAGTCGTCCTGTGCTGCCCTTGAACCCCCTCTTTATGCGTTTCGCACAGAATATGGGCAACAACAAGCCACCTCTGGCCGTAAGTGAGACATAAACTCGGCCAGCCGGCCGATTAGGCTTACGCCACTCAACCAACCACCTTCCTGACCTTACCCGTCAATGAAAAAGATTCTTTTCTCGCTGGCCCTCGTGGCCGCTACAATCGGTTCGGCCGCTGCTCAAGGGCTTACCTACGGCGTAAAGCTGGGCGCCAATTACGCCAATGTGTGGGGCAAAAACGCCCAGGATTCGTACAAGTACAAAGCTGGTTTTATTGGTGGTTTAGCTGCCAATTATGCCTTCAATGACTTTGCTTCTGTGCAAATCGAAGCGCTGTACTCCAATAAAGGGTACACCCTAGAGGACACAGAGAGAACCATTGATGGCGTCAAGACGAAATTTGAAGGCAAATTCAACATCAATTACATTGATGTGCCGATTCTGGCGAAAATCAACGCCGGGCCGATTTTCTTTGAATTGGGGCCGCAAGCGGGTATTCGTACCGACTCTAACCGCAGCTCCGACTTCAAGGTGAAGGATGCCAACGGCAACACCATTGCCGAAGCCTCGACGGATGCCAACAGCGATGTGCTGCCCGGTTTCGTGAAGAAGGACGACAAAAATGGCGGCATCCCGCGCTTCGACATCGGTCTGATTGCCGGCGTGGGTTTCAACGTAACGCCGGCCGTGAGCATTGGCGTGCGCTACAACGCGGGCGTGAAAACGCTGATTGATACCAAAAATGTATCGGCGAGCGATGAAACGCGCATTTTCAACGAGGCTTTTCAGGCCCAAGTGGGTTATATGTTCGGCGCGAACAAGTAGCTGACCGGCAGTCACTAGTTTCTGCGTGATATAAAAAAGCGGCTCCCCGGCGACGGGTCCGCTTTTTCGTTTCTTTCCATCCGAACCCGCAACCTCCAGCGAATCGTTGAGTTGAACTTGCAGCGCCAACCGTTGGCACCCGCTCGGACCGATTGCCCTCGCAGTCGGCCCGTTTGCTATTTCCCGTTCCCGAAGAATCTGCCGTGACTGCTGCCGAACTGCTCCTGCTCTACCGCCACGACCCCCTTACGCAAACCCTGACCGAGCGCCTGGGTACGCCCACGGCCCCCGCCGACCCGACACCACGCCTGCACGTACGCGGGCTGGTGGGCTCGCAGGATGCCGTGTTGGTGGCGGCGTTGTACCAGGCGGCGCCGCGCGCGCACCACGTGCTGGTGGCGCACGACCGCGAGGAAGCTGCCTACCTCCACGCCGACCTCACGAATCTGCTAACGGCGGCCACGGGCTCGCCGGATGCGGGCGCGCAGTTGTTTCCGTCGTCGTATAAGCGGCCGTACCAATTCGATGAAACCGAGAACGCCAATATTCTGCTGCGGGCCGAGACGCTGAACCGGATCAGCGGGGCGCAGAAATCGACGTCGGGTGCCGGGCAGCTCGTAGTGACGTACGCCGAGGCGCTGACCGAAAAAGTCATCAACCGGCAGAGCCTCGTGAGCAACACGCTTACGGCGGCTACCGGCGACAAGCTTGATGTGGCGTTTCTGACGGAATTGCTGACGAGCTACGATTTTGAGCGCAGCGAATTTGTGTATGAGCCGGGGCAATTCGCGATTCGTGGCGGCATTGTGGACGTGTTTTCGTACGCCAACGATTTGCCGTATCGAATAGAATTGTTCGGCGACGAGATCGAATCGATTCGCACGTTCCACCCCGATACGCAGCTTTCGGTGGAAACGCGGCCTTCAGTTTCCATCATCCCGAACGTGCAGACGCGCTTGCTGCACGAGTCGCGGGTGTCGTTGCTGGAGTTTTTGCCGGCTAATACCATCTTCTGGTTCAAAGATTTACGGCAGACGCTCGACATCGTGGGCGAGTCGTTTGAGAAGGCGACGTCTTCTTTCAAAACGATGCTGGAGGAAGCGGCGGGCGTGCAAATCGTGAGCGACCCGGCGGCGCTGTTTGAAACCCGCAACGCGTTCCGGCGCGGGCTCGACGGGTTTATGTGCGTAGAATTTGGCAAGCGATTTTATTTTTCCCGCGAGAAACATGGCGCCGAAACGTTTCAGTTTCGGGCGTCGCCGCAGCCGTCGTTCAACAAGGATTTTGCGCGGCTGATCAAAAATCTGCACGAAAACCAGGCGCGGCGCCTGACCAACGTTATCGCCGCCGATTCGCCGCGCCAAATCGACCGCCTGACGACGATTGTGGATGAGCTGGATCACGAAACCCGCTTTCAGCCGCTGCTGGTGGCCCTGCGCGAAGGTTTCATCGACGATGAAGTAAAGATTGCGCTGTACACCGACCACCAGATTTTCGAGCGTTTTTACCGGTATAAAGACCGCGCGAAATTCTCGAAATCAAAAGCGATGACCCTGCGCGAGTTGCGCGACCTGCAACCCGGCGATTACGTAACGCACGTAGACAACGGCGTGGCGCGGTTTGGCGGCCTCACCAAAATAGAAAACAACGGGCGAGCCCAGGAATCGGTGCGGCTCATTTACCGCGACGACGATGTGCAGACAATTCCGATTCACGCGCTCCACAAAATCAGTAAATATTCGGGCGCCGAAGGCACGCCCCCGAGCCTGAGCAAATTGGGTTCGCCGGAATGGGAAAACAAGAAAAAAGCGGTCAAGAAAAAGGTCAAGGATATTGCTGCTGAATTAATTAAACTCTACGCCCGCCGTAAAGCCGCGCCCGGCTACGCCTACACCCCCGACGGTTTTTTGCAGGCCGAACTGGAATCGAGCTTCATTTACGAAGACACCCCCGACCAGGCCAAAGCCACCGAAGACGTGAAGCGCGATATGGAGCAGCCGCACCCGATGGATCGGCTGGTGTGCGGCGATGTGGGTTTCGGTAAGACCGAAATTGCCATCCGCGCGGCCTTCAAGGCCGTAACCGACGGTAAACAGGTGGCCGTACTCGTGCCGACTACCGTGCTGGCGATGCAGCATTTCAAGACCTTCCGCGACCGTCTCTCCAATTTCCCGGTGACGGTGGAATACGTCAATCGGTTCAAAACCACCAAACAAGTAAAGGAAACGCTGGCGCGCGTGAAGGAGGGTAAAACCGACATTCTAATCGGCACGCACCGGCTCACGGGTAAGGATATTCAATTCAAAGACCTCGGGTTGATGATTATTGATGAGGAACAAAAATTCGGCGTCAAAACGAAAGAGAAATTAAAGGAGATACGCGTCAATGTCGATTCGCTGACCCTGACCGCCACCCCGATTCCGCGCACGTTGCATTTCAGTTTGATGGGCGCGCGCGATTTGAGCATCATTGCCACGCCGCCACCCAACCGCCAGCCGGTGCAGACGGAACTGCACGTATTCTCGGAAAACCTGATCCGCGACGCCATTTCGCGCGAATTGGCGCGCAAAGGGCAGGTTTTTTTGGTGCACAATCGCGTGAAAGACATCGAGGAAATGGCGAACCTCGTGCTACGCCTCGTGCCCGACGCCCGCGTGACGTACGCGCACGGCCAAATGGACGGCGATCAACTCGAAAAACGGATGATGAAATTCGTGGAAGGCGAATACGATGTACTCGTTAGTACGAATATCATCGAATCGGGGCTCGATATTCCGAACGCCAATACCATCATCATCAACCGCGCGCATATGTCGGGCCTGAGCGATTTGCACCAGATGCGCGGCCGCGTGGGGCGCTCGAACCGCAAAGCGTATTGCTATTTGCTGACGCCGCCCGTAGCCGGTTTGCCCTCCGACGCGCGCAAGCGCCTGAGCACGCTCGAAGAGTTTTCAGACCTCGGCGAAGGGTTCAAGATTGCGATGCGCGATTTGGATATTCGCGGCGCCGGCAATCTGCTCGGCGGCGAGCAAAGCGGCTTCATTTCCGATCTGGGCTTTGAGATGTACCATCAGGTTCTCGACGAAGCGATTCAGGAACTGAAGGAAACCGAGTTCAAGGAGTTGTTTGCCGGCGATGCCGCCTTGCGCGCCGCCGCCAAAGCCCGGCCGCGCGAGTGCAACATCGAGACCGATTTGCAGGTGCTCATCCCCGATACATACGTGCAGAATGTGGGTGAGCGGCTGCGGCTCTACGCCAAACTCGACAAAGCGCCCGACGAGCCGGCACTGAGCCACATTTTGGCGGGTATCGAAGACCGTTTCGGCCCGCTCCCCGGCGAGCTGCTGCAACTCGCCGATGTGGTGCGGCTGCGCTGGCAGGGCTGCCGCGCCGGTTTCGAGCGCCTCACGCTCAAGCGCGACACGCTGAAGGGCTACCTCCCGGCCGGCGACGACCACAAGGAGTATTTCCAGGGCGAGCAGTTCGGCCGCATTCTCAACTACGTCCAGACCCACCCCCGCGCCGCCAATCTCAAGGAGCGCAAGGAGCAGCTCATCGTCACCATCGAAGGCGTGGCTTCGCTCGATAAAGCCCGCAAGGTGATGGGGGAGATTGTGGAGGCGTAGACCAACCTATCCTACCCGTACTTTTGAAGCTGTCAGCGCCTTCTGAATTTGTCATTGCGAGGAGGCTTTGCGACGAAGCAATCCCCGTAGAACGGCGCCGCTCTACCGCCCCAAGCAAACGAGGATTGCTTCGCTCCGCCCGCAATGACAAACTGAAATACCCCCGATGAACGAGAAACTCACCGTCCGCAACTTCGGCCCCATTGATAACGCCGAAGTTGAATTCAAGCGCGTCACCGTTTTCATTGGCCCGACGGGTGGAGGAAAGAGTACGCTGGCGAAGCTGGCGGCTATTTTTCGGGATACGGAGTTTCTTGACCCTAACCCAACAGAACCTTTGGTAGAGTTTATTGAAGGTGCCTTGGATCACTTCCAATTAACAAGTCACGAGGCTGCTGAGACCGAAATTGAATGGTTGTCCTTCTGGAATCAGGTAGCTTATAAAAACGAAGAAGCAGACCGCTTGCTTTCAAAAGACGCCTTGGATTTATGGACGAGCAATATTCTGGTGTTGTCGAAAAAATACGCAGTAGAACCTAAGGCCGAAGAGACATATGCGAGCACGAGTTTCATTGATCGCTTGATAGATAAATTTTCTGAAAGGGATGAGAAGCACTTCTTCAGCATGCTAGGCAGTTTTTTACCAGCGCCGGTTTACATTCCCGCTGAAAGGGCGTTTGCCGGCTCCGTCGTCAAAGCGCCATTTGGTCTGCAACGCAGTAAGATTGCACTCCCTGATCACCTGATTGAATTTTTAAGTGCGTTCGAAGTCGCACGCGAGGAAATTCCTATTTACGAAGTCCCGTTTTTAAACGTAACATACACCTTTCGCGACGGCAAACACTTAATTCAACTTCAAAATCGGAAAGTGATTGAGTTAAGCGAAGCAGCTAGTGGTATTCAATCCGT
This sequence comes from Hymenobacteraceae bacterium, assembly GCA_031425525.1. Lineage (GTDB taxonomy): Bacteria > Bacteroidota > Bacteroidia > Cytophagales > Hymenobacteraceae > JANNMJ01. The sequence goes on along the minus strand of JANPJM010000058.1, from coordinate 139,182 downwards.
ACTGCCGCTACTGATGGTTGTGGACAACCACGCGAGCGGTGGAGCCGCGAGCAGCTTCATTGTTGAGGAGCCAGAATTAAATCTTTACCCGAATGGACAACGCGCTTTAATGAATCATATAATGGGCGCGACGCTAAAAAGCCGTAGTGATCTCACGCTCACCACCCACTCCCCCTACATCCTCTCCCACCTCAACCTGCTCCTCTACGCGCACCAGGTCGCCACCCAATACCCCGACCGTGCCGACGACATAGCCAAACTAGTACCCCGCGAAAGCTGGATTGACCCCAAAGAATTCACCGCTTATTACGTCGGTGAAGGTGGTGTGCGCTCCATCGTAAGCGAAGAAACCCAGCTCATCAGCACCAACGAGCTGGACGAAATAGCCGGCTCCCAGGCCGACGTATTTGATCAGTTGATCGACATCAGCCGCGGCTTCCCCGTCGAATGATTGCGGCCATCACCTCCGCCTTTGCTGATCGGCTACAGGAACGCGAATGCCTGACCCCGCACGCGCACCCGCGCTTTGTCGTCCGCGATCCGCCGTCGCCCAGCCCGGAGCCGTGTGTAGTTGTCGCGGCCGCGCCGCGCACCCGCGCCGATTTTGAAGTCATCAATCCGCAGCAACGCCAGATTCATCTGGTCGCCATCGACAAGTGCCTGTATGCCTACGGCGGCCCCGAAACCCGGTGCGACTGCGCCCTCCTCGCCAACGGACAGCTACATTTTATCGAGTTTAAGGACGTCCACTCCGAGAGCCGCTCCGGCAATGCCAGCGACTGCCTCGATCAGTTAGCCGCTTCCATCGACGACTTCTATAGCCGCCAGATCATTCCTGCCGGTGCCACCGTGTATGCGTTCGCCAGTGTCGGGCACACGCGCACGCTACCCTACAATGGCGGGCGCCTGCGAGAACTACGCGAGATTTTCAACCGAAAAGTCACCACCAAAGCCATTCGGCTGCGTCTGGTGGTGGCCAGTGAGCTAGTAGTGGACTAACCACTTTCCAACCGCAAACCCCCACCCCCAAGGCGGCTACCTGCCCGCCGGCGACGACCACAAGGAATATTTCCAGGGCGACCAGTTCGGCCGCATCCTCCACTACGTCCAGACTCACCCCCGCGCCGCCAACCTGAAGGAGCGCAAGGAGCAGCTTATCGTCACCATCGAAGGCGTGCCGAGCCTCGATAAAGCCCGCAAGGTGATGGGGAGATTGTGGAGGCGTAGCCCAACCTATCCTGCCCGTACTTTTGAAGCTGTCAGCGCCTTCTTACACTGAATTTGTCATTGCGAGGAGGCTCTGCGACGAAGCAATCCCCGTTGGCTCAGTACGGTAGTGGGGCAAACGCGCCGAGCAAACGAGGATTGCCACGTCGGCCCTTCGTTCCTCAGGGTAAACTCCAAGCCTCCTCCTCGCAATGACAAACTACGCGTTTATTTTTGCCGCAGTACTTAAAAAGGCGGCTCGATTTCCGCGATTTCTCCTTCCTCGCCCCCGTCGTGCCCCTCTATAAAATCAGCCGCCTGATGAAGCTGGACTGGCTGCTCAAAAACAGTTGGTGAAGAAATAGAGGCGAAAACGGCACAGCAAGTAGTCAAGCTGACATAAGGCGTTAGCATAAAAAATCTGCTCGTTGGCCTACTTGAGCTTCTCTAATTTATTAGCTATTTCAATATAAAAAATTGTCAAAAAACTCTCGACCACATTATACAAACGATCTTGAAAGTAAGTATCTTTCAAGCTTTTATAATAACCAACGGGCAAACTTGTGTCACGCGTCTTGCGAATGTATTTCGCATCGACAAGTCCCTTGTTGTGTACATGTATGTGACGCACTTCTCTTATTTGAGCAACTTCATCAACCGAACCTTTGAGAATATCGAAATTAATTGCGAAAGTAGTAGCAATGTGTTTTATCTGATCCTTCAGTGAGTCAAAAGAAATCTTCGCGAGTTCCTTATTAATTATGAGTTCAATTATCTCCCCCTTGTCTTTTGCCTTCATCAACTCTTCATAAGTTAAAGTTTTATCCTTTCGCTTAAGTGCTTCTGGATTAGTTTGGTAAAGTACCTTGACTGCGTCAAAAAGGAACCCATCAAGAATGGCAACAGTCTGATTGAGTTGCATTATTTCTTTTAACTCCGAATTTCGCTGTCCCTTTGAGCGCTTGTCGCGATTTAACTCAACTAAGAAAAAAAACTGCTCTCTTGTCATTCCTCCATTAAATTGAGAGTCTGTTAGACCAGGAATAGGGCAAAAATTTTCTTTTGGATTGTGTTGAAAGAACTGGCCGACTTCATAAAACCAAGACTTATAAGAAAAAAGTTGGTCAAGTTGCTTAATTTCTGGATACGCCATTTCGGGAACCTGAAAGGATTTGGAAGACTCCTTTAGCCAATTTAAATCAGTTAAAGCGTCTTGATGGGCGTGTGACAACCGTACTTGATGTAGCTCAATGATTTTATTCATTTGATGACTGGCAAGTTTTTTTGGGTGGAGGTATTACTTAGGTGTCTCACGTACAAATCTATGCACGCGTTGAGGAACCATAGTTTCATACTTCACCCAAACAGATTTTGTCAAATATAGATACTTATAAGCACCCAAGAACTGGAGGCATCTACCGGCTGGCGCACCACCTCTTAGCTACTAGCGGTAGCGTTCCGCTTTCACAATCGTTCACACATATTGACCATCCGTCTCCGTTGGCGCGCATTTGTAACGCGTGCCTAACCGGGCTGCGCGTTTGCAACGTGCGTTCGCGCAATCGAACTCCCACGACCCACTCCCGCCCTCCATACACTTTCACAGATATTACCCCTCCGTCTCCCCAACGCTGGAGATCGACTACCCAACCCTAAAGCACCCGTTTCCAACCCAAGAGCAGCCATCTCCAACCCTGAAGAAGGTCTTGCGGGCGCTGGAGCAGCCATTTCCAACCCAAGAGACGCCGTTTTCAGGTGTAAAGAAGGCATATCGGCTTCTGGAGTGGCCGTAGCGGTCACTAAAGCGGCCGTAGCGGAACCTCGCGTAGGCGTAGCGCGCGGTTTCCGACCGAGGTTTGGCATTTGCGGGCTGACTGCTATATCTTTCCGCCGTTTTCACCTTTTAATGTCATCAATATGACTGACTATCAGCAAGCACAGCTTCGCTCGTTCAAGGCGACGCTGGGCGTTTTCGCCAACCATTCCACCGCCTGGGCCACCATCCCGGGGCTGGTGAAGTACCACGGCCAGCTCGCCGATGTGGTGGGCAAGGTCGATCCCACGGCCCCTACCCAGCAGGGCGAAGAATCGGAGCCGGTCAGTGCCGTCAAGAAGAAAACCCGCAACCTGCTCGCGCAGCGCGGCAGCGACGTCGCCGCGCTGCTTTACGCCTACGCCGACGACACCGACAACGTCGCGTTGCTCACCAAGGCCGATTACAGCTACGACGCCCTGCGGCGCAACGGCGACGGCGAACTGCTCGGTATCGCCAAGCAGCTCCACACCTTGGCCACGACCCATACCGCCGCGCTCGTCGGCCAGGGCCTCGAAGCCGACGAGCTGCAAAACCTCCACGACAGCATCGAGAAGTTCAAGGGCGAGATGGGCACCCCCCAAACCGCCATCGCCGAAGGCACCGCCCAGACCAAGGCGCGCAGAACCCATTTCCGCACCGCCATGGGCATCTACCGCAACCGCCTCGACAAGCTGATGGAGCGCTTCAAGACCCGTAACCCCGACTTCTACCACGCCTACCAGTCGGCGCGCCAGATCATCAACACCGCCAAGCGCTCGACCCCGACGCCGCCGGCTGCCTGATCCTCCCCCCGCGGGCATCGCCTCACGCCACGGCCACTCCGACCAACCGGGGTGGCCGTTTGCGTTGAAGGCGCCCCCCACGCCGCGCGCGACCACCCGCGCGGCACCTACCGCGCCCACCCCGCGCCGCCTCGTGCCGTTCAGCGGGTACTTTCGTCCTCCATCTTCCGCTTTTGCCTGTATGCTTTTGCTGCGCCGCGTTCTTTTACTGCTGCTGATCCCCACTGCCGCCGCGGCCCAACCCGCCATCTCGGCCACCACCGTTGCGCGCGTCATCTCCACCCTCGCCGCCGACTCGTTGCAGGGCCGCGCCTCCGGTACGTCCGGCATCGGCAAAGCCGCCCGGTTTCTCGCCACCGAATTCCAGCGCGCCGGCTTGCAGCCGCTGCCCGGTAACGCCGGCTACGAGCAAGCCTTCGAAGCGTGGCGCGCCCGGCTCCTGGCCGTGCAGGCCACCGTGGCGGGCCAGCCGATAGCGGCCCATCAGGTGGTCGTCATTCCCGGCCAGGAGCAGCTGACGTGGCCCGCCGCCCCGTCGGGGCCGCGCGTGGTGGTGGTCGGTCCGAAAGACGACCCCTGGAAAGCGTTTTGGCCCCTCCGCAAGCCCACTGCCGACGTGGTGGTGCTCCTCGACACGGCCCACCGCAAGGCCCTGCCCGAAATGGCCCGCGTGGTGGCGCACTACGGCATGCGCGCCACCCGCCCGACGCACTCGACGGTGATCCTGCTGGCGCCCGCCCCTACCGCCGCCACGCCTTACACCGTGCGCGCGACGGCCACGATTACGCCCGTGCCGATGACCAACGTAGTGGGGATGCTGCTCGGCGCCGATCCTGCCCGCGCCGCCGAGCTGGTGGTGTTTTCCGCCCATTACGACCACCTCGGCACCCTCCCCGCCGTCGGCGGCGACTCTATCGCCAACGGCGCCGACGATGATGCCTCCGGCACGGCGGCCGTGGTGGCGCTCGCCGAATATTACCGCGCTCAGCCCGCGCCGGCCCGGACGCTGGTGTTCGTCGCGTTCACGGCGGAAGAGATCGGCGGCTTCGGCTCGCAGTTTTTCTCGCGACAGGTCGAGCCCGCTGAAGTCGTCGCGATGTTCAATATCGAGATGATCGGCAAGGTAGCCGAAGCCGGCCCCGGCGCTGCCTACATCACGGGCTACGACAAATCGACGTTCGGCCGGCTCCTCAACAAGCAGCTCAAAGGCTCCGGCGTGCGCTTCGTGCCCGACCCCTACCCCAAAGAGCAGCTCTTCTACCGCTCCGACAACGCCACCCTCGCCAAGCTTGGTGTGCCCGCCCACACCATCAGCACCTCTAAGATGCCCGGTGAGCATTACCACACCGTCGACGACGAAGTGAGTACCCTTAACCTCTCTAACCTCACCGCCGTCATCGAGTCCATCGCCCGCAGCGCCCGCGGCATCGTCGGCGGCCGGCAAACCCCCTCCCGCGTCAAAGACGCCGGCGAGCGCCAGTAAAACCGCCCTCCCCGCCCTCCACGCCCTCAGCAAGCTTCTCGCCCCGGAAGGGGAGGGGTGGCGTGAAGCGCCGGGGTGGAGCGACCACGGCGGTCAAGGAGCCTCGACCGCACCAAGCAAGACCGCCTTCTACTCCTTCCGAAACACCCACGCCACGATGCGCGGCGGGCCAGTCCGCGTCTCATCCGTATCATCGAACCACTCGCGCAATGCCTCCACGGTCAGGCCGGCGTACCGAGCGGCGTGCGTGTAGTCGGTGAGGTGGTGGATGTAGCAATCCAGCTCGCGCATTTGGCCGGTGGCGGTTTCAAAACGCGCTTTGCTGCCTTGGTACTGCTTGAACGGGTGCAGCTCGCCGACGTAGAGCAAGCCGCCGGGCGCCAGTGCCCGCGCGGCTTCGGCGAACACGAAATCGAGATCGTCGATGTGTTCCAGAATCAGCGAGCAGGTGATGAGGTCGGCTTGGCCGGTTTCGGCAAACGCCCACGGCTGCGTGATATCGGCTTGCTGAAAGGCGACATTCGACCGCAGCGTTTTGGTGCGGGCCTGCGCCAGCATTTCCGTCGAGAAATCGACGGCCGTCAGGCGCTCGGTCTGCATCGCGAGCCAGTGCGTGTTTTTGCCCGTCCCGCACCCCAGTTCGATGATGTGCCCACACCGGCCAACCGGCGTAATGCCCAGCGCCGCCGGCACCATCGTGCGGATGGCCGCTGCCTCCAGGTCGCGGGTGTGATTTTCAACCGTGTCGTACGTCGCCGACCAGGCATCGTAGGCTTGCTGGGTGTTCATAGGCCGAAGGTAGGGGGCGAAGCCGCGAATGGGCCACGGGCACGCGGCGCGTTACTCCACGATCAGCGGCCGGTGCGCCGCGCCGGCCCGCACCGAGTACACGCCCGCCGGCACCCCGGCCAGCCCCAGCATGGCCTCCGCGCCGGTAGACCGAACGGAACGAACTACCCGGCCCAGCGCATCCACCAACTCAACGGGGTTGCCGGCCGCCCCACCTACCCGCACCGTTCCCGCAGCCGGTGCCGGGTTGGGCCAGATCGCCAACCTTGCCGGGGCTACGCTGTCGGGCAAGGCCGTCGGCTGCGTCGTGCGGGTAAGCTTCGTGACGAAACCGTCGAAATAACCCGTACTCGACACCGTGAACGGCCCCAGCGTAGCCGTTGGAACTGGCGCCGTGGCAAAGCAACCCGATACGTACAAATTCCCCGTCGCATCCAGCGCCGACCCCAGCATAAACTCGCAATTACCTCCGGTGGTGTGCCCCAGCAGCTTCCAGGTCACGGTGCTCCCGGCGGCGGTCAGTTGCGCCACGAACGAATCGGCCAGATTGGTGGACGCACTCGTGTTCCGGACGGTACTATCGCCGATCGCTACCGTTGGCGAATCGTAGAAGCCCGTCGTATACACCTCGCCCGTCGGCGCCATTACCACGGTGCGCAGGTAGTCGGTTTTCGTGCCGCCCATCTGCGTGGCCCACTGAATCGTGCCGGCGGGGTTGATCTTCGCCACGAAGCCGTCGTAAGTCGCGGCAACGCCTGCATTGGCGAGGGTTGTCGTTCCGATAATGGTACTATTGACGGTGTTCGTAGGGCCCCCGAACAACCCACTCAGCACCACCCCGCCGGTGGCGGTGGCGTCCATCGCAGTGATTGCCTCGTCGGCGAGGCCACCGATCTGCTTTGCCCAGCGCCACCCGCCCGCCGTCGTCAGCTTCGCCACGAAACAATCCTGACTGCCGATGCGGGTCAGGGTCGTTGTACCGAACCGCACCGTAACCGAGGAGAACTGCCCTCCCACGTACAGGTTGCCGGCGTGGTCGGTAGCCATCGCGGTAACGCGCTCGTCTCGGTCGCTGCCGCCGCTCATCACCGCCCACTGCCACGGGTGCGTACCGGCGCCGCTAAGCTTCGCCACGAACATATTGTAGTTGCCGGGTACCATGGCCACGAGGCGCGTATTGCCAAACGACGCCGTGTCGGTGAAGGCCCCGCCCACATACACGTTGTTGGCCGCGTCGAGGACCATCGCCGTGCTGAAGCTATTGGCCGGTGTGCGCACCGCCCACAGCCACACGCCGGTCGTGCCATCGAGGCAGGCCACGTAGCCGATTCCTGCCGTCGAGCCAGACGCCGGTAGCACGGTGCTGCCGAAAGTAATCGCGCGTTCAGCCCACCCCTCCAGATACACGTTGCCGTTGGTGCCCACTCGTAGGGTTCGTACTTCATCATCGGTGGTACTACCCACCCGCCGCACCCATTCGTAGCCGCCGGCTGGCGAAAGCTTCGCCACGAGCAGATCGTCCTGATTACCGGTGGCCGTGAGCGTCGTATCGCCGAAAGTGGCCGTCTTCCGCATCCGTCCCGCCACGAATACGTGGCCGCTGGCGTCGGTTGCTACCCGATCGAATAGATCGCTTCCCTGGCTGCCGCCGCCCGTCGCGACCCAGTTCCAAGTGAATCCTTGTGCGTCAGCCGGCCGCGCCGTACCCCAAGCAGTAACCAGCAGTAGCAGTGTTATCCAGGGCCGCCAGTCGAGCGGGTACGGTAGAAATTGCATCGGGTGGAAATTTATAGGTGGAACGACGCGGGCAAGCAAATGATAAGCTGCGCGATGACGCGCGTCGACAACAGCTACCATGACGATGAACGCTCCGCAGTTACGGCTTCGCCCGCGCGGTCGGCGGTTGTTGGTGCCGGGCATTGGGCGGCCGCCTGCATGTTGCGCATAGTTGGGTGATCCCCGGCAACCTCCGGTTTGAACCTGCCGGCCGTGGTGCAGTCTATCGCGCGCAGCGCAACGGGCATCGGGCGCGGCAAGCAAACGCCCACGCGCGTGACGGAAGCGGGTGAGCGGAAGTAGGCCATTCGGGAAATTCAGCCCAAACATCATGATGTGAGGGCTGTAACGGCCGCCCCAGACCGGCCGTCTGGCAGATGGTAGCGCTATAATGGCGCGTCTCATCTCCATTCCGCCCCACCTCATATTATTTTCGTGATGCCTTTCGCTCTCTCTTTTTCCGCTCTGTCGTATTTCGGGCGCTTGGCGCGGCGCGGCGCTCTGGGTACCGCTCTGTTGCTGTTGATAACGCTCGCCCCGGCCGCCGCCCAGACCTTCGAGTGGGCCCGCCCTCGCGCCGTGGCTTATACCGCCAATCCCGATATGCTCCGCACGGCGGCCAGTGTTGGGCCCGGTGGTCGGCACACGTGGTGGGCCGGAATGCACGAGTTTCGCAAATTTCACTCACAGGAAGCACTCGGCTCGCTGAATCTAACCCGCCACCGGGCCGATGGGCGCCCGGCCGCGCAACGCGTCGTGGAAGGCACCGCCAGTGTGTTGGCCTTACAAGCCCTCGCCGATGGCGGCGTGCTATTGCTCGGCGAATTCACTGATTCGCTCGTGTTCGACGCGCAGCATCGGTATTTCAACCCCAACCCCAACAGCGGTGTCGAGTACTTCGTCACGTCCCTCGATTCGGGGGGCGCCGTGCGGTGGCATCGGCGCTTGGCCGCCGGTCCCGGTGCCAGTTCCACCTTCGTGCAGGGCGCGAATAGCCTGACGCTCGACCCACGCGGCGGCAGTGTATGGGTTGGTTACGACACTTTTGCCGATTCCTACGCGATGCGCGTCGGCCTCACCGTCGGCGATTCGCTATCGACCATCGTGCAGCAAAATGTTTCGCGGCTGACGGCGGTGGCAGTCGCGCCGGATGGCAGCGTGTATACGGCGGGTAGCTGCGCCGAAACCAATGGGCGCTACAACGGGACGCCGGTAGCGCTCCCTACCGGCATCACCTACAATACGTATGTGGCTTGTTACAGCCCCACGGGCCAGATGCAGTGGGTGCGCCACATCGAAGACGTTACGTGCCCTAGTGCGTGGGTGGCCACCGCCGATACGACGGGTGTTTACTTCGTAGGGCCACTTTTCGGCCAGTGGCAGTTTGGTTCGCATCGGGCGGCGTTGCTCGGCGGCACCGGCTCTTCGTACTTCCTCACCCGGCTCGACCGCCGCACCGGCAACTTTCAGTGGCTGCGCGAAGCGCCCATTACGTCGTTCAGCGGCGAGGCGCAGGCGGCTATGTTTCAACCACTGGCCATTGATGGTGCCGGCAATGCCTGGCTGCTCGCCACCTCCGCCGGCACCATCATGTGGCCTGGCTTTGGGCCGCGTACGGCCACAGGTGCCACTCTGCTTGCCTACGACCAAGCTGGCACGCTGCGGGCAGTCGAGGTGGCGACCGGCCCCCGGTCGGCGGGCCACGCGCTGAGCATCGATGGCGTTACTGGTAGGGGAATAGTGGCGGGGTTGGCGCAAAACGGCGGCGTACAGCTCGGCGCCCTGCCCGCGCTACCGGTTGTCGCGGCCTCGGAAGCGCAGGTATTTGCGGCGGGTTTTCAGGCGGTACTCGCGCCGCTCGGCTTGCCCGATACCCATGAATCAGCCACTTTCGGCCTTTCGCCGAACCCCGTGATGGCGGGTGGGGTGGTAGCCGTACACGGCTCCGGCCCGGCGCAGATCGATATATTCGATGCGCTCGGCCGCCACATTGTGCGGCACCGGCTGGCGGGCGCGGGCACAAACACGCTATTAGCGCCGGTTCAGCGCGGTCTGTACTTGGTGCAGGTGCTGAACGGGACGCACCGCACTACCCGCCGTTTGGTAGTGGAGTAGAGGAGGGCGGCCGATTACGTATTACGCCAAAAGTAAATTGATAACGTAAGCCTCGTAACTTTTTGACAGTCAATAATCTGGCTTGCAGCTAGAAGCTTCTGGCTAACTACTTTAAACCGCCCCGCCCGTCAGCAGGGCCGCGCCGTAGGAGTAGCCGCCGCCGAAAACGGTGATGACGGTAAGGGCGCTTGCCAAGATCATCTCGTAGTTTTCGGCCAGCGCGATGGCGGCGCCCGCGCAGCCGGTGTTGCCCAGGCGCTCGATGTTGGAAAGAGCGCGCTCTTCGGGCAGTTCCAGCGTTTTGACCACGTTGCGCGAGATGCGGGCGTTGGCTTGGTGCGGAATCAGCCAATCGATATCGCTCACCTGATAGCCGTTGCGCTCGACGATGGTGCGCGTGACCTGCGCCATATAATGGCACGCCCACTGAAACACGTCGCGCCCGTTCGGCATCACAATTCCGCCCACCACCGGCTTGAGCGTGACGCCCGTGGTGGCCTTGCCCACGGTGGCGGCGCCGCCCGTCAGGATGTCCACGATGCGCATATCGCCCGGCCCGATGGGCTCTTTTGAAACGAGGAGCGCGGCGGCGCCATCGCCCCAAAGGTGGCCCGCGATGGTATCCAGCTCGTTGTTATAGGCCGTGTTATGATCGGAAACGACCACCAGCGCCCGCGTGGCTTTGCCCATCGCAAAGTAGCCCTGTACCACCTCCAGCGCATTCAACAGCGTCGAGCAGGCCGACGATACGCTCACCACCGGAATATCGGGCACGTTGATGTGGTGCTGAATGGCGTGCGCGAGCGTCACGATGGTATCGTGGGGCGTGTAGGTGCCGCCCACGATGAAATCGATGGTACTCAGATCGTACGGCGCCCCGGCGCGCAGGGCGTCCACGGCGGCCGTGCCCATCGTGTTGGTATTTTCGTCGGCGGCGGCTTTGCGCCGTTCGCGGATGCCCGTGCGCTCAATGATCCACTCGTCGGCGAGGCCGTTGAGTTGCGTAAAATGCTCGTTCGTAATGACATGAACGGGCAGGTAGGCGGAGACGTGGTTGAGGTACAAAGCGCGGGGAAAGGGGGAGCGGGGGCAAAGGTCTGAAATCTTCGCCGGTTCGCGGTGCCTACGCCTAGCGGTGGCGCTAGGTTTGCATCGGGCGGGCTCGGCAACGACGTTGCCGACGCTCAGCCAAGTCCTACCGGGCCGCTATCTGCTGTTTATGAACCTGCCTTCCGTGTCGTCAGCGACGAAATATTGCTTTTTTTGGGGCGTCTTACTGCTGCAATGCGCGGCTTTTGCGCCCGCTGCGCAAGCCCAGAAATACCGCACCGCTGTGGGGTTGCGCCTCGCTCGCCCCGACCTCGGCATCACCGTCACGCAGCGCCTCGCCGAGCGCACCACGCTCGAAGTACTCGGTTCGGCCGCTAATAATGACCTGACCCTCACCGTGCTGGGGCGGCAGCACACCGGTATTCTCGGTCACGCGCTCAACCTTTATGCGGGCGCTGGGCCGCACATTGGCAACACTCAGGAGCGCGGCAACTACGTGGGCGGTACGTTGGCGCTGGGGGTCGAATGGAAAATCCCCATCTTCCCCATTGTGCTTTCCTACGATTGGATGCCCGCCATTTCGAGCACCAACCGCGAGAAGCGTTTCAATAACTCGACGGGTATTTCGGTGCGGTACGTGCTGCTGCGCGAAAAGCGCGATGGCGTATTCCGGAGATTATTCGGGAAGGATAAAAAATAACCCCGCGCTACATCCCGCGCCGCAGCACCTGCGCGGCCTCTTTGGCGAAATACGTCAGAATCGCATCCGCCCCGGCGCGCTTGATGCTCAACAACACCTCCAGCATCGCGCGCTCGCCGTCGAGCCAGCCGTTTTGGGCGGCGGCTTTGATCATCGCGTACTCGCCGCTCACGTTGTAGGCCGTCACAGGAAGGTGTGTGTAATCGCGCACTTCGCGGATGATGTCGAGGTAGCTCAGCGCCGGTTTCACCATCACCATATCGGCGCCTTCGGCTTCGTCGAGGGCCACTTCGCGTAGGGCCTCCCGCCGGTTGGCGGGGTCCATTTGATAGGTTTTCTTGTCGCCGCGTTTCGGGGCCGAATCGAGCGCGTCGCGGAAGGGATTGTAGAAGGCCGACGCGTACTTGGCCGTGTAGCTCATGATGCTCACGTGCGAAAACGCGTTGCGGTCGAGTACGTCGCGGATGAACCCCACGCGGCCGTCCATCATATCCGACGGCCCCAGAATATCGGCCCCGGCGCGGGCCTGCGCCAGCGCCATCTGGCCAAGAATTTCGAGCGTTGCGTCGTTCATGATTTCCCCCGATTCGGCATCCACCAGCCCATCGTGCCCATCGGAAGAGTAGGGGTCGAGCGCCACGTCGGTCATCACGGTAACGTCGGGGTAGAGCCGCTTGATGTCGCGGATCGCCGTCAGGTACAGCCCATCGGGGTTGATGCCCTCACGCCCGAAACGGTCTTTCTTGGCGTCGGCGATGCTCGGAAAAATATCGAAGGTTTTGATGCCCAGCGCGCGGCACGCACCGATTTCCTCCAACAATCGGTCGAGCGACCAGCGGAAAATCCCCGGCATTGATGCCACCTCCACGGCTTGGCCCTGGCCTTCGATCAGAAACAGCGGAAAAATGAAGTCATTGACCGTCAAGTGCGTTTCCTGCACGAGGTTGCGGATAGCGTCGGACTTGCGATTGCGGCGGGGGCGGTGGAGGGGCAGCATGCGGAGTAGAGAGCTGGTTGTTGCTGCAAAAGTCAGCAATAGCGAGCGGAGACGCGAACAGAGGTAGTCTTATGGGCGGTGTCTCTTGTGGGTGGTTCTATACACTTGCCTGCTAATTCTCAGATGCACAACAACGAAAAAAACAAGAAGGACAAGTCCGAGCCCGCCGAGGACAAACCCCACCCATAAAATATTGAATTTGATTGCCAGAAGGAGGCCCGCGATAAATGCAACCGACAGTACGGCATCGCCAACAACCAGCCACGGGTTGCGCTTAGGTGAGTGGAAGGTAGAATCGGTCGGAATCGACTGCCTAATCGTCGCTTTCGTTTGCGCAGAGCGGAGTAGTACTGCATATGGTTGAACGGGGCGTGACACCATCGACCGTATCGGCCGGTGCTTTTGCTCCAAAGGGGAATCACCCGCCAGAACAACCTCCGCCAAGCCATCATCAGTACCCGGTACTGCCTGGCTTGGCGATGAACCGCTGGGCGAGTGATAAGGTGAAGCCATCAGCGGTAGCTGCGCCATCGGCACCTGCCCCGCGCACCCCATCAGCCCCAGCAAACCAACCCCCAACAGCTTTAACATAGCCGTAAAGTTACCGGCTCCCGGATGACTCAACCCCGACAAGTCCGCCTCCACCGCAGCCTCGCGAACTCGCGTTCGCAACGCCCCGGCCGAGCCGGGATCACCGCGAACCCACGTTCTCAGTCTTCCGGCCGAGCCGGGAGGGCTGGGAATCACCGTTCCCGACCCTCCCGGCTCGGCCAAACCACCGCGAACTCCCGTTCTTAGCCCTCCCGCCTCGGCCGGAGCGTCGGGAACGGCCGTTCTCTGCACTCCGGTCTAGACCGGACGTTGAAAAATCCTAACCGGCTGAATTTAAGGCAAAATTCTGGTACTTCTCCGAGACTTCGGCTCCCTCCCTACCCCGCCGCCACCAGCTCCGCCGCCCGCCACCCCGTGCCCGCGCCCATGGCCACGCCCATTCCGTTGCAGCGGACGGCGGCCAGCACGCCCGGCCGCACCCAGCGAACAATCGGCTCCAGGGCGGGGCCGAATGCCATCACGCCGCTCCAGCGGTAGTCGATGGGGGGCGCGGGGTGGTTGGGCAGAAGTACCGTGCGGAGCAGGTTTTCGAGGTAGTGCTGAACGGAATCGGTGAGGCCGGGCGTGGTGGTGGCTTCGGCGCCGAAATCGAGGTGACGGCCGCCGCCGAGCAGGATGCGCGGCCCGGCGGCGTCGGGCAGCACGCGGGCGTAGGTGTAGCCGTGGTCGTAGTGGATGGGGCCGGGCCACGGTTTCAGGCCCGCGATAGGCGCCGTCACCAGCACTTGCCCCCGGCCGGGCGTCACATCGTCCAACTCCGGCAGCAACTCCGGCGCGAAGGCGTTGGTGGCTACCACCACTCGCCCGGCCCGGATGGCCGGCCCGGCCGAGGTGCCGATGGCCGTGGTGCCGTCGGACGCAGTTTCCAGCCAATCGGCGCCGCAGCCGTACAGCACCAGCACCCCGGCCGCTGCGGCACGGGCCAGCAGCGCGGCCACCATCCGGCCGGTGTCGAGGGCGCCTTCGTGGGCGTTGGCGATGATGGCCTGGACGCCCCGAAAACCAAACTCGGGCGCGCGGTGGGTGGCGTCGTGGTAGATCCGGTTGGTACCGATGGCCGGTGCCAGCAACGCGTTATAATGCGCGAGTTGCGCGAGGCAGTCGCGCGCCAACTCGGCTTCTTCGGCCCGAAAAATCTCGTAGTTGCCCACCGGCTCGTAACGCATCGGCGCATCGCCGACGAGTTCGCGCAGCCGCCGCAGTCCTTCCCAGCGGGCTTCCACGACGGCCAGCAGGTTGCCGCGCTGTTCCTGCTCCAGCAATTCGGAAACCGATCCGAAGCACGCGAATCCGGCGTTTTTGGTGCTGGCGCCGGTCGGCAGCAGCCAACGTTCCAGGACGGTGACGCGCCAGGCCGGCCGCCGTTCTTTGGTGTAGATGGCCGTGGTGAGCCCCACCAGTCCGCCGCCGATGACCACTACGTCGGCGGGGCCGAAAAACGTCTGGTGTTCCCAGTAAGAAAAGGTCGGCTTCATTAGGATGCGAAGGTCGGGGGCAGCGCGCAACCCGACTCGTGCGCGGCTTGCCGGGCGTTTGTCCGTGGGCGGCATTGGGCCTCGCGAGCGGCAACCGGCTGCCGTATTTTTGCAGCCCTACTCTATCCAGACCTTCCGTGCTGCGTATGTTTTTGCTTGTTTTTCGTTCGGCCAGATTTGCAGCCATCGTGCTGGCAATGAGTGCCGTAACCGCCGGTTCCGTAGCCGCGCAACCGGGTGCCACTACCGCTCCACCAATCCGCTACCGCCCCGCCGCCCTCAGCCTGGATGCGGGTTGGGGCGCGCCCACCGGTTGGGGGCTGACGTACAGCCACATGCTGGGGCAACAATTCGACTGGACGCTCGGTGGCGGCTTGGCCATCAGTGGGGCGAAGCTGGGCGTTGGGGTGCGGTATTACGTGGCGCCGGAGCGCCGCGTGAGCCCGTGGTTTGGTACGGCGTTAGTGCGTTCGGGGGGAATGTCGGACTTGGAAGTTGATTCGGATGCCGACGCCGACGATGATTTCGATTGGTTCAATACGCCTGATGCGTCGCGTACGTACTCCATTCGCGCTAACTGGCAATTACACGCGCGTTCGGGCTTGCGCTGGCAGCCGGGGCGCGTGGGTTTTTTAGGCGCCTTAGGCTACGGGTTTTGTCTTTCCGACGACCCCTTCCGTTTCCCCGATGCGATGCCGCGCGCCGACCGCCGCTTGGCCCGTGTGCTGGGGCCGGGTGGCGTAGAAGTGTCGATGTCGATTGTCGTCGGGCTCGGCAGGTAGTTTCGCCGAATAGCGTTAATAAGCGCTATTGAACTGACTGCTAACCGGCTGCGGGCGCGGTTGTGAGGACGTAAAGCCCCAGATACACCGCCGCAAGCGCGCCGGTCAGAAACCCCACGCCTACCAAACCCGCCCGCAGAAAGCGGATTTTGGCGGCGGCCGTTTTCGCCACCCCCGCCAGCACCAGCAACGCGAACGTGATGAGCGTAGCGAGCGCAATAAGGCCCAGCATCCCGATGCTGCTGACCACAGAGGCGCCCACCGACTGATCCGTCGTGGTGTGCCCCACGGCCAGCAGCCGTCCCAGCGCAAACTTACCGACCCACCACGTAGCGCCGCCGCTTAGGGCGCCGGCCAGTAAGGCAAAGAAAATGGCGCGGGGCGGGAGGAGCATCGGTGGAGAAAAGGAGCGGTTGGTGGCTAAATATTGACGATGCCCACGATGAAAGCTACTGCCGACAGCCCTAACACAATCAACCACGGCAGCGCCGCCGCACCCGTAACCGCCGATACCAGCAGCGCAACAATCGCCACTATCGCTCCCAATATACCGAGCAGCCCGATTACCAAGGCTGTTCCATTGATATTCTTCATGCCGCCGCCCGTCGGGCGCTGCACCGCGCGTCGACCCAAGGCGCGATTGGCGCGGCCTGGCGCTGACCGGCGGACGGTGATTTTTTGGGTTGGTTGGTTGCCGCGCCGCGCGCGCGGCGCCGTTCCTGCGTGGCCGATGCCCAATGGGGAAATAGAGGGTTTTTGTCCCACCGTTGCTGTTACCGTTTTGGTAGGAGCAGCCGTAGCGCCACGCGCAAGAAGTGGGGCGTGGTTGGTGCCCACCGTCAGCGGCGTAGTCGGGCCGAAGTGGAAAACAGCTTTCGGCGCGGCGCACGCGCTCAACAGCAGGGCTATCAGCAGAGATAAACAACGCATCACCGCCGAAAATACGCGCTCCCGCCCAGAGTGCCGGTGCGGTAGGCCAAGCCAGCGCTGGGGAAGGTGAGCACCGTCGGTATAAAAAACATCCGCCGACCCAACGTGAGTGGGCCGGCGGATGGTGGAGAGTGGCAAACTGCTTTCGCAAAGACATCAGCAAAAAAAGCTGACACACACGGGCGGATTTCGGCAGAAGCGGGGTTAGTTGCCCCTCACTGCCAACCACCGCTGAAACGACCGTGCGCTTTCGCCGGATGAGTTGCCTGCCAGCAAGCCCGCGATACTGATATCTTCGTCAAGGTCGGGCCAATGGATACCGCTGCCGCCACCGATGAATTCATACCGATTGCGTTCTGCGGTAGTACCGTGCCGCAGTCGCGGGAACCACGCAAGCGGGACCGATAATGACCGCCCATCGATCAGCTCGACTGCCAGCGCATCGTCGGTTACTACTACCGATGTTGCCCGCAGCGCATCGGAATCAATTGTTAAAGTACTCATACCAGCTTTCGAGTAAAGAATCGGTGTGTTGCTCAACCACGCGCATCAACTCATTGAGTTCGGTTTTTGAGAACCCGCGACTGCTCTGAATGGTACCCGACACGAGCCAAATTTTTGCTACGGCTTGGTCGCGACTGACGTGTACGTGCGGTGGCTCCGGGCCATCACTAGCATAAAAGCTGAACCGATACGGCCCGTGACGCAGAACAGTCGGCATAGAACGACCAACCCCCTAAAATCCCAGCAACACGCCCTCGATCACGTCGCACGCTTCGTTCAATTGCGTTTCGGAAATGACGAGCGGCGGCGCAAACCGAATGATGTCGCCGTGGGTGGGTTTTGCGAGGAGGCCGTTCTCGGCGAGCGCCACGCAGACATCCCACGCGGTGCGGCCGTCTTCGGTTTCCTGAATGATGACGGCGTTGAGCAGTCCCTTGCCGCGCACGGTCGTCACGAGGTCGGGGCGTTTGGCCATTACGCCGTGCATCCGCTCCCGGAAGATTTCGCCGAGGCGGGCGGCGTTTTCGGCCAGTTTTTCGTCCTTCAGCACGGCCATCGCCGCCACCGTCACGGCGCACGCCAGCGGGTTGCCGCCGAAGGTGGAGCCGTGCTGCCCCGGCTTGATAGTGAGCATGATCCGGTCGTCAGCCAACACCGCCGATACCGGCAAGACGCCTCCGCTCAACGCTTTGCCCAGAATGAGTACATCGGCGTGGACCCCTTCGTGGCAACTGGCCAGCAATTGCCCGGTCCGGCCCAGCCCGGTCTGGATTTCGTCCATCAGCAGCAGGACGTTGTACTTCGAGCAGAGCGCGCGAACGCCGTGCAGGTAGCCTTCGCTGGGCACGTACACGCCGGCTTCGCCCTGGATGGGCTCCACCAAAAAGCCGCAAATGCGCTCGTGGTGTTCCTTGAGCGCGATTTCGAGCGCGTCGAGATTGTCGTACGGCACCACTTTATAGCCCGGCACGAAGGGGCCAAACCCGCGCGTCGAATCCGGGTCGGTCGAGAACGACACGATGCCCGTGGTGCGGCCGTGGAAATTGCCTTCGGCCACCAGAATCTCGGCCTTGTTCGGCGCAATTAGCTTCTGCTCATAACCCCACTTGCGCGCCAGCTTGAGAGCGGTTTCCACGGCTTCAGCCCCCGAATTCATCAGCAGCGCCTTGTCGTAGCCGAAGGTTTCGCAGAGCAGTTTTTCCGTTTCGCCGAGTTTATCGTTGAAAAACGCCCGGCTCGTGAGGGTGAGCTGTTGGGCCTGTTCGGTCAGGGCCGAAATGATGCGTGGGTGGCAATGCCCTTGATTGACCGCCGAATACGCCGACAAAAAATCGAAATACTGCTTGCCGTCCACGTCCCAGACCAGCGGCCCGGCGCCCCGGCTGAGTACCACCGGCAGCGGGTGGTAGTTATGGGCACCGTAGCGGTCTTCGAGGGCCATCAGGCGCTCGGCGGCTGAAATGGTAGGCGCGGCGGGCGGGGCGAGGGTGGTGGTGGAGGCCATTGAAAATGAGGCGATTGGTGGCAGTGGAAGAGGGCGAAGCCGCAGGTAGCGGGCTGTCCGTACAAAAATACGACTTAAGCAGCGGGCGCGTTCGTTTCGGCGGTCAGGGCGCGCCGTTGCCGCCAGCCCACTACCCAAATTCCGGCGCCTACAACCACTAGCGCCGCCCCCAAACCCAACATCAACCCCCGAAACCCGCTGCCGAATTGCTGCCGGGCATCATCGGCGGCGCGCCAGTCGGCGGCGGTGCCGGGGCGCAACTCGTCGGCGCGCATCGGCAGGGAGGCGCCCACGGCGGCGCTCGTCGTGCGTAGCGCCACGGTCACGCGCTCGCCCACCCGCACCCCCGTGAAGCGCCACGTGCCGCGCGGCCCGGCGCGCGGGCTCGGCCGCACGGCGGGCGTGTCGGACTGCACCCGCGTAATGGGGTCGAGGAGGCGGTAGTGCGCCCCGATGAGCACCGGCGCGGGCGCGCCGCGCAGCGTCAGCGCTAGGGTCGGGCACACGGTATCGACGGTCGTCCAGACTTCCTGACTTGGTTTTTCGGGCACGGGTTCGCGCCCCGCGAAACGGTCTTCGCGCCAGGTCAGCAGGCCGTGGCGGGCGCCGGGCAAGGTCAGGTCGGGCGGGAAAAGCGCGTGCTGGGCGCGGCCCTCCAACAGCAGTTCGGTGCCGGGCGGCCAGGCATCCAACTCGGCTTGGGTGCGCACCACGGGGCGGGCGGTAGGGGCGGAAGCGGTGTCGGCGGTGGCGCGTTGCACCAACGTCAGCACGCCGCCAAGCGCCAGCATGGCGCTGCCGAGCCCCAGCGCCAGCAGCCCCAACGCCGCCATCAGGCAGTTGGCCGCCCACGAGCCACGAGGCAATAACCCCGGCGATGACAGTGATTTAGAGCCGGCCATACCACACGAATCAAAAGCTGCCGCCGAGCCCGCGCAATAGCGCAAACCGGCAACGTTGCGGAAAGCTACGCCATTCGCCCGACCTTTGCCCCTGTGAACCCGCCTCCGCGCCCGCAACCCCTTCAACCCGGCGATTTTTACTATACCCCCGAAGGCTACCTCGTCTTCACGGAGCAGTACCACCGGCGCCGGGGCCATTGCTGTAAAAACGGCTGCCGGCACTGCCCGTGGGGCTTTCGGAAGGCGGCCCGCTGATGGTTTTGGGCGCCATTGGCTGCCGGGCGAAGTATAAATCTGCGGGCGGGTGCTTGCCGTGCCAGCTTTTCTCCTTATTTTTGCGGCCCGTTTCCGCTCAGCGCGTGCCCAAAGTGTGCTGCTGAACCGAAAAGGCTGAATCAGAGCATCGAACCCTTAGATATTCCGCGATATGCCCCGCATCTGCGATCTCACCGGTAAGCGTACCCGCGTCGGTAACACGGTTTCCCACGCCAACAACAAAACCAAGCGCAAATTCTACCCGAATCTGCAAAAGAAGCGCTTCTTCATCCCCGAAGAAAACGCTTGGATTACGCTCCGCGTAGCTACTTCCACGATGCGCACCATCAACAAGAATGGCATTGATGCCGTCTTGAAGAAGGCCGCGCAGCAGGGGTTCATCTCCTACTAAGCATTCGCCTGAACGCCGTGCCCCGGCTTCCGGCCGCAGCCCCGTCACTTATTGTGGCGGGGCTGTTGTTGTTTGTGGTGGCGTGTAGTGCTGGTCGTACCGGCCCTGAATCGGCACGGACGGGTTCGCGGCCCGTTGCGGCGGCGGGTGGTGTCGTGGGCAGTGCGGGGGGGGGCGAGTCGTCGTCGGCAGTTGCTGCTGATGCTGTTTCCGCTGCTGAAATCCGCGTATCGGCTGGCGCAACTTCGGCGCTTCCCGCCCTTTCGCCGGCCTTCCACCGGGGGCGGCGCGAGGCGTTGCGGCGTCTGTTGCCGGCGCATTCGGTGGCGGTGCTGTTTGCTGCGCCGCGCCGCCTGCTGGCGGCCGATGTCGAGTACCCGTTCCACCAAGATCCTGACTTTTACTACCTCACCGGGCTGCGCGAGCCGGGCGCGTTGTTGGTATTGTTCGCCGACCCGCAGCCGAGTCCGCTGCCCGGTGGGCCGCCCATCACCGAGCAGTTGTACGTGCGCCCCCGCGATGCGGAAGACGAGCTTTGGAACGGCGCCCGCCTCGGCCCCGAAGGCGCCGCCCGCACGCTGGGGTTCGGGCGGGTGCTGTCGAGCGTCGATTTTGTGCGCCGTCCGCCCGACTGGCGCCGGTTTGCCCGCGTGTGTTTTTTGCCCCCGATTCCCGGCGACGACGGCCGCAACCTCCCCGCCGATTCGACCGAGTTACCCGACTTGCGCCGCGCCTTCGAGCGAGCCGCCGGGCTCCCGACGGCCTTCGATGTGCCGCGCGAGCAGCTGCTGGCGCGCTTACGGGCTTGGGGCCGCCGCAGCCCGGCACGCTTCCTTCGCTGGCTGAACCAGACCGCCACCGATTATCCGGCCGTGTTCGAGGAACCCGTTTTGCGCGCCTGGGGCGCCGAGCCCGATTCGGCCAAGCGGGCGCAAATCCTGCGGCGGCTCCCGGTGCCCGGCCGCTTCGATGTGTTTACCCTCGATGCCGGGCTTGACGACCTGCGCGAAATCAAGCAGCCCGAAGAATTGGTCATCCTGCGGCGCGCCATCGACCTCACCGTTAGTGGCCACCTGGCGGCATTGCGCGCCCTGACGCCCGCCACCACCGAAGCCGAGCTGGAAGGCATTCAGCAGCTTGTGTACCGGCGCGGGGGCGCCCGCGCCGATGGCTACTGGCCTATCGTGGGCGCTGGAGTGCACGGCTGCGTGCTGCACTACATCGACAACGACCCGACGCCCATCGGTACCTCACTGGTGGTCATGGACGTGGGCGCGTCGCTCGGGGGCTACACGGCCGATGTCACGCGCACCGCCCCCGGCAGCGGCCGATTCAACCCCGAACAACGCCAGATTTACGAGTTGGTGCTACGCGCTCAGCAAGCTGGTATCAAGGAGTGCGTTGCCGGCAACGATTTTTCTGCCACGGGTAAGGCCGCGCAAAAAGTCATTGGGCGCGGCCTCGTATTACTCGGCGTTATTGCCGAACCCGATTCGGCCTACCGTTATTTTCCGCACGGCACCAGCCATTACCTCGGCCTCGATGTTCACGACCGGGGCACGTACGGCCCGCTCCGCCCCAACTCGGTCATCACCGTCGAGCCGGGCATTTACATCCCGCCGGGCTCGCCCTGCGACCCCAAATGGTGGGGCATCGGCTGCCGGATCGAAGATGATATGCTGATCACCGACGGGGCGCCCGAAAACCTGTCGGACGGCGCTCCGCGTACGATTACGGAAGTGGAGGCGCTGCTCAAAAAGCCGCAGTAGGTTCTGGGTGAGCTGATTTCCGGTGGCACAAGCGCCCAGCATTGGAGTCGACGACCATTATCCCAAAAAGCATTTGGTGCTTTGCGCGCAACTTCTTACCTTTGCACTCCCAAAACAGAAACCAGTAAAGCGAGATGGCCAAAAAAGCAAAAGGCAACCGCATCCAGGTGATCCTCGAATGCACCGAGCATAAAAACTCGGGTCTGCCGGGCACCTCGCGGTACATCACCACCAAGAACCGTAAGAACACCACCGAGCGCATCGAATTGAAGAAATTCAACCCGATCATGCGCAAGATGACCGTTCACAAGGAAATTAAGTAATCAACCGACGCGGTGCGGTTTCGTGCCCGTCGATTTTCTGATATTGCCCCATGGCTAAGAAAGTAGTTGCTACCCTGAAAACCGCGACCGGCAAAGACTGGGCGCGCGTCATTAAGGCCGTGAAATCGCCGAAAACCGGCGCCTACACGTTCCGCGAAGAGATGGTGCCCGTGGACAAAGTCCAGGACGTCATCGCTGCCAAGTAAGGCTCCGGCCCGAACCGTTTTCAACAGAAAGTCCCGTGTGTATGCGCGGGACTTTTTCGTGTTTACCTAGGTAGTTGATGGTTGGCAGTTGATGGTTGATAGTTCACGTGACCCATCTGCCGACCAACTATCACCTAGGTAGTTGATGGTTGATAGTGTGAAGACCAATCAACCATCAACCATCAACCATCAACCATCAACCAAAAATGGCCTTCTTCGGACTCTTCGGCAAGAAAAACCCGCAACAGGAAACCCCTGAGCAGGCACAGGAGCAACAAGCCAGTCTCGACAAGGGGCTCGAAAAAACGAAGACCTCGTTTCTGGAATCGCTCACGAAAGCGGTCGTCGGGAAGTCATCGGTGGATGAAGATGTGCTCGATGAGCTGGAGGAGCTGCTCGTGCACGCCGACGTAGGTATTGCCACTACCACCAAAGTCATTCAGCGGATTGAGGCCCGTGTGGCGCGCGACAAGTACGTGGGCGCCGGCGAGCTGGACCGCATCCTGCGCGAAGAAATCGCGGGATTGCTCGACGAGTCGGCACGCGCTACCGGCCCGGCCCACACTGCGCCGAAAGCCGCCAATGGACCGTACGTCATTATGGTGGTGGGCGTCAATGGGGTGGGCAAAACCACGACTATCGGTAAGTTGGCGGCGCAGTTTCAGCGGGCGGGCCAGAAAGTGGTGCTTGGTGCGGCCGACACGTTTCGGGCCGCCGCCGTCGATCAGCTCACCATCTGGGCCAACCGTGTGGGCGTGCCGATCATCTCGCACGGGATGAATACCGACCCGGCTTCGGTGGCCTACGACGCCGTAAAGCACGCCACCGAAATCGGCGCCGACGTGGTGCTGATCGACACCGCCGGGCGCCTCCACAACAAGGTGAATCTGATGAACGAGCTGACGAAAATCAAGCGCGTGATGCAGAAATTAACGCCCGACGCGCCGCACGAAGTGCTGCTCGTGCTGGACGGCTCGACCGGACAAAATGCGTTCATTCAGGCCCAGGAATTTACGAAAGCCACTGAAGTCACGGCCCTCGCCATCACCAAGCTCGACGGTACGGCGAAGGGCGGCGTGGTGATCGGCATCTCCGACCAGTTCCAGATTCCGGTGCGTTACATCGGCGTCGGCGAGAAGATCGAGGATTTACAGGTTTTCGACCGTAAGGCGTTCGTGGAGTCGTTGTTTGCGAAGCGATAGTGTAGTGGCGCGGACAGGTGGTAAATGACCACCGCGCGCCAAGCTTGAGGCAACGCTTGCGGCGCCGGAAGCTTCTTTGCGGCTAGATGTCAGCCTCCCCCCACCCAACCACCGACCCGCACGCCCGGCTCGCCCCCTTTCTCAGCCAGAAACTCCGGTTTTGGAGTTTCACGGCGATGGTGCTGCTGATTTACGTCCACGGGTTCAACCTGCACCCGCGGCAGCTTTCGCCGTTTACGGTGGTCGAGGAGCCCGCGAGCCTTGGCAACTGTTTGCAATATTTCCTGTCGAACGGGCTGCTCCGGTTTCGGATTCCGATTCTGTTCGCCATCTCCGGCTACTTGTTTGCGTGGGCCGATGGGCTTTCGCCGCACCGCGCGCGCATCGTCAAGCGGCTGCGGACGCTGGGGTTGCCGTTTGTGCTGTGGAGCGCGCTGTGGCTGGCCGCTGTCGGGGCGATGGAACGGGTGCCGGTGCTGCGCCAGGCCATCATCGACGCCGAAATCAGTCCGTTTTGGCCGCGCCAATTACTCAGTCAGCTCACCCCCGACGAGTGGGTGCCGCGCTGGCTGCTCGTGCCGCTGCCGTTTCAGCTCTGGTTTCTGCGGAACCTGCTGGTGCTGAATCTGGCGTATCCGTGGCTTCGGGCGGCCGTGACGCGCGGGCCGAAAATCTACTTTCCGGTGGTGGCGCTTATCTGGTTTTTGGGCATCGATTTCTTCATTGCCGGCGGCGAAGGGCTGTTCTTCTTCGGGTTGGGCGCCTGGCTGGCCCTGCGCGGGCACGATGTACAGGCGCGCCCCGCGTGGCTGCGCGTGCCGATGGCGGCCGTGCTGTGGGTGGGCGCGGCGGCGGGCCTCACGTGGCTGGCATTTGTCGTAGAACCCGACCCGGTGCGCGGCATCGGCGGCCAGTGGTTCTTCACGATGCTCGGCCTTTACCGCCTCAGCGAAGTGGCGGGTATCCTGACGGCGTGGTTCGGGCTCGATTGGCTCGTACGCCGTGCGATGGCGCTCCGGTGGTTTGCGTGGCTCACCGGCTTTTCGTTCTTCATTTACGTGTTGCACGTGCCCACCGTGAACTATGCCACGGCGCTGGCTTTTCGGTTCGAGAAGGGCATTCCGCACCTTAGCACCTACACCTATCTGGGGCTGCCGCTGCTGATTGTGGCGGGCGCCGTGGCGCTCGGGGCCGGGCTGCGGCGCCTTGCGCCGAGTGCGTACGCGGTGCTGACGGGCGGGCGCGGGGTGTAACCTGCCCGCCGCGAACGATTTGGCGCGCCGAGGCCGTTGGGCGGAGCCGTACCTTTGTGTTCATTTCAGGGGTGAGCCGAGAGAATCGACCCCTTGCCCTGACGTATGGTAGCCATCACAAAACTAGAAATACTGCCGCAGGCGCATTTGCGCCTGACTTTCGACGACGGCACGGTGAAAACGATTGCTGTGCGCCCCTGCATCCGTGACACGCCGCTGACGGCTCCGCTTGCCGACCCGGCGTACTTTGCCCAAGCGGCGCTTTACCCCAATGGCCGGGGTGTTTACTGGCCCAACGATTACGATATGTGCCCCGACTTGCTGCGCCACTACGCGCCCGCTGTGGCCGAATCGGTAGCACCAACGCCGGCCGCTACCACCGCTTCCTAAATCAATCCCTTGAAAGTAAAAGGTACCCGCGCCAACCGCGTTGATGTCATCACGCTCGGCTGCTCGAAAAATATTGTGGATTCGGAAGTGCTGATGGGCCAATTGCGCGGCTCCGGCTACGATGTCACGCACGAATCGACGAAGAACGACGCGAGTATCGTGATCGTCAATACGTGCGGTTTCATCGACAACGCCAAGCAGGAATCGGTCGATACGATTCTGCGCTACGCCGATGCCAAGGAAAGCGGCCTCATCGACAAGCTGTACGTCACGGGCTGTCTCTCGCAGCGCTACAAAGACCAGTTGGAGGTCGAGATTCCGCAGGTCGATGCCTATTTCGGGACGCTGGAACTGCCGCAGCTCCTCAAAACGCTCGGCGCCAACTACCAGCACGAGTTGGTGGGCGAGCGCCTGCTGACCACGCCGCAGCACTTCGCGTACCTCAAGATTGCCGAAGGCTGCAACCGGCCGTGTTCGTTTTGCGCCATCCCGCTGATGCGCGGGCAGCACAAGGATCGGTCGATGGAAGACCTGGTGACGGAGGCCACCAAACTGGCACGGATGGGCACGAAAGAGCTGATTCTGATTGCGCAGGATTTGACGTACTACGGCCTCGAAAAATATCAGGAGCGCAAACTCGCCGATTTGCTGCGGCGCCTCTCCGACGTGGCCGGCATCGATTGGATTCGACTGCAATACGCGTATCCGTCGCAGTTTCCGCTGGAAGTGCTTGATGTGATGGCCGAGCGCGAAAACGTGTGCAAGTACCTCGATATGCCCTTGCAGCACGTATCGGACAATATGCTGAAGACGATGCGCCGAGGCATTTCGCGCCGCCGCACCATCGAGCTGGTGGACATTATCCGGCAGCGCGTGCCGGAGATTGCCCTGCGCACGACGCTCATCGCGGGGCACCCCGGCGAAACGGAGCAGGATTTCGTCGATCTCTACCGCTTCGTGGAAGAAACGCGTTTCGAGCGCCTCGGCATCTTCACGTACTCGCACGAGGAAAACACGCACGCCCACTCCCTGCCCGACGATGTGCCCGCCGACGTGAAACAGGAGCGCGCCGACGCCATCATGGAGCTGCAACAAGGCATTTCGTTGGAACTGAACGAAGCCAAAATCGGCCGCGAGTACAAAGTGCTGTTCGACCGCAAGGAAAGCGGCTATTTCGTGGGCCGCACGCAATACGACTCGCCGGAAGTCGATAATGAGGTGCTGGTGGCGGCGACGCCCGATGTCCACGTGCGCCTCGGCGATTTCGCGCCGGTGCGGATTACTTCTGCCGTAGATTTCGATTTGTACGGCGAGTTGGTGCGGTAGGGACGACTACGCAACGCCAAGCTCCTGCTTGGCGCCGCGCGCCGCCGAGCGTCAGTAGTCAAGCAGGAACTGGGCGTTACGTTACTTGCCGCGCGCCGCCGCAATCTGCTGCTGCCACAACTGCCGCCCGGCGCCATCGAAACTCGTGAGCGTGAGGTGGCGCGCCCCGGCCGCGCCGCCCATCCGAATGGTGGCGAAGTTGTGCGTATGCGCGGCCGTTCCGCGCACGCGCCGCCGGTTGGCGCGCACTTTGGCCGTGCCCGCCGTGAGAGGCGAGGCCGTGAGGTCGTATTGCACGGGCGCGCGACGCGGGCGTCGCACGCTTAGCTCGCCGAAATGGCGGTCGCCGGTGAGAAAAACGACGTTTTTGACCTGCGCCGAATCGAGCGCCCGCAGCAGCGCGCGGCGCTCGCGCCGGAAGCCGTTGGCGAAGGTTTCGCCGTGCGCGTTGGTACTCAGCACCTGCCCGCCCACCGCCACGAACTTGAACGTAGCCGTGCTGCGCGCCAGGCCCGCCACCAGCCACGCCCGCTGCCGGGCGCCCAACTGCGAGCGGTGGCGCGGCGCGGTGCCGTGCTTCGGGGTACGCCAATAGCGGCCGTCGAGCAGAAAAAATTCGGCATCACCCCACCGAAAATGCCCTGTGGCCCCGCCGGGGGCGGCTTCGTACAGGTCGTGGGGCCAAAACGCGCGGAACACGCCGAGCATCGCCGCGCGGGTGGGTAGGGTCGAATCGGCGTTGTTGGGGCCGAAATCGTGGTCGTCCCAGATGGCCACGTTGGTGGCGTCGGCCAGCAGCGATTGTAGGTTGGGGAGGGCACGCACGTGGGCGTAGCGGTGAATGGCGGCGGGCGGGTGCAGCCACTCGTCGCCGCCGAGGTACACGTTGTCGCCGAGCCAGAGCATGAGGTCGGGCCGCTGCTGATGAATATGCCCAAAAATGGGGTAGCCGCCGGTAGGGTAGGGGTCGAGAACGAGCGCGCACGACCCCACCGCGAACGTAAAATCGGTAAGCACCGTGTCGGGCGGCGGCGTCCGGAAATGCCCGCTGCCCAGCACGGGCCAGATGCGGGCCGCCGTGGCGCCCGTCGGCTGAATCTGGTAGACGTAGCGGGTATTAGGGCGTAAACCCCTGAGGTGCGCTACCACCGCGCCCGCCGGGCCGCCGGGCGCGGCGGTCATCGGCACGGACGACGTACGGACGGCGGCGCCCGCCGAATCCGGTGAAACCACTACCCGTAGAGCGGAATAAAAATCCGGCGGCACCAGCCAAATCAGTGCCTCGGTGGGGCGCACGCCGGCTACCATCGGGCCGGCCGGCAGAGGCGCGGGTTCGGCGGCTGGTTGGGCGGTGGTGGAAGCGGGCCACCACGCGGCCAGCAGTAGTAGGATGGGAAGAAAAAGTCTTGCAATTGATTTCATTTCGGCAGATAACGGGGCGCTGGGTGCAGTACGGAAAATCCAGGCTGCCAGGCGGTGGTCTACTGGATTGTAGTGCGGACTTTAGTCCGCATTTTTACAGTGCGCACAGCACATCTACCGGTAAACTGCGGACCGAAGTCCGCACTATATCCGGGCGCCGCGCCAACGCCACTCCGCCGCCCGCCCGGCGGCCCTACCTTCGCCTTCCTGATGAAGACTGAGTGTATCGACTATGCTGCTACCGGCGCTTTCGCGCCGCTGGTGCTCGACTATCTGGCCCGCGCGCCGCATCTGACGCCGTTTTATCACCGCTTCCCGACGCTCGAAAACCTCGGTGCGCAGGTGGCCGAAAAAGCGGCGGCTTATCCGCCCGCCCAGCGCGCGACCCTCGCCGCTGAAGTGCGGCGGCAGTATCTGGAGCGGCTCGGCACCCCGATTCACGCGGCGGTCGTGGCGAACCTCGACCGGCTGGCGGCCCCGAACACGTTTACCGTCACCACGGGGCATCAGCTCAGCCTGATGACGGGGCCGCTGTACTTCATCTACAAGATCGTCAGCGCCATCAAGCTCGCGCAGAAGCTGACGGTGGCGTATCCGGCGCACCACTTCGTACCGGTGTTCTGGATGGCGACGGAAGACCACGATTTGGCCGAAATTGACCATTTCAGCGTCAACGGCCAGCCGTTTAAGTGGACCACCGACCAGCGCGGCGCCACCGGTCGGATGCACGCCGATGCCGCCCTCACACACCTGCTCGACACGCTGCCGGAGCATTCGGCGTGGCTGACGGCGCTCACGGCGGCATACCGCGCCGGCGCAACCCTCGCCGACGCTACCCGGCGCGTGGTACACACGTTGTTCGGCGAGTTTGGGGTGGTGGCGCTCGACGCCGATACGCCCGTGTTGAAAGCTGCGCTCCGGCCCGTGATTGCCGCCGAGCTGGCGGGCCCGACCGTGCAAAAAGCCGTGCATACCGCCAACGAAGCGCTGGCGGCGTACTATAAGCCGCAGATTTACGCGCGGCCCCTCAACCTCTTCTACCTCGATGGCGCCGTGCGCGAGCGCATCGAGCGCCACGAAGATGGGTCGTACACCGTCGTCAATACCGCCCTCAGCTTCACGGCCTCCGCCATGGCCACGCTCGCCGAGGCGCACCCCGAACGGTTCTCGCCGAACGTCGTGCTGCGGCCGGTGTATCAGGAGTTGATTCTGCCGAACGTGGCCTACATCGGCGGCGGTGCCGAAGTGGCGTACTGGCTGCAATTGAAGGGTGTATTTGCCGCGTTGGCGGTGCCGTTTCCGGTAGTATTGCTCCGAAATTCGGCGTTGGTGGTGCCCACGGCGGCGGCGGCGCGGGTCACGCGCCTGGGCCTGACGCCCACCGAGCTGTTCGCCGACAGCCCAACCCTGAAGCGCCGCGTAGCCGAACGCCTCGGCGAGGCACCCCTGACGCTGGAAACGGCGCAAACCGCCATCGCGACCGTGTTCGACGAGCTGCGGACGCTGGCGGTCGGCATCGATTCGACGTTCGAAAAAACCGTCGCCGCCGAAGCTCACCGCACCGCCAAGCGCCTCGATCACTTGCGGCAGCGGCTGCAAAAAGCCCGCGACCGGCGCCACGCTACGGCGTTCGCGCAGGTCGATACGCTCAAAGAACGCCTGTTCCCCAAAGGCGGCTTGCAGGAACGCACCGAAAGCGTGCTGGCGCTGCTACCCGAAAATCCGCGCCTGCTGGCGGATCTGCTCGACGCGTTTGACCCGCTGGCGGGGAAGTTTACGGTTTTAGGGTATAGTGTTTAGGTTTTAGTGTTTAGGGTATAGTAAGCTGCCCAACTAAATCCTAAAAACTAAACACTATACCCTAAACCCTACTGATAACCGGCCGCCTGTAAACGAAATAGCTCGGCGTAGCGGCCGTCGTTGGCGAGCAGCGTTTCGTGGGAGCCGATTTCGATGAACCCGCCGTTTTCGATGACCAGAATGCGGTCGGCCATCCGCACGGTACTGAAACGGTGCGAGATGAGGACGGCGGTTTTGCCTTGGGTGAGTTCTTTGAACCGTTGAAATACCTCGTACTCGGCGCGCGCGTCGAGGGCGGCGGTGGGCTCGTCGAGAATCAGGAGCTGGGCGTCGCGCATGTAGGCGCGACCGAGGGCGATTTTCTGCCATTCGCCGCCGCTCAGATCGACGCCGCCCGCGAAGCGCCGCCCGATGACCTGCTCGTAGCCGTTGGGCAGCTTCGCGACGACCGAATCGGCGAGGCTCTGGCGCGCCGCCCCCGCGATACGGGTTTCGTCGTGGCGGGCGTCGATGCGCCCGACCGCGAGGTTGGTGCCGGCCGTCATCTGAAACCGCACGAAATCCTGAAAAATGACGCCGATTTCCTGCCGAAGCTCGGCGGGGTCGTATTCGCGCAGATCGTGTCCGTCGAGCAGGATGCGGCCTTCGGTGGGGTCGTAGAGGCGCGCGAGCAGTTTCACGAGCGTGGTTTTGCCGGCGCCGTTCTCGCCGACGAGCGCGAGTTTTTCGCCGGCTTGCAGCGTGAAATTCAGTCCCCGAATGGCCCATTTCTGGGCGTTCCGGTACTTGAAACCGACGTTCTCGAAGGTAAAGCCATGTTGAATGGCGCGCGGAAACGGCCGCGCGCCCGGCACCCGCCGGATATTGGGTTGCAGCTCGAAAAACTCGAAAAAATCCTGGAGGTACAGCGCGCCGTCGGCCACCTGCCCGAAGCGCCCCAGCACGCCTTCGAGCAAACCGCGCAGCCGCAGAAACGAGCCGCTCAGAAACACCAGCGACCCGATGCTCACCTGTCCGCGCACGGTTTGGGCCAGAATCCAGGCGTAGGCCGCGTAGTAGCCCGCTGAGCCGAGCGCTGCCAGCACCGTGCCCCAGCCCGCGCGCCGCACCGCCAGGGCGCGGTTTTGCAGAAAAAACCGGTCTGACAGCTCCCGAAACCGCTCGATCAAAAACCCGCTCAGGCCGAAGATTTTAACTTCTTTCGCCGTCTCGTCGCTCGCGCCCACGAACCGCAGATAGTCCAGCTCGCGGCGCTCCGGCGTCCAGGAATGCACCAGCGAATAGGAGCGCTCGTTGAAGTGCGATTCGCCCAAAAAGGCCGGAATCACGGCCACCACCACCAGCCCGATCAGCCACGGGTTGAACGTAGCCACGGCCGCGCCGAGGAAGACCATCGTAATCAAATCCTGCCCCTGCGCCAGCAATTGGCTCAACAGCGCGGTGCGGCCGAGCGTCTGTTTGCGGGCGCGGTCTAGCTTGTCGTAAAACTCAGCGTCCTCGAACTGATCCAAGTCCAGCTCGGCGGCGTGTTCCATCAGCCGCACCGACGTATCGTTCGTGAACCGGTCGGCGAGGAGCGAATCGAGCAGCGCCGTGAGCCGCCCGAGTCCGTCGGCGAGCAGTGCCAGGCCGAATTCCACCGCCACCAGCTTTAGCACGGGCGCCGGGTCGGCGGAACCGCCGGTTTTGGCGAGCAGCACCACCTGGTCGAGAATCAGCTTGCCGATCCAGAGCGTGGCCACCGGTAGCGCCGCCCGCGCCACCCGCAGCAACAAGCTGGCAAACGCCAACGACGGGTTGGTCGCCCAGATCAGGCGCAGAAACGGTGGCACGTGCCGCAGCGCCGCAAAGCGCGCTTTGAGGGTAGGCCGGGGCTTACCGGCGTCGGCATCGGCGGAGTTGCGCCGGGTGGCGGGCGGCGTGAAACGGTTTTCGAGAATCCGGGAGAGAAAGGACATTGGCGCGCCCAACGGCAAACGCGGGACCGGCGTTTCGGGGCGGTCGGTTTGTCAGGTTGCGTTGGCGGCAGGAGTAGCAGACTCAGGCCAAAAGCCGCGCGTCGATCAACGAATGCGACGCCGTCGTGCGCTCGATCTCGATAATCTGGCCGACCTGAAATCGGTCGTAGATGTCCAAATCGACCGCCAGTTTCTTCTGATCGAAATAGAAATAGTAGTAATGCGTGACCGACCGGTTACGCAACGTGCCGGTTCGCCGCGTCGTCATGTCTTTCCGGGTAAGCGTACCGCGCACGATCAGCTTGTGCGTGGTGCTAAAGTCGCGCACGAACCCGATGAGCAGGTAGAGCAGCGTGCCGCCGAAAACGGTCAGCATCAGCCCGAATATCACCCAAAAGAACGTATTCCCGCCAATAGCCATCAGCCGGCTGACCATCCAGCGGGCCACTGCGCTCAGGGCGGCCGCCACCACCAGCACGACTCCCACGCGCACCCGCGATTGCCGCCGAACCGTGGCGCGCTCGATGGCTGAGAGCGGGAACTGCTCTTCCTGATACTGCATGGCGTTAGCGGGGAAATGGCGGCCTGGCGAGTGCGCTACAACCAGGCTGCCCCCGCAAAGTACGGCCTCCGCTGCGCGCCGCGCCGGCTTACGCGCGCCGGCGTCGCCCAACCGCGCTGGTTTCAACCCGTTTCTCTCCCTCCCCGTTAAGCGCGTATGTCCAATTCCACTCTTATTGTCGTGGCCGGCGCCACCGGCGACCTCGGCCATCGCATCGTCCGGGAGCTTTTGCCACGCGGCGCGGCCGTGCGAGCGCTCGTGCGGCTCGGCAGCAAGCCGCAAACGGTGGGTGCCCTGCGTCGGCTTGGCGCCGAAATCGTGTCCGTCGATTACGCCGATGCCGCCGCCTTGGCCCGTGCCTGCGCGGGCGCGGCGTGCGTGGTGTCGGCGCTGTCGGGGCTGCGACCGGTCATCGTCGATGCCCAGAAGCAACTGCTCGATGCAGCGGTGGCGGCGGGCGTACCGCGCTTCATCCCCTCCGATTTCTGCGCCGACTACACCCGTTTGCGCCCCGGCACGAACCGCAACTTCGACTTCCGCCGCGAATTCCGCGTCCTGCTCGACCGCGCGCCCGTGGCCGCCACGTCCATCTTCAACGGCATGTTCGCCGATTTGCTTACTGGTCAGGCGCCCGTCGTGCAGTTCGGCTTGCACCGCATTTTGTATTGGGGCGACGCCGACCAACCGCTCGACTTCACCACCACCGACGACACCGCCGCTTACACCGCCGCCGCCGCCCTCGACCCCACCACCCCGCGCACTTTGTACATCGCCGGCGACGTACGCTCGCCGCGCCAGCTTGCCGAAGTGGCCACGGCTGCCACCGGCAAGCCATTTAAGATGTTCCGAGTAGGCAGCGTGGGCTTTCTGAACGGCCTGAGCAAGGTAGTGCGCGCGGTGGCGCCCGGCACGAACGATATTTTCCCGCCCTGGCAGGGGATGCAGTACCTGCGCGATATGCTCAGCGGCGAGGCCAAGCTCCCCTCGCTCGACAATGCCCGCTACCCCCACCTCCGCTGGACATCCGTGCAGCAAGTACTTGCCGTGCGCGCCACCAACACGTACGCCTGAGCCCGACCTTTGCCCCCGCACATCCCCACAGCAACTCCCACCCTCCCACCTTTCCACCCTCCCACCTTTCCCCTGAAAACCTACTCCACCCAATTCTGGCTCGTTTGCCTGTCGTCGTTCCTGTTTTTCGCTTCTATCAATATGATGGTGCCGGAGCTGCCGGGCATCATCACGGGCCTCGGCGGGGCCGAGTATAAGGGCTGGGTGATTGCGCTGTTCACGCTCACGGCGGGCATCAGCCGGCCGTTTTCAGGTAAGCTCGCCGATACCGTGGGGCGCGTGCCAGTGATGGTGGTGGGGTCGTTGGTGTGCGTGGTGTGTTCGTTGTTGTACCCGCTGGCGGGCACCATCGCGGCTTTTTTGGCCCTGCGGCTGCTCCACGGGTTCAGCACGGGCTTCAAGCCGACGGGCACCACGGCGTTTCTGGCCGACGTTACCCCCGCCGACCGCCGGGGCGAGGCCGTCGGGCTGCTCGGTATCGCGGGCAGTATGGGGATGGCCGCCGGCCCGGCCGCCGGCTCCTGGATTGCGCAGCAACTCAACCTCAACGCCATGTTCGTGGCTTCGTCCATCGCCGCGCTGCTGAGTGTCGGCGTGATGGCGCGCATGCGCGAAACGTTGCCCCCCGACCAGCGCCAGCGCTTTCGGCCGGCCCTGCTCCGCATCGCGCCCGCCGACATCATCGAGCCCACCGTTTTCGGCCCGGCCCTCGTGATGCTGCTGACGGTGGTGCCCTACGGCGTGATGGTGACGCTGATTCCGGACGTAAGCGACCATCTGGGCCTCCCTAACCGAGGCACCTTTTTTACGGTGCTGACGCTGGCGTCGCTGGCCGCGCGCTTCGTCGCCGGTCGCCTCTCCGACCGCTACGGGCGCGTGGTGGTGCTGAAGTTTTCGTCGGCGCTGCTCGTCGTGGGGATGGGGCTGATTGCCGCCGCCCACACCCCCGCTACGTTGCTGGCGGCGGGCGTGGTATTCGGACTGGCGAGCGGGATGAACTCGCCCACCCTCTACGCCTGGACTATCGACTGGGCCTACGACGAGCGGCGCGGCCGGGCGCTCGCCACCGCGTACCTCGCCCTTGAGGTGGGCATCGGCGCGGGCGCGCTCCTGGCCGGCGCCCTGGCCGGCACCGACGTCGCGAACGCCGGGCAGGCATTCTGGGCGGGCGCGGGCGTAGCGGCGCTGGGCTTCGGAGCGCTGTTTCTGCCGTGGCGTGGCCGGCCCGATGTGGCCGCCGAGATCGCGGCCGAACTGCCCGAGGAACCCGCGCGGGGCTAAGGCATTTGGCCGCCCCCGGCGGGGCCACACCCACGTTTCCCCAGGCGCCAAGCGCCCGCCATCCGCCGCGCGGCGCTAACTTGCGGCCATGACCAACCACTCTGAAAATCGCGGGGAGACGCTCCCCATTGCCATCGTCCTCGCGACGGCCACCATCGTGGGGCTGCTGATTCTGGTGCAACTTTTCCGGCAGGCGCCCATCGACTTCTTCGGCTCGCTGGTAATTTCCGTTTGCTTCGTGGTGGCCGTGGTAGCCGCCGCCATGTGGGGCGACCGCTCGGGCGGCTAGGCCGCCGCCGGGGCGCAAGCCCCTACAACAGGCCGCTCGGCTCCGTGCAGCGCCACGGCGCCCGGCATCAGGTGCCACGGGCCAACCGTCGCCCCGCCGCAGATCGCGGCGGGGCGACGGTTTTTTTGGGCCGTGCCTGCGGGGCGGCGGGCGGGGCCGTCACCGCCCGCCGATGGGGCGTAGGAACGCCGCCGCGTGCCGTGGGAATGCAATTTGGTGCCGTGGTAAAACCGCTCCGTGCCGTGGTACAACGACGCCGCAACGTGGTAAAACCGCTCCGTGCCGTGGTAGAACGCCGCCGCAGAGTGGTAAAACTGCGCCGTACTGTTGGGAAACCGCGCCGGATCGTGGGGAAGCAGCGCCGTGACGTGGCAAAACCCCGCCGCCTCGTGGTAAGTGTGCCGGGGGGCGTTGTTGGGCGCGGAAAGATTGCTTTTCTGCGTCCGGGACGTATCTTTCCCGCCAAATCACCATTTTTTCCCTTCACGCCCGATGGATCAGGATACCAAAAATCAGTTGGAGCGGCACGACAACCTGAAAACCTTCTTTCAGGACACCAAACCCCGCTGGGAGGGCGTACCCGCCCTCAAGAAACGCGTCGATGGCTACCTCTCGCGCCAGGGCGCGCTCCCGGCCCCGCCCCCCGACGCCGACCGCGACAACCCCATCACCACCGGCGCCCAGCGCGGCGCTACCCTCGACAAAGGCACCGCCCGGCAGACCCTCGCTACCCTGCTGCCGCCCGTCGCCGCCAGCCTGCACCTGTGGCTGCTCGAAAAAGACAACCTGCCCGCCGACGAGTTGGCTGCCGGTAAGCAACGCGCCCTGGCGGCGCAACTCAACATCCGCCAGCATTCGCGTCTGGTGCGGATGGGGGCCGGCGGCCTGATCGGCCTGGCCCAGGTCGCCATCGATGCCCTCGACCGGGTGCCCCCCGCCGACCTGGCCGAATACGACCTCACCACCACCGATACCGCCGATTTCGAGGCCGCCGCCGCGCTCTTCGGCATCCGCCGGGGCCAGCCCAAAGCCGCCCAAAACGCCGCCAGCACCGCCGCCGAAAAACTCGACCGCGACCTCGACGACCTCGACGACTACGTCCTCGGCGAACTCAAAACCGCCGTCAACACCCGCCGCGTCAAAGACCCCGATTTCGTGAGCGGCTTCAAGAAAGCCTACCGCCTCACCGACCGCCGCGGCGCGCGGAAGGGCAAGAAGGGCGGCGACGGGGGCAGCGCCCCGGCGCCGCAGCTGTAGGCCGCCCGGCCTGGCCCCGCTCCTCCCTTGCCCGGCAGGTAAGTGCCGGGCAAGGGAGGAGCGGGGACGCCCGATTACCGCGCAGCGGCGGCCACCCGCTGCGGCGCGGCGCGCCGCAGCGGGGCCGGGGCCGCTTCAGGCGCTACCACCGGAACCGCCGCGCCCCACACCCGCCCGATGGCGGCCCGTACCCGCGCTTCCATCCGCTCGATCAGCTCGCGGTTGGCGGCGACCAGCCGCTGCTCGGCTTCAATCTCGGCGACGATGGCTTGCTGGATGGGGAGGGGGGGGAGGGGGATTTTGATGCTTTCCAAGTTACCCTTGGTAATGTGTACAAGACCAACGCCGCCGTGCAGCTTGTCTTCCACTTCTTCGACGACACTCTTTAAGATAAAATACAGAAAAAGACGGTCGTAATTTGAACCGTGCTCAACCTTAAAGATGTGTTGATTAAGTACTCCTGTTTGATTTCTTCGCCAAATATGAGGACCGAAGGAAGTGCCACGGGAGCCAGACCAAGAAAATAGCAAAGTGCCCGGCTCAACCTGATGTTTTGGGTTTACCTCACCTACATAGTAGTTAAAAGAAGCTGCTTCGTTATTCAGGTTCTGAATACGAATTATGGGATAGCCACCAGACTCAGCAGGCTGCCAATCATCAGCATTGAATGCGCGTCCATTAATCAGATTGGTGACTTCGCCAATCTCCACCACCGGCCACGCTGGGTCAATGGGAATGCGGGGCTGATACTGTTCCAGAACCTGCCGCGCGCCGGCAATAACCTGCTGGTAGGCGTCGATTTCCGCCACGATTTCTCGCTGCACTTCGAGCGGAGGGAGGGGGATTTCAATTGAGCGGAGCTTTTCCTGATTCAGCTTAGGTACTGTTACGCCTGTGATGTAAGGCGCTAAATCCATCTGATTGATGACCTCAATGAAATAGGTGTCCAGAAGTTGATCACGTAGCGGCCTCAAAACGTGAGCGTGGTTATTGACCCAAGTTTTGCCACTGATCGCGAAGGCAGTTTTGTCGCCAATTCCCCACTTTGCGCCATCTTCACCAACGAGCACCAAAGGCTCATCAAATAAGTATTCAGACACGTGATCAACGATTCCTGTTGCTCCATAGTAAGGGTATGGCCCTGCAACTCGATCGTGCGAAGTTATTGGTCTTCGATAACGGTCTAATATTTCAACTACGTCGCCAATCTCTACCATTGGATACTCGAACGACACGACTTTACTCAATCCATACCGCTCTCCGCTCAGGTTCCACTCCCCGTTTTCCCCAATCGCCGTTTTCGCCACGAGCTGGAAGTTGGGCGCGGCGGTATCCAGCGGCAGCTTGCCGGCATCGAGGGTCTTGAAGTAGGCTTTGAGCTGCTGTTGGGCGGCGGGCAGGTCGTTGGGGCCACCTTCGCGGCGCTGGGCATTGAGGGCGTAGCCGTCATTGGTGATTTTGACGAACGCGACCGAATCGGTGCGGGCGGCACGGTCGCGGTCAAGGAACAGAATGGAGGTCTTGACGCCGCTGTAGGGGTTGAACACCCCCGCCGGCAAGCTTACCACCGCCACCAGCGCCTTCTCCACCAGCAGCTTGCGGAGTGTCTTGTACGCCGTGCCGCTCTGGAAGATGACGCCCTCCGGCACCACCACGGCGGCGCGGCCGTGGGTGGTGAGGTGGTCGTAGATGTAATCGAGAAACAGCACCTCCGAGCGGTTCGAGGGCACCGAAAACCGCTTGTGCGGCCGGATGCCACCCTTCGGCGACATAAACGGCGGGTTCGCCAGGATCACGTCGTAGCGGTCCTGCCAGCGTTCTTCGCTCGTGAGGGTGTCGTACTCGAAGATGTGCGGGTCGGGGAAGCCGTGCAGGTACAGGTTCACCCGCGAGAGCCGCACCATATCGGGCGAGATGTCATAGCCGGAGAAGTTGGCGATGAGCGTCTTTTGCTCGGCGGTTTTGAGTTGGTCGCCGGGGCGGGTTTTTTTATTGGCGTGCAGGATGTGCTTGTAGGCCGAGATCAGAAAGCCCGCCGTGCCGCAGGCGGGGTCGAGGATGCGCTCGCTCTTGTGCGGGTCTACCACGGCCACCATAAAGTCGATGATGTGGCGCGGGGTGCGGAACTGCCCGGCGTCGCCCTGCGAGCCGAGCACCTGCAGCAGGTACTCGAAGGCATCGCCGAGGCGCTCGGAGTGGTCATAGCTAAAGCCATCGATCTGGCGCAGGAACGCGCGCAGGGTTTCGGGGTCGCGGTAGGGGAGGTAGGCGTTCTTGAAAATGTCGCGGAACAGCCCCGGAATGCCAGGGTTCTGGTCGAGCTTGTCGAGCGCCTCGGCGTAGAGGTTCAGCATTTTCTGGCCGCCTATGCCTGGCAGCAACAATTGGCGCCACGCGTACTGCGCGTACGGCCCCGCGAAAAAGGCCCGCTTGCCGCCCAGCTCTTCGGCCTCAGCGTCCATATCATCCATAAATTTATAGATGAGGGCGAGGGTGATCTGTTCGACCTGCGACTTGGGGTCGGGCACCTTGCCCACCAGAATATCGCGGCAGGCATCGATGCGGCGCTTGGTTTCGGAATCGAGCATAACGGGGAGACTGGAGAAGGCGTGAATGTAGGGACGCCTATTGGCGTCCTCGCCAGCCGGGAGGACGCCTACGAATGAAATCGGCTGGAGAAGGCGTGAATGTAGGGACGCCTATTGGCGTCCTCGCCAGCCGGGAGGACGCTACGAATGAAATCGGCCGGCGCGGTTACAGAAAGCGGTTGAGGGGCACGTAATCCTTCACGTACTCCGGGATGAGGGTGCGCCACGTGGGCGGCACGGCCTTGTAGTCGGCCATCGTGAAGCCGGGGTTGGTGTTGAGCGTCGTCAGCTCGCGGCGGCTGAGAATGTCGCGCAACTGGCCGTCGGTGATGTAGGCGCTGAAGAAGTAGCGCATCGCTTCGAGCGCGGTGGTTTCGGGGGGCTGGAAGGTGGTGATGAACTCGGCGAAGGCATCATCGAGCAGCTCTTCGCGCAGCGGAAAGTGGTCGATGTAACCGAAGGCTTTTTCGAGGAATTCGCGCACGGTCAGGCGGCGGTCCAGCCCCACGGCCCGGCGCAGCTTGTCGAGCGTCACGAACTCGGTGGGCTTGTTGAAGAACTCGCGCAGCAGGCGGTCGCTGGCCGCATCCCAGGAGCCGGCTTCCACCGCCAGCCGGATCGCGTCGTCGGCCTGCACTTTCGTCTCGAACCGCTCGAAAAGCTTGCGGTCGATCTTCATTCCCTCCAGCCCGATGGCTTCTTCCTGCATCGTGGCCATCTGGTCGGGGCCGGCGTGCTCGTAGAAGTCGGTGCGGGTGGCAGGTGGCCCGTCGCCGCCGGTGCTGGTGCCCGCGCCGGGGCGCGGCAGGTGCGCTATCTCGTCGTAGTCGAAGTGTTCCTCGAAGTACTCGCAGGTGGCGAAGAAGTCGAAGAGCTTGAAGCGCTGCTTCTGGAAGGCGTCGGCGCCGCGCGTCTCGGTCAGCTCTTCTTTGAGGCGAACGTCTTGCAGCTCCGTCAGAAAGCTGTGCCGCCGGGTGCCGCGCCCCTTGATCTGCACGAAATCGGAGGGCGAGAACACTGGCCGCATCAGCGCCAGATTGAGCAGGTCGGGGCAGTCGTAGCCGGTGGTCATCATCCCCACGGTCACGCACACGCGGGCTTTGCTGGTGGCATAGTCGGGCGAGAAGTTGCCCTTGCCGAGCAGGTTATTGTTGCGGAAGTTGATAGTGAACTGCTGCGCCGCGGGCACCAGCGACGTCACCTGCACCGCGAAATCGGACTGGTAGCGGCCGGGCCAGCGCGCGTCGGCCGCCGCATTGAGCAACTGCGTGAGCTTGCCGGCGTGGTGCTGACTCACGGCGAAGACGATGGTCTTGCCCATTTCGCCGCTCACGGGGTCGAGCAGGGCCTTATCGAGCAGCGTTTGCACGAACAGCCAATTGGTGGCCTCCGAAAAAAACTTCTTCTCGAAATCGCGCTGCCGGAAGGTGGCTTCGGCTTCGACCTCTTCGCCGTCGGCGTCTTCCGCTTCGGCGGCCGGCACCAGCCCGGCGTAGCCTGCTTCGGAGAGCAGCTCGGTGGTGATGTCGGTGCGGGCGTCCACCACCAGCGGATTGACCAGTACTTGATCGCGCACCCCATCGAGCAACGAGTACCGAAACGTGGGCTGCCCCGACTCGCACCCGAACGTGCGGTACGTATCGAGCAGCAACCTGCGCTCCATCTGGCGCGGGTCGCGGTCCGACAGGTCGGCCCGGTCAACCCGGTGCAGGTAGTCTTTCGGCGTGGCCGTCAGCCCCAGCTTATAGCCCACGAAGTACTCGAACACGGCCCGCGCGTTGCCGCCGATGGAGCGGTGGGCTTCGTCGGAAATCACCAGATCGAAATCGGTGGGGGAGAAGCGCCGCCGGTACGCCCCGTTGAACAGCAGCGACTGCACCGTCGTGACTACAATGTCGGCCTGACGCCAGTCGTCGCGCTTTTCCTTGTAAACCACCGTTTGGTAGTCGAGCTTGAGGTAGCGCTCAAAATCCTTGCGCGCCTGCTCTTCCAACTCCAGCCGATCCACCAGAAACAGCACCCGGCGCGCGTTGCCCGTTTGCAAAAACAGCTTGATGACGGCGGCGGCCGTGAGGGTCTTGCCGGTGCCGGTCGCCATCTCGAACAGAAAACGCGTCTTCTGCTCGTCGCGCACCACCGCCTGCAGCCGGTGGACGGCCTGTACCTGGTACGGGCGCAGCAGGCGTAGGCCGTGCTTTTCGAGAAAAGCCGGTCGCTCGGCCGCTACGGTGTACCCCGCTTCCTGGTCGAAGTCGGGCCGTTGCGACTGCGCGATGTAATTGGCCCCGATTGTTGCCGCCGTCAGCTTCGCCGGGCTAGGCTGAAACTGCCCGTAAGCGCCGATGGAAACCGGCGTCGGGAAAGAGCCAATAACGGTCGGATTGCCTTGGGTCAAATCCCAGAAATAATGCAGCGTCCCGTTCGAGAGCAGCACGAACCGGCAATGCAGGCTTTGGGCGTAGGTGCGCGCCTGCTCCTTCCCAATTAGGGGGTCTTTGTGCCCAGCCTTGGCTTCGAGTACCACCAGCGGCGCGCCTCGTTCGTCGAGCAGCAGAAAATCGACGTAGCCGCGCCCTTCGTGCCCAACGTGCTCAAAGTCGTTGCCGAAGGCATCCAACGCCGCGCGGGTCAGCTTCGTCCCGTGTTCCAGCGCGATGTTGGCCCGACCCATCGGCCCATCGAAGAAGCGCCAGCCGGCTTCTTCCAGCAACTTGTTGATTCTGATGCGCGCCTGCGCTTCTTTGGCGGCCATCGTAGCTGCTGCGATTTGAATTAAACCTGAAAGTACGCCAACCACCTCAACCAGCCGTCAGCCGGCTAAATTAGTCGAAGCAGTTGCCGCCTAAAGCGGTAAGTAGCCAACGGGGAATAATTTTTAGGCTCACATGCGCGACACTTGTAAGCACCGTCGTAGGCACCAAAAACAAATCAGCCACCCCGCCTTGCGGCGAGGTGGCTGATTCTAAACGAGCGGGAAACGAGATTCGAACTCGCGACCCTCAGCTTGGGAAGCAGGGGATGGTAGGTGTTTGAGACTTATTGTTGCTTATCAAAAACCGCCTTACGGCATCGTTAAGGCGGTTTCACTCATTGGCGGTGATTGCCGTTATCTCTTCCTTTCTTACGTTTGTGTAAACCAGCGTGTAAACCGCGGTTGGTTTACACAATGAGCAAAACGACCGAACACAAGGAGGGAAGAGCCACGGTAGTGTAGTCGGCAAAACAAAATGTCACGGCCGGCAAAACAAAATGTCGGTCAGCCCACCACTTGAACAGCGGTCATTTATCGTTTAAAAGGCTATTCAACGGCCTTTATTCACTGACTGGGCAGGCTTGCACTTTTCCTAGTAGCCTAACGCCCCCAGCAGCCCTTTACCAGCTGCTGATCTAAGACGCTACTAAGCATTTCATGCCTAAACGGGTCGCTTCCTGTTTGGGAAAGCCCGGCGACAGCTTTACTGCATCTACTAGCTCACCGTCTGGTGAAAACTCAGACCTTTCTGCTTTGACGTTTAGCAAGTAAGAAGCTACTACCCCACTGGGTAGCTTCAGGAAGTTATCAGCCGGTAGGTAAATGGTCAGCGCCGGGCCGTCTGGCCCAGGGCCGCGCCATTCCGTTACTATCACATTTGCTAAGCGCGCCTCATTGCCGGCTTTACGGGCGTATGGTCGCAGTGCCTGCCAAATTGAATGGGCTAGCTGTTGAATCTCGCCCGCGTTCGCATCGCAGACGCTATTCCTTAGCGCGAAGTAGGCACGGCGGTAGTACGCTTGTAAGTACGCTGGGGAAAGTTGGTAAAAGGCATCCGGCGAATCCGGATTGTAAGCAGCATACACTGCCGCTTCCATATGCGCTTCGACTTCTGGGGTAAGGGCTAAATCCATCGCTGTAGGTTTGGCCCCTAAGGTAAGGCAGCTTCTACGTCCGCTACTGGGGCTGCTTAGGGGATAGAGGGGGCTGGGTCTGCACCAGGTAGTCAGCCAGCAACGGGTACCAGCTCACCAGCTTCTGCAACGCCCCCAGCAATACCCGTTCGGGGTCGCAGGTCGGCACGGCCGCGCACAGCAGTGCCCGCAGCTCAGCCGGGGCAGCGGTGGCACCCACGGGCAGCTGGGGGCCGTGCTGAGCATAGAGCGCAGCCAGTACGTCCGCTAGGAGCATCACGCCCCCACCGGCTACGGGCAGCGTCACTGTGTCTAAT
Source organism: Hymenobacteraceae bacterium (assembly GCA_031425525.1). Lineage (GTDB taxonomy): Bacteria > Bacteroidota > Bacteroidia > Cytophagales > Hymenobacteraceae > JANNMJ01. The sequence continues at coordinate 96,193 of JANPJM010000058.1, read as the reverse complement.
GGCGTCACCGGCTGCTGCTTGGCAATCACGAACCGGGGCGCGCGTTCGCCTAGGCGTTCTACCAGAACACCCGCGCCCACCGGCTTCACCAGCTGGTAGAGGCCGGGGCGCCCTTTAATGGCAATAATGAAGGGCAGTACTTCGTGCATCAGATAGGTAGAAAATGCACCCGGCCGGCCCCTGGGGACCGGCCGGGGCGGTAAGGTGTTAGTGAACCGGGGCCAGCTGCTGCACCCCGTTCAGCATTCGCAAAAAGCCTTCTTCCAGGATTTCAAGAGCATCATTCACCCCACCCTGAAGGGTCGTGGTGTGGATTTCGGTTTTGTCCTGAAACTTGGCGATATGAATGTTGAAAGTAGTTTGCTTGGTGCCGCCGCCGCTCACCCCTTCCAATCCTCCGCGCACGGCGGCATTTAAGTCTGCCCGCCCTGCATTCGGCCCGCCGCTTCCCATTCCGTTCCCGGCGCCCTCACTACCGGCTAATAGGCCGGCCGTCAGGTTGGGCAGCTTCATCGTGCCGACTCCCAGGTACGGCGCCACCTTATCCCAGATGGATTTGATACCGCCCAGCATCGTGCGCAGGAACCCGCTGATCTTCTGCCAGAACGTGTTCAGCCAGCCGTCAAAGCCCGGAAACAGCGCCTTTGCGCCTTCCAATAGCAGGGCAAAGGGGTTGAATTTCAGCACGAACTTGCCCAGATTCACCAGCCAGCCTTTGACCGTATCCCAGTGCTTTATCACCAGGTAAACGGCCGTGCCCAGTGCCATAATCCCGAGCACAATCGCGCCGATAGGGTTGGCACTCATGGCCGTGTTCAGCGCCCACTGGGCAATGGTGGCGCGGGCAAAGCCGGCCACCATTGCCGGCAGTCCCGTCACCCCGGCCCACAGCCAGGCCGCGCCCGCCCGAAGCGCCGCGCCGCTGCTGGCCCACAGTCCGCTCACGAAGCTCTGAAAGCTGAAGCTCGCCAGCCGCGCCTGCAACGCGCCCAGGGCCAAGGCCGCTTGCAGCCGCACCGTGGCCCCGAACGTACCCAGCCCCAGCACGGCCTGGGCAATGCGAAGCGTAAAGGTGCCAACGCCCTGCACCCCGGCCACGGCCAGCCCGCCCGCGAAGCGAAGCGCCGACACCAGCCCGCCCTGTTGGGCTGCCACAAAGCCCCAGGTGCGCGTGGCAGCAGTTGCCAGGCCAGCGCCCGCCAACGCCACCACGGGGCTGAGCTGGGTGAGCAGCAGCCCCATGTGGCTCGCGCCCTGAATCATCGGGCCGTAGGGCTCTACGTACTTCCAGGCCGCCATTGCCCCGGCTTCCCACTGGGCGCGCATCCGTTCCGACCGGCTCGCGTGGGTATTCATCAGAATGCCCGCCGCGTCTACGGCCGCGTTGGTGCCCGTAATGGCGCGTTCGTAGCCTTGTAGGTCTGGAATGCCCCGCAACAGCACCGCTGCCGCGTTTTGGTTTTCCGCGCCAAACATCTTCGTCACCAACGCCGTGTCACCCTGAATCCGACTTAGCGCGCGCAAGCGGTCGGCAAAGGGTAGCGTCTTATCGCTGAGCCGGGCAATATCGACCCCGGCCGCTTTCAGGCCGTCCTGCACGTCCTTCGGCAGGAACCGCCCTTCGCCCAGCTTCGCCAGCACGTTCCGCAGGGCCGTGCCCGCTTCGGCCCCTTTGATGCCGCCCTGGGCCAGCACCTGAATCGCCGCGTTCGTTTCCACGAAGCTCACCCGCGCACCGCTGGCTGATACGCCCGCCACTTTCAAGGCAGCAGCAATCTGGGGCACTTCGGCCGCGCCCGCGTTCGCCGCCGCTGCCAGAACGTTCATTTGAAACGTCATGGCCTGGGCCGCACTGGTGGGGTTGGTCAGGTTCACCCGAAACTGTTGCAGGCCGGTGGTGAGCGCCGACACCGCGCCCACCGTATCGCCCCCCATGGACTTGCTCAGGATAGCGACTGACCGGCCCATGCTGGTGAGCGCGGCGGGCTGCTGAGCCAGCTTCGGCCCCAGCTCACTGAGCAGGGTTTTGTAGGTGGTCAGGTGGCCCGCCGCTGCACCGCCCATTTCCAGGGAAACCCCCTTTGCGGCCCGTTCCATCAACGCCATTTGCTGGGCCGTGGCGCCGGTTATCGCCTTGACATCGGCGGCGGCGGATTCAAACGCCACGGCGGGCTGGGCCAGCCCACCAATCGCCGCGTTCAGGCCCGTAACGATGGTGGTGGTGTGGGCTAGGTTGCTGAGCTTAAAGAACAGCCCTTGCGCGCCGCTGCTGGTCTTTTCCAGCGCGGTAGCCGCTGCCCCCGACGAACCAACGATCTTGCCCAGCGGGCCGCTGGCTTGGTCAATAATCTTTAATATCCACTCATAATTCTTCATGGCAACCAGGCGAAAAGGGAACGACGGGAGACGGAAACAGCACGGCGCACTAGGCAGGCAGCGCGGGCGGTGAGCCGCGCCGCCTGCCTAGCACTACCCGACTAACTGAGTAATAGGGTGGTGCTTTATTTTGACCTTACCCGGCATGTTCCCCGTGTACTCGAAGAACTTGCCCACCAGCTCATCTCTTACAGAGCAACCACTACCCGTATAGTATTGGTCGGCCAGCGTATTGAGCGCCGTGGCAGCAGTTTGCAGCGCGTTCCAGAAGTCGGCTTGCTTCTGAGTGCGGGCATACGTTTTAAACCCTTCCTCCAGAGCCGCCAGCTTCGCGGCTGAGTAAGAGACAACGCTACCCGTCAGCACGTACCCGTCAATCAGATGCGGGGTGGGCGCGTTAGCATAAGGCACCGTGTGCAGGTCCGCCACGGCTGCCACCAGTTCGTCCGTTCCAGCCGGGTACTCCATCATCGCTTGCAGCTTTTCGCGGCTAAGCGGCACCCCGGACACCACTGGGGGCGTCGCGTTGAAAAACTTATCAAACACCAGCGCGCGAATCTGGCTGGGGCTGAAGCGGGGCAGGTCGGCCGACGTAAGCGCAATCGGCGCATTCAGGCTATTGAACATGCCCACTACGGCTTGCAGCCGCACCGTGTAGGCCGTAATGGCGGCAACTTGGATATCGAAGCCGTTTTGATCGAAGAAAAGCAGTTGTGGCAGGGCCATTGGAGAAAGAAAAAAAGGGGAATGGAACGAAAGAAAGCCCACCGGGCAGGGGGAATAAAGCGCCAATCAAAGCCCCTTTTCAGGGGCATAAAGCACCGAAAAAAGGGGCTTTGATTCGGGCTTTACCAGGGCGTCAGGTGATAACGCGGGCGCCGGAAGGGGCCACAATAGTCGCCGTTTTACCTGATTTTGGCACGGGGGAAAGCGGGTATAAAAGGTCCTCAATCCGTCGCACGGAGAGGTGGTATTTTGCCCCCAGCAGCTGGTGCACCTGTTCCGGCTTGAGCTGAATGTTGAACGCCTGCCCGCGCCACTTGAGCGGGAAGGTTTGGGCTTTGAGCTGGGCGTAATCTTGCCGCAATTGGTCGTCGCGACTCTGGGCTAGGGCTGCATTACGGGCCACCGGAGAGAGAAAAGACAGAGTGGAAAGGGCTGGCAAGGTACGACCGCTTTGCTAATTATCTTAGCATTGTGCGTACCTTTCGGCCCGCACTTTCGCGGAAGCACCTTTTTTCTCTCTACCTAATGTCTAATATCCGGGGCGCCTTACACGTAGCCCTCAACGCCGATACCGAAGCCCATTTAGATGCCATGTTAGGCCCGCCCCGCACGTTCGCCCACACCTTGGACGCCCCTACCAACGGCCCCGCCCTGGGCACTGACCCGCGCCCCGCTGCCCGCCTCAGCTGGTCCATGCGGGACTGGGAGAAAAAAGACGCTAAAGGGCTGTTGGCGCTCAAAGACCAGCACCCGAACGTGTATCGGCAGCTGTTCCTGACCCAGTACGGCGCTGAGCCAAAGGGCTTAAATCTGGCTACCCCTGCTGCCCTAGCGGCCGGTGCTCCGGACGCGGTGACGGCGGCCCGACTGAGCGCGGCTGACCGGCAAAGCTGGTCTATGCGGGACTGGGAGAAAAAAGATCCCGAAGGCTTGGCGGCCATCCGCAAGCACGCCCCAGCCCGCTACCAGCAGATGTTTGACGCTCAGTACGGGGGCACAAAAGGCTAGCGCGGATGAACCCAGCCTACCGGGGCCGTCCGCCCCCGCACCCCTAACTGACACCGTGTTTTTTTGAAAATTTAATTATTGGACAAAAGCCCGCGCCTTTGGTGCGGGCTTTTGTCGTTTACGGCCCCGCCGCTGGGCAGCCCCTACAGCCAGGGACGCGGCCGGCCGTGCGCCGACCGTTGCCGCCCTCCCCGAACGTGCGCCACAGCGCGGCTTAAAGGGGTTCTAAATGGGTTGGCCCGAAAACGCGCCCGCCCGCTTCGGCACGAAACCGAAGCGGGCGGGTAGCACAGGGCGGGGGCGGCTAGTCGGGCAAGACTTTTTGCGGGTCAAGCAGCAGCGCCCCCAGGTGGTCAAGCAGCAAGCCGACCTGGGTGGTGAGTGCGCGTACCTGAGCAGGTCTTAGTTCGGCGCGTTGGCTGGCAAAGCGCGTCACCAGCACCAGGGCCACTTCGCGCACCTGCCCCGGCCGGGACTCCCCGCGCATGGTCGCTTCCGTCAGCCAGCGGCTTACCGCGTCGGCGCGGCCTAAAGCCAAGTGGGCGGCTTCGGTTGGCTCCCCTTGTCCCCCGCGCAGCCAGGCTTCGCGGTAGCCAAACACCTGCCGAATGCGCTCCGCTAACCGGGGGCCAATGCCCGCGCCCTTTCCCTGCCGTGCTTCCGAAACCGTCTTTTCGGTCACGTTCAGGTAGCGGGCCAGGTCGGCACCCGTCAGGTTCAGTTCGCGCAGTAGCTGCTGAAGGCGCTGGGCCTGGGCTTGCTTGGCGCCCAGGTCGGTCACGGGGTCCGCTGGGGCGGGCCGGTGGTCGGGGGTCCGTTCCATCGGGGCTTAGTAGTCGAGTTGAATGAAGTAGGCCCGCACACCATATTCAGCACAGGCCAGCAGGCGGTGGAAGCCGTCTAAAATCCGGCCTTTCCCGTCGAATAAAACCGGCGCCTGCCGATTGTAGCCCACCGTGCGCAGAATCATGCCCAGCGTCAGCACCAACGATTCGTTCACGTACAGCCCGCCCCGGCCGGGGGCTAACGGGTAGCGGTCAGCGGGTAGCGGCGCCGCGTCCGTCCAACCGGCCCGCAGCACGGGAAAGGCCAGCAGCGTGGCCCGTTCCGTGTTGAGCGGGTTGAAGCTGGGCGGCGTGTCGAGCAAGCGCAGGAAGGCGACCACGTTGTGCTGCCAGCTATCGGCGGCCGGGTCGGCCGGCGCCACCGGGGCAGGGTCGGCCGGGCGCGTGGGGCGGGGAACATAGGAAGGCTGACCCAGCGTAGTACGCTGGGCTTGCTGCTGAGCGGCGGCCGTCAGGCTCACCTGCCCAGCCAGGGCTGACAGCAGGCCGGGGGCGGCCGTCACGGGGTAGGCAGTCGTGTGGTGGCGCATCGGACTAGGGGCGGACGTTAGAAGTGGGCGGAACGGTCGGACGGGCCGCGCGCGGGCGGCGGGTAGGTGTAGCGGGGGCTACCCCGGCCGCTTCGGCCAGGGCGCGCACGGCGCGGCCGGCTTCGGCCTGGGCGTTGTGCTTTACAATCTGCTGAAACTGCGTCACCAGCTTGGGGAGCTGGGCCAGGGTGTAGGCGTTGATGGACTGCTTTACGCACCCGTGGGCCAGCAAAAAGGCATCGAGCTTGGCGGCGTTCATGCGCTTGTCGGCCGGGGTTTCGCCCCAGATCATGCCGGCTTCGCGGGCCAGGGCGAACACCTTGCGGCGCATTCGGTTGGCCTTGTCAGCTTGCTCGGGGGTGAGTTGTTCGCGGGTCGTGGTGCGGGGTGCAGACGGCTGGGGCGCGGGGCGGCTGGGGTAGTACATCGGGCTTTCCGAGCCGGCCGCGCGTTCCAGGTCGCCAATCAGGCCGGCGCATTCGGCGTAGGTCATTTCCGAGCTGCGGTCGGTGCGGCCGTTGGTGTGGGCGCTCACCAGCGCGCCTTTGTCGGCGGTGAATCCGAGTTCCCCCAGCAGCTGGTGCAGGCGGGCGTTTTGGGCGTGGGTGCGTTGCATTGATTTTAGGCGGTTACGGTTTCCAGTTGCAGTTTCAGTTCCAGGCGGATGCCGTTGTGCAGGTTACCAAAGTCGCGGTGCTTGTGCAGACGCTTCACCGCCTCGCGGTCAGTCAGGCCGCTTTCAGTGCATAGGGTTTCCACTTCGGCGCGGGTCGGGCGTTTCAGTTCGTGCCACAATTCAATGCGGCGGAAAAATTCGGCGTAGCCCTCGCGTTGGCGGTTCACGCCCTTCACCAGATTATCCCGGAAATAGGGCATCCCCAGCAGCACCATCCCGCATTCGTCGGCCAGCTTATCCCGCAGCACATGCAGGTTCAGCAGCATCGCGTGGGGCAGCTTGCCGGCCTCGTCAATCAGCAGCAGCGGCTGGGGTTGGCGGCGCAGCTCGTCGGCTACCCGTTCCACCATCGCGTATAGATTGCCCACGAAGTCTACCCCCATTTCGCGCAGCAGCGCGGCGAAAAAATGCGTCGGGCGCATCGTCTTTTCGTAGGTCAGATAGTACACCCCCGGCCGGGCCGCGTAGTGACGCGCGGCCGTCGTTTTGCCCAGGCCTGTGTCACCCAGCACAGCCACCAGGGCGGCCGTTTCGCGGGCTTCCTCACACACCTGCACTACTTCGCGCAGGTTGTCGGTTTCGATCAGCACCCGGCCGCGCTGGTGGGGCTTCACGCCCGCCCACACACGCAGCCACATTGCTTCCGAAATGCTGTCCCAGCGCCCGGCCTCAATGTTGCCCAGGGTGGCGCTGCTGACGCCCAAGCGGGTCGCCAGCTCACTTTTACTCAAGCCGCGCGCCGTACAGTAGGCGGTAACGGCGGTGCGGATGTCCGTTTTTTGGGGTACGTTTGTCATTGTCAATGACCGTTGAAGTGATGTTTAATCGGGTTTTGTTGGCGTTTTGAGGGCCGGGGCGTTGGCGCGCCCCGGCTCGCTTGCTTTCAGGGGGCCAGGTCGGCGCGGGGTTCGTCGGCGTAGGGGTCGTAGGGTACCAGGCGCTTGTGGCTGCCCTGGGCCGCGTAGGGGCGGCGCGGGTCGCGGCCGTTAGTGGTGGCGTCGGTGTGACTGCTGGGCGCGAAGTCGGCCGGTATCACTTTCAGCGGGCGCGGGGCCGTGGTGGTGGTCGGGTCAACGCCGTGGGCGCGGGCTACCTGGGCCACCTCATAAGCCACCCGCGCATCAGCGGCCTGGGCTTTGGGTACGCCCATCACGCCCGCCACCAGCTCGTAAGGCAGGGCGCCATGTTCAGCTTCCACGGCTTCAGCCAGGCGGCGGTGGGTAGCGGCACCTGTTTCCTTTACTTGCCGCTCAAAGTGGCCTTTGTGGGCGCGGCGGCTGTGGTCGGCGCCCGTCTGGTGGGCGGGCACGGCGTTGGTGCGGTCGGGGCGGAACAGCAGCGCCACCGTCTTTTCGGTGTCGGGGCACAGCACCAGGATTTGTTCGTAATCCTCATCATAGCGCACCAGCACTTCCCGGCCCTGCCACTCGCGTAGGGTTGCGGGGTCGGTGAAGGGGAAGTAGTAGCGCGCCGCCTCGCGTTGCAGCGTAATGCCACCCCGCGCCACCTTCACCGGGCGCGTTTTCCAAAACAGGCGCATCACTTCCTCCTGCCCCACAGCCCGCAGACCGGGCTGGGCACCGGCCTCGTACAGTGCCGTAGGCGAAGCGTCGCGGCCCGGCAGCGGGTCGGCGTTGTACTGGGCCAGCAGGTTTGCGGCCATCAGTAGCGCGGCGCCGCGTTCGTACACGTGGGCGGCGCGCATTTGCTCCAGGTGGCGTTCGGGTTTCAGGCGGGCCGTGGGGCGGCGGTCAGCCGGGCCAGCGCCCACGAAACCGGGTACCGTAAGGCAGTACCGTTGCTCAAACTGGCCGAAAAAGCGTTCCAGTACCGATTTGGCTTTTGGGTTAGTGCTTACCGTCCAATCGCAGCCCCAGGGTAGGAGCTGCTGTTTTAGGTAAGCCGCTTCGGGCGTTTTGTTGAAGCTGTGTTTGTCGCTCACAATCAGCGACGGCAACGCCCCGGCCGTTTCGATTGCCTTCCGTAGAGCGGCCAGAATCACGGCGCCGTTTTCGCGGTCAGCGAAGGCGTAGCCCAGCAGGCGGCGGCTATACACGTCCATCACCACCACCACTACCAACCGGCTCAGGCCGCCCCCTTCGGCGCGGTGGTAAAACGGCACATTCCAGCCGTCAATCTGCCATTGGTCGTTAGCGTACAGCGCCGGGCGCATCGGCATATACGGCAGGTGGCGCGCGGCGTAGTCGGCCCCGTAACGGTGGGCGTCGGTGTCGGTGCGCACGTCGGCGCGGTTCAGGTAGGTCTTTACCCAACTATCCGACGGCGGCGCAATGACCACGGGCTGCCCGGTGGCTTCGCTTTTGGCTTCGCTCAGTTGCTGGCACACGGCGGCCAGGTGACGCGCGGCGGCCGTCTTGCCCAGGGCCAGCCCCGAACTCCACAGCCCGCGCAACAGGTATTCGTGCAGGGTCTGGTGATCTAGCGCGGCGTGGGCGTTGCCCAGGTTGCCGTGCAGCACAAAGGCATCGGGGTTGCCCGCGCGCCAGGCGGCGCGGGCGTCTTTCAGGGCGCGGCGGAACGTGTCGAGCACCTTGTACGCTTTGCCCTGCCCCAGCGCGGTGTGGGCCTGCCACAGTGCGGCCGGGGCGGCGCCCGCGCCCCACAACGCCAGCAGCCGCGCCCACACGGCGCGGCGCTGGGCCACGGGCCAGCCGTTAACGGGGCCGAACGTGTCGGCGTAGGCGGCGCGGTACTCGGTGGCGTCTTTGTCGCGGGCCTTCACCAGCACGGCTAGCAGCGCGGCGCCGTCCGTGGCTTGCTGGGTGGCTACTGCGGCCAGCAGCACAGCGCGCAACTCTTCAGCCGGGGGCAATAGGGCGCGCGACCTTGCCGGCACCGTGTCCAAGCGTACGTACAACGCCCGCCCCACGTAGCACCGCACTACGGGTCGCTTGCGCTCCCACCAGCAGGCAATAGCGCGGTCGCCGATTCCGGCGGCCGTCAGCCTTGCTCCACTCACCCATAGGTGGCCGTCGCGTTCTAGTAGCCCAGCGGCTTGCATCGGCGCGGCTACTGTTGTGCGGTTGCAGGGGTCAGGGCAGCCGTCAGCGCATTGCGCATCTGCTGTAAGCGGGTCAGCTCTTCAGCGTACACCACCACGGCGGCAGCCTCCACGCGGCGGCTGTTGAACTTGCCCTTAAACCAATCGCTGACCGTGGCGCGCTCCACGGCGGCGGCCTTGCTGATGCGGGCCAGTGCCCCGTAAGGTAGTAGGCTCTTTATGTCTTCGCGGCTCACTTCAAACACCTGCCCATCGGCCAGGGCAACGCGGACTTGCTTAGTGCTAATCATTGTTTGCGGCCCCTACATTTGCAAGGTGCGCCACAAAGCTACAAACGCACTTTGATACAATGCAAATGAACGCAGATAAATTGCCACCAAAGAGCGAAGGCATTTCAGGTCGAATTACAGCCCTTATTAAGGAGCTTGGGCTATCTCAAAACCAATTTGCAAAGCGTATCGGCACTTCTAGCGCGCTGGTATCACAGGTTGCGCTAGGCAAGGATACATTCAGGGTTGATTTGGCGTCAAAGATTATTAGTACTTTCCCAAGCGTCAACGCTCTTTGGTTGCTGACCGGAACCGGGGAAATGTTCAATCCGGGTTCAAGGCCGTTGCGGGGGGTTGATGCGGAAAGTTTGCGGGGGGTAAACAAAATGTCGGCGCACCCCCCGCAAGGCAAAAACGGCCCTAGCGGGGGCGCTGGGGCCGAAAAGGGACAAAAAGAGGCTGTGGAGGAAAGTACGCGCAAAACTGAGGGCGTATGGTATCGGGGCGCCACCCCAATAATCGGAGATGAAGCCGAAGACCCCGCCCAGTGGGAGCGCGAACGCCAGGCACGGCAGCGCCGGGTGCGGCAGTTCCACAAGCGGCTAGACGCCCAGCTAGACGCCGAAAACCCCGCCCTGGGCCGCCTCAAAGACGAAGGTGAGGAGCTGGCCTACCTACTCCAAATCAGCGCGGGCGTAGCTGAGGAGTACTTAGTACCTCACTTCAAAACGGACTATCAGCTAATCAGCCTGGGCGCCCCTGTAACGTCTGTTTTTGAGACGTTTAGCACCTTCCGCGAAGCCGCACTAGCTGAACTAGACACTATCACCCCCCACGCCGAACGGCTACACAAGCTGGTGGCTGCCTTACGGGAGTTTCTGCAAGGAATGAAGCCCTACGACGAACACGGGCTGATTGATGACTTCACCGTACCACCAGCCGAAAACGCCCCCGAAATGCTCGCAAATTGACCACTGGGGCGGGCGGGCAAACCTTTGGTGGTCATTTGAGCCACCAATAGGCGGGGCGCGTTCACCTATTCTGGTAGTAACTGGGAGCAACCGACATTTTGTTTTCCGCAAGCGGTGGCCGTATTCAGGTGGCCTATTGCTCTGTTTTACAGGGGCATTGGTCGTTTTTCGGCCTTTTTTTTCCTCTTATTTCTTACTACTTTTTGTTCTACCCCCTACAGTAGCCGAAGCCACCGCCTGCGCGCAGCGTCAGCCAGTCGGCCGCCTTGCAGAGCGCCGAGAAGCGCGGCAGCACGAACCAGCCGTAGGGCCGTTGATAATCGGCGCGCAGGCCGGCCTGCACGGTCAGGCGGTCGGTCAGGTGCCAGTCGTCCTGCCCGAAGGCGCCGAAGGTCTGGTACTGATAGTCGCGCGCCGGGGCAGTGCGGGTGGCAGTGGTTTCGCGAAAGTCATCGGTGAGCACCGTGGCCCCCAGCACGGCGCGGTGGCGGCCGGCGGGCAGCAGGATCGAGGCTTCCGAGTACGTGGAAAGCTGCCGCCCGGCGAAGGCCGTATCGCCTGCCACCAGCGCCCGCCGAAACGCGCTGACGCTGTTTTTCAGGGTCAGCACCCGCCCGCCGCGTAGGCGCGTATCGGCCTTGAATTGGGTGTTGTAGCGTTGCGAGCGGTTGCGCTCCACGTAGCGGTGGGTGGCGTTGAGCGGGTTGTCGAGGGCTTCGAGGTCGCCCCCGGCGCGGGTTTCCACGGTGGCCGTGACACCCGCGTACACGGTGGTCGAGTCGTTGAGGTAATAGTAGAGGCGCGGATTGACGGTACTGGCCTGCACCTGCGGCAGGTCCGTGAACCCGTCGCCGTTCACGTCGCGCGCCTGCTGGGTGTTCTGGGTGGCGAGCAGCGTGAGGCCCAGGCGGTCGGCGCGGCCCTGGTAAAACGCCGTCAGGTCGCGTCCGCCCTTGTGGGTCTGGTTGAGCAGTAAGCTGATGGTAGGCGTTTCAGTGGGCGTCTTCGTCACCAGGTTCACCAGGCCGGCAATGGCGTCGCCGCCGTAGAGCGCCGACGACGCGCCCTTGATGATTTCGACCTGCCGCAAGTCCAGCGGCGGAATCTGCACCAAGCTCAGACCCTGCGAAAAACCGCCGTAGAGCGGGAAGCCGTCGCGCAGAATCTGGGTGTAGCGCCCGTCGAGCCCCTGAATCCGAAAGGCCACGCTGCCCGACGTGGCCGAGGTAAACTGCGGCTGAATCCCCGACGCTTCGGTGAGCAGCATGGCGATGTTGGCCGGCTTCATACCCGCTTTTTCGTCCAGCTCTTCGGCCCCGATAACTTCGATGCGCTCCGGCGCATCCTCGATGCGCGAGTTGGTGCGGGTGGCTTCGATCACTACGCCTTGCAGCTCGGTGGCGGTGGGTTCGAGCAGCACCGGCACGGGGTCGGCCGAAGCCAGCGGGAACGTCAGGGTGAGGGTTTGTGCGCGGTAGCCGAGGCTCGACACGGTGACGGTTTGCGGCCCGGCGGGCACGTTGGGTACGTCGGCACGGCCCGCCGCGTCGGTGGTGGCGCCGGTTTGCAGGGCGGGCAGCGCCACCGACGCGCCGGGCAGCAGCTCGTTGGTTCGTTCGTCGCGCACGACGACGGAAAGGGTAGATTGGGCCAGCGCGGCCCCGCCGCTCAGCAGGAGCGGCAGGAGCCAGAAAAATTTGGTCATACTGATTCGCGACAGGGTACGGGAAAACCGGACAAGCCCACCCCGGTCAGGGGCGGGCATCGACGGAGAAAATCCGCGAATCAGACTTGGATGACGACGCAGCGCAACCAGCGCCGGAGCGGGGGCGGCGGTTCAGCCGGGGCGGGCGGCCAGCCCCGTCGCGCCTGCTCTATGGCTAGGTCCGGCCACACATTTCGCCGGCCCGGCCCTGGCCCTCCGGCCGCCCTACGCGGCCGCGACCGAACGGCAACAACCGGAGCCACCTCCCCGGCGGCCGTGGGCAGTACGCCCTCGTGGCACTCGTTGGCGAAGTTCCGGCGGGTTTCTTCCCGGTCCAGCTCGCACGCGCCGCCTAGGTACAACAGCCCCAGTAACAGGGTCAGCAGGCGACGCAGGAGGGGGTGAGGGAGGCGCATCGGGTGCGGATGGTGTTCCGAAGATACGGCGCCGGGGAGCTGGCAGGGGTCAGGCACTCCCCCCGATGACCAGATAGAACTTCATTCGGTGCACCCGCACGGTGGGTCAGCAGCGCGGCTCCACCATTGACGGGAAGTTGCGGGGCGAGAGAATCCTAAGTAAACGGTTCGGTGCGGGGCACGCCTTACTTGATACCGATGGCAGGCTATAAAACCCGGTCCCAGACGGTGCCGCTGCGTTCCTCAAACCGAATGAGGCCCTCGGCTTTCGTCAGGTACGCGGTGAGGGTCACGCCGCCCCCCGAAAAAGCGACGTCGCCGCCGCCGAACGTACTGCCTACCACCGCCGGGTACGTCCGGCCCGCGAAGGTGGCGGAAGGGAGCACCAGGGTACCGTTTTCAAGCTCCTCAAAAGGCAGAGGAAACGAGCTAGAGCCGATGGCGAACGACGCCTGTAAGCGCGTGGTGTTGGTGGCGGCAAACACGTCGAATCGCATCGACTTGTTTTCCCTGCCGCCCGTCGAATCGCTCCGTTCCAACACGTGCGACGTGTACTCGCGGTAATGTTGGGGGCACGGGTCCGCGCCGAAATGAATGCCCGGCGTTTCGTTCTCGACTTTGGCCACGCGGTAGCTGCGCACGTAGCCGGTGCTGGCGTTCCGAAACCGCAGCACGGCGTCTTTCGGGTACGGCGCGGACCAGTCGCGCAAGCTGGATGTCAAGGGGTACCGGGGCAGGTCGTCGGTGTCGCACACCTTTTTGCAGCCCGAAAACAACACGAAGGCGCCAGCCAGCACGAGAGAACCGAAGGGAAAATGCACGAAGGAAAAGGAGCAGGAAGTTGAGGTGTAGACCTGAAAGTTACGGCTTTCGTGGTGGTTGCGAGTTAGCCACCACCCCATCGGCGTCAGCATAGGGGCCCGAGTGTGGCGGTTAGAACTTCATCCGCTGAATCCGTACGGCGTTCAGGATCGCCAGCAGCGCCACGCCCACGTCGGCAAAGACGGCCTCCCACATCGTCGCCAGTCCGCCTGCACCCAGCACCAGCACCACGGCTTTCACGGCGAAGGCCAGCCCGATATTCTGCCACACGACCCGGTGGGTAGCCGCGCCGATCCGCATCGCCGTGGCGATTTTCGAGGGGTGATCGGTCTGGATCACCACGTCGGCCGTCTCGATGGTGGCGTCGGAGCCGAGCCCGCCCATCGCGATCCCCACGTCGGCGAGCGCCACCACGGGCGCGTCGTTCACGCCGTCGCCGACGAACGCGAGCGCCTTCGCCCCGGCCGCTTTCAGGCGCTGCACGTGCGCGGCTTTGTCTTCGGGCAGCAGCCCGCCGTGGGCCTCGGTGATGCCGATCTGCGCGGCCACTCGTTGCGTGATGGCGTCCTTATCGCCGGAGAGCATCACGATGTTTTTCACGCCCTGAGCTTGCAGCTCGCGCACGGCCTGGATGGCGTCTTCCTTGATTTCGTCGGCGACGGTGAGGTAGCCGGCGTACTGCCCATCGAGCGCCAACACGACGATACTTTCCACGATCTGATCAATCTCGGCCGGGTACGTCACGCCGTACTTGGTCAGTAGCTTGGTATTGCCGGCCAGCAGGTCGCGCCCGGCCACCCGCGCCCGCAGGCCGTGACCGGAGATTTCTTCGACATTCTCAACCGTGGGCGGCGGGTTCAGCGGGCCGACGTGCGCCACCACGGCGCGGGCCATTGGATGGGTACTCGTCGCTTCCACCGCCGCCGCCAGCCGCAGCAACTCGGCCGCGTTCACGCCCGGCGCCGTCACTACCTGCTGCACCGCGAACACGCCTTTGGTGAGCGTACCGGTCTTGTCCATCACCACGGTATCGAGGCCGCGGATCAGGTCGAGAAAGTTGGAGCCTTTGAAGAGGATACCCGCCCGGCTCGCCGCCCCGATGCCGCCGAAATAGCCCAGCGGAATGCTGATGACCAGCGCGCACGGGCACGAGACGACCAGAAACACCAGGGCCCGATATAGCCAATCGCGGAACACGTAGACGTCTACCACGAAGTAGGGCACGACGATCAGCAGCACGGCCAGCGCCACCACGATGGGCGTGTAAATGGCCGCAAAGCGGGTAATGAACTGCTGGGTTTTCGCCTTGCGCCCCACCGCGTCCTGCACCATCGCCAGAATCTTCGAGAGCTTGGTATCCTGGTAGCCGGCCGTCACGGTGAGCTGCGCGAGCGTCTCCTGATTGAGCATCCCGGCCAGCACGGCATCACCGGCCACCTTCGTTTGTGGCACCGATTCGCCCGTGAGCGCGGCGGTGTTGAACGAGGCGCGGGCTGTGAGGAGCGTACCATCAAGCGCCACCTTCTCCCCTGGCTTGATTTCGATCACGTCGCCCACGGCCACGGCCTTCGGGTCAAGTACCGCACGCTGCCCGTCCGCTCGCAATACCACCACTTCGGTGGCCTGGATTTCAAGCAGCGCCCGGATGCTGCGCTTGGCGCGGTTCACGGCCGCGTCCTGGAACAGCTCGCCCACCGTGTAAAAGAGCATCACAGCCACGCCTTCGGGGTATTCGCCGATAGCGAACGCGCCAAGGGTGGCGAGGCTCATCAGCAGAAACTCGTTGAAGACGTTGCCTGTGGGGATGCTGACGATGGCCGTGCGCAATACTTTCCAGCCCACCAGCAGGAACGCCACGCCATACCACACCAGCCGCACCCAGCCGACAAAGAAGCCCGCGCCGTAGTAATCGAGCGCGATACCCGCCAACAGCAGCGCGAGGCTGACGCCAGGCCATAGGTAGGGATTCGCGCCGACAGGGCCGTGGTCGTGGCCGTCACCTTCGGCGTGGGTGCCGGCATCGGTGGCGGCGTGGTCGTGGCCGGGCACGTCGTGGCCCTGCGGCGAGGCGGCGGCTTCGGGCGTGAGCTGGGTGCGGCTCACGGCGCCCACATTTTCGGGATGGACCTGCTTGGCCGTATTCAGCGGCTCGTCGGTCGGGAGTTGGGAATCAGGCATTGGGAATCGGGTCAAAAAGGGTTCGGGGGAGATGAAATGCGAAGGGAAAGCACGGGGGCTTACCATTCGAGGAAAAAGCCCGCCACGCCTACCAGCACCAGCACAAGGCCGGTGAGTTGGCGTTCATGGCGAGTCAGGAACGAGAGGCGCAGATGGCGCAGGCCGCCGTAAGCCGCTGCCACGAGGGCGGTCATCGCGGCTACCGTTACCAGCAGGTACGCGGCAGCCACGAGGGCAAGGGCAAGCGGGCCACGGGCACCGGCCGCCAGAAAAAACGTTTGGATTTCAAGGCACGGCGCTAGAAACATTGTGGCGGCCAACCCCAGCACTACCCGGCCGGGACGACGGGGCGCCACGGGCGACGGGTCGGGGTGCGTGTGCCCGCGACCGGACAGCGCGTAGGCCACGCCCAAGCCGATCAGCAGCACCGGGGCCACGACTTCGGCAAACTGTGTGAAGCGCGTCGACAAGCGCCAGCCGACCAGCCCCAGTCCAATACCCAGGGCCACCGTGCCGGCCACGTGCGCCAGCCCGGCCGCCACCGTGACGCCTACGGCCCGCCCCAGCGTCCACCGCTCGGCACGGGCCACGGCAAGCACGGGCGCCCAATGGTTGGGGATCAGGGCGTGGAGCAGACTGAGTATCAGCGCCCCGGTGAGCAGGTTGAGCATCGGGTCAGGGCTATTCTTCTTCCTCGGTATTTCGCAGCTTCGCCAGCAGCGAGTACGCGCCGGCCGTGACGAACGTGGCCGAATCGAGCCGCCCCGCATCGGGCGCAAACGTGACCTGCGTAAAGCCGTCTTCGCTTAGCCCACGCCGGGCGGCCACCATTCGGTAGGTGCCGGATTTTTCGACCGTAAAGGCGTAGTCGCGCCCGCCGAAGCGCACCAGCGCGGCATCGGGCAACACGGGTACCTGGGCGCGGCCCGTCTCGATCAGGGCGCGCACGAACGTGCCGGGCAGCAGCGTGGGGTCTTCGGGTTCGGGGTGGGCGTGGACGCGGACGGTACGCTCCGGCCCCACGGTGCGCGCCACGAGGTACACGCGCGCCAGCCGTTCTTGCCCCAGCGAATCGGAGCCGAGCGTGAAGCGCACGAGCTGGCCCTTCTGCAACCGGGGCGCGTCTCGCTCGAAGACCGTCAGTTCAACGTGCAGGTGGTCGGGGTCCACCAGTTCAAAGAGCACGTCGGTGGGCGTCACGCTCTGGCCAGGGGTCACATTCACGGCCCGTACGAACCCAGCCTTCGGCGCGCGCAGCGTGACGGTAGTTGTCACAGCGCCACCCACGGGCAGTCCGGCCAGCCGCAGTTTGGCCACCAGCGCGCTCACGGCCGCCTGCTGGCTCTCCATCTCGGCGCGAGCACGCTGGAAGTTCTTCTCGGGCGCCACTTCTTCATTGAACAGGGTTTCCTGCCGCTCGAACTCGGCCCGTGCCAGCCGGAGCTGGGCGGCGGCCTGCAAATACTGCTGCTGCAAATCGGCAAACCCGGGGTTGCGGATGACGGCCAGCGCCTCGCCCCGTCGCACCCGCGCACCCTGCAACAGCGTCGTGGATTCCACGAAGCCGCCTAGTGGGGCGGTGATCGCCGCGAGGTTTTCGGGGGGTACGTCCAGCTCACCGTTCACGCGCAGCCCCTGCCCCAGCGCGCGGGCGCGAAGCCGGCCGGTCTGGATGCCACCATACCGTTGTTCTTCCGGCGTGAGTGTCACGGTCTCGGCCGCTTTTTCGCCGATTTCGGCTGGCTTGGCTTCCGTGGATTCGGTGGGCGCGGGTTCCGTAGGCGTGTCGGCGCCCCGGTCGCAACTGGTCAGCAGCAGGGCAGCCAGGGGCAGCGCCGCGAGAAGGCTAAAAGAAAATTGCATTGGGAAAGTCGGTAATAGTGCGGGCGTGGCCGTTAGTCAGCGCCCAGCAGGTAGTCTATTTCGATGGAGAGTTGGTTGAGCGCCAAAAGCGCGTCCACGTAGTCTAGGCGCAGACGGCGGGCGCGGTCAAGACTCAGCAGGTACTCAGCGTAGCCCATCTCACCGGCCCGGAAGCCGCGCGTACTCAGCCGCTCGATCACGGCCGCTTGCGGTACGCCCGTGGTTTCGTAGAAGGCCACGCGCCGCAGCGCCTCGGCCCGGCGTAGACGCAGCGCGTCGAGGCGACCGGTTAGCTCGGCACGAGCCCGCTCATACGCGGCGGCAGCCACCTGCTCCTGCAAGCCCGCCGCCTGCACCCGCGCCCGGATTGGCCGGCGCCAGAGCGGCACCGCTACGCCCGCCTGCACGCCTTGAAAGCGAGTCGCGCCGGAGTAAAAGCGCACTGTACCGTTATTCAGCTCCTGCGGCCCACGCAGCGACTGGTTAAAGTAGCCGACCGATAGCTCCGGTAGCCCCCTGGCCTTTTCAAGACGCGTTTCCGCGCGTCGCTCGGCCACAGCCTGCCGCAGTGACCCGGCGGCCGGGGAGTGCATCAGCCACGCCGTATCCGTCGGGGCCGGCACGGGTACAAGCGGCGTCAGCGGGCGCAGCACCGAATCAGCCACCGTTACCGAGTCGGGTGCCTGCAATAAGGCTTGCAGCTCGCGCAACGCCACCCGGTAGTCGGTATTCGCCTGCGAGGCGGCAAGCTGGACCTCTCCCTGTTGCACCAGCGCCGTAGCGGGTTCGAGCCGCGCCACCTCACCGGCCTTAAAACGCAGCTCGGCGGCCCGCCGAAATTCGGTGTACAAGCTGTCCTGCCCGCGCAGGGTGCGCAGCCGATGGCGGGCGGCCACGGCATCCTGGTAGCGCAGCCGTACTTGCCGCCGTAGCTCGGCGCGGGCCTGGGTTAGCTGCATCTGCCGGCCGGTGATCTGCGCGTCGGCTACGTCGGCCGCACGGCGGTAGTAGCCCGGCAGCGCGAACTGCTGCGAAACGCTGATCTGATTGTCATGCCGGAACGTGTTGTACTGGCCGTAGGAGCCGCTAATGCTCGTACGCGGCAGGTCAAACGCCGCACGACGGGTGGCCCGTTGGGCTTCGAGGGCGCGCGTAGCACCCATGACGGTGCCGCCAGCCGTCAGCGCCCGCTCCACTGCCCCGGCCGCCGTCAGCGGCCCACCGGGGGGCATGAGTTGCACGTCCTGGGCACGGGTGGGCAGGGCGACCAGCAATAGCGCCAGAACGGCCAGCACTGGCCCCACGGGCGGCGCAGTATCGGCTTCCGGTTTGGGAGCTGGGGGCACGGCCGGACGCCGCTCGGTGAGGGCATACAACACCGGCAGCACCAGCAGCGTGAGCAGCGTAGCTGTCACCAGCCCGCCGATTACCACCGTCGCCAGCGGACGCTGCACCTCCGCGCCGGCCGAGGTGGAGAGCGCCATCGGCAAAAATCCCAACGACGCCACCGTGGCCGTCATCAGCACCGGCCGCAGTCGGTCGGCCGTGCCGCGCCGGATACGCTCCAGTACATCGGTTACGCCCTCGTCGCGCAGGTGATTGAACTGACCGATCAGCACAATGCCGTTGAGCACGGCCACCCCAAACAGGGCGATAAAGCCCACCCCGGCCGAGATGCTGAACGGCATTCCGCGTAGCCACAGCGCCGCCACCCCGCCCACGGCTGCTAGCGGAATGGCCGTGAAGATCAAGAGTGACTGCCGCCATGAGTGAAACGTAAAGAACAGCAGCAGGAAAATCAACCCCAGCGCAACGGGCACGGCGATCTGCAGCCGAGCCGACGCGGCGCGCAGATTCTCGAACTGCCCGCCGTAGGTAATTGAGTAACCCGGCGCCAGTTTCAACCCCCGGTCCAGCTTGCCTTGCAACTCGCTTACCACGCTTTCCACGTCTCGCCCCCGTACGTTGAAGGCCACGGTCACGCGGCGCTTCGCGTCGTCGCGCTGCACCTGGTTGGGACCGTCGCGCAGCTCCACGCGCGCTACCTGTTCCAGCGGTACGGCCGCGCCGCCCGGCGTACTCAGTAGTAGCCGGCGTACGCTCTCGATGTTCTGCCGAAGCTCTGGGCGCAGGCGCAGCACCACATCATACCGGCGTTCCTGCTCGAATACATGCCCGGCCGCTTCCCCTGCAAAAGCGGTCTGCACCGTACGGTTTACGTCTTCCACGTTCAGGCCGAACTGCGCCAACCGGGGGCGATCAATTGCCACCACGATCTGCGGCAGGCCCGTGATCTCTTCCACATACACGTCTTCGGCGCCCGACACGGTGCGCGCCAGCTTGCCCACGGCGCGGGCGTAGTCGGTGAGCTGGTCGAGGTCTTCGCCGTACACTTTTACCACCACGTCCTGCTTGGCGCCGCTGATCAGCTCGTTGAAGCGCATCTGGATGGGCTGCTGGAAGCTGAACGTGACGCCCGGAATGACGGCTAGTGCCTCGGTCATCTTCTCCGCCAGCTCTTCCTGGGTGTCAGCCGCGCGCCACTTCGCGTGGTCTTTTTCCAGCACCACCATCACGTCGGCCGCTTCGGGCGGCATCGGGTCAGTAGGGATTTCGCCGGAGCCGATCTTGGTCACGACCTCGCGCACCTCAGCCGGAAATTGACGTTTGAGCAGCCCGCCTATCTGCCGCGCCTTTTCGACCGTGTAGCTCAATGATGAGCCGGCCAGCGTCCGCGTTTCAATGGCAAAATCACCTTCGGCGAGCGTGGGAATGAACTCACCGCCCAGCGCCCGAAAGCCCAGCCACGCGCCCGCTAGGAGCACTATGCTCACGCCCAGCACCACCACCCGGTGGCGCAGCGCGGCGTTGAGCACGGGGCGGTAGCGGGCCGCCAGCCAGTCCATCATCCGATCTGATAACGTACGCTTATGGGCCGTCCCGCGGCTCAGGGCCAGCGCGCTCATCATCGGCACGTAGGTGAGCGAAAGGATGAACGCGCCCAAGATCGCAAAGCCCACCGTCTGCGCCATCGGCCGGAACATTTTGCCCTCGATGCCCACCAGCGCCAGCAGCGGTAGGTACACGATTAGGATAATGATTTCTCCAAACGCGGCCGTCTGCCGGATGCGAGACGCGGCCTCGTAGGTTTCGGCGTTCATCTCGTCTTGGCTCAGACGTGTGGGGCTACCCGGACCCCGTAGTGCCAGCCGGTGAACAATCGCCTCGACAATGATCACGGCGCCGTCCACGACCAGTCCGAAGTCAATCGCGCCCAGACTGAGCAGGTTACCGCTCACGCCGAACAGGCGCATCATTGCTACCGCGAACAGCATCGCCAGCGGAATCACTGACGCCACCACCAGCCCGGCGCGCACGTTGCCCAGGAACAGCACCAGCACGAGCACGACGATTAAGGCGCCTTCGAGCAGGTTCTTCTTCACCGTGCCGATGGCGCGGCCCACCAGCTCCGAGCGGTCGAGAAACACGTCCACGGCCACGCCTTTGGGCAGCGTTTTCTTGATCTGCGCCATCCGCGCCTTCACGGCTTTGATTACGTCGTTGGCGTTGGCGCCTTTGAGCATCAACACCAGTCCGCCGGTCACTTCGCCCTCGCCATTGCGGGTCATCGCGCCGTAGCGCACGGCCGACCCCAGCCGCACATCGGCCACGTCGCGCACCAGCACGGGCAGCCCCGCCGCCGTACGCCGCACCACGATGGTGCCCAAGTCATCGAGCGACTGCGCCAGCCCCTCGGTGCGGATAAAGTACGCGGCCGGGTTCAGGTCAAGATAGGCCCCTCCGGCGTTCTGGTTGTTGGCCGCCACGGCGGCGCGCACCTCCTCCACGCTTACCCCAAAGGCCCGCAGACGTTCCGGGTCAAGGGCGATCTCGTATTGTTTGAGCAGCCCGCCGAACGAGGAAACGTCGGCCACGCCGGGCGTGCCCAGCAGTTGCCTGCGGATGATCCAATCTTGGATGGATCGCAACTCGCGGGCGTCGTACTGCTTCTCGTAGCCCGGTTTGGCGCGTACGATATACTGGTAAATCTCCCCCAGCCCGGTGCTCAGCGGCGCCAACTCCGGCCGACCGACGCCGGGCGGTATCTGGCTCTCGGCCTCACGGAGCCGCTCGGCGACCTGCTGCCGGGCCCAGTAAATATCCACGCCGTCATGAAAGACGATGGTAATGACCGATAGGCCGAATCGGGAGAAGGAGCGCACTTCTTCCCGCTCCGGGATCGTAGCGACGGCCTGCTCCACCGGGAACGTAACCAGCCGCTCAATATCGGCCGCCGCCAGCGACGGGGCGGCGGTGTACACCACGACCTGATTGGTGGTGATGTCGGGCACGGCATCAATCGGCAGGTGGGCCAGCGAGTAGCCGCCCCACACGACCAACGCCAGCGTCAGCAGCCCGACGATGAGCTTGTTGTGAATTGAAAAATGAATGAGCCGGTCGAACATACCGCGACCCTGCGAGGGCAAACAACGTCCTGAAAAAAAACTTCAAGCACGGCTCCCCAAGCGGCGCCCCACTACGGGGTACGCCACAATGCCGAATGCCCGCGTTCGCCCCGGCCCTGATAGGCAACGGCGAGCACAGGCTTCGCGGGAAGGGAAGCCGGAAACGGAAGGGGGACGTTAGGCCCGTGGGGGCTGCCAGGCGCCGGTACCGGCCCGCGTGGGGGCCGCGCTCACCAGCTCGGCAAAGGTGCGGTCGGCCCAGACCGACACAACTACCTCAGGAAAGTTGGCCGCCGAACCTGCTGGCAGCACTACCCCAGCGCAGCAATGGCACTGGCACAACGGCGAGCACCAATCGGGGGCGCGCTCGTGGTGCTCCGCAGTGGGACCGGCCGTCAGGGTCGTTGCCACGGTCGTAGCCATGCGCTCCACCTCGTCCGTGCAGGGTAAGCACGAGAGCAGGGTAAGGTAGCAGGCAAACCAGAGGGCGAAGACGCGCATCAGGGGCAAAGGTAGGCAGCAGGGTAAACACCACGCGGCCCGTAACAGGTGCCGGAGTGAATCAACCGCCCGTATTATCCGGTACCGGAAATTCAAGCAACACCGGTAGGGAAGTACCGAGCGCGTCAGCTAACGATACCAGCACATCGAGCGACGGGGCCGATTCTCCGTGTTCGATTCGCTGGATGGTGGCCTTTGCCACGTTGGCGTAATCACCCAGCGCCTGCTGCGACCATCCACGCGCCTCCCGCACCTCGCGCAGGTGCCGCCCGAAGGCGACGATGACAGTCCCGTTTTTCACGGGAGCAAGCTGACCCTAAGCGGCGCAGAGGCGTGGCCTCAAATACGGGCCTTGGTGTTATGTTTGTCGCAAATCGCCCCTGTATGCTACGACACCGCCTCCGTTGCCTCCTATTAACCGCCTTCTGGCTCGGCTTGAAGGTAAACTTCGGGTACGCCCAAACCATCCGAGACTTCTTTCAGCCCGTGGCGGGGCGCAACGTCGCCAAATTCCAGTGGCCTGAATCCAAGAGCAAAACACCGAAAGGAAGAATCTATAGAACAGTGCTTTACGCGCGACAACACGACACGGTGGCGGTAGTGGATGTGCGTACGTTTGAAGACTTCGCGTCAGGGCATACGGTGCCTACCGGCAGCAGCAGCCTGATCTGCCGCTACTCGGGCAACAAGGTGCTACTGTTCAATTCTACGGTCACCAACCTCTATGGGCAGACCGAACGAAAGAAGTACGACACCTCACCCGTGCTCCTGATGCTACCGGCGGCTGGCAAGGTAGCAAAATGGAGCTACGTAAGCATCTCGCAGGAACCCTGGAATTGCTCGGCCACGCTGACTGCCATCACTTATAAGGGGAAGCCTCGGCAAGCCATCCGGGTGGTGAAGCGCAGCCACAATTATCCAGGTGTTACAGAGGTTCTGTTCTACCTCAAAGGAGTCGGCTTGTATCAGCGGTTCTTGATTGACGAATCCGGCATCCTCCCACAGGAATCCTTGGGTACGCTGGAATGGGATGCCGGATTCAACGACGAGCTACAGGAACGGATGCGGCAGGCTGTACTGCCTCCCCCTCCACCTATTGACGACGGCTTGTATGACGCTACCCCACAGAAGGAGGATGAATGAAAGGAATTGACCTCGATCCTTGAGGCTGATGGCCCGCGGCCTCTTCTTCGCTATATGCGCACATTTCCAGGCCCTGTAATTTCCCGCACCAGATGAGAGCATACCGATCCGACTGGCAACCTGATGCACCAGAGTTGGGCCTCGACCATTTCCTCGCCACCCTGCCGGCCGACCCGCCCAGGCGGCCCGACCTCTGCGACGATGCGGTGCTGGACTTTCTGGTGCGCGGGCTGGTTGGCGATCTGCTCGAGCGCGCGGGCCAGCGGGCCGAAGGCAAACTCTCGAACCGCCAGAACAGCGAGGCCGATGTCGCCGCCTGTCACCGACTCATCGCCATCTTCTCTGGCCAGGATGCCCGCTTTCAGCTACAAGCAGGCTGGCACGGCGGCACGCTGCCCAACCACGTGCGGAGCCTGCTCGAATCGCACCCGCAGGTCCAGGAATCGGCGCTGGCGACGGATAACTCGACCTTACAGACCTTCTTCGCCCTGCTGGTACTGGAGGTCTATGAATTCATCGGCACCTACGACGAAGCCGATGACGAGCGGCAGAGCCAGGAGGTGATAGATGATATCGTCGGCAAGTACGTCCACTACCTGCGCGGCATCCCCCGCGACCAGGTTAACTGGTAAGGCGCAGGACAGCGCGCGGCCGGCGCCGGAAACCGAAGTGGTCGCCAGCTGGAACGGCCCGGAGAGGTGTGCCGCTGAACCTCCGACGCCCCGGCTGAAGGCAAAGATCAGGACCGATTTCAGCGCCCAAAGCCACCGGCACTGAAAAGGTTGTTTTGGGCTGACGAATGCCGTTTCCGCCGCCCTGGGCGCAACCCTTAGCGCACAAGGGTACTGTGCAGTTGACGATTTGTACGGGAGCTACTGAACCTCGCTACTGGTCGGTTATTGGTCTGAGTAGACGACTTAAGTACCGAGAGTCAAGCGCAACTTCCGCGTCCAACAGCCCTTGGCCGTCCACCCCCGATGTGGGCTGGGAAACGCCGTTTCTGCAGCTTTGAGCGCTGCCTTCAGCGTCTATCGACAGCGTGCAGTTGACGAGTGGCGCGCACCCTGTTGAACCGCGCTACGGGCTGGTTACTTCCTGAAAGTGGAAGCCCTTCTGCATCGCCCGCCCGACCATCCACCGGACCTTACCAGCGACATGGGCGTTGGGGAGGCTGAACAGGCCGCGCTATCTGGCCGAGAAACTCGGCGCTTTCGAGTTGGAAGAACTTCCGCTTGCGGGCCGACTGCCGGAGTGCATCGACCAGTGCGAGGGTGATGGGAAGGTCGGCGGCCGACGAGGTATGAAGAGTACTGCCGGACGGGCTCCACTCACAGCCGAGTAGAAGCGTGGTCTTCATTGCCATTGAACTGTGCGGCCCGCCACTGTACAGCTGTTGGTCGACACACTGGTTGGGTTAGCGCTAGGAGGAGCACCTGCCTGAAGCGCAGGCTTATGGAGGTCAGAGCAACTCAATCATCTTCGAGGACGCAGCGATAAGTCAGTCGCGACTTTAGCGCACAGCAGCACCCAGTTCTTCGAGGTCGTTGTGGGCCTGAGATCTGCATTTCCGCAGCCCTAGGCGCAAACCTTAGCGTTCAACATTACTGCGCATCCTTTGATTGTGGCAAGACCTAACCTGCTCACAGGTGACAATGATATGGGCTCTGCAAGCAGCTAGAATCCGACGACGGTAAAGCTAGTGGACGTCGCAGGCAGTAGGGGCCGATGGTTGCCTACTGCTAAACCGTGATAACAGGCCGCATTATGCGGTGGACGTCTCTAAAGTGCGCGTCTATGGCTTTAGCAGCAGCTATGCACCTCTCCCGAAGTCTCCTCCCAAGAAGGGCTACATCCACTAGCAGATGTGGAGACCTCTAGGGAAAAGGTGGAGAGTTCACCCCAGAAGGTGGAGACTTCCGCAGGTGCAGCTAGGCTCAGCCAAATCGGTTTTGAGCTTGGACCAGCCGCTTTCGACTAGGGCGTTGTCGTAGGGATTGCCCATGCGGCTGCACGAGGTGTCGAATTGATGTTCTGTCAGGTACCTCGAGAATGAGAGGCTGGTGTACTGGCACCCCGTGGACCAGCAAGCCCGCCGCCGGCTAGGGCACGGCCACGGCGCGGCGCAGTGTGTCGAGCACCAAGTCAGTCGCCATCGTTGCGCTCACCCGCCAGCCGACCACGGCGCGGGAGTAGGCATCGCGCCAGGCGACCAAGTACTCCCACTCGCCTGAGGTGAGCGGTAGCTACGTGTATCGCCCTGCCAAATCTGGTTGGGGGCAGTGGGGGCGGGCGCGTAGGCGAGGCGATAGGGCGCGCAGCGCCCTATCGCGTCCGGCTGGGGCGCGGGCGCGAGGCTGCTGGGTGGGTGCAGAGCGCCTGCTGCCCACTTTGGCGTAGCCACCCCGGAGCCGGTCACGGCCGACGCGACTGATTCAGGCGGCGATCGTGTCTTGGCCTGCTGTTGGGCGCCGTAGCGCCCGGCGTGTTCGTCGAAGAACTGCTGGGCAGCCTGCTACCAGGCCGGCGTGGGCGTTTGAAGCGACACTGGATGACTCACCCAAGTGTAGTAGCCGCTGGCGCTCACACCCAGTTGCTGACACTAGCTGCGCACGGGTCAGTGCCCAGCGTGGTGGTGCGAGGTGGTCTAGCGAGGATAGACAGATAGCGCGGGTGATTGCAGTCGTTTTGGGAACGAGGGGAGCGGAAGGCGCGGCAACCGGCCGGAAGTGCGCCGGGCAAGGGAAATGGGAAAGACAGTTAACGACTGGTCGGGTAGGCGGTTAGAGGTTGTCGGTGATAAAGGTGATGATCTCCTTTTTGCGGGTTTGAATCAGCTCTCGGGTCCACTTGGCTGGCTCGGGGCATAGGGCCTGAATCTGGCGCTGTTGAGCAGAATGCGTGTAGGAGGCGCGCTTGTCGGCGAAGGGCTTATTGCCGACGGCGCAGTTGTGAGATTTGGAGAGCAGCAGATAGTTGCCGAGGCAGTCGAGGTACTCGCTCAGGAACGACTCGTTGTAACGGGGGTAGCCGGCGGCGACGGGCTGGCCATTGGTGGGGGTTTGGGGGGCGATGTGTTCGAGCTCCGGGGCGGTGATGGCATCGTAGCGGGTGAGGGCATAGCCCTTACCCGCGGAAGTGCGCTGGAGGTGGTTTTCGTATTTCCAGAGCAGGAACCGGGCGGTAGCGGGCGATACCTTGCCTTGCAGGGCGTTGGTGAACTCGGCCTCACGCCAATAAGCGTCATACCATTCAGGTGTATTTTTCAGGTAGCTTGCCTGAGCGAGCAGCGGCTGAACGGACGGATTGTCGAGGGTGAACCCGGCGAATACCCCGTTGAGGCGGGACGTCAGGTTGGCGCGGGTGCCGATGACGCGGTCGCGCAGCAGGAGCGATTCGAGCGTGGCGCACACCGTGCCTATCGTGGCGGAGGGTAGGCCGAAGGAGTAGGCCTTAATGAGGAACGGAATGGCCAGGCTGATACCGCCCAGCGTGACGAGCGAGTGGATTTCGGGCTTGCTAGCCTCGGCGGCGAAGAAGGTGGTAAGGTGACGAAAGCTCGCGTCGAGCGATTGGGTAAAGGCTTGAATAAAGGGAATGGGGTCTAAGGCGGTCAGCTCTTTGTTGATGCGCTCAAGAGAGCTGTCTTCCCAAAGGGAGTTGAAATAGACCTGGACCGTGTAGAGCAGCACGTCATCTTCGCGGATGTGCTCTTCGATGGCGGAGATGGCCTCGTAGATTGTTTGGAAGCGGGTTTTGATTTCTTCGATCAGGCTATCCTTAGCGCCATCGCCGCGCAGGTGTACGGCGAACATAAACTGCGCTTTGATTATCTCGAGGTTCGAGGGCTTCTTGCCGCGGTTGTTCTGGAAGATGAACATCTGGATTGCCTCAGACTCATCGCGCACCGGGTGCGTGGTGCAGGTGGCGTCGCTGACAGACCTGAGCATATTGAGCAGGTAGGCTTCGTCTTTGTCGGCCAAGCGGGCGGTGAAGAAATCGAAGGCCGCAACGATGCGCTTGGCGGAGGAAGTCTTCAGGCCGGTTTTATCGGTCCGGACCCGATCAATGACGTAATCACGGAAAAGCTGCCGATCATAGTCGACAGTGCTGAAGCGGTAGGTGGATTTGCGCTTTATCAGGTCTTCAACAGCATCTTCTTCTTCAGCGGTCAAGGGACGCAGAGCTTCGAGTCGGGTAAACAGGGCCGAAAGGAAAATGGCAATGGTAGTAAGGCGTTGCTGTCCATCAATCACCCCATATTTATCACCCGTTTTCTCCTCAAACAGGAAGTGGCCGAAGTAGTATGGCGTTTTGGTCCGGCTGGCATTGTATTCTTCCAGGTCACGCAGAAATACGTTGACCTGCATGGTGAGACTGGCATTATTTGGGTCGGTGTCCCAAGAGTACGCGCGCTGGTAGGACGGTACAACAATCGTGTTGCCGCGCAGCATTTTGATGAAAGTAGTGGAGGCTTCCATAAGGATGGAGTTGAGGACGAGGCCGCCAATAACGCGGGTAGCTCGGACGTTTAAGGGTAAGGCGAGCCTCGGTGGAAGGTGGCCGGGAGTTGCGGGAAAGGTAGGGCGACCGGCGCGGCGCCTAAGATGAGAAACGAGGTGATGGGCGCGGCGGTGTCGTAGAGGTGGGGAGGCGGTCGGGGGCAGTGAGTATTACTTCCTGCTCTAATTAAAGACGCCCAGACTGAGCGCAGTGCAAGGTTCGTATGTGCGAGGCACGGTCAGACGCAGCTTAGTATGAGCAGACATCAGAGGCAAGATAGGACCAGGGAGCTCAGGGAGTTGTCACCACAGCTAAGTCAGCTTTAAGCAGGGGCAGATAGCGGGGATCGAAACCGGGCTGGTCACGTAACCAGGGCTCAAAATCAGGATTTAGAAAGCCCTCTTGCAATAGGGTGCGTAGGGGCTCGAATACGTTCGTAAGGAGGCAATAGAAGCCTGTGTGCAGATCGGTGGCGTCAAAGACCAGCTCTAGCAGGGGAGCGCCATCGGCCATCTGTGCGCGGGCAACCCACACGTAGCGCGGCAAGTGACGGGTGACAATCCAGCGCCGATGATCAGTGGCGGGGGCTGTCATTTTGAGGACTTCTTCTTTGTATTGATTGCTGTACGAGAGAAAAATATCCCACGTGGGCACTGTGCGGCCATTCGCAAGCTGGGCAACCAACGGTCCCAGGGCGGCATTAAGCTCGGCGGTGCGGCCATACACTTCTTCGTACTTGATGCGGACCTTAGGACTGATAGGCACGATCGCCATCCATAGGTAGACAGCCGCACGGGAAGACCAGTCATAGGGAGGGAAATCGCTGGAAGGCCAGCCGCTTTCGAGTAATCCGTCGGGGCGGAAGGTGAGTCGAGCGAAAGGCCCTATCCCGTCGTCGTGCGCGTACAGGCGGTCGATTTGATCGGATACTAGTGGCATTGTTATGCCATCGCTGATGGGCGGGGGCACACCGAGTCGGTAGCCAGCGGCCGTAATGAGGTGGTTAATACCACTGCCAAACTCGGTGAATAGAAGGACCGGTAGTCCCATTCGCAGGTGAGCATAAACAAAGCCGTTGATCTGATGGACTACCTCGAGTGGCGTGGGCGAGTACTCCTGGTCTTGCGTGTCGTCTGATTCATCAATGGCCCCTTCCGCTGATTCGCCTGATTCGGCTGAATTTACAAGATTTTCAGGGTTGTTAAAGGTGCGTATTTCTGTTACAAGACCTACCGATTCAATGGCTTGAAGGATCTGGTGCGCATTCAAGCCACGGTTGGGAAAGCTCCGGGCCAACGTAGCTTGACTGCCAGCTGAAGCCGTAATCTGATATGGCGCGGGCGAGGGAGTCTGGAAGAGGTGAGCGGTTTTACTGAATGCCATCCAGATGGCGGTGGTAGCACAGGCGCTTACGTTGCTGTCCTGCTGCTGGTAGAGTAACGTACGGACCTTGAGGACGCGGCCCAGCAGGTTGACGGGGTATTCGCGCGTGGCGGGATAGCAACGTTGGGCGGCGGCGCTGGCGGCGTAGGGTTGGAGCAGCGTTGGACCGATGGGGTTAGGCAGGGGTTTGACAACGATATAGCCGAGGTAGGCCTGCCAGATAGGATGTGCGGGGTCGTCGGTGAGGGCGCGGTCTAGCTCGGGGCGCGTGAAAGCAATGCTAAAGAAGTGGACTCGCCGACAGTGCCGCTGGTATGGCGTAAAGCTGAAGGCGTAGTAGTGGGCGTAGTCGGCGAGGTAGGAACGACTGACGTAAGGCTCCTCGGTGAGGATGGTTTGGGCATTGAGGGCTTCGGGGTGCGCGCCCAGATACTCGGTGAAGAAGCGGAAATGCAGGCTTTGACGAATATCGGCCTCGGTGTTTTCGGCGTAGGTGAGCGCAGTGGCGAGGGCATCGTCGGAGTAGGATACGACGTCGTAGCGGATAGGCTCGGTAAGCATAGGATCAGTGGGCTAGTACGAAAAGAAAACGGCGCTCTTTCGGGTGAAAGAGCGCCGTAGCAAAGAAACGACGGGAGGCATTATCGGCCAACCCGGACTTTCATCTTCTCAGGGTCCACGACAGCGTTGGCGCGCAGGGCGTCGGTCATCCGCCGCGCCTCCTGCAGGCGGTCGTTGTAGATAGGCTTGGTGGCCTCGGCCCGTACTCGAGCGAGGTCGAAGGCAGTGGCTTTTTTAGGCAAGGTGGCCATAACTTGATGAAAACGGGGATGGATAGAGATACCAAAAATGCCCGACGGGCGGAAGCGGCGCGGCGAAGGTACAACAATGGTTGACTCAAAAAAGAGCCCTTGGGTTGTGCGCCCCGGACAACAGACCGAGGTAGCGCAGCTACTCCGCGGCCAGCTCGACAGCCCAGTCAGCGGGGGGGAGGCGGGCTACGCGAGCCGCTTCCTGGCAGAGGCGCCAAGCGGTGTCGGCGTTGCGGTTGGCTTCATAGTACCACCCATCGGGCAGGGTCAAGGGCTGTCGGAACTCAAGGGCCGTACGGGCCAAGACGCCTTCGCGGCTGCCAGCCAGCGTAGTGAGCAGGGCAGCCTCGCGAATAGACAACTCTGAGAGCATCACCTGATCGTGGCGGGCCACGAAGGCGCCAAGGATCCAGCCGGGCACCAGTCGAGCCATATAGGCGGCGAACTGGCGGGCCGTGTTGCCGCTGAGCGTGCCGGGCATCGGCACGAACGGGTGCCCCTGACCGCCCAGCTCAACTCTACCAGCAGCTCCTGCCAGTATGAGTAGCCCAAGGATAGCGGCAGCAACTCCAAGTAGCACCGTAAACTGACACCGGAGCAGTTTGTGTAAACCAGCGTGTAAACCAAAAACAAATCAGCCACCCGACCCAAAGGCCAAGTGGCTGATTATGAACGAGCGGGAAACGAGATTCGAACTCGCGACCCTCAGCTTGGGAAGCTGATGCTCTACCAACTGAGCTACTCCCGCTTGGTAGCACAAAGGTAGGCCCGCGCCGGGGCTCGGCGCAAGTGGTTAGCTCACCGTCTCGCGGCCACTTTCGCGCACCAGCTTGCGCAGGTTGCGCGTGAAATCCTCGGCTTTCGGCAAATCTTCGAGCGCGATGTGGAAGCGGTAGCGCCAGTAGTGCGTGGGGTTGGCGGGCACGTTGATCTGCTCGTCGGCGGGGTTCACGCGGCGGATGTTGCCGTCCATCGCCACCAAATCCTGGATCGGGAAGATGGCCCACATCGCCGGCGAATAGAGGTGCTGCACCACGATGTCGCGCGCGACCCACGGCTCGCAGTAAAACGGCGCGTCGCCGCCGTGGCCGAGCATCACGTTGTAGAACCGCTGGGTGGCGGCGCGGTCTTCTTCCCACCAGCCGCGCACGGTACTCATATCGTGGCTGCTGGGGCTCACGACCGACATATACGCCGCGTCTTTCGGGTGGAAAAACTCGATGCCCGGCTGGCTCGGCATCCGCTGAATGTTGAGGCCCAGAATGCCGGTTTCCTGCATCACCGGATGCACGCACGCGGGCACCATCCCGAGGTCTTCGCCGCAGATGAGCATATCGGTGGCGTTTTTCATCACCGGCAGCTTGATGAGGCCCTGGGTTTTCCAGAACTCCTCGTGGCGGCGGTAGAAGTAATCGGTGTAGATGTCGAGCAGCTTGCGGCGCGTCTCGTAATCCAGCTCGCGGAACGAGTACGTTTGCTCGATGGTGATGCGCGGGTCGAAGGCGTCGTTGTTCGAGAAGGGCGCTTCCAGAAACAGCACTTCGTTCACGAGGCGGTAGAGGCCGGCGCGGAGCCACGTCCAATGATCGGCGCGGGCGGGTTCGGCGCTGATTTTGGCCGCGATATAGTCTTCGATCTGGCGCTGGGTGCGCACGTGCGGCTTCAGACTGAACTGGCCGTAGGCGTAATCATCGAGAAACTCCTGCCGCACGGCGTCGGCCTGCGAGTTGAAGATGTCGGTGAGCATATGCCAGCGGATGTACGGCTCAGTCATCCGTTTCTGGTCGAACCAGCCGAGCTGACGGCGCAAATCGTTGGCGGACAGCGGCAGCGACGGCGAAAAATGCCCCAGCAAACCTTCCACCGAATCGCCCTTGATTTCCCAGATGCGGAAGAATCCGAGGATGTGGTCGATGCGCAGGGCGTCGAAATAGCGGCTTAGTTGCGTCAGGCGCCCACGCCACCACGCGTAGTTGTCCTGCGCCATCCGCTCCCAATTGTAGGTGGGGAAACGCCAGTTTTGGCCCGTTACCGAAAAGTCGTCGGGCGGCGCGCCGGCCTGCACGTCCATATTGAACAACTCCGGCTGGCGCCACGCCTCCACCGAATGGCGGAAGATGCCGATGGGTAAATCGCCTTTCAGCGCCACGCCCTTGCTGCGAGCATAATGGGTGGCGTCGCGGAGTTGCTTGTCGAGGTGAAACTGCTGGAAATAATGGACGGCGAAATCGTCGTAATCGGCCGCTTCGGGGCTCGTGAGCTGGTCGAGTTGCGCGTCGGAGGCCGTCGCCCACTCGCCCCACTGACTGAAATCGGGCGTCTTGAACCGGTCGCGCAGGGCCGAAAACGCCGCGTACGGCACCAGCCAATGGCGCTGCTCGCGCAGGAAGATCTGAAACTCGGGGTCGGCCAGAAAAGCGTCGCGTTCCTGGTCGTAGAGATCTTTGAAGAAGCGCGCCTTCAATTCCATCACATCCTCGTAATCGACGGTTTCGAGGGCGTTGAGGCGCTCGCGCTCGCGCTCGATGGCGGCCTGGGCGGCGGCATCGCGCAGGCGGCCCATCGCGCCGAGGTTGAGGTAGATCGGGTGCAGCGCGTACACCGACACGGCCGCGTACGGGTACGAATCCTGCCACGAGTGCGTGGCAACGGTATCGTTGATGGGCAGCACCTGCACGAGTTTCAGCCCCGCCGCCACCGCCCAATCGACGAGCGGCTTGAGGTCGGGGAACTCGCCTACGCCCGCGCCCTGCCGCGAACGCAACGCAAATACCGGCACGGCCACGCCCGCCCCGCGCCACGGCCCGCCGGGGTGACGGAAATATTCGTCGGTACGGATGGTGAGCGTCGGCTGCCCTTCGGCCGGCACGGGCAGCGGGCCGAGGGTGCGGTTGGGGCCGGTTTCCCAGCCCACGATGCGGCGCTGGGCGGGGTCGTAGAGGCCGTATTTGTATTGTACCGACTGGCTGGGGTCGGCCAGGGCCAACTCGGTACTCCAGCGCGGGTACGCGGCGGCGTCGAGCAGCACGGGGCGGGTTTCGTCCCAGGCGCCGAGGGCGGCATCGGAGCCGCTGACGGCCAGCGTCAGTTCGGCGGGCACGCGCGGTGCCTGAATCTGGAGGCGCACCAGCGCGCGCGAGGCAGCTTTGCGGGCGGCACCCTTACCGGCAGCGGTTTCGGTGGAAGCCGGTTTGGCGGCCGGGCTGCGGCGCATCAACGCCTTCGTAAACGCCGCCGAATGCAGCACGTTGTCGATTTCCTGCGTTGGGCGCCACGCGTCCAACACGTCGAGCGAGCGGAACCGGCGCGGCTCCAGGGCCAGCGCGCGGTTGGCGCCCCACTCCCAGCGCACCTCGCCGGAGCGCTCGTCGCGCAGGGCGTATTTGTAGGTCAGCGGCGAGGCGGCCGAATCGGCCACTTCCAGCGTGAGTTGCCAATCGGCGTCGCCGGCCACCACCGTCATGGCGGGCGCCCGAAGCACGTCCCAAGCGCCCAACTCAGGGGCCGAGCCGCACACCACGAGTACTTGCCCATACTCGGCGCGATAATTCAGGGAGAAACGAAGCTGCATGTGCGGTAACAGGGAATGAAGAATGAAGCCGCCCGAACCCGATGGGCGCCCCAATGCGGCAGCAAATATCCGCCGCGAACCGGCTACTTCGCGCCTACCTTCGCGGCCGATGTCCACGGCTTCCTTTCCGCTTGCGCTGCCCACGGGCACCCTCGTCGCGTGGGGCGGCGGCGATGACGATTTGCTCCTCGATTGGCTCGCTGCGCACGGTGCGGCGCGGCCGGAAGGGGCGGGGCGGGTCGAAATCGTGGTGGCCGCTACCACCGTGCGGCCCCTCGTGACCGGCCGCTACTACGCGGCGTCGTTTCGGCGGCGCGGGTTTGCGGCGGCCGAGGTGCTGCACTTCACGGCCCGCACGCCGCCCGATTCGGCCGCGCACCTGCGGCGGCTGGCCGCCGCGCAGGTCGTTTTTTTCACCGGCGGTGACCAGGAACGCGTCACGGCGGCGCTCGGTGGCACCCGATTCGGCGCGCTGCTCGCCGAGCGCTACCACACCGGCGGCCTCACGGTGGCCGGCACGAGCGCGGGCGCGGCGGCGTTCGGGGGCGAGATGATTGTGTCGGGTCATGGTTGGCGCTCGCTTCTGAGCGGCCGGGTGCGGGTGGCACCGGGGTTGGGCCTCGTGCCGGGCGTTTTTCTGGATACCCATTTCGCCGAGCGCGGCCGGTTTGCGCGGCTGGCCCACGCGGTACTGCGCGCGCCCGGCACGCTGGGCGTGGGG
Organism: Hymenobacteraceae bacterium; assembly: GCA_031425525.1. Lineage (GTDB taxonomy): Bacteria > Bacteroidota > Bacteroidia > Cytophagales > Hymenobacteraceae > JANNMJ01. The sequence continues at coordinate 61,689 of JANPJM010000058.1, read as the reverse complement.
CTGGCCGAGGAAACGGGCATCATCGTGCAGAGCGACCGCCCCACCGCCTTCACCGTACTCGGCGATGAGGTGGTGACGGTGATGGATGGGCGCCGCAGCACCGCGCCCGGCCTCGATGCCGTGCCTTACGACTCCCCCATCAGCGGGCGCGATGTGCGGCTGCACCTGCTGACCGATGGGCAAGCGTTTGAAATTAGTGGCTAACGACGAGTTTCGAGTGATAACGCATTTTTCGCGCGCGGCTCTGCCCCGTGTGGGGCTATTTCCGGGGCTCCAGCCCCGGCACGAAGCGCGCCTAGATGGCGCGATGTGGCCGGACTACTGGTGGCGCGCTCCGTGCGACTAGGCTACCGGCGGGCCAGAGGCCCGCGAGTACCTCACACGGGGCAGAGCCCCGCGCGATAGCTCGCAATATGTCTCACTCAAAACTCTTCACCCGTTATTACTAACTCTGCCCGCCGCCGCGCTTACATTTACTTCGCGCCGATGCCCCGTAAACAGGGCGCGGCGGTATCGGTCACTGCTTCTTTGCTTCTTCAAAAATCGGTTTTGATGCGTACTCGTTCTTTTCTGGCGGCGCTGGCACTGCTGACTACTGCCGCGCCGGCCCGTGCCGGGGGCTTCCAAATTAATCTGGCCGCCACCAAAAACATCGGGATGGGCCACGTCGGCACCGGCCTCGCCCTCGACCAAGGCGCGATGTTTTTCAACCCCGGTGCGCTGGCGTTTGTGCAGCAGCGCGGGGTGCAGGTGGGCGTCACGAGTACGGTGGCGCGCACCGCGTACCGCAACGATGCCACCGGCGAGGTGTTCAGCTTCAAACACCCGACGGCTACGCCGTTCAGCCTGTACGCGTCGTTTGGGCCGAAAGGCGAGGGCGGCAAGCCCGGCAAGTGGGCCGCCGGTATCGGCGTGTATACGCCCTTCGGCGCCACCCTCGACTACGGCACCGGCTGGACGGGCCGCTACACGCTCAGCGAAATCACGCTGCTGTCGGGGTTCGTTCAGCCCACCGTGAGCTACCAGGTCACGGAGTGGCTGGGGGTCGGCGGCGGGTTCGTGCTGGGGGTCGGGTACGTCGATTTGCAGCGCGTGCTGCCCATCACCAACACCACGGGCACCACGCCCGGCATCACCCTCGAAAGTGAAAGCGCGGCGCGCGGCTACGGTTTCAACGCCGGTATTTACCTCAAACCACTCGAAAAACTGTCGGTGGGCGTGAGCTACCGTTCGCGGGTGAATATGAAAGTGACGGGCGGCCAAGTCACGACGACGAACCTGCCCGCCGACCCGCTGATTCGCGCGTCTTTCGCGGCCACGAAATTCGATGCGACCCTGCCGCTGCCGTCCACGTTGAGCATCGGCGTGGGCCTGATGCCTACCGAAAAGCTGACACTCGCCGCCGATGCTAATTTTACGGGGTGGAGCGCGTATAAATCGCTCGATTTCAGCTTCAATGGGCCGGTTGGGGGCGCCACCACTTCCTCGTCGGTGCGGCGCTACCGCGATGCCTACACGGTGCGGGCGGGCGGGCAGTACCGCGTCCTCGACGCCCTGACCGTGCGCCTGGGGGGGTACTTCGACAAGTCGCCGGTGCGGCCGGGCTACATCACGCCCGAAACACCTGACGCCGACCGTTACGCCGCCACCGGTGGGGCATCTTTCCACCTCGGTTCCCGCTTCGACCTCGATTTGGGCTATGAGTTTCTGACCTTCCAAAAAATCACCCAAACCGAGCAGCAACTTCTCGCCAATGGTACCACCGACCGCGTGGCCGGTACCTACAAAACGTACATCCACATTGCGGCCATCGGCGCGCATTACGCTTTTTGAGTTCGGGCAATATTTCTTTTTGAGGCCGATTTCCGCTGCCGTTCTCTGCCCTTTTTTTCGTCGATTTTTCCCCCCGCTGATATGACCCCGTTTGTTGTTCTTTCTGCTTTTCGCCCGGTGCGGGCGCTTTTTCACGTGGCGGCGCTGGGCGCGGCGCTCGGTACGTTTTCCGGCTGCAACCCCGACAAGGAAGTCGAGGACGGCCCGAAGCCTTCCGCTGGTTCCGCCGATTTTAGCCGCTACATCGCCGTCGGCAACTCGCTCACGGCAGGGTTTGAAGACAATGGCCTCTACCGCGAAGGGCAACTCAATTCGTATCCGCTGATGCTGGCCGGGCAGTTTGCCAAAGCCGGCGGCGGCGAGTTCGTGCAGCCGCTCTTCACCGAAGCCCAGGCCAACGGCACCGGCTACCTCAAACTCACGGGTTTCGATGCTGCCGGGCTGCCCATTTTGGCGAGCGAAACGTATCAACTGGCGGTGGTGGGCACCTCGCCGCGCGGGCCACTGCTGGCCAAGTTCACGGCCGATATCAACAATCTCGGCGTGCCGGGGCTGCGGATGGCGGAGATCGAAGCCGCAAGCCTCGGTAATCCGGCCGCCAGTTCCAGCCTGCCGTTCAATAACCTGTTCGAGCGACTGGTGCCGGCGGGCGTCACCAACCAGACGTACCTGCAACGGGTAGCGGCGGCGCGGCCAACGTTCTTTACCTGCTGGCTCGGCAACAACGACGTACTCGGTTACGCCACCTCCGGCGGCGGTGTCGCCGACCTGCAACCCGCCTCCTACGGCATGACCGATACGGCCACTTTCGGCCGGCGCGCGCGCAAACTCATCGACTCGCTGACCGTGCGCGGTGCGAAGGGCGTGGTCGGGCTGATTCCGAACGTGACGGCCATTCCGTTCTTCAATGCCGTGGGGCCGCGCGTGAAAGCCGACCTCCAGAGCCGGGGCATCACCCAGATGGTCATCACCACGAAGGCGTTCCAGTTCGGCGCCACCACGCGCCGGACTATCGACGTGAGCGACATCAAGAGCGCCGCCGGGGGGCGCCAACTCTTTACGCTCACGGCGACGAGTTACGCGAGCCTCATTGGGAAGACCGGTGGCCAGGGCGGCGGCAAGTACTGGCTCGATCTGAAGGCGCAGCTCAGCAGCGCCGGCATCGATCCCATCGCGGCCTTCAACATCGACACTACCCAGGCGTTCGGCCTCACCAACGCCAATCCGTGGCCGAGTACGCTCATCCTCGACGACGCCGAGCAGGTCGATGTGCAGGCGCGCACCGCCGCCTTCAACACCATTATGCGAAATAAAGCCGCCGCCGAGGGCTTGGCCGTTTTCGACGCCTACACCTTCTTCGACGGCATCGCGGCGACGGGCATCGCCACGAGCGGCGTCAATAACACCACGGAATACATCACGGGCAACCTGTTTTCGTTGGATGGCGTGCATCCAACGCCGCGCGGTTACGCCGTGATTGCCAACGAATTGCTGCGGATCATCAATGCAAAATACGGCGCTACGCTGCCGGCCGTCGATGCGGGGAGCTACCGGGGCGTGAAGCTGCCGTAGGTGCCGCGCCAATCGAAAAAAAACAGTAGATTTGATTTCCGGCTTGCCGGTAGCGATTATTTCTCCACCCGTTTTTGCTTGATTCCGCGATGAAGAAAGTCCTGTACCACCTGAGCTTGCTGCTCGTGCTGACCGCCCCGCTCGCCGGGTGCAAAAAAGATAAAGATGATCCCCAACCCGCGAAAAGCCGAACCGAGCTGCTCACGAACAAGAATTGGCGCTTAACGGCGGCAACCATTGATCCGGCCATAGATTTGTTCGGCACGGGTACCGCCACCACCAATTTGTTTGCGCAATACCCGGATTGCACCAAAGACGATTTGTCGCGTTTCGAAAACGGTGGCGTGTTCAAAGACGATGAAGGAGCGACAAAATGCAGCCCGACAGCGCCCCAGACGGCTACGGGAACCTGGACGTTCAGCGCCGACGAATCTAAAGTAACCACCACGGTTTCAGGATCTACTACGACGCTCAATATTTCCGAGCTTTCCGAAAATGCCTTGAAAGGAACGGTGGTCGAGGATTTTGGCACACCAATCAATTACACGATCAGCTTCACCTTTGCGAAGCAGTAGTGAAGTGCGTCAGCTAACCCCAAACGGCCTACTCCGATGCACTGGAGTAGGCCGTTTGGGGTTTTTATCCTTTTTACCGCCCCGCCACCGGGTGCCGCGCCAGAAAATCGAGTACCGTTTGGTTGAAGCGCGGGCCGTCTTCCTGCGGCGCGTAGTGCGTGAGGCCCGGCAGGATGACGCACTCGGCGCCGGGAATGCCGGCGGCAATCAGGCGGGTGTGGGGCTCCGTAATGACATCTTTCTCGCCGGCCAGCACCAGCGTGGGCGCCCGGATGGCAGCCAGCGCGCCGGGCATCATCCGGGGGTAGCGGAGCAGGAGGGTGGCAAGGCGGTGGGCACGCCGCCATTTGGGCGCGAAGGGGTAGAGCACCGTCGAAACGGCCCGAATGAGGCGCACCTCGCCGATGGTTTTTTTATCGACGGCACCGCGGTCGGGGTACAGGTTGGCGCCCATCGTGGTGAGGCTCGCCACGTGCGCGGGGTGGCGCAGGGCCATACTGAGGCCGGTATTGCCGCCATCGGACCAGCCCACGATGTGCGCTTCCGAGATGTCGAGCGAGTCGAGGAGGGCGGCCATATCGTCGGCGAAGAGATCGTAGGTGTAGCGCTGCCGATTGGTGGTGGACTGGCCGTGACCGCGCGTATCGACGGCAATCACGCGGTAGTGCGCCGCCAGCGCGCCGATCTGCTCGCGGAACGAGCCGATGGTTTCGCCGTTGCCGTGGAGCAGCAGCAAAGGCGGCGCGGTGGGCGCGCCATAGGTTTCATAGTAGATGCTGATGCCGCCCGTCAGGGGTTGGTGGTGCCCGGCGGCGCGGTGGTGGCCGTAGTTCACCAGTCCGCGCCCCCGAATTTCGAGGTAAGGGTTGCCGGTGTCGGGCGATGTCGCGCCCGTCACGAGCGCGTCTACTACCCCTTGGTAGCTGAACCCCGGCACCACCGCGCCCAGCGCCCAGCCGACGGGCAGGCCGGAAGCGGAATCGGCGGGGGTGCTGTCGGCGAAATCGGCGTTTTGCAGCGGCAGCGGCTCCCAGTGGTTGCGCGCGGTCTCGATTTCCAGCCGCACGTCATCGACGCCGAAGGTGCCGTTGAGGCCGAAAATGAGCGTCACGAACACGAAATCGGTCTGGTGCGGCAGTTTGCCCGTCACTTGCACGGCTTGCCACTGCGGCGCTTTTACTTCCTGCGCCGGCGGCAGGGTCTCGCCAAACCGGAACCGCCGGTGCCGGTCGAAGGCCATCAGCCCCAATTTGATCATCGCGCCGCCCGAACCCACGGTATCGGCCCGTAAGCGCGCCTGTAACCGAAACCGGTGCCCGGCCCAGCCCAGCGGAAGCACCACGCGCTGTCGCACCGTATTGTACGCGCTAACGTGCGGGATAGCGGTCGCCGCCGCCGTGGAAAACGCAGAAAAAACTGCCATCAGCCCTAAGCCAATGGCAAAACACCAAGAAGAAAACACGCAGGAAGCAGGAAGAAGTGACGGAGGAGCAGCCCTTGGTGCCTATTGCACACGCAACGGTTGCCCGACGGCTGAAAACAACGGGGCAGAGGTCGCCGAATTGCGAATTTGACTAAATTTCATCGCGGCAACGGCGTTTCCATTCAAGCAAACGCCGTTGCCGTTGACAACATTGTCGTTTTCTGCCATGGAAACGCCGTTTTCATGGCAGGGAATGCCGTTTTCTGCTTGGAAGTCGCCGTTCCCCAGGACTTGCGCGAGCCTACGCGCGCCGTCTCAATGCGCTTTCAGCCAGTTATCGCCCAACCCGATCTCCACTTCCATCGGGGTGCCGCCGGGCAGGGGCAGGGCACTCACCATCAGCTCGGCGATTTTATCGCTCACGATGGCTACTTCCGCCAGCGGCACGTCGAACACCAGCTCGTCGTGGACTTGCAGAATCATCCGGGTTTTGAGTTCCGGCGAGGCCGTGAGCCACGCCTGAATATCGATCATCGCGCGTTTGATGATGTCGGCGGCCGTGCCTTGCAGCGGCGCGTTGATGGCGTTGCGCTCGGCAAAGCCGCGCACCGTGGCGTTGCGCGAGTTGATGTCGCGCAGGTACCGGCGGCGCTTGAGCAGCGTGATGGCATATTCCTGGCCGCGGGCGTCGTTGATGGCCTGATCCATGAACGTTTTGACGGCCGGGAACTCCGCGAAATAGGCGTCGATGAGGCCCGTCGCTTCCTTGCGCGGAATCTTGAGGCGCTGCGCCAGGCCGAAGGCCGAAATGCCGTAGATAATGCCGAAATTGGCCGTTTTGGCGCGGCGGCGCTGCTCGCCGGTCACGGCTTCGAGGGGCACGCGGAAGATTTTCGACGCTGTGGATTGGTGAATGTCGAGGCGGTTGGCGAAAGCGGCGCGCATCGTTTCGTCGCCGCTGAAATCGGCCATCAGCCGCAGCTCGATCTGCGAATAGTCGGCCGCCAACAATAGGTGATTTTCGTCGCGGGGCACGAACGCTCGCCGGATTTCGCGCCCCCGGTCGGTACGAATCGGGATATTCTGGAGGTTGGGGTTCGTGGAGGAAAGCCGCCCGGTGGTCGCCACCGCTTGGTTGAAGGTGGTATGCACGCGCCCATCGGAGGCCCGAATCAGCAGCGGCAGGGCATCGACGTAGGTGCTTTTGAGCTTCGTGAGCTGCCGATGATCGAGTAGAAGCTGCGCGATTTCGTGGCCGTCGGCGGCCAATTCGCTCAGAATTTCCTCGCCGGTGGCGGGCTGACCGGTCTTCGTTTTCTTGATTTTCTCGCCCCCGATCTTGAGTTTATCGAACAGCACTTCCCCGATCTGCTTCGGCGAGCCGAGGTTGAATTCCTGGTCGGCAAGGGCGTAAATCTGGCCTTCTAGCTCCCGAATCTCGCCCGCAAGCTGCACCGAGATTTCCGCCAGCGCGGCCGTATCCACCCGAATACCTTCCTCCTCCATCGACGCCAGCACCGGCACCAGCGGCCCTTCCAGGTCGAGCAGCAATCCGAGTTGGTCGCGTTCGCGCAGCAGGGGCTCGAAAACGTGTTTGAGCTGCAAAGTGATGTCGGCGTCTTCGGCGGCGTAATCGCTGATTTGAGCGGGCGCGAGGTCGGCCATCGTCTTCTGGCCCTTGCCTTTCGGGCCGATGAGGTCGGTGATCGGCACGGGCGAATAATTGAGGTAATTTTCGGCCAGCGCGTCCATTCCATGGCGTTGCTCCGGCTCCAACAGGTAGTGCGCGAGCATCGTATCCCAAAGCTGTCCGCGCAAGCTGACGCCGTGGTGGCGCATCACCAACAGGTCGTATTTGAGGTTTTGGCCGACGATTACGGTCGCGGGGTTTTCCAAAACGTCCCGAAACTCAGCCACGATGGCGAGGGTCGCGGTGCGGTTGGTGGGCGGCACAGGCACGTAGTACGCCTCGCCCGGCAACCAGCAAAACGACATCCCCACGAGCGTCGCCGTCAGCGCATCGACCGACGTAGTTTCCGTATCAAACGAAAATTCCGGCTGCGCCCGCAACGACTCGATCAGCAGCGCCCGGTCTTCCGCCGATTCCAGCAGATGGTAGCGGTGCGGCACATCGCGCAAGGTTTTTCGGGTAGGGGCGGGCGTTGTGCCCGCCCGCGCGTCTGCATCGGTCGGGTCGTCGTCATCGGCGGTGCGGGCGGGCACAAGGCCCGCCCCTACGTTGTCGGGAGAAGCGCCCTCAACCGCCGCTGCTCCAAACATATCCAACTGGCCCGCCGGCGCGGCCTTCCCCTTCGGCACCGCGCTCGCTTTCAGCTTGTTAGCCACCGCGCGCGCGCCGGCCGCTTCCGCACCACCCAGCACGCGCTGCGCCAACTGCCGAAACTCCAACTCCTCGAACAACTCGCGCAAGATGGCTTCCTGCGGCCCGGTATACTGCAACGATTCGGGCTCGAACGGCAGCGGCACATCGCAGTGAATGGTGGCCAACTCCTTCGACATCAGCCCTTGCTGCGCGAAGTTGCGCACGTTTTCCTGCTGCTTCCCTTTGAGCTGATCGACGTTGGCAATCAGCCCCTCCACTGACCCAAACTGCCGGATGAGCGTGCGCGCCGTCTTCTCGCCGATGCCCGGAATGCCGGGAATATTATCCACAGCATCGCCCTGAAGGCCCAGTATGTCAATCACTTGGTCTACTCGCTCGATCTCGAACTTGGCGAGCACCTTGGCAATGTCGAGTACCTCCGGCGCGTTGCCCATAAACGCCGGGCGCCAGACCTTCACTTTCTCCGTCACGAGTTGACAATAGTCCTTGTCGGGCGTCATCATATACACTTCCTCGAAACCGTGCGTTTCGGCGCGTTTGGCGAGGGTGCCGATGATGTCGTCGGCCTCGAAGCCATCCAGAATCAGCACCGGAATACCGAACCCCGCCACCACGCGCTTCACGTACGGAATGGCGGCGGCCAAATCTTCGGGCATGGCCAGGCGATTGGCTTTGTACGCCTCGTACTGCTCGTGGCGGAAGGTCTTCTTCGCCGAATCGAAGCACACACCGATGTGCGTCGGCTGCTCTTTTTGCAGCACTTCGAGCAGCGTGTTCGTGAAGCCGAGAATAGCGCCCGTATTGAGCCCGCGCGAGTTGATGCGCGGGTTTTTGCTCATCGCAAAGTGCGCGCGGTAGATGAGGGCGAGGGCGTCGAGGAGGAAGAGTTTACGCATGGAGAAGGGAAGCAGCTACTGCCCGGCAAGCTACGCAAGAAGGCGCAGCGGCGGCCGTTTTGCGCTCAATCCAACGTGGCGAACACCGTTAGAATAGCTGTCGCCGGCACCGTCATGGTACCGGTGGGTAGGCCTAAACCGTCACCGCGACGGCGCCGGGTACGTCAGGCGAGTTGTATCCGGCACCGTCCAGGTGCCGGCAGAGCGGCGGAAACCGTCGCCGGCACCAAGGCGGTGCCGGCGACGTAAAACGACAGCCAAATTGACACATAAAATTTTTGCTGTAAGCAGCCTTTTGCGCCACTATGGCGTCTTCATTCGTACGGCAGCACAATCCGTGTACCTACCGATACTGGCTCGCCATTTGTACTTCCGGTTGTGCGCTTAGGCGCTGATTCTCATCTTCTTTTCCTTTAATCGCCGCCCGATGAAACGAGCCCGTAATTTTTCCGCCCTGCGCGGTTTCGGTCCGCAGCTCGACCTGCTCAACACCCTCAACGGGGGGGTTGCGGAGGCAGCCATCCAGGTGCGGCAACGCCGGCGTGATGTCGTCATCACGATTGCCGCGCCCTCCCTCGACCCGGATGATTTCGCCATTTCCCTCGACGCCGATCAGCATCTGATCATCGCGTCGGCCGCTTCGCCGCTCGATTCGCTCGCGCCCGGCGAGTTGCCCAACGACCGCCGCGTGCCGCTCCTGCGCCAGCAGTTTGCGCTGCCGCCGCAGATCGACCCCGACCGCATCGAGGCCACCTTTAGCCGCGACCGGCTGCGGGTGCGCCTGCCTTTCCGCGACGCCGCCCCCGACGGCGCCACGCCCCGCCAAATAGAGGTACGGCCGGCTCCTTAAGCGTTACTGCTTGTGACTCGTCGATTACCCTGTTTGGGTTGATCTGTTCAGAATAAACTTTGTGATGTGAAGACGAAAAGGCCCTCGGACATTCCGGCGGGCCTTTTTTCTTGCCTGACCGAAAACGACTGCGCTCGCGCTACGCCACCTAATCCTCCTCAGTATTCTCGATCCAAAGCTCCGGCGGGGGCTCGACAAATTCCACCATTATTCGCACGCATCTCGGCAAATGTTCGCCGCTTCGGGCGGTCGGCCACCGAGTCGGTTGCGCAGGTGCTTGATGCGCGCGATTACCCGCAATCATCCGAAAAACGAGTAATTGAAAGGAGAAGCGATTACGTTTGATTTTTGCAATCATTGGTTGTGTCTCAGTACTGCGTATCGCAATCTGTCATTGCGAGCGAAGCGAAGCAATCCGGCGAATGCTGCCGTTTCGTTTATCGTCGTGTAGCGCGCGCCGGATTGCTTTGCCGCAAAGCCTCCTCGCAATGACAGATCAATAAGATGGATGGATACACGACCCAATCACTCAAAATGAAGCCTATCGCGCCCGCAGTGCTGTATACCAAGTTCGGCGCTACGGCGGGCGCCACCACGGGTGCGCTCCCCCCGGATACACACCGCGAAGTCGATCGTTTCAATGTCTTCAACGTGGCCGACCTGATGCGGGTGCGCCGCGAGCGGCCGCCAATGCTTTTCGACCGCCGCGCATTCTATAAAATCAGCCTGATTAGCGGGCGCAGTCGGTTGGAATACGCCGGTCGGCGTTCCAGTCAGCGGGCTTGCACTTCTCTTTCGTGAAGTACTGGAGCCGGTGCCCGTCGAAGAATGCGAACAGGTTTACCGGTACGCGGCCGTGCTTGTCGGCCTTATCGAGGCGGAGGTCGAAGCGGATATTCGTTCCCGTTTTTGGTAGAGCTATGGGTAGAGTGAAACCGGTTGCACATCGGCGAAACTGCTGCTTTTCCTCGTTCCAGTCGGCGGGTCGGCACTTCTCACCAAGTGCGCATTTGAGGCGCTGCCCGTCAGCATAGACGAGCGGGTAAACCGGGCGCCGGCCAGCGGCATTCTGTTTGTCGGAGCGGAGAACGAATTGGGTAACCATGCAGATGGGGGGCGTGAGAGGGGGCGTGAGTCCGGGTGTATATGGGGGTTCAATCCGAAACCGCCGAGACGCAAAAAACCCGGAAAACCGCTTCTGTTACCAGATATGCGACTTTCCGGGCTGTCCGGGAGTGAGTATGTGAGCCAACAACTGGATTCGAACCAGCGACCTGCTCATTACGAATGAGCTGCTCTACCAGCTGAGCTATGTTGGCTGGTAACGCGCCGGCCGGCTGCCGGCGCGTTGGGGTTGCAAAAGTACCGCCCCGCGACGAATCGACGCAAGCGGTGGGCGCTATTTTTTTCGGGCCGCCCAGCGGGCCACTTCCGCCTTATCGATGGGGCGGGCACTGAAAAAGAGTTCGCGGGGTAGCGTGTCGAGTACGGCGATGTGCGAAATTGAAAGCGTATCGGTCGCCGAATTGCGTTGCGAGGCGAGTAGCAGGCCATTGTAGGCGCGGTAATCGAGCCAGTCGCGCACGAAGGATGGCTGCGGATCGGTGGCTTGCGAGTAAAACGCCCACTGCGTAATTAGATGATCTTTTCGGCTGACCCATAGTTGGTTACGGCCATCGCCACCGGCCGGGCCAGTGCCTTTATAGGTCATTTCCAGGATGTCGGCCGTGTCGTGCATCATCGTCAGGCCGGGGCCACCTTGTTTGAGCGTCACGCCGGCGTCTTTGAGCCGGAAAGGCAAGACCAGAAAATCCGTCGCGAAGCGCCAGATCAAGTAATTCTGGCTCAACAAATCGTTCGTTTGCGCGGGGTCGGTCATTCGCTTGCCGCCGGTAAAAATTTTGCCGGCCGGTTTCTCCACACTCATCAGAATCACGCGGTCGTTTTTTTCCTGCCGGTAGAGACCGAGCTTTTTATCCCAGATGTGGTACGCGCCGTAATACGTCCAGGCGAGGTAACGTGCTGTTTTCCAGCGGCCGTAACCGCCTTGGCGCGCCATTACGGCGTCGGCCAGCGCCACGGCCTTGGGGTCGGAGTTGGCCGTATCAAACTTGGGGTCGGCAGGCCACGGGTCAGGCGTAGAACACGCGGCGACAACACCCACCACCGCCGACACCACCACGGATGCCAGCAGACGAGGAAAACGAGGAAAACGAAACATTCGGCGGCAAAAAACGAACTGACGAAGCGGTACGCCGTCACGTTGCCCAAAATTACCCTATCTGGCCTTTATGGCGGCGTTTCGCGCTACCCAACACGCACCGGAATTTCCATCGCTTGCTATGAGCCGCCTCGCGCCGCATAATATTTGGCCCGCGTTTAAACGCACAATCCAGCAATTTTCTGAAAACAACACGCTGCGCTTGGCAGCGGCGCTGGCGTACACGGCCGCCTTTTCGCTGCCGTCGCTGCTGATCGTGGTCATTTCCGTCGCCGCCGTCGTCTTCGGCGAGGAGGCGGTAACGGGGCAAGTTTTCGCGCAACTTCAGGGGTTGCTGGGCGCCGATGCCGCTGCCGGTATCCAAAAAACCATCGTGCAGTTCAACCGCCACGAATCGGGCGCACTGGCAACTGCTATCGGCGGCGCAACGCTGCTGTTCGGCGCCACCACGTTTTTCGCCACTTTGCAAGAGTCGCTCAACGATATCTGGAGCCTGAAACCGAAGCCGCGCAACGGCCTTGTCCAGTTCATTAAAACGCGCATTCTGTCGCTCGGTCTGGTGCTGAGCGTGGGGCTGTTGCTCTTGGTTTCGCTGGTGCTGAGCGCGGGCCTCGTGGCCTTCGGCGGTTACCTGCGCCGCTTACTGCCCGGCGTGGCCGGCGGCGTCTTCTTCGGCCTCGATCTCATCCTGAGCCTTGGCCTTACCACCGCGATGTTTGGCTTGCTACTACGGTTTCTGCCCGATGCGCGCGTTGCGTGGCGCGACATCTGGCCCGGCGCCGTCCTTACGGCGCTGCTCTTTCTGGTGGGCAAATACCTGATCGGCCTATACGTCAGCCGCGCCGATCCGGGCTCGGCCTACGGCGCGGCCGGTTCCATCATCGTCCTCCTGACGTGGGTGTACTACTCGTCGCTGATCGTGTTTTCGGGCGCCGAATTCACCCAACAGCTCAAAGCCCAGTTCGGCGAGAAAATTCAGCCCAAAGACTACGCCGTGGGCGTGGTAGAGAAGGAGTTGGCGCCCGGCCAACCCGCCCCCGCCGGAGGGGAGTTTTGAGTTTGAAATTTCGAGTTTCGAGTGAACATCCTTACATAAGCGCAACCCGAAACCCCAAAACACCAAAACCTTATACCCTAAAAACTAAACCTCCTTCCCCGCCAACTGCCCGCAAGCTGCGTCGATGTCCTTCCCGCGCGAGCGGCGGATGTTGGTCTGAATGCCGCGATCCGACAAATACTTGTGGAAATGCAGCACGCGGTCGTCGCCGGAAGAATCGAAAAGCGCCGCCGAAATCGGGTTGTATTCAATGATATTGACCTTGCCGGGTACCGTTCGCACGAACTTCACTAGGTCGGCGGCGTCCTCCAGCGAGTCGTTGAACTGGTCGAGCGCAATGTACTCGTACGTCACATCGCGCTCCGTCAGGCGGCGGTAGTGTTGGATGGCTTCCGTGATGACCGCCAGCGAATTGGTTTCGTTGATCGGCATAATCTCGTTGCGCTTGGCGTCGTTGGCGGCGTGCAGCGAAAGCGCCAGGTTGGCGCGCACGCCATCGTCGGCGAGTTTCCGAATCATTTTGGCAATGCCCGCCGTGCTGATCGTCAGACGCCGCGCGGCCATCCCGAGGCCGTACTTCTGATCGGTGAGGCGGTTCACGCTTTCCACCACGTTTTGGTAGTTGAGCAGCGGCTCGCCCATCCCCATATACACTACGTTGGTGAGCGGCAGCCCAAACGATTCCAGCGCCTGTTGGTTGATGAGCACCACCTGATCGTAAATCTCGGCGGCGTCGATGTTGCGTTTGCGCTCCATATAGCCGGTCGCGCAAAACTTGCACGTCAGCGAGCAACCCACCTGCGACGACACGCACGCCGTCATCCGGTCGTCCTTCGGAATCAGCACGCCCTCGACAATATTGCCATCCCAGAGCCGAAACGCCGATTTGATGGTGCCGTCGGTACTCTGCTGCGCCTTCTGCACCACCACGGGCCGAAGCTCAAAATGCACCGCCAGCAACTCGCGCGTAGCGAGCGAGAGGTTCGTCATCGCCTCGAACGACGTCGCCGATTGCTTCCAAAGCCACTCGTACACCTGCTGCGCCCGAAATTTTTTCTCGCCCTGCGCGAGCATAAACTCCGTCAGGCCATCAAGGGAAAGCTTGCGGATATCGGTTTTGGAAACGGGCACGGACATAGGGCAACAAACGAAAACGACTCGGAAGGGCGCCACCAATCGGCACCACTCGGCAGAAGACAAAGGTACGGCCGGGGAGGTTCGGGAGTGCGCATTTTCAACAAGGAGACTTGATTTTGAATGCGTTACGATACCTGCCCAGAGTTTTTTCGCGCATTTCATTCAGCAACAGCCAGCTTCTTCTACCTGTCCTAAGCAACACAAGCGTCCCGAAGACCGTATCGGCGCCCCGGCGTTCCCACAGGTAGCTCGGCTGATAGGCTGTTGATTGCCTGCTGATTTTTCAATAAATTTCGTCAATCGTTAAAGCAGCCATCAGCTTTCCGTAACCGTCATGTAACTTTGGGAATCTGTTGGGTTTCCGGCAGTCACATTTTCACGTCACTCCACAACCTTTTTTGTTATCCAGTGAACAAAAAACTTTTACTCGGCCTGCTGGCCCTAGCCGCAGCCCATACGGCCGCTGAAGCGCAATCGCGCCGGCCGCACATCAATCGCGCGGCGTTGGCCCGGCTGGTTTCCCAGCCACTCCACTCCACCGTCGATGCCCGTACCGGCACCCCGCGTACCGGCCCGCCCGCCCAGCAGCGGGTACAGGCGCCATCGCCCGCTTCGTGGGGCCAACTGATCGGGCAGACCGTGTACGATCTGCAAACCAACAGCGCTACCGCCAATCGCGTGATGGTTAGCGGCGCGAACACCTCGGCCGTCTGGACGCAATCGTGCGCCCCTGGTAGCGCCCCGAACTTCACCAACCGCGGTATCGGCTACAACTTCGCCGCCGACGCCAACGTGATGCCCGTAACCACCGACCCTACTTTTGTGGGGGGTACAGTGGCAAACTGCCCGTCCAACTTCGGGCTTGCCAACGTGCGCACGGGCTGGCCGGAAGTAGTGCATACCAATGGCAACGAAGTAGTGGTGGCCCATACGGGCACCGGCCTGTTTAAGACCTCGCGCCCTGTAGGGGCCGGTACCTGGACACCTACCCCCACCGCCGACATGGCCTTCACCCGACTCATCGATGGGCCTGTCGGGCCGAGGATTCCGGCTGCTGCCGCTACGTGGCCCCGGATGGTAAACAACGGCAGTACGGTACACTTGGTATATTGCGACAACCCTACTGTTCCGCTGCCGGCCGGCACGCCCAACCCGCCGCAAGCCCCCATCGACCACACCGGCACCGCGCAAACCCCCGGCATTGCTCTGCCGGTCGTGTATTCGCGCTCGCTGGATGGCGGCCTGACCTGGGACAAGCGAAACGTCGTGCTCCCGATGTTCGATAACGCCAGCATCGGATCGGGAGCTGTATTGCCTAACGGCGCGGCCAATGATACCGTCAATCTGGGCGGCGATGGCTACGCGATTGCCGTCAATGGCAACTACGTAGCGGTTTGCACCAGCGATGGCGGCCGTAACGCCGTAGTAGCCAAGTCGAGTGACGGTGGTAACACCTGGACGGCGCAAATGATCGATGGCAACTTCACGGATGCGGATACCACGTTGGTGGGTGCGATGCCTGATCAACAAGCCTCGGTGGTTTCTTCGGATGGTTCGACATCGATGGTGATCGATAACAGCGGCACCATTCACTGGTTTTCGGGTACGTGCCGCTTTCCGGTCAAGAAACGCGCTGGTAGCCCCTACTGGTCGGGTTACAACCGCTATTACGCCAACTCATCGGAGTATCTGCTCTACTGGAACGACCGCGAGTTTAGCGGCCGCCGTCCGGTCGTCATCGATTCTATTGACACCGTGTGCCCGGTGGTGCCGAACTTCACTCCTTGTGCATTGGCAAGTGGCGATGCTGCGTACCAAGCAGCTGGTCTGCTCTCGTACCCAACGGCGGTGGTCGATGCGGCGCGCGGCGATGTGTACGTGATTTACGCGGCGGCCCGCCTCGGCACTTCGAACAATGCCTTGGTAGAGGGTCAGTTCCTGCGCGACCTGTACTTGCAGCGCATTTCGTTCGCTGGTGGCCAAGCCACGGCTTACCGTTCCAAGAGCATCAGCCGCGACATTGAGATGATTGCCGATGGTGCTGCCGCTGCCAACGGCGAAGAAAGCATGTTCCCGAGTGCGCACCATTTCGTGGAAAACGATATGATTCACTACCAGTGGATGTCGGACTTCGAGCCAGGTACCGCCCTGCAAGGCGACCCCGTTGATGACGAAAATGAGAATGCCGTCATGTACGACCGCATCAACGTGGCCGCTTTGAGCTGGGCGGATCCGGCGCCACTGAGCGTACGCGGCGACTTGCCGGCCAACGTCATCTCGACGTCTGTTGCGCCAAACCCCACGACCGGCAAAACCACCTTGCACCTCAACCTGAAGCAGGATGCGCGCGCCACCATCACGGTGCGTAACGTACTCGGCCAGGAAGTGCTGCGCGTGGCGGCTACGAGCCTCACGGCGGGTGCCAACACGGTCAGCCTCGACCTGTCGGCGCAGAGCGCCGGAGTGTACTTCTACACCGTGTCGTCCGACAAGTTCAGCCTCACCCAGCGTGTCGTGAAGAACTAAGTTTGCCGCGTTCCGGCTTCGGGCGCTGCTAAACGGGAAACGCCGCTTCTGCTTTATTGCAGGGGCGGCGTTTTTGTTTGTCGTGCGTGGGGTAGGGGATAAGAGGCGGAACCCTGACATTCGCGACGAACCACGCCAAATCGTCGGCGAACGGTTCATCGAGCCGAATCCCGCGTTGGCGGGTAGATTATGCGGGGTTCACCGAAAAACGACCAAGCCATCGGCGCTGGGCTGAAGCCTGGCCGGAAATTTATATTGGGTTAGGTACGATGAAAAAATACGCCTTTACCCTCTTGGCCGCGCTGGCCTTCACTGTTCAAGCGCACGCACAACAGGCACCTACGTCGGCCGATTCGGCCGCTCAGCGGTTCGAAAACGCCCAACAACGCGTGAGCGTCGGTCAGGCCGCGCTCGCACAGAGCAATCAATCGGTTGATGAAGCTAAAACGGCCCTCAAAGCCCAGCAACAGCGCCTCGACGAGTTGAAAGGCATCGTGCGGCAGCACGAGGCCAATGTCGATGCCCAGAAAAAAGTGGTCGATACCTACCAAGATGCCGTGAGCGCCGCCAAAGCCCGTGCCTCCCTCGACAAAGACCGCATCAAAGCCGAAGAGCGCATCGTGGATGCCGAGAAAGACCGCGCCCGTGTAGTGCGCAAGCAGGAAAAACTCGCGAAGTAACCCGCACCGCGCCCGGCATCAGCAAAAGGGCGCTAAATCTGTTCCTTACCTCGTTTTTTTGAATTTCTGCGCCCGGTTGCGGTGTTGCCGATACACCGGCAACTTATCGCGGGCGTCTACCCTAACACTTACCCTAATCTGTTCACCCGTCCCCCAAAAACGGAGGTCTTTCCCGGATTCAATCTACACACCAACGCCCGTTATCGAGATCGATGACGGGCGTTTTGGCATATAATACGAGGCATTGCCCCACACAGGGTTGCTACGTTGCTGCTGGCTATGGGGCAGGTTGAGTTTCTGCTCCTTCGATAAACAGCACGGTAAGCACGGTTTGGCCCACGGCGCGCAGCGTGGCGCGGTCGATGAGGGTCATGTTGTCGGTGGTGGCGTGGTGGTAGGCGGGGAAGTAGTCCTGGCCGTAGGGCACGTGGTCGATGATGTCGAGGGTCGGGAGGCCGCCTTTGTTCATGTACACGTGGTCGTCGGTGATGGCCGGCGATGCCTGGTCGAGGAAGTAGGCACCGAAACCGAGCCGCTGGCCGGTGCGCCACACGCGGTCGAGGGGTTGTGCGGCCACATTTCGGCTCAATTCCTCGCGCGAGAAGCGGCCGTCTTTGCCGCCCGTCATATCGAGCAGAATGCCGTAGAGCGGTTTGGAGCCCGCCGGTACCCGGTTTTTGGCCCAATACTGCGAGCCGAGGCACCACGAATCTTGGCCGCGCCCGGCGAGCATATTGGTCAATTCCGATTGTGAAACCTCGTCGTAGCCGTAATCTTCGCCATCGAAAAGCAAAATATCGAGTCCAACGCCGGGGTTGGTGGCTTGCACCAGCCTTACGATTTCGAGGAGTTGCGCCACCGGCGCCGCGCCGTCGTTGGCGCCGTCGAATGGCGCGTTTTTGTGCGTGGGGTCGTAGTCGGCGAAGGGGCGCGTATCCCAGTGGGCGGCCAGGGCAATGCGTTTGGGCGCCGCCGGGTTGGTTTGCGCCACGATGTTGCGCAGCGCCAGCAGCTTTCCATCAAACGCCATCTGCTCAAACGATTGCGTTTGTACGGTGGCGCCAAACCGCCGGAGCGTGCCGATCAGCCAATCGCCGCACGCGCGGTGCGCCGCCGAGTTGGGCACACGCGGCCCAAACGCCACCTGCCGCGCGGTATAGACATAAGCCGAATCGGCGGAGAACGCCGGAACATTGGCCGGCAGGGGCACGGGCGGCGCAGGTTTCTCCGTAGTCGTAGCAGTCTCAGCACCCGACGACGAGCCATCGCAGCCGGAAAAGGCTGTCATCAAACCAACCAAAATACCAGATAGCAGCAACGAACGCATCAAAGAATCGCTAAATCAAAAAGCTCCCAAAATCCCTTCCAATCTCCATCCTTATTCGTCGTACACCCACCGGGCGCCGGCTTTGGTATCGTTTATCAGCAGCCCTTGCCGCTTGAACTCGGTGCGCAGGGCGTCTACGGTTGCATAATCCTTGGCGGCTTTGGCGGTGCGGTAAAAACCGAGGCCCAACTCGCGCCAGGCGCGCACATCGTCGCCGGATTCTTCCACCAACCCCAGTACATCGGTCACGAGTGCCCGGAATACGTCGGTGGCATAGCCGATAGCGTCGGCGCCAACGGCCGCCACCTCGGCAGGCGCGGTGGCCAGCGCGTTGAGGCGGCGCAGCAAATCGAAGAGCGAGGCGATGGTGCGCGCCGTGTTCAGGTCGTCGTTGAGACCCTCGAAGCAACGGTCGGCGAGGGCGCGCAACTCAGTTTCGAGTTTCGAGTTTCGAGTTTCGAGTGGTTCGGTGGTGGCGGCGGCCAGCTCCAGCAGCGCGGGCAGCGCCAGCAAGCCGTTGATGAGCTTGTGGTAGCCCTTGCGGGCCGCCGTGAGGGCATCGGCCGAAACGTCGGCGGGCGAACGGTAGTGCGTTTGCAGCAGGAAAAACCGCGCCGTCATCGGCGTGACCGCCTGCCCACCGAGCGCGGCGGCGCCGTCGTACAACTCACTCAACAGGATGAAGTTGCCGAGCGATTTCCCCATCTTCGTCCCGTTCACGGTAATCATATTGTTGTGAAGCCACCAGCGCGGACCGTCTTTGCGATTGACCGAGGCGCCGCCCTGCGCGATTTCGCATTCGTGGTGCGGAAACATCAGATCGAGGCCGCCGCCGTGAATGTCGAACTCCGGGCCGAGGTATTTGCGGCTCATCGCCGAGCATTCGAGGTGCCAGCCGGGGAACCCTTCGCCCCAGGGCGATGGCCACCGCATCAGGTGCGTAGCCGAAGCGCGTTTCCAGAGAGCAAAATCGACGGGTGCGCGCTTTTCGTCGGTGCCTTCGAGGTTGTCGCGGGTGGCGGCCAGCAGGTCTTCCACCACGCGCCCACTCAGCTTGCCATAATTGCCGCCGGCCGCCTGATACGCGGCAACATCGAAGTACACGGAGCCATTGACTTCGTAGGCGAATCCATTGGCTATAATCTCTTCCACGAGCGTAAGCTGCTCGGTGATGTGACCGGTGGCGGCGGGCTCGATATCGGGCGGCAGCACGTTGAGGCGCCCAATCAGTTCTTGGTAGCGGCGCGTGTAGCCTTGCGCCACCTGCATCGGTTCCAGCTTTTTGAGGCGCGCTTCCTTCGCAATCTTATCGTCGCCTTCATCGGCATCGCCTACCAAATGGCCCACATCGGTGATGTTGCGTACGAATCGCACCGTCAGCCCCCGAAAACCGAGGTAGCGGCGCAGCACGTCGAACACCACCGGCCCGCGCGCATTGCCCAAATGCGGCTCGTTATACACGGTGGGGCCGCAGAGGTAGATGCCCACCGTACCGGCCACGAGCGGCTCGAACGGGGCTTTCTGACGGGTAAGCGTATTGTAGAGGGTCAGCGGCGAGTGCGCCGGAGCGGGTAACGGATTCACGGCCGCAAAGGTCGGCAGAGGCGGGCGGATGACCGGCGGATGGTGTAACGGCGCGCGTCGGCACGCGCGGCTTACTCCTGGCGCCGCACCACGCGGTACACCACTTCGAGGGGGAAATGGTCGGAATACAGCACGTTATCGTGGACTTTTACCCACGCCGGTTCCAAGCGGTTGGGCGTGCTGAATTGGTTATCGATGCGTAGCGCCGGTAGGCGGCCGTTGTAAGTGGCGCCCATGCCGGCCCCGATATTCTGGTGTGCATTCACCAGAAAGTTATTGAAAACCGAATACGTATAGGAATAAGGCAAGTCGTTGAAATCGCCGCAAACCACCACCGGCAGGCGGCACGCTCGAATATGGTTTGCCACAGTATCCGCCTGTCGCGAGCGCCGCACGGCACCATTGCGGAACCGCCGCAAGAGGCCCGCCCCGGCCGCGTCGAGCCATTCGTTGCGTTGCGTGGTGGCCACGATGGCGCCTTCATCGAGCGACATACTTTGGAAATGCACGTTGTACACGCGCACCGTATCGGCGGCGCGCCCGGCGTGGGCAGGGCGCGCTACATCGGCCCATTGCGCGTGGTTCTGCGTGAGCGCGCCGAAGGAAATGGTGCCGCGCCGCACAATCGGGAAACGCGAAAAAATGGCAAGCCCAAATTCCTGCCCCCGCACGGCGTATGCCACCGACACAAACCGATGCCGCCCGCGCCCAATGGTTTTCGAGGTCTCGAAGAATGGATATTTATCCCAATACTTTACCTGATTGTAGTATTCCTGCAAACAGAGAATATCGGCGGGGTGCGCTGCCAGCCACTTGATGCACGCTTTGGAAGAAGCATAATCAGGGTCGGCGAGGCTTTTATAGTAATTGAAAATGCGGACATTGTACGACAGCACCCGCAGTGCGTCGGTGGCTGAATCGGCGGGCACGCGGTGCTGGTGTACCGTCGGCAAACGATTGATGAGGTGTTTAGGCGGCTCCGGCTCCGCCGGTACGTGTACCGCAAAACCGCGCTGCACATAGCCCCAGCCCAGTGCCAGCACGGCCAAGGGCAGCAGCGCAGTCGGTCGGCGGCGGAAACCAAGCCAAAGGGCCAGCACCAGGTTCAGGCCCAGCGCTGCGGGCAGCGTGAGGCCGGCAAAGGTGGTGGGCCACCACCAGCGGGGCGGCACCTGTACGCACAGTACCGCCAACACCGCCCACCCGGCGGCCAACACGCCGAGCCACCGCCCCGCGCGGCCACCCGGCGCTCCTCGGCGGCTTCCGGCGCGGGATGACGAACGACGACCAAACAGCATCTTCGGCGCGAAAACGATCAGGAGAAGGACGAAAGCCCGTGCGATAAATCAGTGGGTGAGCCACTACAGGCAACCCGGCCGCCGGCAAAGGTAGCCGCCCGCCCACGGCGTTACCGGCAAATACACTTGCATCTGCCCTGGGATAAGCCGTATCTTTGCACCCGCAATTCAATGCAACCCCGCTGGTTTCCGCCGGCGGGCACCGCAGGAGGGGCCGGCTCACGCCGCCCCTTTGTTGTTTCTGGCCGTTTTGGTGGGTAGTTTTCGGCCGCTGCCATCGCTCATTTCTCCTTTCGCCGATGACGCTTACCACCGACCTGCTACGTCAACTCGCCGACGCGGCGCTGCCCGATGGCCTCGGCCTGTTCGTGCTCGATGCGCGGGTGTCGGAGTCGCCGGTGCGGCCGAAAGCGCGCGTCGTACTCGACGGCGACGACGGTGTGGGCATCGACGAATGCGCCCGCGTGAGCCGCGCCATCAACCGCCAGCTCGAAGAACTGATGGGCGAGGAAGCGAGCTACGTTCTCGAAGTCACGTCGCCGGGCGCTGACCAGCCGCTCACCAAGCCGCGCCAGTTTCCGCGCCACGTGGGCCGCACACTCGCCGTCACGCGGCAAGACGGCGCCACGGTACAGGGCGAGTTGCGCGGCGCTACCCAAACCGGTATCAGCCTGGCCCCGGAAGCCCCCAAACGCGGTAAATACAAGCAATCGGCCGCCGAAGTGGCCGCCGCCAATCCGCTTTCTATTGAAATTCCGTTCACCGACATCAAGTCGGCCGTCGTCGTCATTTCTTTCAAATAACGTCTAGTTGGTTTGAGAACGAGCTTCGGAATCGGCCACAGAGGCCATTCGAAACTCAAAACTCGAAACTCAAAACTCCCCCATGAACCACTCCGAGCTGATTGAGTCGTTTGCCGAATTCGCCCGGTCGAAAAACATCGACCGCCCCACGATGATGCGCATCCTGGACGAAGTGTTCCGGGCGATGATCAAGAAAAAGTACGAGTCGGACGAGAACTTCGACGTGATCGTGAACCCCGATAAAGGCGACCTCGAAATCATCCGCAACCGCGAGATTGTGGACGACGATTCAGAGGATATTTGGGATTTCGATAAAATTCCGCTCACCGAAGCGCGCAAGATTCAGGACGACTTTGAGGTCGGCGAGTCGGTGGCGGAAGAGGTGAAGATGGACGATTTCGGGCGCCGCGCCGTACTCACGGCCCGCCAAACGCTGATTCAACGCGTCCGCGACCTCGAAAAAGACCTGATGTACCAGAAGTACAAGGACTTGGTAGGGGAGGTGATCTCCGGCGAAATTGCCCAAGTGTGGGGCCGCGAGGTGATCGTGATGGACAAGGACGACAACGAACTCGTGCTGCCGCGCGCCGAGCAAATCCCGAAAGACCGCTACCGCAAGGGCGACATCATCCGCGCGGTGGTGCAGCGGGTTGAAATTTTAAACGGCACGCCGAAAATCATCCTGTCGCGCGCCTCGCCGACGTTCATGGAACGGTTGTTTGAGCAGGAAGTGCCGGAGATTTTCGACGGCCTGATTACGATCAAAAACATCGTGCGGGAGCCCGGCGAGCGCGCCAAAATTGCGGTCGAGAGTTACGATGATCGCGTCGATCCGGTCGGCGCGTGCGTCGGGATGAAGGGTTCGCGCATCCACGCCATCGTGCGGGAACTGCAAAACGAGAACATCGATGTGATCAACTTCACCGATAACCTCGACCTCTACATTCAACGGGCGCTGTCGCCGGCGAAAATCGTGTCGATGAAGATCGACGCCGATGCCAACCGCGTGTCCGTGTTCCTGAAGCCCGACCAGGTAAGCCTTGCCATTGGGCGCGGCGGCCAGAACATCAAACTCGCCTCGCGGTTGGTGGGGATGGAAATCGACGTATTCCGCGAATCCGAAGGCTTCGACGACGAAGATGTCGCTATCGACGAATTTGCCGATGAGATCGACGGTTGGGTGATCTCGGAGTTGAAGCGCGTCGGTTTCGACACGGCGCGCTCGATCCTCACCGCCGACCGTGCCGACCTCATCCGCCGCACCGAACTGGAGGACGAAACCATCGACGACGTGATCCGCGTCGTGCAACAGGAACTCGACGACGAATAGCGCGCTGCGCGGAAGCGGCCGTTGCGGGCACGAGAGAATCCGTATTTTGCCGCTTCTGCGCGTCTTCCTTGCGTAGATTGCTGCCGCCGAACCCACAGCCCCACGGTGCTGTTACCCTTTTTCACCACTGCTTAGCCATTCCGCTAGCTTATTACCCCGTACCTTTACGCCCGTATGGCAGAACAACAAGCGATGAGACTCGGCGCGGCCGTAAAGAAATTTAACGTCGGCCGTGACACGCTCATCGAATTTTTGACGAAGAAGGGGCACGATGTCCCCAACGACGTCAATTCCAAGCTTACGTCCGATCAGCTCGGGCTGCTCATGAAGCAGTACGCACCGGACGAGCAAGCCAAAATCGAAGCCAGCAAGCTGAGCCTCGGCAAGACGCCCGGCAGCCTGGAAGATGATGCCCACCGCTTGGGCGCCCAGAAAGCCGACCACAACCCCTTCCTCCCCCGGAAGGAGCAGACGAAAACGGCTGTTGCGGTAGAAGCCAAAACCGGCACCCCGCCCGTGGCGAAAGCCGAGCCGGTGGCTGCTGCACCCGTTGCCACTCCGGCGGTTCCGGCCGCTGCCCCGGCAGTTGCGGCTCCGGCCGAGACGTCCGCCGCTCCGGCAGCACCCGGCTTGAAAGTGCTGGGCAAAGTCGAACTCGACGCCAAAGGGCGCGTGGTATCGCCGCGCCCGACCGCACCGGTAGCGCCGCCCGCCGTTCCCGCCGCGCCAACGCCCGTTTCGGCACCACCCGTTGCCGAAACGCCCGTTGCCCCGGCGCCGAAACCCGCGCCGGAAGCAGCCGTTGTGCCCACTCCTAAAGTGGACGCGCCAGTTGCTGCGCCAGCGCCGTCGGCCGCTCCGGCATTAGTCAGTGCGGAAGCACCGGCTGCTGAGACGAAGCCCGTAGCGAAACCGGAAGCGAATCCCACCGAAAAAACTGCTGTCGCGGCTCCCAAAGCCGCCACCCCGGAAGCACCGAAGCCCGCCGCGACGGTAGTTCCGGTGTCAGTTCCGGCCCCGATTGCGGCTGCTTCGGCGCCTCAACCCACACCAACACCCGTAACGGCAGCACCCGCCGCCCCATCGGCGGATACTGCCTCCGATGCACCAACTGGCACCGAAGCCGATGGCACCATCGTAGCGAAAGCCGATAAACTGCAAGGACTCACCGTTCTCGGTAAGATTGAATTGCCGATGGACGGCGGCCGGCGTGGCCCCGGGGGGCGGCGCCCGGTGGCATCGAGTGATGTGCGCAAAAGCGGCCTCAGCGGCGGCGGCGGCGGCAATAACGCTACCGAAGGCGGCAAGAAAAAACGTACGCGCCTCGCTACGCCCGGCCAGCCCGGTGGTGGCGGTAGCGGCGGCAATGCGGCAAACGATCAGCAGTCGCGGCCGTTGTCGGCGCCGGCGGGCGGTGGCTACCAGCAACGCCCGATGGGCGGGCCGGGTGGTCAGCGCGGCCCTGGCGGGCCGGGCGGTCCCGGTGGTCAGCGCGGCCCCGGTGGGCCGGGTGGCCCCCGCACGGGCGGCCCCGGCGCACCCCGCACGGGTGCCCCCGGCGCACCGGGCGCGCCGCGCGTCGAACTGACCGATAAGCAGATTCAGGATCAGATTAAGAACACGCTCGCGCGGCTCAGTGGCGGCAACAACCGTTCGCAGATCAACAGCCGCCGCAAAGGCCGCGTGGATCGGCGGGCGCGGGGTGCCGAACAGGCCCAAGAGCGCGAA
This sequence comes from Hymenobacteraceae bacterium, assembly GCA_031425525.1. Classification (GTDB taxonomy): domain Bacteria; phylum Bacteroidota; class Bacteroidia; order Cytophagales; family Hymenobacteraceae; genus JANNMJ01. The sequence goes on along the minus strand of JANPJM010000058.1, from coordinate 36,505 downwards.
CGCCTCGAGCAGGCCGAAGCCGGTACACTGAAACTGACGGAGTTCATCTCCGCCAACGATCTGGCGTCGCTGATGAACGTCTCGGTCAACGAGATCATCAAGGTGTGTATGGGGATGGGGATGTTCGTCTCCATCAACCAGCGTCTTGACGCGGAGGCGATCACGGTCATCGCCGACGAGTTTGGGTTCGATGTCGAATTCCTGTCGGCGGAAGAGGAAGAAACGTCCATCATCGAAGAAGATGACCCCGCGACCCTCGTGCCGCGCGCGCCCATCGTCACGATCATGGGCCACGTCGACCACGGCAAAACGTCTCTGCTCGACTACATCCGAAACGCGAAAGTGGCGAAGGGTGAGGCCGGTGGCATTACCCAGCACATTGGCGCGTACGAAGTGACGACGAAAGACGGCCGCCGCGTGACGTTCCTCGATACGCCGGGTCACGAAGCGTTTACCGCTATGCGGGCGCGGGGTGCCAAGGTGACGGACATTGCCGTGATCGTGGTAGCCGCCGACGACTCGGTGATGCCCCAAACGAAAGAGGCCATCAATCACGCGCAAGCCGCCCAGGTGCCGCTCGTGATTGCCTTGAACAAGATGGATAAGCCGGCGGCAAATCCGGAAAAAATTAAGGAAGAACTGTCGCAGATCAATATTCTGGTCGAAGACTGGGGTGGTAAGTACCAGTCACAGGGCGTATCGGCGAAGAGCGGGATGGGTATTGATGAGCTACTTGAAAAAGTACTCCTCGAAGCCGAATTGCTCGACCTGAAAGCTAATCCTGACCGCGCCGCCGTGGGAACCGTCGTGGAAGCCTCGCTCGATAAGGGTCGCGGCTACGTGACGACCGTGCTGGTGCAAACCGGCACCCTCAAGATTGGTGATATCGTGGTAGCGGGTGCCAACTACGGCCGCGTGAAGGCCATGACCGACCATCGGGGCAAGAAGATGAAGGAAGCGGGGCCATCGATGCCGGTACAGGTACTCGGTTTCGACGGGGCGCCGCAGGCCGGCGACAAATTCGTGGTGTTTGAGACCGAGCGCGAAGCCCGCGAACTGGCTACCCAGCGCCAGCAACTGGCCCGCGAACAGAGCATCCGCACGAAAAAGCACATCACGCTCGACGAAATCGGGCGGCGCTTGGCTATCGGTACCTTCAAAGAACTCAACGTCATCGTCAAGGGCGACGTGGACGGTTCGGTGGAAGCATTGGCCGATTCGCTCCTCAAGCTCTCGACGCCGGAAGTGCAGGTGCGGATCCTGCTCAAAGGCGTGGGGCAGATTTCAGAGAACGATGTGCAGCTTGCTTCCGCATCGGACGCGATCATCATCGGTTTCCAGGTGCGTCCGTCGCAGCAAGCCCGCAAGCTCGCCGACCAGGAACAGATCGATATCCGCCTCTACTCGATCATCTACAACGCGATCAACGAGGTGAAGGACGCGATGGAAGGCCTCCTAGCGCCCACGGTGCAGGAAGTCGTCACGGCCACGCTCGAAGTGCGTTTAGTGTTCGATATCACCAAAGTGGGCACCATTGCCGGCTGTATGGTGATGGACGGCACGATCACGCGGAACTCGAAAATCCGCCTCGTGCGCGATGGCATCGTGGTACACACCGGCGATGTCCTCGCCCTCAAACGCTTCAAAGACGACGTGAGCGAAGTGCGCCAGGGCTACGATTGCGGTCTTTCCTTCAAAGGCTTCAACGCCATCAAGGAAGGCGATACCATCGAAGCCTTCAAGGAAGAAGAAGTCAAACGGACGCTGTAAGGCAAGTTTTGAGTTTGCAATTTTGCGTGCCGCCCCGGTTGCCAGTGATGGTGGCCGGGGCGGTTTTGGTTTACATTTGAAACTCAGTAAGCCAAGAAACCGAAATTGCACGAATATGTCAGAGGACGCAAAAATCCCCCTTTTCTCTGCTAAACAAATCTTCTGGGGGACATTTTTAGGCGGACCGATGGCGGCACTTTACTTCCTGTTTCAGAGTCTGCGACAAGTGGCGCCAACTGTGGTTACGAGAGTAATGGCCACCGGAAGCGGTTTGACGTTACTATTGTTGGTAGCGATTCCATTCCTGCCTGATAGCACGCCGAGAACAATCATTCCGGTTATGTACTCAATCCTTGCTTAACAGGTCCCGAGCATATACCACCTCAATAAGGCATCAATCGTAGCCTCTGAAGTATACGCTGTTGAGTCGGACTGGGGTGTACTTGGATGTAGTGTTGCTGGATTAGCAATATTTTTATTGTTGTTTATGGTGATCTTCGTTGCCTTTGATGCCGTTGGCCTTATTCCAGAGGAAGCATAGATTATCAACCGGCAACAGCGCTCGAAAAAGTACGTTTCCTCTCATACCTATGAGCCGAGGATTCGTCAAGGAGGATGACACGCTGCCGCCGCCGATTGTGCCGCCGCGTGCGCCGTTGCCACCCAATACGCCAAACTACGTCACGCCGCGCGGCCTCGCGCTACTGCGCGCCGAACTGACGGCGCTCGACGCGCAGCGAGTGGCCCTCGATGGCGCCGATGCCCAAGCGCGCACGCAGGAGCTATTGATTCTCAATGGCCGCATCTCGGCGCTGACTGGCCGGCTCAGCTCGGCTAAAGTGGTGGCACCCCGTACCGACGGCGACGATGTGCGTTTCGGCGCCACCGTTACGCTGCAACCTGCCGGCGGCGGGCAGGCAGAACGGCGTTTCTCCATCGTGGGCGTAGACGAAGCCGACGCGGCGGGCGGCCGAATCGCTTTTACGGCGCCCGTGGCGCGTGCCCTCACCGGCAAACGCGTTGGCGATACCGTGCTGCTGCCAGGCGCGAAAGGACCGGACCCCGTGATCATTGCGGCAATTACTTACGCCTTTGGGGACGAAGAATAGCCCCGCGATGACTGGCACCGTATCAGGCACACATCATTGCTTTCTCAATAATGAAGCTCCGTACCCTCACCCTTGGCGCGCTGGCGTTGGGTTTTATTGGCGCCGGCGTCAATCATTTCGTTCATCCAAGGCCGTATCTGACGATGATGCCACCGTGGGTTTCGGCGCCGGAAACGGCCAACCTCTTGAGTGGCGCGGCCGAGATAGTTGGTGGTGTAGGGTTGCTGGTGCCGGCAGTCAGGCGCCCGGCGGGGTGGGGTCTGCTGGCGCTTTTAGTCGCTGTTTTTCCGGCGAATGTGCAAGTTGCCCGCCACGGGTGGCCTGGCATGAATGTGCCGCCGTGGGCGCTATGGGCGCGTCTGCCGATGCATCCACTGTTGATGGGTGTGGTCTGGTGGGCGGCCGTGCGAAATACTGTTAAGAAGCAACCGGCGGCAAGTGTTGCTGAACCGGCGCAGACTTCAACGCTGGTTCAGTAGCGACCAACGTCCGCATCCGCGCCAACGACTGCTCTGCGAATCGCCGCTGCAACGTTCGGCCGAACAGCTTGAAGCCGAGCCGGTAGAACGGATTGCGGATACGGTCGGGCTGCGAATACGCGTGTACCCGGAACACGACGCGCCCCGTAGTCAGATACTTATGGACGGTGAACGTGATTTCGCCCTTCTCGAAATGGCCTTCCAGTGTTCGGTAATGGTAGCCCCACACGCGTTCGTGGCCGTTGCCGTCGGGCAGGGCGCGCTCTTCATCGACGATGCCGCCGATTTCGACTCCGAACCAGAACGTAAAGCCCAGAAACCGGGCCTGAATCAGCATTCGGCGACCGTCGAGCGGGCCATCGGGCGCGAAAATGCCGGTTACGAGGTCGGGTGGCGGAAACAGGTAATCCTGCACGACGGTACGCGCGCGTTCCCAAGGGCCGCCGGGCACGGGCGGGCCGGGCGCTTCGGTGGGCAGGTCGGTTTCGTAATCGTCGATGCGCCAGCCCGATTCAGCGGTGTATTCGTGGGCACGCGATGGGTCAAAATTGACTTTTGCCTCACGGAAGGCCTCGAGGCGGGCGCGGTGTTGCTCCCAGAGTGGGGGCGGGGCGGCAGGGGTAGCGCTTGTCATCGGGTGTGGTGTTCGGCGGGTTCGGTGGGCGCGTCGTGGTCGTCGGTGACGACGTGGACGGGGCCGAGCGGTTCGCCGCCGCTCGCTTCCGCCACGCGCTCACAGAACGTGACCCACGTTTGCTCCTGCAACTGCTTGCCCGTCCCGAGCGCCGCGTAGGCAAACGCCACCAGCCCATCGCGCGAGCGCGCCCACGAATGAATTTCAAACCGGAGCGCCCTGGTAGGCGTGGGCAACTCCGTCACCGAAAACCGAATCTTACCCGCTTCCGGGTGCCCCGCCAGCGTGCAAAGCTCAAAATGGCGCTCGCCGACTTCGCTCACGCGCACGGCGCCGTTCCAGGGGCCGAGGATTTTGATGTGGAATTCGTGCCCGACTGCCAGCGTACTCGGCTCGCCCTTCACTTTCTCGAACTCGGCGAGCAGCTCCGGCGCCAAGTCCTGCACGTGACACGTGATATAGCGAAACAACGCTTCGGCGGTAAGACGTGGCCGGGCAATGTCGATGTAGTACCGCCGTTCGAGGAGTGGGCCGCTGCCGTCGGTGGCGCGTTGTTGCGTGGTATCGGCGCTGGGCGGGTTAGTGGTTGAAGCCGCGCTGGAGGAATCGGTGGCGGCAGTCTCAGTAGCGGAAGAAAGCATCATGACGGCTTATACCGCAAAAACGCCGTTGGGGGTGCGTCGTGCCCCCAACGGCGCGGCTTCATTCGATCTCCACCGAGCCGTGGTGCGGCCGATGCCCGGCTTCTTCGGCCGTCAGATGGTAGAGCCCCGGCGCCAATCCGGCCGTAGACAGGCCCGGCTCGGCCCGTGACGCGCGGCGCACGGTTCGTCCCAGCACATCGCACAGCGTGAGACTGACAACACCGGCACTTGGCGCCCCGCGCCGCCGTATGTTGAGCCACGCGTGCGCCGGATTTGGCCAGATATCCCACGTGTCGGCGTCGCGCAGCACGGCCAGCTCAGGCACGCCCGTGATGATACGCGCCACCGGAATGCCCATCAAAAAGCCGTCTTCCTCGCCCGCACTTCTAATGGCGGGGGTTCCGGGGGTGAGGCGCACCCCGAGCGTATCGGTGAAGGAACCCGCCACCACCAGCTCGCGCCGGGCGGGGTTGTAGCAACAGGCGTTCACCTGATCGACGCCGGAGCCGCCGATGGGTTGTAGCGTGTGCAACCCGCCCACCGAATCGTACGTCGCCACGAACCCGTCGCGCTCGCCGCGCACCGGGAACGAATAGCCCGGCGCCGTCAGGAAGGCGGGTTGAGGCGAAAAATTGTTGAATCGAAATGCCCCCACTACGGCTACACCTCCTGGAATGAGCGCCAAGTCGGCCCCATACACCCACGAGATGGAGTGCAGCGCGCGCGTCCACAGCACGGTACCGGTGCTGTCGAAACGGGCCACCACGGCGTTGGACGCGCCGAAGGCGCCAACCCGGAGGGTATCGCCCGGAATCAACGAAAGTGCCTGATAGGTGCCCACTCCCCCGAACCGGCCCGTGAAATACCCGCCGCCATCGAGGGTAGCCACCAAACCCAGAATAGTCACACTCTGCCCCACGGCACATAAGGGGCGCACCCAGCGCGCCACGCCCTTCCACGAGTAACGCGCTAAGTAGTGACCGGTGTAGGTAACGCCCGGCGCACCCACGGTGGTCGGGTCGGCCAGCCCCGATACTAAGCAGTCGCCGTTGGGGGCGATACTGATTCGACCTCCCTGTTCGCCTTCTGGGCCGATGGTTGTCCGAACCCAACGCAGGTGTCCGGTGGAGGAGAATTTTGCCACGTAGCCGTCCGGTGTCGCCACATCGGGGCCTACAGTTGAGAGGGGAAAGTAGCCCGGTACGGCCAGGGAGTCGAATTGGGCGGTCAGGCAATAGCTGCCGGTAATGTAACAGTTGCCAGCGGAATCCAGGGCTATGCTCCGAATGTCGTCGTTACTAGGGCCTTTAATGGCACGCGCCCAAAGCAGCGTTCCGCTCGGATCGTATTTAGCCAGACAGCCATCGGTGCCACCTGCGGCGGCGAGTATAACCGTGGGGGTAAGCGTAAGATCGAAATCGCGATAGGTTGTCGCCACGTACCGGTTGCCCATCGCATCCAAGGCCACGCACTCCACCCCTGATAATGACTCACAGCCCTGAACGTGGGCGGCCAACGATTGGCCGCTAGCGGTATGCTGCTGCCAAACTGCGTTGATTCCACCCTGTAGGATGGACGTACTCCGGAAGGGCGGTAGGCCACTTACGGTAGCTGTATCTGAAAAAATGGCGCCCGTGAGCAGTGTGCCGGCCGGGCCGAGACGTACGGTGCTATAAATCTCCCGGCCGGGGCCACTCAACGTCTGCAACCACCGCCACGGCTGCGTTGGTTGGGCAATGGCAGTAGGCAAGAGAGCGTACCAGATGACCGCGAGCGCGGCTAAACTTTTAAATCGGGTCATCCGGGAAAGCTGAAAATTAGTTGTTGAGTTGCTGTGTGCTACAAAGACGCATAGCCGCACCTATCTACGGCTTTGGTAAGGAGCACATCGCTGCTTGAAATAAGACAACTTGATTTTTCAGCGCGTTTAACCGGTTTCGTATCTTGTTGCGGCCATTTAATCAAATCTTCGATGCCCGATTCCTCCTACCACCCCCCCGCCGCTACGCGCATCGGGCACGTCCACCTCAAAGTAACCGACCTCGACCGGGCACTCGGGTTTTACCGCGATTTACTTGGTTTCGCTGTCACGGCGCGGCTTGGCGCCGATGCCGCTTTTTTGTCGGCGGGCGGGTATCACCACCATATTGGCCTCAACACATGGTTTAGTCGGGGGGCAGGGCCGGCGCCGCAGCGGGCGGCGGGCTTGTTTCATACGGCCATCCTGTACCCGGAGCGGCGCGATTTGGCAGCGGCTTACGAACGCTTACTCGCGGCGGGCTACCCGCTGACGGGCGTCGCCGACCACGGCGTTTCCGAAGCGCTCTACCTCGACGACCCCGATGGCAACGGCGTGGAATTGTACTGGGATCGGGCGCCCGACCAGTGGCCGCACACGCCTGATGGCGCATTGCAGATGTACACCCGCCCGCTCGATTTGACTGATTTGTTGGCGGAATTGACGCGGTAAATCGATTGCTATAGCATTCAAATCACCCAAAATTATAAAAAACGGCCGGCCCCCGCGTACTGCGGAAGCCGGCCGTTTGCCATTTATCGGGCCGCCGAAACGGCCGATGTGCTTATTTCAGCACGCTCACCTGCTTCGTCACCACCTGGTCGTCGAGGGTGACCTGGACGGTGTAGAGGGCGTTGCTGAGGTGGCCCAGCTCGACGTTCTTGATCGCGTTGTCGTGCATCGAACCGGTGTACACCACGCGGCCGAGGTTGTCGAGGACGCGCAGCGCGACGCGGGTAGCGCCGGTTTCGGTCACGCTGATGCTCAGGCGGCCGGCCGTTGGGTTGGGGTACACGCTCACGGCGCGGGCCAGGGCGGGGGCGTTGAGGCCGGTTACGCGGTCGACGGTGATTTCGTCGAGGTTCAGGAAGAATTCATCGGCGTCGCTGATGGCATGGAAACCGATGTACACCGGCGCCGCGCCCCCTGGGATGACGCTCGTCGTCTCCTGACGGAACACCGTGTCTTCGATGACGCCGTTGAAGATCGAGGTCGTCATGCCGGCTGGGGTAGGCGTGGCGCCGTACTTCACTTCCAGCTTTTCTTCCCAGATGGTCATAGCGGCGAACCCTGAAGCCCACCAGAATTTTACGTTAGCACCACCTGCCGGAATTGTAATTGCGGGCAGGAAAAACCAGTCATCCGCAGCGGCAGTCGCGTTGTAAAAATAGCCAAGCTCGTTCTGCCCAGCGTACGGCCGCAGACCGGCCGGGCGGTTCAACGAGTCGGCATCGTACACGCGCCAAGTCCGGTTGTCGTTGTTGACATTGAGGATCGACGTGCCGCAGGGCAGGTTCGGCGACACCACCGACTCGAACCCTTCGGTGTACGGCAGCGTGATCGTGGGGGCAACGCAGGTCGTCGCGAATGCAATAGGCCCATTATTGCTGCTGAAGCTGGTAGCCGAGCAGTTGGTACGCACATACACGTCGTAGTTGGTGGTTGCGGTCAAGCCGGTCAGCGTAGCCGTAGTACCGGTTACCGTTACTTGCTGCGAGCCGGCACCGCCCGGCGTGAAGCCCGGGGCGCCGTAGAATACGGTGTAGCCCGTAGCGCCGGCTACGGCGCTGATCGTCACCGTGGCGCCAGTGGCGGTGAGCGAACCTACCGTAATCGTGGCAGGCGCGACGCAGGCGGCCGGTGCGCCGAGCGTCACTTCAAGCATCAGGCGCACGGGAAGCTGGGTGGCCAAATCCTGGAGCGGAGCAAGGCCGGTAAGCGCCGTGGCGATAAAGAAGGTATTTGGGCGAAGCGGGGTCTCATCTTGCGTGCCCATCGGGAAGACCATAGTACCCACCTGAGCCATACCGACGTAGAAATCACCTGGCGTGATTAACGGTTGCGTCGGCATCGCGAACTGGTGATACGTATCAAGGTCGGCGGCGGTAATGGTGTAGTTGGGCGAGCGAGCGAGGATGGCACCTTGCGCATTTACCACCACACCGTACACCACGGAGCCTTCGCCGCCGCCGATGTATGCACCTACCGATTGTACTGCCAAGCCGGTAGCTGTGGTGTTATAGCGCGCTACCCAAAGGCCGGGCGCATTGAGGCCGTAGCTGTTGGTAGCGGGGCCGCTGTCGGCGTACCCGTATGTACCCGTCGTGACAACCTGCTGATCGGTGGTAACGGTGTTGTTCGCTACAGAATCGTCGGCGGCGCCGAGCGCTACGCTGATTTGGTTCATCCCCGCCGTGGTGGGGGTATAGCCAGGGAAGTTGATAACCACCTCATCGCCGAATGCCAGCGTGGGTAGGGTTTGTGTATTGGTGAACGGCGAGACGCCCGTAACCGTGAGCGTAACGGCCACGTTGGTCAACGGCGTAGTGCCGTTGTTCACCACCACTGTCTGCACCGAGTGCGGCGCACCAATCGGAATAGGCAACGTACCAAGCGTGTATACGCCGCTGATGGCCGCATCGGTCACGGCTACTACCGGCGACGAGGTAAACGAGTACGTCAGGCCGGAAACAGCTAATTCGCTGGAACGGAAGTTGAAGCGGTTGCTGGCGGGGTCCACTTCAGAGTATCCGCCATCCTGAAAAACAGCATCGGCCCACGGTTGCACGGAGCCTTTGGCGACCGTCAAGAAACGGCTGTACGACCGACGACCACGCCCAACCAGACCCACACCGGCTGCTCGGAAGCCTGCCGTGCCGGGGGCGGCTGTCGAAGCGTCGTACACGAATTGAATCTGACCGGTGGTTTCGTAGAGCTTTACCTGAAAGCTAATATTATTGAGTTGCCGATTGAGGCCGGCAAGCGCTTTGTCGCGCACGTTGCTCCACTGAACCGTGGTTACGCGATTGGGCGCGGTGCCTGTAGTAGCCAGCCGATAGCTAGTTGTGCCTACGCCGGGCTCGAGATCATAATTGAATGGCGAGATAATATCGACATCCACCGCATCGTTAGACTCAAATGGGCTTGGCCCATCATAGGTCTGCGGATTGGTGTAGTAAAGCGCATCCGAAGAAGGCGCAACAGCGCCGAGCTTAATGAATCCGTTGGTGCTGAGCGTAAACTGCGTATACGTCTGGCCGTCGTATTCAAACGAAAAGCCGATAGCTTGCGGAGCAGAGGTAGCATCGTCGGTGTTGGCCGTGACGATGGCGGTGCCAGTGGTACCCAAGCTGGTGAAAGTGCCCGCTGACGCTGCGGCGTCTGCCGCGCGGTAGGCAAGTTGAGCGCGGGCCGGCAAAGCTGTCAGGCCGCCTAGTAGCACTCCCAAGGCCGCCACTCGAGCGGCGGTTTGTAGGTGTAGGAACATAAAAAAATTGAAAGGAAGTGAAAACCGGCCACGCGGGCCGGAATGGCTCGCCAACGGCATTTATCGGCTCATCAAAAGTAAGCACGTGCGGCCAAAGCCACACTGTACCTACCCTCAAGACGGCAGTATGGGGTAGTTTGTTACCCGATGGGTTGCAATTTCGTCACTTACTACGGGCTTTTTTGTGCAGATTTCTAATTTACAGTCCGGTTTTGAGGCTCCCTATACCGCAGAAACGCCGCTGCGCGTGATCCTTCTCGGCGCCGGTCACGTAGCCACCCATTTGGCGCCCGCACTGGCTGCGGCTGGGCACCACGTAGCCGGCATCTGGAGCCGCGACTCAGCGCGTGCCGCCGTCTTGGCCGCGCAACTGCCACCCGTCACAGCTGTGCTGGCTGCGCCCACCGATGCCGCAGCCTTGGCGCCCGATCTGGTGCTGGTGGCCGTGCCCGATCACGCCGTACCCGCCACTATTGCCGCCGCGCACTTGCCGCCCAGCGTGGCTGTGGCGCATACGGCGGGCACGCTACCGCTGCCTGACCATCCGCGCGCGGGGGTGTTCTACCCGCTGCAAACGTTCAGCGTGGGGCGGGCGCTCGATGTGGGGGCGGTGCCGTTTTTTCTGGAAGCGACCGACGCGGCAACAGCCGCCGTACTCGCGCGGCTTGCCGCGAGCATCAGCCGGGAGCCGGCGCAGTGGCTGACCACCGCCGAGCGCGCGCCGCTGCACCTGGCGGCAGTGTTCGCGGCCAATTTCACCAACCACCTGCTGGGCGTCAGCCGCGCGGTGCTGCCGACGAGTGGGGCGGTGCCGTTTGCGGTGTTGCGCCCCTTGGTGCTGGAGGTAGTGGAAAAAGCGTTCGCCGCGCCCGCCGGGCCATTCAGCGTGCAGACCGGCCCGGCGCGCCGGGCTGATGCTACGACGTTGGCGGCCCACCGCGCCTACCTCCTCGCCGACCCCAACCTGGCACCGTGGGCGGAGTTGTATGCGGAGATGTCGGCCGCCATTCAGCGGGTGGCTTCCGGCGCGGCGCCTCCCGCGCCGGAGCAGTAGGCGGCTGTAACCACGGGCAGGCGAGGGGCGCAGCAGTTGCACCTTGCGGCCCAAGGGCAATTTTTGCCCCGCCCGCCCGGCCTACCTTTGTGGCGGGTTAGCAGCGGCCACTGGGGGCGCGGCGGCCACTGCCCCGCGCGGGCAGTTCTCCTTTGCTGTATGCACACTGTTTCCATTACGTTCCGGTTTGCCGATGGTCAGCCGGCGCAGACGCACGTCGCCGCCGAGGGCGAATCGGTGCTGGATGTGGCCCTCGACCACGGTATCGAGCTGCAACACAACTGCGGCGGCGTTTGCGGCTGCTCTACGTGCCACGTGTACGTGTTAGGTGGCGGCGATTCGCTGCCCGAAATCTCCGATAAAGAAGAAGATTTCATCGACCGCGCCGTCGATCCGCGCATCAACTCGCGTTTGGGCTGCCAGTGCGTGGTGGAAGCCGCGACGGCGGATCTCGTAATCGAGATTCCGAAACAGGATTTTTTGGGGCATTGAGCGAGTTGCGCCTCACAGACGGGCTGTATTCGGTCTGGCTGGAAGCTGGCTGCAAGCTGTATGCAGGCTGCAACTAGCGTTGTGGCGACCTGATCCGCATCTAATAGCACTTTTCAAAGTAACATTATGGCTAGTCATTTTGAACCGCCGATTCAGTGGGCCGACCATGAAGACGTGGCGCAGGCGCTCTACGAAAAATTCGGCAACGATTTTTCGGAAGCTAAAATCTACCGCATCCGCTTCACCGATCTGCTCGATTGGGTGCTGAGCTTGCCCAACTTCAGCGGCACTCGGGAGCAGGCAACGGAAGGGCATCTGGAGCAGATTCAGGCCAAGTGGGTGTACGAGTGGCGCGATAATCAATAGCGTATTAGGTTGAGGGCTTTAGCTCGCCGTTCATCAGCGGTTTGAACCGCTCCTTTTGCCAAACTGCGGACTGAAGTCTGCACTACAGGTGGGTAGCGACCTAATTTAGCTTTCTGATAGCACCATTTTTGGGTTGCGGTACGTTAGTAGCCGCTGGGTGTCTTTCTACACAGTACGGGTTATGCGTTTGCCGAGTGCTTTGCTGATGTTGCTATTGCTGGCGGGCGCCGGGTCGGCGTGCCAAACCTCGCGGAAGGTGCCGTGCCCAACGGATGAGGCCAAGGGCGGTTTGTTCGGCTTCATGAAGAAGAAGAAAACCAACGCGACGGCGGCCATGCAAGCCGCTGAAGGGCAAGGCGATGCCGCCGATTCGCCCACGGCTGCGCAGGCCGATGCCGGGCGCTCCATCGGCGGCGGTGGGTTCAAGGAAGACAAGCACGGTCTCATCAAAAAGAAAAAATACAAGCACCTCCGCAGCCGCGACCGCACCGGGCAACGCTCGTTTTTGGGGTTGAAGTTTTAGCGGTGTTGCTGTTGTTTCCTGCTGCCCGCGCGGGTTTTTCGCGGGCAATCGGCTGCCGGGCGCTACCGGCCTTTTGCTCTCACCCATGAAAACGTTTGCCGTCCGTAGCTACCGATTTGCGCTTGCTGCCCGCTCGATGGGGGCGTTGCTGGGGTTCCTGATTTGGGGGGGTGCTATGCTGCTACCGCACGCGGCGGTGGCGCAAATCGAGAAGATGAGCAACCGGAAGCTGCGCGCTGAAACGCGCCGCGCCGAGCGGCAGGCCCACCGGATGGCGCGCAAAGTGCGCCGCGAAGACCCCGGCGCCGGCGAGTTTCTCGATATGTCGGTGTACAATATGAAGCCGAACAAAGAAGGTCGCAAGACCGTGAAAACCGACGACGGGCGCGCCAATTACCAGTTCACGCGCGACGGCCAGCCGATGGTAACGGATGCGCCCGCGCTGACCAATAAGCGCCTGAAACGCAAGAAGTAGCGCATCTACTTTCTCTCACCTTCCCAATCAACCTGATTACGCCGATGACCTGGCACCCCCTCACCACCCTGGAGCAACTCGACGAGGTGCTGGCCGAATCGGCTAGCCGTCCGGTCGCCATTTTCAAGCACTCGACTACCTGCTCGATCAGCGCGACTGCGAAGGCGCGCCTCGACCGGCAGTGGGATGCGGCCGTCGGCGATGGTATCAAGCTCTATTATCTGGATTTGCTGCGGTACCGGCCGATTTCCAACGAAATCGCGGCGCGCTTGCGGGTGATGCACGAATCGCCGCAATTACTGCTCGTGCAGGGCGGGCACTGCGTATACGACGCCTCGCACATGGGTATCCGCGCGGACGTGGTGAAAGCGAAGGTGCAGACTTAGGCCGCCGATTCGGGCCAGCCAAACCGCACCACTTGCTCGATTTCCGGGTGGAGGCTCAGGGCAACGGGGCAGGTGTGGGCGGCGCGTTCGAGGACGTCGCGGTCGCGCGGGGAGAAGGTGGCGGCGGCGGGCGGCAGTGTGAAGTCGAGGGTGATGCGGTGGATGCGGCGTGGGCCGTCGGTCGTCATCTGCTTGGTGATGGCGATGCGCGTGCCCGTAATGTCGAGCGCGTGCTGCTCCGCCTTGATGCCCATGATGGTGAGCATGCACGAGCCGAGGGCGGCGCACGTTAGATCAGAAGGCGAAAACGCTTCGCCCCGGCCGTGGTTATCGAGGGGCGCGTCGGTGATGATGCGGCTACCCGACGCCACGTGCAGGGCCAACGTACGGAGCGCGCCTGCGTATTCAGTTTCGATGGTTGGCATAGGGCCGTAAAAGTAGGCGACCCAACCGTAGCAACCGGTGCCGGGCCGCGCGGGAATCATGCCCAACAGGTTCCGGTTAAGGCCGTACCTTGCACCGGTCAAATTTGGTTTTATTCGTGACTTGTTTCGCTTCTGCCGTGCGCTCGTTGTTTTGCTCTTCGCTGCTGCTGCTGGCCGTGGCGGCATTGCCGGCGGTCGGTCAGGCCCCGACACCGACCACTACCCGTGTGCGGGTGCCGGGCGCGGGTGAGCCCCCGTACCGGCGCGAGTTCGTGTACGGCGTGACGACCACGTCGAATTCGGGTATCATTGCGGGGGGCGGCATTCGGTCGTCGTATTACTGGAAGCCCGATTGGCTGAAATTCTGGTCGTTGCAAATCAACGAAATCAAGAATCGCAAAGAGTTACGGCAACAAAGCCTCATCAACGGTGACCAATTCATCAGGGGCAAAACGAGCTATTTGTACGCCGTGCGGCCGTCGGTGGGCGTCGAGCGGATTGTGCTGCACAAAGCCGCCGAACAGGGCGTGCAGGTGAGTGCGATGCTGTCGGGCGGGCCGACGTTTGGGTTGGAGGTGCCGTACTACATTTTTTACGTGTACGACGACCCTGTGCCGCTCCTGCCCCAAGACGTACGCCGCGAACGCAACAATCCCACGCGCCAACCTTACGAATTGCGGCGGGTAGCGGGCGCGGCATCGTTCACGACGGGCCTGGTGGAATCGAAGGTGATTCCGGGGGGGCACCTGCGCGGCTCGCTTGCTTTCGAGTACGGTCGCTACCGCGAGAGCGTGACGGGCCTCGAAGTAGGGGCGATGGTTGAGGCGTACAGCCGCAAACCGATTTTGGTGCCGCAGACCTCGAACCCGCAGGTATTCTCGTCGGTTTTCGTGACGTTGTTCTTCGGCCGCCGCAGTTAAGAGCTACCGCACCCGCGCCCCGCCCCGTCCGATGGTAAATTTGCGGGCTCCGTAGCTGCTCTTGGCTGCGGAGCCCGTTGTTTTTTGGCTGTTGCCGGTTCGGTTGCAGCCCTCACGCCCGCTTTTGCGTCGTATGGAACCGCTGTTACTTTCTCTGCCTATCGTACAACCCGCCGTACCGGTGGCTGACGCGCCAGCGCGCCCTAAACGCCCCGATTGGCTCCGCGTGAAACTGCCCATCGGGCCGGAATACGCGCAGGTGCGGCGCCTGGTAGACGAACACAAGCTGCACACGATCTGCGAATCAGGCAATTGCCCGAACATGGGCGAGTGCTGGGGCGCCGGCACGGCTACGTTCATGATTCTGGGGAATATCTGCACGCGGTCGTGTTCGTTTTGCGCCGTAGCCACGGGCCGCCCGACCGAGTACGACACCGACGAGCCGCGCCGCGTGGCCGAGGCCATTAAGCTGATGGGCGTGAAGCACGCTGTACTTACGAGCGTAAACCGCGATGAATTGAAAGACCGGGGCGCCGCCATCTGGCACGAAACGGTGGTGCGCGTGAAGCAGCTTTCGCCCACGACGACTATCGAAACGCTCATCCCCGACGTGAAAGCCAACTGGGACGCCCTGGACGTGATGATTTCGGCGGGGCAGGAAGTAGTTTCGCACAACATGGAAACCGTGGGTTCGCTCTACCGTCTGGTGCGCCCGCAAGCGCGCTACGACCGTTCGCTGGAGCAAATCCGGCGCACGAAAGCGGCCGGTAAGCGCACCAAATCGGGCATCATGCTGGGGCTCGGCGAGACAAAGGACGAGATGTACGCCGCCCTCGACGACTTAGCGGCCAACGGCCTCGACATCCTCACGCTCGGCCAGTACCTGCAACCCACGAAGCGGCATATCGAGGTGGCTGAATTCATTCACCCCGATCTCTTCGCCCATTACAAGGAAGAGGGGCTGCGCCGGGGGCTGAAATACGTGGAATCGGGGCCGCTGGTGCGGTCGTCGTACCACGCCGAGCGGCATGTGAACGTGTAGTTTTTAGGGGTTAGTTTTTAGGTTTTAGGCACACTTTGGGCGAGCAATCGGCCTAAAAATTACCCCGGCACACCTTGCGCGCTGCAATCGGCCTAAAAACTAACCCCTAAAAACTAAAAACTATTTTGGCGGATACTTGGCGAGAATGCCCGCCACGATTTCGCGGATGGCTTCTTCGCTGACGGCTCCCGGATCGACGACCGATTCGCCGACGCCACGCCAAAGAAGCTCGTTTTCTTTGGCATCGACGAAATCGACGATGACCGTGCCTACCCGGTACTCTACCGTGTTGAAGTAGTTGGGGGCGAAGCGGTTGAAGCCGTAATTGTACCGGTAGCCGTACCAATACGAGTAGCCGTACCCGAAGCCCGGCGCGTAGGTGGTGGCGTAGGGGTCGGCGCGCGCTTCGGTTTTTACTTTGATGTCGTAGGCGACTTTGATGTCGGGCCGGGTGGTTGAGCGGGTAAGCCCTTTAGTGGTTAGGGCCGTGGTGAGGGCATCGCGAAGGCGACGGTCGGCGAAGGAATCGTAGGTTTGGGCGCCGTCGCGCTGACCGGCGGGCTGCTCCTGATACCAATCGTAGGTGCGGTATTTCGTGAAATCGGTGGCTTTGTCGTAGTCCGTGGCTACGGTTACGCGCTGCGTGGTGGCGCACGCGGTGAGGCCGATGGCGGCGCTTACAGCGAAAAACAGGCGGCGGCAGGAAGTGAGGAGCATCGGGAGGGCGGAAGGTCAGGTGATAAATAAGGCGCAACGGCCGCGCTGCACCACGCGGCCCGATTTACGTACGGGCAAGGCCGGGGCAGGGGTTGTGTGGGGTGCGTGCCGCCGACCTTCCGCCGGCAACCGCAACCCGCCGCTACCCGCGCCGACGGGCACCCGCCGCACGGGTTCCACAGAAAAAATGCCGCTTCAGCCGCTGCACCCCAACCCGCGCGCCGGTCTGCCGTTTGTGGCTGAACCGCGCGGGGGTGCCACCTTCGTCGGGCACTAGCGTATGGTTAGGGCTAGGCGTCGGTTGTGGCGCAGTCGCGTTTATTTCACCTATTTCAGTTTTTCACTCCCTTTCCCCACCATGGAAAATTCCGCAGTTGATTCCATCGAAGATGCCCTCAAATTGGTGCCGCAGGATCTGTCGCGCATCGTCGAGTCGATGATGCACGTGTACCAGGGCAACCACGACCACCTGCCCGACCTACTCAGCCACGCCGGCACGGTACTCCTGAAAGTGGGCCGCCGTATGAGTACGGGCCAATTGTTGGCCGTCGGCGGGCTGCTGGCCGTGGGGGCGCTGCTGGTGCTGCGCCAGGTCACGGGCGATGATTCCGACGATACCCAGCACGAGCCCGCCACCGCCGGGGGTGCCCGCAACGGCGAACACCGCGCCGCCTCGCACGACAAGCCCTAACGGCGTCTGGCGTCTGCAATAGCACAAAAAAAAGCCCGCCGCGAGTACTCGCGGCGGGCTTTTTTCGTGGGAAGTTGGCGTGACTATCGCGCACTCCCTGCCTTCATAAGCTGCGGAAACTCCTTGCGGAAATGCTCGACTTTGGCGCGCGATACGGAGGCGATATACGGCTGGTCGGGGTGGAGGCGGTAGTAGCCTTGATGGTAGTCTTCGGCGGGGTAGAAGACGGTGAGCGGCACCACCTGCGTGACCACGGCTTCGGGGTAGAGCTTGGCGGCGTTGACGCGCTGGATGGCGGCTTCAGCGGCGGCTTTCTCGGCGGGGGTGCGGTAGAAAATGGCGGAGCGGTACTCGTCGCCGACATCCGGCCCTTGGCGGTTGAACTGCGTGGGGTTGTGCGAGCCGCGTAGGAATACGTCGAGAAGCTGGGCGTACGTGACCGTTTGGGGGTCGTAGTAGACTTCGACGGCCTCGGCGTGGCCGGTTTGACGGCTCGCTACCTGCTCGTACGAGGGGTTTTTGACGTGCCCACCGCAGTAGCCCGATACGGCCGCGCGCACGCCTTTCACTTCCTCAAAAACTTCTTCCTGCGCCCAAAAGCAGCCCCCCGCGAAGGTGGCGACGGCCAAGCCATCGAGATTTTTGGGCGCCGGAGCGGCCGTGGAGCGGCTGTCCTGGGGTGGGGGTGGGGTGCCGGTGGCGGCATCGGTGGCTTGCGTGCAAGCGAAGCCGCACACGAAAAGCAGGCTCAATAATGAAAAAGCGCGAAACGACATAAACGAAATCAAAAAGGGGAAGGTGATGGATGGCGGCAGCAGCGGGTGCAGCGGCTGGGGTAGTAGACGCGCCGATGCGCCGGGCCTTACACATTCGGCGCGCGGTTTTGGTTTGCAATAGGGTGCCCTATTGGGGGCAATGGGTGGTTCAACCGTGCGGTGATGGCCTCGTCGGTGTACGGTGAGGGCCCGTCGGTGTGCGGTGATGGCCTCGTCGGTGTGCGGTTTTCAGTGTCCGGCGTGCCAATCGTAGCCGCGCTGCGCCCAGTAATCGGCGGGGCGTTGGGCGGTGAACGCGATAGTGCCGATGCGTTTGATTTGCTTGACGCCGTACTTGAGCGGCGTTACCAGGCGCAGCGGCGCCCCGTGGGGCAGCGTGAGGGGCGCGCCGTTCATTTCGTAGCAGAGGAGGGTTTGGGGGTGCAGGGCGGCTTCGATTTCAATCCCGACATAATATTTTTCATCGGGCGTGACGAGGCTCACGTACGGCGCCACATCCGGGGGCTGGGCGGCCAGATCGGCGATGGCGCGCCCGGAGGCCGTGGCGAGCGGGTAGTGCGCCAGCACATCGGAGAGACGCACGCCCGCCCACGACACAATCTGGCTCCAACCTTCGATGCACTTGAATTCGGTGGTCATCTCGGTGCGGGGGAGGGCTTGCAGCTCGGCGAGCGTGAGATGCTGCGTGCGGGCAGAGTTGCCACTCGGCGCGTAGCCCTGCACGGTGAGGCGCCAGGTGGCGGGGTCGAAAGCTGGGGGCAACCCCACTTTGCCGTTGAACCGCAATTTCTCGGCGCGGCTCTTCGGAAATTCCGGCGCCAGGCGGGCGTGTTTGAAGTAGGTGCGCGCCAGGGTTTCGTTGGCTTCCAGCACCTTGCGCAGCCCCCCCGGCAAGCCTTCGGCGGGCGGCGAGTTCAGCAGCCAACGCCAACCGAGCACGCCCGCCAACCCCGCCAGCCCCAGCCCCACGAACGCCCGCCGCGAGCGCAGCCGGACTTGCCGCTCCACGGCTTGGTTGTGGGCGAGGATGGCGGCGGCTTGTTCTGGGGAGATTTCGGGCGTTTCGTGGTTGTCGGCGGCGGGAGCAGAAAGGGGCATTTTCAGGAGAATGTAGTGCGGACTTCAGCCCGCAGTTTACTGGCTGTTTGTGTGATTGAAACTGTCGAACGGCGGACTGAAATCCGCGCTACAACTCATCGGGCGCGCGCGGCAGCACCGGTTCCTCCACCACCTCGAACCCCGCGACCATCGCCCGGAAGTTGTTCCAGCCCGCGCGCACCACCTGTGCAATGTGAACCAGAAAAAACAGCACATACCCAATCGTCAGCCCGAAGTGAATGACCCGCGCCGACTTGTACCCCCCGCACAACGTGGTGAGCCAGCCAAACTGCGTGGGCTTGTAAATGGCCAGCCCGGTCAGCACCGAACCCACCCCCATCAGAATCACCGACGTGTAGGCAATCTGCTGGGCACCATTGAATTTGCCCACGGGCGGCGCCTCCTTGCGCAGCCCCAAATCGTGGAGGGTAACGAGCCACGCCTCGCGGAACGAGTTCCGGGTTGGCAGCAGATACCGCCATTCGCCCGAAACGGCGGTGTACCCCACGTACAGCACGCCGTTCAGGAAAAACACCCACATCAACACGAAATGCCAACTCATGCCTTGGGCAAGTTTGAAGGGGATGTTGAATGCTTGATAGAAAGATTTCGGGAAGAATTTGAGCACCGTGGTATCTCCCCAACCGAGGCGGTACACGTCGTTGGCCCAATAAATCAGCACCCCCGACCAAATCATCAAACTCAACACCGGGAAATTGACCCAGTGAAACCAGCGAATGGCGAGCGGGTGCTTCGCGACGATCTTTTTCTCGGTGATTGCAAGCATCGGGTGGAAGTAGTGGCCGCCGCTGGGGCGGGTTGATGGCGGTAAAGTACGCGGGCAGAAGGGTTTGGGGCGTGCCGGCACCCAGAAACCGGCAGGTAATCAGTTGGCTGCGGCTTCGCCGAGGAGCGGCACCGTGCCCACCCCCACAATGCGGCGCGAGGCGCGCTCCTGCACCAACACCACCGCGCGCAGGCGGGCCGTTTGCCACGCGGGCGCGGCGGCAATGGGCACCGTGGCGGTGAAGGCGCCGCCATTTGCTACGTCGCCGACCGTCCGGAGGCTACGCACCACGGAGGCGTGCGCGAGCGTGCGCCCGCCGTTTTCGCCGCGCCCGACGAGGGTCGTGAGACCCGATTCGGCCAGCACCAGTACCACATCGGCCGGGGCGGTGCCGGCGGGCAAATCGGTGACGCGAATGGTGACGGCGGCCGAAGCACCCGCGCCGGTGCGGGCCAGTTGCACGGTGGCGCGCGGTGCGCGGGCCGCCGCCGCAATGGCGCGCGTCAGCTTCTCGCGCTGCGAGCCTACCAGTTCGGTGCGGCCCCCGACGACGGCTTGCGGCGTGTACGTGCCCGATTGCAGCACCTCGGCGTACGCGCGTTGCCGGGCCGTGTACTGCGCCGACGAAAACGGGTCGGCCCACCCCAACCGGTTCCAGTAATCGACGTGCTGACCCAGCGCAATCACCTCTACGCCGGGCATGGCGCCGGCCGTCGTTTCCAGTTCGCGCAGCAGGGCATCGGCCGCCGGGCAGCTCGAACAGCCTTCTGACGTAAATAACTCGACCACCACCGGCACCACGGCGGCGCCCGTTGGGTGGGCCGTAGGTGGGGTAGAGGTTGCGGGCGCCATCCGGCCGGCGCTCAGCGCCACCCCCACACTCACCAACACGAGCAGGAACAAATCAGGGAATCGGGTCATCGGAAGAAAAAAAGCGAACGGTTGAAATGGGGAAAAGGCAAGCCGCTACGGCCACCTATCGGCCCGCCGCCCCCCAGCAGACGGTGGCGGTGCCCTAACCTTACAACCCGTCGGGCGTCATGTTGAGGAGGCATCGCGCCGTGCGCCCCACTTTTGCCCCCGCGCACCTGTAAGGCCGTGCCCGACTGGGCGTCTGCCGAAGCACGGTGCCGCGCGGCGGCTCCTCATCGGCCGGTGCGATTCCCCGGATGGCGCAGCTTCCTATCCCAACTTCTACTACTTCGGCGCCCGACCCCGCCCAGTGGCTCCCGCGTTACGGCGATGAGCTGTACCGTTTTGCCCTGAGCCGCGTTTCCGACGCCGAAACCGCCGAGGAACTCGTGCAGCTCACGCTGTTGAAGGCGTTGGAGGCACTACCCAATTTCCGGGGTGAAGCCTCGGAACGGACGTGGCTCTTCCTCATCCTGCGGCGCAATGTCATCGACCATTACCGGCGGCAGGCGCGCCACCCCACGGTTTCGCTCGATGCCGTTACGCCCGACGGCCCCACCGAGGCCACTTTTTTCGACGATACCGGTTACTGGCGCAAGACACAGTACCCCGAAGCCTGGCAACGCGCCGACGCCGCCCTCGACGCCGACGATACCCAGCGCGCCCTGGGCCGCTGCCAGGAGCGCCTACCGAAACAGCACGCCGCCGTGTTCGCGCTGCGGTTCGTGGAAGAGATGTCGGCCGACGAAATCTGTCAGGAGCTGAACCTGTCGTCGGCCAACTATTGGGTCATCGTTCACCGCGCCAAGCTGGCGCTCCGCCGCTGCCTCGAAAAGCACGGTTTCGGGCGCGCGGCCCGCGCCTGACGTGTCGGGCGGCTTTCCTACTGTTTCCTTAACTCTTTCGCCTACCACTTTCCCGGTTTTCAACCTGTATCATATGGCCCTCCTCCTTACTTGCCTCCACACCACCCGCCTCATCGAAGAGCGCGCCGTCGTCCCCCTTCCGTTCCTGACAGCGGCGGCCCTAGCGGTTCATCTGGCGTATTGTCCGTTGTGCAAGCGGTACGCGGTGCAGTCGTCGCTGATTGCGCAAATGGCCCTGTTCGCGGCGCAACGCACGCTCGGCAGCGCCCTTGTTTTGCCGCCCGCCGCCCGCCGCCGTATTCAGCAGCGACTACACGCGGCGGGTGCGCCGCCCGCGCCCGATGCCGAAAAAGATGCACCCACCGTGTAAGGCGCCGCGCGGTGGCGCGTCTGGTGTGGGGTAAGCGGCGCCATTGCCGCGCGTTTCCCGCTTCTTCTTGTTTCCGCTGATGCCGCCCGCTACCTACTCCCGCGTCGTCGTTTCTCTGTTGCTGGTTGTGCTGCTGTTGGGCGCGACCGACGCCGTGCAAGCGCAAGCCGTACCGCAAGTCGTGCTGGTCGAACACTTCACCAATACCCGGTGCAGCGTCTGCTTCAACCGCAACCCTGGGTTTTACCAGAATCTGGCGCAGCAGCCGGCGGGCACGCTGCACATCGCCTATCACCCAAGCTCGCCGTATCAGGCGTGCGTGTTCAGCCAGCAAAACCGCCCGGAGAACGACGCCCGCACCAATTTTTACGGTATCTACGGCAGCACGCCGCGCCTCGTCATCAATGGCAGCGTGATTCCGGCGGCGCAGAATTACGGGTCGGCGGCGGTCTTCGCGCCTTTCCAGAGCCAGACCGCTGCGTTGGCCGTATCGGTTGCCTTCACTCAGCCCTCCGCCGATTCGGTGGCGGCCACCGTGCAGGTGCGCACCGTGGCGGGCGCCACCTTTACCGCTCCCACGCTCTGGGTGGCACTCGTGGAAGACACCGTTTTTTACGCCGCCCCGAACGGCGAGAACCTCCACCGCGATGTTTTTAGGCGCTCCTTCACGGGGGTGGCACCCGTGGCTATCGTGCCCGCTGCCCTGGGCGGCACCCTGACCGTGCGCCGCGCCGTGCGCACGGATGCCGCGTGGGCCTTGCCGCGCCTTTACGCCATCGCGCTGGTGCAGCAAACCGGTGGGGCGCTGGTGCAGGCGGGCGCATCGGTGCGGTTGGGAACGCCCACGCTTGGCCTAACGCCCACGCCGACCCTCGGTGCCGCCCCCGCCCTCTACCCCAACCCGGCCACCGCAACGGTGCGTTTTGCTACCGAACCCGGCGCCCCTTGGCACCTGACCGATGTGCTTGGCCGTGAACTGATGCGTGGTGTGGCGGCCGGGGCAAGTGCCGGTTCCGTTGCTGAAACCGTAACGATTGATACTAAAGTCCTCGCGCCGGGCACGTATGTGGTGCGCGTGGGTGGGCGCCGGGCGGCGCGGTTCAGCAAAGAATAACGCTGCAATTGGGCCGCGCCGGGCGCTACGGATACGTCACGCGCCACAGCGTAAGCCCCTGCGCTGGGGCCGCGCCCGCACTACGCGCCCGGTCTTGCGCGGCTAGGGCGGCGGCAAAAGCGGCCACGGTAAGCTGCCCGCGCCCTACCGCCAGCAGCGTGCCCACGAGCAGCCGCACCTGCCCGCGCAAAAAGCGGTTCGCGGTGATGGTAAACCGCAGGGTGCCAGTGGTTTCATCGGCGGCCCAGTGAGCTTCGGCCATGCGGCAGCGGTAGTGCGCGGTGTTGCCGCCGGTCTTCGAGAACGTCGTGAAATCGTGTTCCCCGACGAGCAGCGCCGCCGCCGCATTCATCGCCGCCACATCGAGCGGCTGCCCCACGAAGGCGCTGAAAAACCGCTGAAACGGGTCGGGCCGCTGATGCACGTAGTAGTGGTACGTACGCGCCACGGCACTGAACCGCACGTGGAAATCGGGCGCCACCGCCACGAGCGCCGTCGGCTTCACATCGACCGGCAGCAGCCGCGCCAGCCGGAAAAGCAGTTGTGCGGGGTCGTCGATGGCGGTTTCGAGGTCGAAATGCGTCGGCTGGTGGTGCGCGTGCACGCCCGTATCCGTCCGCCCCGAGCCCGTGAGGCTCACCGGCGCCCGCAGCAGCGTGCGCAGCGCGGTTTCCACCACAAACTGCACCGTCCGCGCCTCTCCCGGCTGAATCTGCCAGCCGTGAAAAGCGGTGCCGTCGTAGGCAAGGTCGAGGCGGTAACGCAAGGGGAGTTTCGAGTTTTGAGTTTCGAGTTGCAAAGGTCGCTCATCACTCGAAACTCAAAACTCAAAACTCAATGAACCGGTACCTCCACCGCCACACCCAAGCCTTGCGCCACAGCCATTCCTAGCCCGATATCGGCCCGGAACCAGTGGCAGAGCTGCCGCTGGATGATATCGTTGCGCTTCGGCCCTGCAATGCCGCTCATCGCACCCACGATATTTTCAATCAGGCGGCGCTTGACGCCCGCATCGAGCAGCCGGTAGAGGTTGCCGGGTTGGGTGTAATGGTCGTCGTCGCCGGGGCCGGTGTTGCGGTCGTGGCGGGTGGCGAGGCCGGTGAGCGCGTGCGCGGGCTCGCGCATGGTACGGTCTTCCTGCGGCCCGCCGAACGAGTTGGGGAAGTAGTTGGGGCCACCGCCGCCGTTGTCGTCGAGGGCCATTTTGCCGTCGCGCTGGTAGTTGCTGAAACCGTAGGGGCACCGGTTCACGGGCAGATGCTCGAAATTGGCGCCCAGCCGGTAGCGGTGCGCGTCGGGGTAGGAGAGGATGCGCCCTTGCAGCATCCGGTCGGGCGAGTAGCCGATGCCGTCTACCACGTGCGCCGGCGCAAACGCCGCCTGCTCAACGTGCGCGAAGTAGTTGGTCGGCACTTCGTTGAGCTCTAGCACGCCCACTTCCTGCAACGGAAATTCGGCGTGCGGCCACACTTTGGTCAGGTCGAAGGGGTTCCAGCGGAAATCCTCCGCTTCGGCCTCCGTCATCACCTGAATCTTGAGCGTCCAGCGCGGGAAATCGGCCGCGCGGATGGCGTCCACGAGGTCGCGCTGCGCAAAATCAGGGTCGGTTCCTTTGGTGGTGGTGGCATCGGTGGCGTCGAAATTCCGGATGCCCTGCTGCGTGATGAAGTGAAATTTGACCCACACGCGCTCGTCGGCCGCGTTGATGAGCGAAAACGTGTGCGACCCAAACCCGTGCATATGGCGGTAGCCGAAGGGCGTGCCACGGTCGCTCATCAGAATCAGCACCTGGTGGAGGCTCTCTGGATTAAGGCTCCAATAATCCCACATCATGGTGGGGCTTTTGAGGTTGGTGAGCGGGTCGCGTTTTTGGGTATGGATGAAATCGGGGAATTTGGTCGGGTCTTTCACGAAGAACACCGGCGTGTTGTTGCCCACCAAATCCCAATTGCCGCCTTCGGTGTAGAACTTCACAGCGAACCCGCGCGGGTCGCGCTCGGTGTCGGCCGAGCCCTTTTCGCCACCCACCGTGCTGAACCGCACGAACACTCGGCACTCTTTACCGACGGCGCCAAACAACGCCGCGCGCGTAAGCCAGGAAATGTCGTGCGTCACCCGAAACGTGCCGTACGCCCCCGAGCCTTTCGCGTGGACGACGCGCTCCGGAATCCGCTCGCGGTTGAAGTGGGCGAGCTTTTCGTGCAGAAAATAATCTTCCAGCAAGAGCGGCCCGCGCGGCCCCACACTCACGGAGTTTTCGTTGTCGGGGATGGGCCGGCCGCCGGCCGTGGTCAGTTTTTGCGGGTTCAAAGCGTCGAGCATCGGATTGGCTGCCTGAGGGAAAGCGCTCAAGCCCCGCAAAGGTGGCCGATTTAACTATCAGCTACAAGGTGTTTTTGTTGATGGACACATTAGTTTTGTTGATGTTGAAGAGCCTGTAGTGCGGACTTCAGTCCGCAGTTTGACAACCCAATCAGCACCGATAGCCGGTAAACTGCTGGCTACAGTCCGCACGAAAATGACCATTCAGCAACTCGAATACCTCGTCGCGCTCGATTACACGCGCCAGTTCCAGGCTGCCGCCGAGCGTTGTTTCGTCACGCAGCCCGCCCTGAGCATGCAGGTGCAAAAGCTCGAAGCCGAGTTGGGCGTGGTGCTGTTCGAGCGCGGCCGACGCGGCATTACCCCCACCGGCATCGGCGCGAAAGTGATTGCCCGCGCCCGCGAAGCCCTGCGCACAGTGGGGCAACTTCGCGAAGAAGTGGCCATCGAGAAAGGCGAAGAAGTGGGCGAATTGCGCCTCGGCGTCATCCCGACGGTGGCGCCGTACGTGTTGCCGGGCCTGTTGGGCGCGCTGGCGCCCGCGTACCCCGGCCTGCGCGTGCGGGTAGAAGAGTTGCCAACCGCCGACCTCACCACGCGCCTCCTCGACCACCGGCTCGACATCGGCCTCCTCTCCACCCCCCTTGCCGAGCGCGCCCTCCGCGAGCTGCCCGTCTTCGATGAGCCGTTTCTGCTGGAACTGAGCCCCGGCCATCCGCTCAGTACCATTACCGACCCACTGACCGCCGCCGCCCTCGACCCCGCCGAATTGTGGCTTCTGCAACAAGGCCATTGCCTCCGTGCGCAGGTGTTGCAGGTGTGCGGCGCGGCGCCGCTCGCCCAACGCCCCTTGACGTACGAGAGCGGCTCCATCGAAACCCTCCGCCGCTTGGTACGCCAACACGGCGGCTACACGCTGGTGCCCGAACTGGCCGTGATCGGGGAGCTTGACACCAACCCGCTGCTCCGCCGGTTCGCGGCGCCCGAACCGGTGCGCGAAATCAGTCTGGTGGTGCATAATACTTTCGTGCGCCTCCCGCTGCTGGAATTTCTGCGCAAGACACTGCTCACGCAGGTGCCCGCGAGGCTGCACGCTACGGCCGCGAGCAATAAGATTCGGTGGCAGTAGCTGTGTGGCGTTACGTTGCACAACCACTGGCGGAAGCTATGTCTTTTGAAGTAGCACTTTGGCCTGCACCAAGTAAAACACTCAACCCCTAAATCAAATGAAGAACCTACTTGCGCTCGTCGCGCTCGCCTGTTTGCCGCTGGCTGGGCAAGCGCAGCGCGTTTTGTAGCTCACGCCCCTGAGCCGTGGCCTCACGCACTGGATGGTGCTTGATACGGTGACGGACCAATCGTTGGGGATGGGGGCTTACAAATGGACCGTGCCGCCACCGCCGCCTTCCCCCCTCGACCCACCCGGCCCGCCGCTGATGGCGCCCGCCGACGTGCGCGGTCTCAACGAGCGCGTGGCCGCCGAAACCAGGCTGCCGGTAGCGGTGGTGGCCGCGCTACCGCGCCGCGCGGGCAAGGCGGTCTTTACGCCGGGTGGGCAGAAGCTGTCGCACCTCCAGGCAGCCGAGCGCGAACATTTCAAAAAAAAGGGCGCCGATACGGTGGGGTGGCAAACGGGAGATAGCTACGAGATTAAGTAAGGCGATTTGCTGCGTGAGGTGGAGCGCAGCTCCGCCGCCGCTTGGTGCAGGTGGCGGAGCTGCGCTCCACCCCACGTTTTGCCGCGCGACGCGCGCAAAAAAAAACACGCGGGGCGAGCGCTGAATCAGCACTCGCCCCGCGTGTTTAGGTAGGGTGTAGCGCAGCGTGGCCTACAGCCCCGGTTTCTTCTTCAATCCTAACTCAATCAGCCGCTCGTTCAGAAACTCGCCGGCCGTGATGTCGTCCATTTGCTTGGGGTTATCAGCCGTCACGGTTTGCGGCAGCGCGGCCAGGCTCATCTCCGAGCGCGGGTGCATAAAGAACGGAATCGAGAAGCGCGAGGTATTCATCTTTTCGCGCGGCGGGTTCACTACGCGGTGAATGGTGCTTTTGAGGACGCCGTTGGTCAGGCGCTGCAACATATCGCCGACATTGACGACGATCTGGTCTGGCAGGGCTGTGATGGCAATCCATTTGCCGTCGCGCCGTTTCACCTGCAAACCATCGGCGGAGGCGCCCATCAGCAGCGTGATGAGGTTGATATCGCCGTGTTCGGCGGCGCGCACGGCGTCGGCGGGCACGGCGTCGGGGTTTTCGATGGGGAAGTAGTGAATCGGCCGCAGAATGGAGTTGCCGTTGCGCACTTTATCCTCGAAATAATTTTCCGGCAGGCTCATGTAGAGCGCGATGGCGCGGAGTACCTGCTTGCCGGCGGCTTCCAGCGTGCGGTAGGCGCGGCGGGTGCTTTCGGCAAAACGCGGCACTTCGGTGGGCCAGAGATTGTCGGGGTATTCGGCCGCTACGGGGTCGGTGGGGTCATCGACTTCCTGCCCGACGTGGTAAAATTCTTTCAAGTCGCCGGTGTTGCGGCCCTTGGCGTGTTCTTTCCCCTTGGAGATGTACCCGCGCTGACCCGCCAATTCGGGAAACTCATAGGCTTGTTTCTGCTCGTCGGGGAGGCGGAAAAACGCCTGCACATCGGCGTACAGCTCGGCAGTTTGTGCATCGGAGAGGCCGTGGTTGCGGAGCGCCACGAAACCGATAGTCTGGTAGGCGTTGCCCAAATCTTCGACGAAGCGGGCTTTGCGGGCGGGGTCGCCGGAGGTAAAATCGGCGAGGTCGAGCGACGGAATTTCGTCGGGAAGCGGGGCGGGGTCACGGAGGTCGAGCATCGGGGGAGGGGAGGAGGGGGCGAAAGTGAAGCCCAAAGCTGCGCACTGGCGGCCAATCGGGCGTGGTCTACCCACAAATAACGCATATTGCGGGCAAACCCTGCCGCCGATTCGTTACGCGGCGGTAGCTTTACCGCGTTAATGTGCGTTTCGGTGGCGGCGACGGCCCTTTGTCTGGCGCCTCCCTCGCCCTCCTTTTTCAGACATCTCTTCTCCTCTCCTGTATGACGAATCGAAGTACCCTCCTGCTGGCCGCGACGCTCGGCGTTGCCCTGGCCGTGAGCAGCTGCGATACCGCCAAGCAACGCGAATCCGGCAACCAAGTGCGCGCTGAACAGGTCAATCCGCGCGTGCAGGCCAATATCTCCAACCTAGAAGCGATGGAGAAAAACGGCATGCTGGTGACGCCCTACACCGCCAACCGCGCCATGAACGAAACGCAGCTCCGCGTCCGCGAGCCGGAAAGCGGCGCGACCGTCGAGCCGGGCGCAGTCAATTTCGTGTGCGATGTGAGCAATTTCCGCCTCGGCGTGCCGCCGGCGGCGCCGGAAGCGGGCCTGTCGATGTCGAGCATCGGACAATCGATTACCACCATCGTCGATAACGAAACCGTCAATGAACACGGCACGGCTGCGTTTTCCGAAAACCTGACGGCCGGCGAGCATACCGTCCTCACGTTTCTGTCGCGCTCGACGCGCGAGAGCCTCAAGCACCGCCTCGCCTACGACCTGCGCACGTTGCGCGTGGGCAACGCGGCGGGTTCGGCCAAACCGTTCAACCCGAAAGCGCCGGCCATTTTTTACAACTTGCCGCGCGGCACGTACGTCGGCGACGAAGCGGACAAGATTCTGCTCGATTTCTATCTCGTCAATGCTGCCCTCGAAGAAGAAGGCACCAACGTGCGCCTGACCATCAACAATACGCCTTTCACGCTCAGCCGCTGGGCCGCCTATACGCTGGAAGGGCTGCCGATGGGTGCCAACAAAATTCAGTTGGAGCTGATCGATGCTGAAGGGCACCTGATTCCGGGGCCGTATAATTCGGTGTTGAAAACCATTACGCTGCGGCCGGGGGCGTAGGGAGAGAGTAAGTAGTGCCTTTGGGGCGGCGCGGGGCTTTGGGGCTACGCGCTGCGGTTGTATTTGCATCAGTAGCTCCGCCCCGCGTCGCCGATTCCGTAGCTAAACCCCAGAACGGCCAAATCAAAAAATTTCTGATATCGGCCGCCGCTGAAAGCGTAACTGGTGGCAATATGTGCAAAAGCGAAGCGTGCAGTCAGGCGCGGCGCAACGCGCAGACTTAGGTAAAGCTCTGAGTTGAGGGTGCCTCGGTCGTTGGTGTTGCCCAGCAGTAAGTTAGCCCGTACTGGGTTAATCTGCGCTACGGTAAGCTGGCCGTTTGCGGCTAACCGGGTGGCACGGCTGGAAGATCCGAAGGTGACGCCGGCCAGATCAATATTGAACCCTAGGTTCAGCGGGTGCTTGCTGTCGGCACGGCCCAACAGCCTGAACCGGACTTGCCCGGCCGCATTAAGGGCAGTTAGGGGAGAGCCATCCACGTTCAACGACTGACCCTCTGCATCACCTCGCCCCGCATATTCATATGCGTGGCGGGCATTGAAATGCGTTGCGCGTAGCCCCACGCCATACGTGAAACGGCCCAGAATCGAGCGACTAGGGCCTCCGGTCTCGGGACTTGGTTGCGGCCCCCACATGCGCCAAGCACTTACCGCCCCGCTGTAGTGTGGATCAATCAGAAAGCCATCTCCAAGAGCCACATCCAGAACAGTGATGTGGCGAGTGGGGGTTTGTGCCAACGCCGCAGCGGGGAGCAGCGCCAGCAGAAAGATAGTTGGTTTGACGGTCATGAGCGTGGGATTGGCGGGTCAGACGATACCGATGCAGCCGCCTTACACCACTGCAGCAGCCAACCCTTCACCCAACCCTGCGCGCGTGCGCAGCAGCGGGCAGGCGCGGTAACGCGGGTCGTGGGTATCGGCCCACATGGCATCGAGTACGGCCAGCACGCGCGCCGCGCCGATGGCATCGCCCCAAGCCAGCGGGCCGCGTGGGTAATTGACGCCGAGGCGCATCGCGTTGTCAATATCAGCGGCTTCGGCGGTGCCTTCTTGCAGCGTGTAGCAGGCTTCATTGACGAGCATCGCCAGCACGCGCGGGGTAGCAAGGCCCACGCGGTCGGCAACGAGGCGGTACTCGGTGCCGAGTTTTTTGCAGACTTCGCGCAGCGGTTCTGGGTCGCCGCCGAAGACCATCGACACCTCCAGCAGCGTGCGGTTGAGGAGCGTGGGCAGGCCACAGAAACCGTACACCGCTGTCGAGCGGTCGCCGCCGGGGCCGAAGTATGGTCCGGCGAGCGCCTGCGTGGTGGCTTCCACGAACAACACCTTACCGGGCGGCAACGGCGGCAGATCGGTGCCGCCACTGAAGGCAAACACCACGTCGGCGGTTTCGAGGTGCGTGATGAGGGCGGCCTGCTCGGCGTCGTAGTGGTCTTCCCACTCGGCGGCGAAATCGGCGGCGGTGGCGGGGTCAAGAGGTGTTTCGGCCCAGAACGTTACCTGATGACCGGTGCCGAACTTGGCGCGGAATTCGGCCTCCGCGTGGGCGCCTTCCAGTACGAGGATGTGCATAGGCGGGCAAAGGTCGGGCGCGGGCGCCTTCCGGCGGGCGGGTCTACCTTGCGGGCACTATGGCACATACCTCCATCCTCACGCCCGACGCTCCGGCGCCCATCGGGCCGTATTCGCAGGCCATTCGCGCGGGCCAGACGGTCTTTCTCTCCGGCCAGATCGCCCTCGACCCCGCTACCGGCCACCTCGTGGAGGGCACCGTGGCCGACGAAGCCGAGCGCGTGATGCAAAACCTCGAAGCCGTACTGACGGCGGCGGGCCTGACGTTCGCGCACATCGCCAAAGTGTCGATTTTCCTGACCGATATGGCCTTTTTTCAGGAGGTAAACGCCGTGTACGGCCGCTACTTTGAAGGTCTGACGCCGCCCGCCCGCGAAACGGTGGCCGTGGCGGGTTTGCCGCGCGGCGTGCGGGTCGAGATTTCGGCGGTAGCGGTGAGTTAGGGTGTAGTTTTTAGGGTTTAGTTTTTAGGCTTATCGAGCGCGGGCGGCTGGGGTTGCGTGAGCGCCTGCACGGCGGCGCGCGTTTCGGCGGGCACGGGTACGGGGGTGGTCGATGCCCCCGGTTCGTGCTTCACGCGCACCTCGCCGGCGGCAATCTCGACCACCTGCACGCGTACGGCGTGGGTGCTGGGTTCGATGCCCTGGCCGAAGGTTTCGGCGTAGCAACGGGTGAAGACCGCGCCGAAAAACAGGATTTGCGACGAATAAAATACCCACGACAGCAGCACGATGACGGTGCCGGCGGCGCCATAAATCGAACTCAGCGACGAGCGACCGAGGTAAAAGCCAATCAACGATTTGCCGAGCGCAAACAGCACGGCCGTCACGAAGGCGCCGACCCAGACATCGCGCCAACGCACTTGGGCATCGGGCAGAAACTTGAACAGGCTGCCGAACAGCACCGTACCCACCAGCAACGAGGAGACGTGGTTCGCGACATTGAGCCACACCAAGCCCGCCCCCGGCAGCAGCCGTTCGAGCAGTGGGCCGAGCGTACTGAGGATGGTTTGCGCCACTACGCCGAGCAGCAGTAGTAACCCGGCGGCCAAAATCAGACCCAGGCCACGGGCGCGGTCTACGATCACTTTCAGCCACGCACGGGCGGGCCGTGAGCGCACACCCCAGATTTGGTTGAGCGTTTCCTGCATCGACACGAACACGCCCGTGCCCGCTACCAGCAGCGCGCCCAGGCCCACGGCGGCGGCCACGCTCAGGCCCGAATCCGTCGACGCCTTCGCAACCATCGCCTGCACGTCGGCAGCGCCTTCCGGCCCCAAAAATCGCCTGATCTGGCCGTAGAGCGCCCCGTTGACCGCATCAGGGCCAAACACCAGCCCTACGCCCCGCGTGAGCAGCACGATGAGCGCCGGCAACGAAAACACGGTGTAATACGCGAGGGCGGCGCCTTCCTGGAAGGTGTCGTCGGCCCAGAAGCGGGTGGCGGCGGTGCGCAGCAGCGGCCAGAAGTCGCGCGTGCGTAAACGGGTATCGAAAGCCACAGAGGTTTGGGGACGATGGGGTTTGGGCGTCGTTTACGGGGGATTCTGGGTTGGGGGTTTTTTTCGTCGCTCGTTTCTCGTTGGGTCGTTTCGCGCGGGGGTCTGCCCCGTGTGGGGTATTCGCGGGCCTCTGGCCCGCCGGGCGACCGCCACCGCGCCGCAGCAAATTTGATCGTACGACGCGCGCCAACCGCGCGCTGTGCCGGGGCTGGAGCCCCGGAAATAGCCACACGGGGCAGAACCCCGCGCGAAACGCGAAACTCTCACACCTCAACTGCTTCCGATTCTCTGATTTCGGTAATTTTGATGCGCACCGCGTGGCTGTTGGGCCGAATGCCGCGCCCAAACGCTTCGGCGTGGCAGCGGGTGAAAACGGCGCCGAAAAACAGAATCTGCGACGAATAATAGACCCACGCCAGCAGCACGATGACCGTGCCCGCCGCCCCGTACACCGACCCCAGATTGGCGTGGCCGAGGTACGCACCAATCAACTCCTGCCCGGCCGTGAAGAGTAGCGCCGTCACGAGGGCGCCCGCCCAGACATCGCGCCAGCGGACGTGGACATCCGGCAGAAACTTGAAAATACTCGCGAACAGGCCCATACTCAGCAGCACCGCCGACGACCCGTTCGCCACGTGTACCCACACCAAATGCAAGCCCGGCACCACACGCGTGAGCAAGTCGCCGAGGGCGCTGAGGGCGGTTTGCGCCACCAACGAAATCAGCAGCAGAAACGCCACCGCCAGTATGAGCCCGAACGAGCGCGTGCGGTCGGCGAGTACTTTGAGCCACGCTTTGGCGGGGCGCGCCCGCACGCCCCAAATCGTGTTGAGCGTCTTTTGCATCGACCCAAAAACGCCTGTGGCGGCCACTACCAGCGCGCCCGTGCCCACGATGGCCGCCAGGCTCAAGCCTTCGTCACGGGCGGCTTTTTCGACCATATGCTGCACATCGCGGGCGCCGCTTTCGCCCAAAATTCCCTGAATCTCGCGGAAGAGGGCGCCCGAAACAGCTGCCGGCCCTAGCACCGCCCCCGCCACCCGCACCACCAGAATGAGAAAGGCGGGCAACGCGAAAACGGCGAAATACGCCAGGGCGGCGCCTTCCTGAAAGGTATCGTCGGCGAAAAACCGGCGGCCCGCCTGGGCCAGCAACGGCAGAAACGAGCGCGAACGGGTGCGGAGCATCGGAAGAAGTAGCAAAAAGGGATTCGGCGTGGCCGAACCGCCGCGCCGCGCCGGCAAACCTACCGCCCCGGCCCCCAGCCGTACCTTTGCGGCCCGGCCGCACGCCGGGTTTGCCGCTATTTTCCGAAGAGAATCTACCCCCTGAATGGAAAGACCCGTTCGCGTCCGTTTCGCCCCCAGCCCCACCGGCCCGCTGCACATCGGCGGCGTCCGGACGGCCCTCTACAACTACCTGCTGGCCCGCAAGCTCGGCGGTAAAATGCTCCTGCGCATCGAGGACACCGACCAGAACCGGTTCGTGCCGGGCGCCGAAGCCTACATTCAGGAAGCGCTTGCGTGGTGCGGCATCCAGATCGACGAAGGCCCGACCCAGGGCGGGCCGCACGCGCCCTACCGCCAGAGCGAGCGCAAGCCGATGTATCGCCAGTACGCCGACCAGCTCCTTGCCGCCGGCCACGCTTACTACGCCTTCGATACGCCCGAAGAGCTGGACGTCATGCGCGAGCGCCTCTCGGCCGCCAAAGTGCCCAACCCGCAGTACAACGCCATCACGCGCGGGCAAATGCGCAATTCCACCACGCTGCCCGAAGATGAGGTGAAGGCGCTGCTGGAGAGTGGCGCGCCGTACGTCATCCGCGCGAAGATTCCGCGTAAGGAGGAAGTGCGCTTTCAGGATATGATTCGCGGGTGGGTGGTGGTGCATTCGTCGTCGCTGGACGATAAAGTGCTGATGAAATCGGACGGAATGCCGACCTATCACCTCGCCAACATCGTGGACGACCACCTGATGGAAATCACCCACGTGATTCGGGGCGAGGAATGGCTGCCGTCGGCGCCGCTGCACGTGCTGCTCTACCGCTTTTTTGGCTGGGAAACCACGATGCCGCAGTTTGCCCACCTGCCGCTGCTGCTCAAGCCCGACGGCACCGGCAAGCTCAGCAAGCGCGACGGCGACCGCCTGGGCTTCCCCGTTTTCCCGCTCGAATGGCACGGAATCGACGCCGAAACCAACGAGCCGACCATCAGCAGCGGCTACCGCGAGGCGGGCTATCTGCCGGATGCGTTCGTCAATTTTCTGGCATTTTTGGGCTGGAACCCCGGCACTGCGCAGGAAATTTTCTCGATGGACGAGCTGATTCAGGCGTTCACGATTGAGCGCGTGAGCAAGTCGCCGGCGAAGTTCGACCAGCACAAAGTGCGCTGGTTCAACGAGCAGTACCTCCGCGCTAAGCCCGACGAAGAACTGGCCGAGCTGCTGCTGACGGCCCTCACCGATAACGGCATCACGGAGGTGTCCGCCGAAAAAGCCACCCAAATCGCGCACTTGATGAAGGAGCGCGTGACGTTTCCAGGAGACTTTTGGCGCGAGGCGCAATACTTCTTCGTCGCCCCGGCGAGCTACGACGAAGCCATCATCGCCAAGAAGTGGAACGCCGCCGTATCGGCCGCCTTCGCCGATTACGCGACCCGCCTCGACCAGGTGCAGCCGTGGAATCAGGCCGAAATCAAGCGCATCCTCGACGAAACCCTCGCCGCCCACAACCTCAAGCCCGGCCAGGTAATGCAGGCGCTCCGCGTGGCCATCACGGGCGGTATGATGGGGCCGGATTTACTGGCCATCCTCGAAACGCTGGGGGCCGGGGAAACCCGCCGCCGCATCGAGGCCGCCGTGGCGGCGTTGGCGGGTTTTGCGGTATGAATACAGCGCGGTTCGGCGCCTTCCCTAGCCCGGCTTTTAAAAACCGGGCAAGGGAAGGCGTCGAATCGTTTTTTCAACCCCCAACGCCCCGCGAACCAGCCGGTTTGCGGGGCGCTTTTTGTACGGAACTTCTTACGACACAACACCCCGGAACCCGGTTGCGTTAGTATATCGTCCTGTCTAAACCGTACCCCATGGCTACCCCGAAAAAGAAAAACGACCCCGAAAAGAAAGCCCGCGTCCATAAAGATTTGGAGGGCTTCGAGATTGGTATCAGCCCTACCGGGCAAGTGGTGTCCAATTTCACGCACGAGCAACTCAACGAGTTTCTCAATAAGCACGTGAAGGACAAAAAGCTCACGACCGACCAAAAAAGCGAGCAGGACGACCGCATGTTCCCCCTCCAAAAACCCAACGACGCCGACGACGCCGACGATGACGAAGCGTTCCTGCGCGATGCCGGGTTGAAGAAAAAGGGGAGAGGCAAAAGTAAAAAGGACGAAGAAGTAGACGAGGAGGGCGTGTAACAGCCCACCACCGCCGGGCGATGGCGAGGCGTTGGATCTTGCTGGATAAACGGTGTATATTCGCTTGATTTTCAACTTGCAAGCCTTCAGACACCGATGAAACCCGTCCTCCTCACTCTCTTCGCCGCGCTCGCGTTGCAGCTTGCGGCCTGCAACAATCCGGGCGGCTGCGATCCGCAACCTGCTCCGGCCCCGGTACTGCCCGAACTCACCGGCAACCGGGTATTGCTGCTGAAAGTCGATTACGAAACCAACGCGTTTGAGGGCGGGCAGGAACTGGTTTTCGAGACGATCACGCCCACTTTCACGGTGGAAACCGAATACGTGAGTCCCGGCGATTTTGGCAGTATTGCCCTGCGGTATACGGAGCTTGATACGACCCTTTTCGCGGGTGGCGTAGTATGGGCGGGGTGCGGCGCTATCACGTACCCGCAGCAGTGGCAACCGGCCAATCAGTTTGTGGAACTGCCGCAAGGGCCGCCCGTAACGCCCGTGGCCGGATTCGAAAACGTGTTCAATCCCGGTAACCAACCCACCGATTACGCGCCGGTTTGGGCGGCGGTGCAAGGGCGGGCCATCGTGCGGCAGTACTTGGTGGCCAACCCGGCGGCCACCGTCAAAATGCTGCGCTACACGCCGAGCGTGGGCGTAGGCAATCCGGCGGATTGGGATTGGATTGTCATCCTTAAAAACTAGCGCCCGGCAGAAGCGTTTGGCACAGCGTTCGGGCTGATTTTCCTGCGTAATCCCTTGCGCCGATTTCCCTCCCGGGCCCCGCACTGAAGTGCCCGGCCAGGAACGTGACGTCGTGGCGGCTGCCGAACAGCTTGGTGCGCAGCTGGGCGGCGGTCCA
>JANPJM010000057.1:0-8831 GCA_031425525.1 Hymenobacteraceae bacterium | reverse complement strand
CTGATGAGTGGCCGGCGTACGCCGGGGTGCTGCCGACGGACCGACACTACCCCAGTCCCAAAGGCAGCGGCGAAACCAGCATCGTCGAGTCCATCAATTGTTCTTTGCGCCAACGGTGTGGCGTATTGGTGCGAAAAGCCTACTCGTTTAGTAAATCCCTCCAAATGCACACCGCCAGAATTAAACTTGTGATTGACAACCACAATAAAACAATCACAGTCAATTAGACCACCGCCCCAAAATCTTCGTGCGTCCAGCGAATCCCGGTATCCAGGACGCCGACCTTAATGGTGGGCGAACCGTGGTGCATACTCCAGGCACCGGGTAAATTGATGTGACTATTCGGAAAATAGAAGGCCGGGCTGGTATTGAGATGAAGCGAAAGCTGTTCCGTTGCATAGCGTGGGTCGTTGGCAACCGCATCAGCCTTCAGTACCACGTTGAGGCTGCTGCCTAATACGACTGGGTATACTGATCGCAGGGTATCACTGAGCTTACATAGGCCAGCGAGGTTTTCTGTGGGAGGCGTGAGATACACTTTAAACGTGGCCCAGAAGGGAAATACCTTTACTGTATCGCCGGTACGCGCAATAGAAAGCGAGTCACCTGACCGCATCCAGTTGAAAATCTTTTCCGTGGGAGCATTAGTTAGCGTCAAGCCAGTCTGCTGTTGAATACTAGCCAAGGCACTAGGCTTCAGAAAGGTGCTGAGTACCCCGCTTGTAATGGAAGCATTATTAACGGCTTCAGTTTTCACTTGATTGGGGCCGAAGCTTACGAGTAACTGATTACTCATGTATGCCGGCTGGCCATTGACGTATTGCATCGTACTGGTCTGGGCCAAAGTGGCCAGCGGCGCGAGCCAGTATAAAATGACGCCCAGCAGCGCGATGCGCGACCGGTTATGCAAGCGTGGTTGGGTGTTTACCATTGGGTAGTGTGTTGAAGTGAACATTAAAATCTGACGAAAGTAGTTATCTAAACGATTCAAAACCTAATGCAGCACGTACTTTATTTTCTGCCTATTCTTTCGTTTTATTGGCACGCAACAAAGTGGTTCAGCACTCCGCCTGTTCGAGAGCCGCTTCCAGGCGGGCACGGTCGCGTCGCAGCTCAGCGCGCAATTCTTCTTCGGTGGGCAAATGCGCGAAGTACTTGGCGGCGAAAAGCTGCCGACTTTCGCTCAGGAACGAATATTTAACGATGGCATCGTCCTTATCCGAACACAGCACGAGGCCGAGTGTGGGGTTGTCGCCGGGGAGTTTGTGCTGGTCTTCGTACACGCGGACGTACGTATCCATCTGGCCCACATCCTGATGCGTGAGCGGGCCGATTTTCAGATCCACCAACACGAAGCAGCGCAGTAGGTAATTGTAGAAAACGAGATCGATGTAAAAGTCTGTCCGCCCGACACTTAGCCGCTGCTGCCGCGCCACGAACGCGAAGCCCTTCCCCAGTTCCAGCAAAAAGCTTTGCAGGTGGTTCATCAGGCCCGTTTCCAGGTCGCGCTCGTGGAGGTGCGGCGCCGGCTGCAATTGTAGAAACTCGAATACATAGGGGTCGCGCAGGAAATCGAGCGGCGAGGCCGCCAGCGGCGCCGTAAGCGCGGCGGCTTCCTGGCGGACGCTCTCGCCGCCGATTTTGCTACCCAACAGCCGCTCATAATACAGTACGCTGATCTGGCGGTCCAGCGCGCGGCTCGACCAGTTCTGGGCGGCGGCTTCGTGCATATACCACTCCCGCGCGGTAGCATTTGAGACGCGGATCAACTGACGGTAATGCGTCCACGTCAATTCGCGACGCACTGCGTCGCGAATTGGGAAAAGCTGATAAAACTGCCGCATACTACGCAGATTTGTAGCATCGTAGCCCTTCCCGAACTCGGCCGTGAGCCGTTTTGAGAGGGCTTGCAATACAGCCTTGCCGTACTCGGCGCGGTCAGCGCCGCGCTGTTCGTCTTCGACGATGAGGCGGCCGATTTGCCAGTATAGCTCCACGATGGTGGCATTGACCGAGCGAGCAACGTGCGCCTGCGCGCCGCTGATGAGGCCCCGAACGGTGGCGTATAAATCAGCGGGAGGGGTAGGGGAGAGAAGCATAGGCCATAAATTGGCCGGCAAAATAGGCATTTCGCGCGGGGCTCGGCCCCGTGCGGGCGATTCGCGGGTCTCCAGACCCGCCGTGTGCGGTGTGTGCGGCGGCTGATCGTCGCAGGCCGAGCCTGTTCACCGGCTTTTATCGCGGCCCAGCCAATGCCGTAGGAGCGTGACGATTATAATGAATCCTAAAAATGCCACAAGGGCTTGCGTCCACAGTAGCTTACGCGATACTTGCTGAACCTCTTCCCGAAGCTTTTGCAGAGCAGTTGCTTTTCTGTTTTCCGAGTGTTGTTCATTCCAAGGAAGTTTATGTGCGCGTTTGGCAGCTCTAAATTCTTTGCCCAGTTCCCGCAGATTCTGCAATTCAACCGAGGTGAACGATTGATAAGGGCCGGTGCGACCGCAGATAGAGGCTGTCAAAAGATGCTGGAAATAGCCTTCGTATGCGAAGATGACGTAGCGCTTATTTGGTGAAAATTCGCCGAAGTCGCACAAGCCTCCGTGTTGTTGTGCAGCGAAAGTGCGCAAATCATAATCTCCAAAAGCAAAAACAGTGTCTTTCAGCGACTCCACAATGCGGAGCGTGTAAAGATTGAGTGCTTTACCATACTGATCGTGTATTGAGCCGGATGTGTCGGCGCGAACTAACACGGCGATAAATACCTGATCAGCGCCTCGCCAATTAGAGCGAACATCGTTATCCGATTCACAGTCGCAGCCAAAGCCACTAAACGGCAGCTGCATCAGCAGCAAGAAAAATAGACGCTTCATAAGGACAAGGGTGAATCAACCCTTCGCAAAATTGCGGAACTTTGCCCCCGCGCCCTCTCCTTGCTAATCAAACACGCCGACTTGCACACCTTAGCTATTTTGATTAGTTTTACGGAGTGAAAAGATTCGCCGCGCGCACCACCCGTACTGCCCACAAACGCCGCCGCCGGGCGGCGGCTACCCGCCCTGTTTTGCTCTCCGACCCGATGACCGACCCGTTCCCGCTCGACGCTCCCGAACCCCCTGAAACCGGCTCCCTGGTGCCCCACGAGCCCGAAGCACCCGAAACCAGCCTCGCCGAAACGGCGGACTTGGCCGCCGATGAAGAGACGATTCACGACATCGTACCCGTCGCGGGGCTGTACCAAAACTACTTCCTCGATTATGCCTCGTACGTGATTCTGGAGCGCGCCGTGCCGGCCATCGAAGACGGCTGTAAGCCCGTGCAACGCCGGATTCTGCACGCCATGAAGGAGATGGACGACGGCCGCTTCAACAAAGTGGCTAACGTCATTGGCCAAACGATGCAGTACCACCCCCACGGCGATGCCTCCATCGGCGACGCAATGGTGAATCTGGGGCAGAAAGATTTGCTCATCGAGACGCAGGGCAACTGGGGCGACGTGCGCACCGGCGACGGCGCCGCCGCGCCGCGCTACATCGAAGCGCGCCTCTCGAAGTTCGCGCTCGATGTGGTGTTCAACCCGCGCACTACCACTTGGCAGGCGTCCTACGACGGTCGCAAGCTGGAGCCGGTGGCCCTGCCCGTCAAGTTTCCGCTGCTGCTCGCGCAGGGAGTCGAGGGCATTGCGGTGGGCCTGAGTACCAAGGTGATGCCGCACAATTTTAGGGAGTTGTGCAAGGCGAGCATTGATGTGTTGAAAGGGCGGCCGGTGCAGTTACTGCCTGATTTCCCGACGGGCGGCCTCTGCGATGCCGCCAACTACCAGAGCGGGATGCGCGGCGGTAAGCTGCGGCTGCGCGCCACCATCGAGAAGACCGACAAAACGCTCCTCACGATCCGCGACATCCCGTACGGCACGACCACTACGAGCCTCATGGAGAGCATCGTGAAGGCGTCGGAGGCGAACAAGATCAAGATCAAGAAGGTGGTCGATAATACCGCCGCGCTGGTCGAGATTCAGGTGCAACTGCCGCCGGGCGTCTCGCCGGATGTCACGATTGACGCGCTGTACGCCTTTACGGACTGCGAGATATCGATCTCACCGAACACCTGCGTCATCATCAACAACAAGCCGCGTTTTGTGCCCGTCGAGGAGATTCTGCACCTCTCGACCGCCGCCACGAAGGAGCTGCTGAAGCGCGAGCTGGAAATAAGGCAAGCCGATCTGGAGGCCCGCTGGCACGCGGCGTCGTTGGAGCGCATCTTTATCGAGAAGCGAATTTACCGCGATATCGAAGAGTGCGAAACCTGGGACGCCATCCTCGCCACCATCGAAAAAGGCTTGCGCAAGTACGTGCGCGAACCCGGCGAGAAGCTCAAAACCAACGACCAGCGGCTGGAATTGCGCCGCCCGATGGACTTGCCGGACGATATCGCACGCCTCACCGAAATCAAGATCAAGCGTATTTCGCGCTATGATGCGGCCAAGGCCGATGAGTTGCTGCGGCAGTTGGAGGCCGATTTGGCCGAAGTCGCCGACCACCTCGCCAACCTCACGCGCTACGCGGTGGCGTATTTCGAGCGGCTGCTGAAAACCTACGGCGCCGCCCGCGAGCGCAAAACCGAGTTACGGAGTTTCGAGACGATTACGGCCCAGAAAGTGGCCGTCGCGAACGAGAAGCTGTACGTCAATCGGGCCGATGGTTTCGTGGGCATCGGGCTCAAAAAAGATGAATACGTCGGCGATTGCTCGTCGCTCGATGAGATCATTGCCTTCAAAAGCGACGGCACGTTCACGGTGGTGAAAGTGGCCGACAAGACGTTCGTGGGGAAGGATATCGTCCACGTCGAAGTGTTCAACCGCCAGGACGAGCGCCGCACGTACAACCTCGTGTACGTCGATGGGCAGAGCGGCGTGGCGATGGCCAAGCGGTTCGCCGTGACGGGCATTACCCGCGAGAAACAGTACGACCTCACGAAGGGTACCAAGGGTTCCAAAGTGCTGTACCTCACCTCCAACCCCAACGCCGAGAGCGAAGTGGTGCGCATCGTGCTGCACCCCAGCGTGACGGCGCGGCTCAAGGAATTCGACTTCGATTTTGCCGAACTGACCATCAAAGGCAAGGGCGCGGGCGGCAATATCGTCACCAAATACCGCGTGAAACAGGTGAAGCAGGTGCGCAAAGGTGAATCGACGTTGGGCGGGCGCGCCATCTCGTTCGATGAGGTTACGGGGCGGCTCAATACCGAGGGCCACGGCCGTCTGCTCGGCTATTTCAACACCGACGATACCGTGCTGGTGGTGTACAAAGACGGTTCGTACGAGCAGACGAGCTTTGATTTGGCGAACCACTACGACCTGCCGCAAATCGCGCTGCTGCGGAAATTCGACCCCGAAACCGTGGTCTCGACCGTCCATTTCGACCCGGAGAAGAAGGAGCATTTCGTGAAGCGCTTCCGCATCGAGACCACCTCGGTCGGGCGGCGTTTTACGTTCATTTCCGAGGAAAAAGGCGCCAAGGCGCTCGTGGTGACAGCGCAAGCCGAGCCGCTGGTGAAGCTCACGGTGCAGAAGGAAGCGCGCGGGCCGAAGGAAACGCTCACGCTCAACCTCGCCGAGTTTACCGATGCCAAGGGCTGGAAGGCGCAGGGCCGCACGCTCCACTACTTCAAAGTCCACGACGCGGTGCTGACCTCGCCGGAAATCGAGCCCAACGCCGACGCCCCCGAAGCGCCCGCGCCCAAGCCGAAACCGACGGCCGCGCCCAAAGCAGCAGTGCCCAACGGTCCCCCGCCACCGTTGCCGAGCGAATTCCGGCCGAAACCGGCGCGCCCCGCTGACGCCGCCGCCACGGAGGACGGCGTGCCCGTGGGCTCCGAAATCGAGTTGGATGTCAAGCCCCGTCAGGCATCGCTGTTCGAGATGTAGCGAAAACGTAGCGCGGGGTTGGCCCTGCACCCTTGCCCGGCCCTTAAGGGCCGGGCAAGGGAGCAGGGCCAACTGCTTTGCAAGCCAACGCAAGGCGCGTGGTTCCGTACTTCGCGGCGTGCGGGTGTTCTGGAAATTTCTGTTTGTGCTGATTGGCCTGGGGCTGGTGCTGGCCGCGCCCGCGCACGCCCAACGAACCCGGAAAAAGAAGGCGCCCAAAACCGCCGCCGTCAAGCCGCCGCAAAAGGTGCTGACCCGCGCCGATTCGCTCGTGCTGCGCGCCCGCGTGTTGCTCGAACAGTGGCACGAGGCCGAGGCGCTGGAACTGTGCCGCCGTGCCCTCCGCAATAACCCCGCGCAATACGAGGCGCTCTGGCGCGCCAGTGTGCTGTGCAGCCACGTGGGCGCGCGCTTTTCCGACGAAACCCGGCAGCAGCAGTACTACCATGAGGCTCGCGACCTGGCCGTGCGCGCCCTCGACATTCACTCCGATTTCGCGACGGCCAATTACGCGATGGCGCTCGCTGTTACCAGCGGCGGGTCGCTGGCGCCACTCCGGGGTCGTTTGGGCGCCCGCCTCGAAGAAAAAAAGTACCTCGATGCCGCCCTGCGCGATGAACCGCGCCACGCCGATGCCTGGCAATTGCTGGCGCGCTGGCAGTTCAAAACGGCCAACTATACCGTGTTTGAAACGCTGGCCTCGAAGCTGTTGCTCGGCAGCATTCCGCACGATGCCTCGAACGCGCAAGCCGTGGCGGCCATCCAGAAAGCCATCGAGCTGAACCCCAAGCGCATTGCGTATTACTACGACTACGCGCGGATGAGCCTTTTGAAAGGCCGCCGCCAGGTGGCGCTCCAAACCATGATGGAGGCCCAACAGCGCGCCGAACTCGTGACGAACGAAGATTTGGCCGTGAGCCGGCAAATGGAGTTGCTGTTGCA
The DNA here is from genome assembly GCA_031425525.1 of Hymenobacteraceae bacterium. Lineage (GTDB taxonomy): Bacteria > Bacteroidota > Bacteroidia > Cytophagales > Hymenobacteraceae > JANNMJ01. Next base: position 1,966 of record JANPJM010000057.1, on the reverse strand, counting down.
GCGGTTGCAGCGCCGTCAAAAAATCAGGGGGCCGGAGTTGGAACCGCGTTGAGTAAGTAGAGTAGCGCGGTTTGCTGGCAAAACGCGCTACTGCAAATTCAGCATCGCCACCACGTACTTCGAGTTGCGGGTGGGGCGGAAAGGGAAGCCGAACAGGCCGCCCTCGGCGCCCGCCACGGGGTATTTCAGTTCGATGATGACGGCGCCGTCGGCGATGGCGTGGGCGGGGGGCGCGCCGGGCGCGGCGTACCGCAGCTCGCGGTCGAGGGTGAGGCGCAGCCGCCCATCGGCGCTGACCATATACGAGCGCCGGTACGTGACCAGGGCCGTGGGCGCCAGCTCCGGGAATTGCCGCAGCCACGGGTGGCCCGCCGCAAACGCGCGCCACGCCGCCGCCGCAGGGCGCCCGACCAAGCCCGGCGGCAGCCCATCGGGCAGGGGCAGCAGTTCTTTAGTGCCCACCAACCCGTGGCGCCGCTTGATTTCGAGGCGCGCGCCGGTGGGCGCCGCCAGCGGGCCGTACCACCGCAGGCGCGGTTTGGCGCGCTCGGCCAGCCCGGCGGCGTTGGCCCAGAATGCCTGCAAATCGGGCGTGTCGAGGTAGAGGGAACCGACGAGGCGGTCGGGGTAAGCCGGACGGAAGAGGAGCGGATGGGCCCGCACGGCGTGCTGGATTTCCAGAAAAGAAGCTTCCGTGGCTTCTACTCTGAATTTGCGTTCATAGCGGGCGTCGATTTCCATGGGGAAGTTTGATGGGGTTGATTTCGTGGCTACTAGGGTAGCAATCTCGACGTTATCTGGGGTAGCAACGCCGTGCGCCCACTGGGGTAGCAATCCCTTCGGGATAGCAACCCCAGGCTGTGTTATGGAACCCCTTCAGGGTTCACGCCGTGAGGGGGTTCTATAATCTACAGCCCAGGGTTGCTACCCCAGGCTGTGTTATGGAACCCCTTCAGGGTTCACGCCATGAGGGGGGTTCGCGAACCCTGAAGGGGTTCTATAACCTGCAGCCCAGGGTTGCTATCCCGAAGGGATTGCTACCCTGGGCTGGGCGGCTGGGCGGGCGCCACGCGTGTCAATACAACAACTCTCGCTGCTCCACGGCCGCTACCTGCACGCCGGGATCCAGCGCCAACAACGCGGCTTGCGCGGCCAGCAGGGCATCAGCGGAAGTAGGCGCCGGCAGCAGCCAGGCGAGACTGGCGGTGGTGACGTCGGCGTCGAGGCGACGGAGAACGGCGGCGGGGAACGCCCCTTCGGTGATGCGGCGGAGTTCGGGGGCGAGGGCGCTGGGGCCGCTGACGGTCAGGAAAATTTGCGCCGAGCGCGGGCGGCCCCGGCGGCTTACCACGGCCTGCACGCCCAACAACAGCAGCACCGTACCCACGCCCGCCGCCGTGATGAGGGCATACCCGGCGCCCACAGCCAGGCCAATCGCGACGCTCAAGAACAGATAGCCAAGTTCTTCAGGCTCCTTGATGGCCGTGCGAAACCGGATCAGCGACAACGCCCCCACCAACCCCAACGACAAGGCAATCGAGGTCTTGACGACGTAAATGATCAGCAGCGTGGTAAGCGTAAGCAGCAAAAACTGCCGCGCCAGCGCGCGGCGGTCGGCGAGGGCGGTGCCGAACCGGACGTAAAACACCGCCACCAGCCACGCCAGCCCGGCCGCCGTCAGCAGCTTCAGCAAAAACGGAACGAGGGGCACGAGGGCAGCGGGAACGGGCAGCACGAGGAGCAGGGGAGGGCAGGGAGAGCGGAGCGGGCGGGTAGAAATTCGAAACACCGCGTAACGGCCCGCAAACTTCGGGAGAAAACGGCGGCCCGGCGCGCAGAGGAGCGGGGGGCGGGGGGGCGGGGCACCCCCGGGCCGGGGGCCGGGGGCGCCCAAGCCGGGGGGGGCGACGAGGACCACATGAGGACCCGCCCCCGCGGGCGGGCAAGGAGGCAACCCCGCCCACCC
>JANPJM010000056.1:0-30322 GCA_031425525.1 Hymenobacteraceae bacterium | reverse complement strand
CCATATCAGCGCAGTATTGAGCGTGGCCTTCGCGGCCGATGGTCGCCGCGCCCTCTCCGGATCGGAAGACCGAACCCTGCGGCTGTGGGACACGCAAACTGGTCAGTGCCTGCGCGTGCTCGAAGGCCATACCAGTTGGGTACAGAGCATAGCCTTGACGGCCGATGGTCGCCGCGCCCTCTCCGGATCGGATGACCGTACCCTGCGGCTGTGGGACACGCAAACTGGCCAGTGCCTACGCGTACTCGAAGGTCATACTGACAGAATACGGAGCGTGGCCTTCGCAGCTGAAGGTCGCCGCGCCCTCTCCGGATCGGAAGACCGCACCCTGCGGCTGTGGGACACGCAAACTGGTCAGTGCCTGCGCGTGCTCGAAGGTCATACCAGTTGGGTACAGAGCATAGCCTTGACGGCCGATGGCCGCCACGCCCTCTCTGGCACCCAAGATGGGATACTACACAAATGGGAAATAGAGGAGGCGATAGCAGTTGTTCCACCTGAACCCACCTTATCAACGGAAGACTGGACGCAGTACACTAATGCTAAAGTGTTGGTAGTGGGTGAGTCGGGGGCCGGCAAAACTGGGCTATCTCACCGGTTGGCTACTGGTGAGTGGAAGCCCAGTGATCACTCTACGTTAGGGGCAGAAGCAAGGAAATGGGCCACCCAATGGGCGTTGCCAACCCAAGCGACCCAACCGACTGAGCGCGAGATCTGGCTCTGGGACTTCGGCGGACAGGCCGACCAGCGCCTGATCCACCAGCTGTATATGCATCAGGCGGCCTTACTCTTGCTGCTGTTCAATGCCGACCAGGAAGACGTGCTGCCGGAGCTTCGGGATTGGCAGATGGCCATCCAGCGCTGCGTCCCCGCCACGGTCCCGCGCATACTGGTAGCGGGCCGCGTTGATGTCGGCTTCAAGGCCAGCCGCACCAAGCTCCAGCGGTTCGCGAAAGAACAAGGGCTGGGGTACTTTGAAACCAGCGCGCTGGAAGGACAAGGCTGCGCGGAGCTTAGTCAGGCCATCTGGGAGCGGATCGGGTGGGATTCGATAGAAAAGCGAACCTCACCCCTCATTTTCAAGCTGGTGAAGGATGCGATCCTACAGCTCCGCGACGAAGGACAGGTTGTCCATACCTTCAAAGAGCTGCGCGAGATCTTGCTGCAACGCCTTCCGCCCGAGCATCGCCTGACCAATGACACCCTCAAAGCCGTTATCGGATTATTGGATGGCCCCGGGGTAGTGCAGAACCTGGAGTATGGCACCTACATCCTCCTCCAACCCGAGTGGATCAACACCTACGCCCAGGCCGTGCTCCGCACCCTGCGGCAGGATGATTCGGAGCTAGGCACGCTGCCCATCAGCAGCATCGAAAAAGGGCAGCTGGTATTCCAGAGCGTGGAGCGCGACGGCAGTCTGGTACCCATCAAACGCCTACCGGAAGCGGAGGAACGCATTGTCTTGCGGGAGATGGAGCGCCAGCTCAAGGAGCGCGGCCTGTGTCTGCAACAGGGCGACAAGTTGGTGTTTCCCAGTCACTGCGGCCGGGAGCGCCCCACGGTGGAGAAACACCCGGCCGTCTTCGTCAGCTACGCCGTCAAAGGCTACCTCGACGACCTCTACGCCACGCTCATTGTGAAGCTTGCCGACTGCGAGTCTTTCACCTTACAATCCTTGTGGCGCGACGCAGCCGATTTTCAAACGCTCGTCGGCCAGGGCCATATGGGCATCAAGCTGACGCGCGAGTCAGGCAGTGAGGGTACGATCAGCGTGTATTTCGGTACCAACGTTTCCATTACCGACCAAGTCATCTTCGCCCGTTACATCCACGCGCACCTTGAGCCGCCCCGAAGTGAGACGGCGGAACGGCTCCGCCACTACGTCTGCCCCAAATGTGGTACCGCCAAAGGCAATCCGCAGGTGCTGATGGAAAAGCTGCTCGAACAGAAGACAAAGGCTTCGGTAGTCTGCGACTGGTGCGAAGCCCGTTTTTTGCTATGGGATGAGTTGGAAAAGCTCTTCGCTGCCTCGCATATCCGGGATCGAGTAGAGGAGTTACAGGCGGAAGACGTTATCCGGCTCGACAGCCGCCGTAAGGGGAAGCTGCTGGCCCTAGAGGTAGCCGCGCGTATTGCCAGCGCCGATCAGAAGAGTTTCGAGATTCCGGCCACGGAAGACGAGGGCCTCGATATGGAACTGGAATTTACCGACGACGACGGCAAGGGCACTGGCCAGCGCTTGTACCTGCAACTCAAGTCCGGCAACTCGTTCCTGCGCGAGCGCCAGAAGGACGGGAAAGTGGTTTTCGCCATCAAGGAACCGCGTTGGGTCGATTACTGGCTCAAGCAGCCGCATCCGGTGATGCTGGTTATCGGCACTTTCGCCGAAGAAGAAGGCCGTGGCCGCAGCAAGGACAAACTGGAGTTTGCCGACGTGCGCTGGATGGAGATCAGCAGCTACCTGCGGCGCGAAAGCGAGAACGGGACAAAGCCCGTCAAGCAAATCGTCTTCGACGGCGAACGCCTCGACCTCACGAGCGTTCGCCGCTGGCGCCAAAAGGTGCTGGGGCAGGGTTCGACCTTTTAGTACCTCACCAGATCCAATCATTACTCACGCGTATGCCTACCCCTCCCCTTTCCCCCGACGAAATGCCCGCCACCCCTGAAGCGCGGGCCGAGTTTATCAAAAGCGCCGTGAAAGAGCGCGACTGGGACGCGCTGCAGGCGTTCTTCAAGACCGAGTTGCTCGCGGCCCCGGCGTTTGCCGCGTATATGCAGCCGTATAATCCGCGGGGCTTCGACAACTTCGCCGACAACTACGTCTCGTACAAAATCAACATTTACCGGCGGGGGCCCCACGGGCTCAAGCAGCAGGAAGAACAGTTTCTGCAGTTTCGGCAGGCCGCCGCCGAGCGGCTCTACCACATTCAGCAGAAGAAGCTGTTCGATTTGCAGTGCCAGTGGCGAGCCGGACAGCTCGACCTGCCGCAGATTCGGCACTCGCGCGATTTTCACACCTGGTCGAGGTACATCGATCACTGCTCGTGGCTGCCCCCCATCACGGCCGACGAAGTTGCCCAGTACGAGGCGTACCTGCGCGGCGATACGTTCGATTTCGACGACGGCCGCAATACGTGGCAGGACTACGAGGACTTTAAGTTGAGCGAAGACCCCGACCGCCAGGACGAAGCCGATGCCGACCTGCCCGGCTGGTATGCGTACCACAATGCCCGCACGGGCGCCGGCGCCCTGCTTAGCTTGCCCGACCTGCGCGGTGCGGCCGAAGAACGCTACCTGACGCTGTGGCGCACCGAAAACCAGGCGGAACGCGAGGAGCGCAAGGCCACCGAACCGGAGACGGAGAAGCTGCCGTGGCCACCCTCGTGCATCGGGCTCGATGCTATTGCGCCGTTTCTCGACAAGTTCGAGGCGGCCGACGAGCTGCCCCGGCTGCAGCGGTGGCGCAAAGCCGCGCGCTGGCTCGAAAACCGCAGCTCGTGGGAGCTGGAGCAGGCCGAGCGGTGGTACGTGCTGGTGCTGCACGCGCTGGGAGAAGCCTGGCCCATCAAGGCAAACGCCGACTGGCGGGTAGCGCTGCGCGAAGCCGGCATCGACTACTGGCGGGCGCACGTGGCCGACGCGCTGCGCGAAGTATGGCAGGAGCAGGAGCAAAACCGCCTGCTTGGCTTGCCGCTCGCCGCACCCGTGGGCTACGAACGCGCGCCGTTCCGCGGCTTCGCCGAGAGCGACGAGTACGACTGGTACAGTAACGCCATCCTGCGGGGCCGCGAGCTGGCGGGCGAGCCGCGCGACTTCAACTTCTGACGCCCGTCGGCGGCGCCCGCTACCGGCACGTATTTTTGCCCGCGCATGCCCGACCTCTCCCCTACCATCACGCACAAGTTCGCCGCCATCGATATCGGCTCGAACGCCATCCGCTGCCAGATTTCGAGCGTGCTGCTGTTTGAGGGCACGTATTCGTTCAAGAAGCTCGAATACGTCCGGTACCCGCTGCGCCTCGGCGAAGACGTGTTTGCCACGGGCCGCATCGGGGAGGTGCGCGCCGAAAAGCTGCATCAGTTTCTGCACGCCATGAAGCTGCTGATGGCGGTACACGACGTGGATGCGTACCGGATTTGCGCCACGTCGGCGATGCGTTCCTCCGAAAACGGCCGCGAGGTGGCCGACGATATTCGTCGGAAGCTGCGGCTCAAGATCGATATTATTGAAGGCGACGCCGAAGCCGCGTACGTTGACCGCATCCTGCACGCCGTGCTGGCCGACGGCCGCCACTACCTGCACATCGATGTCGGGGGCGGCTCCACGGAGTTCAACCTCTACGCCGAGCGGGTGAAAGTGGCGGCGCAATCGTTCGAGATCGGCTCCATTCGTCGGCTGCAAGCCGCTGATGGTCAGATGGAGACCACTTGGGAAGCGATGAAAGCCTGGGTCAAGCAAAACGCCCGCGCCAACCACGTCACGCGGGCCATCGGCACGGGCGGCAACATCGGCAAAATCTTCGATATGGCCCACCGGCCGGCCGGCCAGCCCATTTTCCGTCGCCAGATCGAGGAAATTCACGACCGCCTCGCCGCCCTCACCGTCGAGGAGCGCGTGCGCGTGGCGCAACTCAACCCCGACCGCGCCGACGTTATCGTGCCCGCCGCCCACATCTACCTGAAAGCCATGCAATGGGCCAAGATCGAGAGCATGATCGTGCCCGACCTGGGCCTGAAAGACGGCATTCTGCAAGCCCTTTTCGAGGAGCATATGGGCGCGGAGATGGCGAACTACCAGTTGGCCGTGGTGGCGCAGACGTGGTGACAGGATGGAGATGGTGAAGGAATTTTTGGGAATCGGGTTTTTTTTGCCGTTGTGGCAACCCGGTTCTATGTCGCCGGTACTGTCCCGGTGCCGGTTTCAGCTCAATGCCCACCACTCTGGCACATTGACAGCGCCGCCCTCCCAAACCGTATAACCTACCCCATACCGCGCCCGCACCCCCTCCACCAGCCCCTCGCGCACGACCAACACCACCCGCCGCCCCGGCTGATTGGCGCCCGCTTGCAGCACCGCCCGCACGGCCACATCGAGCCCCTCGCCGCGCAACTCCAGCGGCCCGATTTCGTCGATGACCACCGTCGTCACGCGCGCATCGGCGGCGGCGCGGGCCAGCCGCTCGGTCGCCCACGCAAAAGCGCCCGCCGCGAACGTGAAGCGCCCCACGCGCTGCACGGCCGCTTCGGGCGCATCGGCGGGTACCTCGAATGGTACCTCCTCGCCGGTCAGTACATCGGCCAACACCCGGCCGGCCGGCCGCCGGGGTTGCAAAATGCCGCCTACCGTACCCGCTGGTTGCGCGGCGCACCACGCCGCCAACCGAGTGGTTTTGCCCGAATGAATGGGGCCGGTTAGGAAATCGATTTGCATACTGTTTTTTTTCAGAATGTGCTGCCCCACTTCCGCCGCCAGCGCGCCACCAGCGCGGCCCGCGCCTCCGGCAACAAATCAAGCACGGCCGCCACATCGGCCGCCCACCGCCGGTGGCCTTGCCCCAGCAGCCAGCGCCGCAGTACTCGCGCCAGCAGCGGCGCGAGTCCGCCCGTCCAGAGCGCCAATAGCCCCACGGCCCGCAGCGTGAGGGCCACCGCCGGGTGCGTGGGCAGCCACGCGGGTTGCCACGCCAGCAGCGCCAACAATGCGGCACCCAGGAGAGCCAACGGCCAGCCCAGCGGCGTTTTGGTCGCAGCGAGTACTGGCACACGCGTCGGTTCGACTCCGGCTCCGGGTACAAGCTCCGGCTGAGTCGTTGATTCAGCAGTACTTTCGACTGTATCGCGCCCGGCGCGCCAGCCCACTACGGCCCCTACCAGCGCGTGACCCACCACGTACACCACCGCCAAACGCGCAATATCGACAGTCGGCGCCAGCCCGAAACGTGTAGCAAAATCAACCAGAAACTCATCCACGGCCACCCAAAAGCCGCGCCCGAGCCAGATGGTCAGCACCAGCAGCTTTTGCGCCGCCGATTCGGCCAGCGCCAACGCGCCCAAAATCACGGCCCGCACCCGCGCCGGGCGTGGCCCGCTGCCCAGAAACACCGCCTCCGCCGCCACTCCCTGAAAACCAACCGCCACGTACGCCATCGCGGGGGCGTGCGGACTGAGCAGCGCCTTCACGACCGCCACCACGCCCGTAGCGCGAAGCAAGTCGCCGGGCCGCCGCTCGGCCAGTCGTGCCAAGCGCGTCAGAATCGCCACGGCCGTCGAGCCAATCAGTAGGCCCGTAACCGGCAGTTTCAGCGCGTGCAAGATGCCGCCCAAATACCCTTCGGCCGCGCCCCAAGCAGCCAGGAGGCGGACGCGTTTCGAGTTTTGAGTTTTGGGTTTCTGGTTCGGCACGGTGTCACTCATTTCACTACTCACTCGTCACTACTCCCTCCCCCACCCGCAGCACGCCTTCCGTACGCGGCACCACGTTTTGCCCAAAATTGACCTTACTGCCCTCCCGTCGGTACCGGCTCAAGGTGCGTAGAGGCTCTTTGCCCGCCACGGCGGTTTGCTGGTCGATGGTGGTCACGACGCACCGGGCGCACGGTTTTACGCCGCGCAAACCCACCGTACCGATGCGGAAATCGGCCCAGGTATCCTCCAGATGCGGTTCGCCGCCGCTGAAAACGAGGTTAGGTCGGAAGCGATCCATCGGAACGGGCACCTCGCCGTTTGCCACTAACCGGCGGTTCAACTCGTCGAGCGCCGCTTGCCCGATGATGAGGAACGGGTAGGCATCGGCAAAGCTCACGGTAGCGGTTGGAGCGCGCACCAGATCGGCGGGGCGATGGGTGCTTTCGGGCATATACACGAGTTGTAACGGGCGCCCTAACGCCGCCGAAAACCACGCATCCGCCGCCGCCGAAACCGGGAGCGCGGCCACGGTATCGTCCCAAATCACGACGTCAATGGGGGCCGTTTCGGGAGCGGTCAGCGGCACCGCGAACGGCCCGAACTCCGGCCGTTCGCGGTGCCGAACCGTCAGATTTTCCGCCGAAATCGTCACCTCGAGCAGCGCCAGCGCGGCATCGGTGCGTTGCGTCTGAAACCGCCGGGTTTGGGGGTCGATGAGCAGCCAGCGGCGGTCGTGGCGCAACCCGCGCGGCTCCACCACCGCCTCCGTCAGCCGGATGCCGCCGAGCGATTTGATCGGATAAATGAAGAGGTCGGTGAGGGTCATTGGGGAGGGAGATGTGGGAATGTGGACGATGTGAGAATATGAGAGATATGGAGATGTGAGAGATGTGAGAGATGTGAGAGATGTGGAAATGTGAGATATGTGGACGATGTACGCTCACAAAGAAACCACCGGCCGAAACGAAAACCCGCCCGCGCCGCTAATCCGCGCAATCTGCGGAATCCGCTGAATCTGTAGTTAAATTTACCCCGATGATTCGTTTCTTGCTCAACGACCAACCCGTCTGCGCTCACCAGCCGGGCACCCTGCCCGCGCTCGACTTCGTGCGCGACCACCAGCACCTGCGCGGCACCAAAACCGGCTGCCGCGAGGGCGATTGCGGCGCCTGCACCGTGCTGCTCGGCGAGCTGGACGCCGCCGAAAACGTGGTACGGTACAAATCGATGACTTCGTGCTTGCTACCCTTGGCTAACGTGGCGGGCAAGCACTTGGTAACAATTGAGGGGCTCAACCTCAGCCCACAGCCCCACCACCTCAACCGCGCCCAGCAGGCCATCGTCGATTGCGGCGGCACCCAATGCGGGTTTTGCACGGTCGGGTTCGCCGTTTCACTCGCGGGTCACTGCCTCACCAGCTCCGGCGCGCCCACTTACGCCCAAACCGTGGCGAGCATCGACGGTAATATCTGCCGTTGCACGGGCTACAAATCGCTCGAACGCGCCGCCGCCCAACTCACCGCCGAATTAGCCGGATTGCCTGCCGCTGAACCGCTACCGTGGCTCACCGAAAACGGCTTCATTCCCGCCTATTTCACCGGCGTAGCCAAAAAACTGGCAAGTATTCAGCAAAGCTCCCCCTCCCACCCTCCCACCCTCTCACCCTCCCACCCTCTCACCTTCCTCGCCGGCGGCACAGACCTCCTCGTCCAGCGCCCGGAAGCGATGCTCACCACCGCCACCGCTAATCTTTTCGACCAAACCACCCTGCGCGGCATCCAGCGAACCGGCGACGAAATTCGGATCGGCGCGGCCACTACGGCGCAGGAAATGATGGATTCTGAGGTGCTAGGAGCGGCAATGTCGGGTTTGCGGCGATTTATGAAGCTGATTTCGAGTACCCCGATTCGGCAAATGGGCACGCTCGGCGGCAACCTCTGCAATGCCTCTCCCATCGGTGATCTGACAAGCTGGTTTTTGGCTCTCGACGCCGAATTGACCATTTCCGATGGCTTAGGCAATGAGCGCACGCTGCCGCTGCGGCAATTTTATACGGGCTATAAACAGCTCGCCAAAGTGCGAACAGAATTTCTGATGTCGATTTCTTTTGCCGCTCCAAAAGGCGTATTTAATTTCGAGAAAGTCAGCAAGCGCACGCACCTCGATATCGCATCGGTCAATTCGAGCGCCGTGCTTGCCAGCGATGCAAATGGCATTGTTTCCGAAGCCGCCATTTCGGCGGGCGGCGTAGGGCCGATACCGCTGTTTCTGACCCGCACATCGGCGTTTTTAATTGGCCGGAAGCTGTCTGACGAAACAATGCTCGCCGCCAACGAAATCGCGCAGCAGGAAATCAGCCCGATTGCCGATGCGCGCGGCACGGAGGCGTACAAACGGCTGTTGTTGCGGCAATTGCTGCGGGCGCACGCTGTGGAAGCTGCAAGCGGAAGCCGCAAGCGGCAAGCAACTCATAATACGTCTGAAACCCTTGCAGCTTGTAGCTTGAAGCTTGCCGCTCCCTAGTCAATGCAAAACCTCGACTCCCACCAGCACACGCGCGGCGAAAGCGTCTACCTCGACGATATCCCCGTCCGCCAGGGCACGCTGTACGCGGCCGTGTACGACTCGCCCATCGCCCACGGCATCCTTAATTCGCTGGATTTGACGGCCGCCGAAAATTACCCCGGCGTCTTCCGCATCCTGACGTATAAAGACATTCCCGGCGAAAACCAGATCGGCGGCATCGTGCCCGACGAACCCGCGCTCGCCGAACACCACGTGCATTTTCGGGGGCAGCCGGTGGCCCTCGTACTGGCCGAAACCGACGCCATCGCGCGCCACGCCCGCACGCTCATCAAGGCCGATATCACGCCGCTGCCCATCATCACCGACCCGCGCGAAGCGGCGGCGCAGGGTGAGCTGATCGTGCCGGCGCGCACGTTCCGTTGCGGCGATGTGGCGCAAGCCTGGCCCCGGTGCGCCCACGTTTTCGAGGGCGTCGCCGAATCGGGCGGACAAGAGCATTTGTACCTCGAAACGCAGGGCGCCTACGGCTACCCCACCGAACACGGCAGCATCCGGCTCTACTCCTCTACCCAGGGCCCGACGGCCGTGCAGCGCCACGCGGCGCGGGTTTTAGGCGTCGGAATGCACCAGATTGAAGTTGATGTCACGCGTTTGGGCGGCGGCTTTGGCGGCAAAGAAGACCAAGCCACGCCGTGGGCCGTGCTGGTGGCGTTGGCCGTGCAGGTGCTGCGCCGCCCCGTAAAGCTGGTCCTGCACCGAATGGATGACTTGCGCATGACCGGCAAACGCCATCCGTATTCATCGGATTTTAAAATCGGCCTCGATAAAGAATTAAAAATAATTGCCTACGAAGTCGATTTTTACCAAAACGCGGGTGCCTCCGCCGATCTGAGCCCCGCCGTTTTGGAGCGCACGTTGTTTCATTGCACCAATACCTATTTTATCCCGAACGTGCGCGCCACGGCTACCTCGTGCCGCACCAATTTACCGCCCAATACGGCGTTTCGCGGCTTCGGCGGGCCGCAGGGGATGTACGTCATTGAGGCGGCCATTGCGCACGCGGCCGAGGCGCTGGGCGTGCCCAAACGCCTCATTCAGGAGCGCAATCTGTTGCAGGACGGCGATACGTTCCCGTTTGGGCAAGTGGCCGAGCAAGCGCAGGCGCGCGCGTGCTGGCACGACGCCATTCAACGATTCGATTTGCATAAACTGGAAACCGATGCCGCCGAATTCAATAAAAATAATTCACTGAAAAAACGCGGCGTGAGTTTAATGCCGATTTGCTTCGGTATCTCCTTCACCAAAACCTTAATGAACCAGGGCCGCGCGCTCGTCCATATTTATATGGACGGTTCGGTGGGCGTCAGTACTGGCGCCGTGGAAATGGGCCAGGGCGTAAATACCAAAATGGCGCAGGTAGCCGCGCGCGTGCTGGGTATTCCGCTGGCGCGCATCAAACTCGAATCGACCAATACCACGCGCGTGGCGAATACCTCGCCGTCGGCCGCCTCCGCCACCGCCGACCTCAACGGCAATGCCGTCAGGATGGCCTGCGAAGCCCTGCGCGAACGCCTGATTGCCCTCGCCGCGCGCGAAAGCCAATGCGCGCCGGAGGTCATCGAGTTGCTCGACCAGCGCGTCGTCATCAGCGGTGCAGCGTCGGCGATGTCGTGGGAAAATCTGGTCGGGTTGGCGTACGTAAACCGCATTGCGCTCACCGAATCGGCGCATTACGCCACGCCGCGCATCAATTTCGATGCAAAAACCGAGACCGGCCACCCCTTCGCCTATCACGTCTTCGGCACGGCCATCACCGTGGCCACCGTCGATTGCTTGCGCGGCACCTACGAACTCGACGCCGTGCATATCTCCCACGATTTCGGTACGAGTATGAATACCGACGTCGATTTGGGCCAGATCGAAGGCGGCCTCGTGCAGGGCATCGGCTGGATGACGCTCGAAGACGTGGTGTACAACGCCGAAGGGCGGCTGCTGGCGAATGCCCTCAGCACGTACAAAATCCCCGACATCTACTCGGTGCCGAAGGAAATCAACGTGCATTTCCTGCCCACCCCGCCCGCCGCGCTGGCCGTGTTCGGCTCCAAAGCCGTCGGCGAGCCCCCGTTGATGTACGGCATCGGCGCGTGGTTCGCGCTGCGCGAGGCGATGCGGGCGTTCAAGCCATCGATGGCGCTCCCCTTCGTCACGCCGATGACGCCGGAGCGGGTGCTGACCGGGCTTTACGCCGCCGACCCGGCGCGGGTGGAAGAGGAAGTGGAAGCCGAGCAAACGATCTCGGTGGAAGCCGAAGACTGACCGCGAAAGCTCTCTCGGAAGGTTGCGAAGTTCTTTCGGAAGGTTGCGAAGCTCTTTTACAAGGTTGCGAAGCTCTTTTGCAAGGTTGCGAAGTTCTTTTACAAGGTTGCGAAGCTCTTTCGCAAGGTTGCGAAGTTCTTTCGCAAGGTTGCGAAGTTCTTTTACAAGGTTGCGAAGTTCTTTTACAAGGTTGCGAAGCTCTTTCGCAAGGTTGCGAAGCTCTTTCGTGGTCGGTGAAGTTTCTGCACTCATCAATGCAGATTGAAATTATGCAGGCAGTTCGATGACCGTCAGTCACGAGTGCTGCTCGTGGTCGGTGCAGAGGCCGCAATCGTAGGGGCAGCCGTAGTGCGTCGGCGTACCGAAGTGCAGCGGCGTCTCGCTCGGTTTCACGTAGTTGCGGATGCTCTTGTAGTACTCCACATCGGTGGCGATGAGCACCTTCTGCCGCCCGTGTTCGGGGCAGCGCTTGAGCATGTACACCTTCTCGCCCTCGAAAACAATCTTGGCCTCCACCCGCCGCAGGCATTCGGGGCAGAGGCTGAGGGTGAAGTCGTAGTAGGTGTAGGGGCGGGTGGGCATCGGGAGAAAGGAATGAGGCGGTGCCTACCGCGAAGCTACTGCCCAACAGTTCACCAACAGCGGTTTACTGCACAGGGGCTGTTCGAACCGTCGGTAGGGGTCATCAGCGATGTGCTGGTAAAACGACCGTTTTGCTTTCATAGACCCGCAGACTATCCAAGCCTTGCTGCGCAATGGCTTGCCATTTCGGAAGAGCCGTCGCGGGAGACTTCTGGAAGTCGCTTGCGCAATGATCCGTCGTTTGTTGCCAAGCTGCGGACAGCTGATTGTACACCTGCTGTTGCCAAACGGTAAGGGTGGATAGCGACGTGACCTGCTGTTCCATTTTCTGCACAAACCGTCGCGCGTAAACTTCCCCGATGTCGAACAGCACCTGTTGCTGCGCCATGTGAGCGGCCGTATCGCGGGCGACGTTGAAGTGCGAGCGCTGACAGAGGAAAAGCGTTTGCACCCGCAACGTGGCCCGCCCCGAAAAAGGCTTGATTCGGTACGAGAACGCAATCTCGCTCACCCCGGCCACAGGGGAAGGGCGATTTTCCGGACTGCCCTTAAAATCCACCGGCCGCAGGTGACGGGTTGGTGTCCACTCGATCCGGCGTTCGAACGGCGTTAGGTCGGCGAAGTAGTAGGCCCGCGCCTTGATGCGGTGACAAGTACTGACGTAGTCCGGGGGCATGTGCTCGTCGATTTTGAGGCAATTCGCTCCAGCGGCGCGCGCGCGCGCAACAGCCATGCTTATTACAATCTGATAGTTACAGCTAGTCGAAAAACCATGGTTGTCTTTGATCTCGATGCGGGCGAGTGGCTCATCGGACGTCGTCAGAGGGTCATCGACTTCCAGCACTAGAAACGGCGCGTCCTGGGCAACAGTAATTCTTGCCTGACTCGCACTCTGACGGACAATCGCCCGCGGATAGCAACCGACTGTGCCAAGCAAACCAACAAGCAAGATTCCACTCCAAATCCTCATTATCCATCAATTAAAACTGTCGAAAAAAACAATGCAGAACAGCGACCGTCCGCGAACCTCACGCTACCGAAGCTCCAATCGGCCTCGGCCGGGTCCACAACCACGCGTAATACAGCAGCCCCCCCACCGCCGCCCACTGAATGGGCGTGAGCCACACCGGCCACGGCGGGGTGGGCTTGACGAACTCGACCAGCAGCCGGAAGGCGCAGTAACTCACCATAAAGAGTTGAAAGCGGGCGCCGTCGGCGAGCGGACGCCGTCTTTCGAGTGCCCACAGGCCGAAGCCGGTGAGCAGCAGCCAACCAATCTCGTAGAGGTTGGTGGGGTGGCGGTGGAGGCCGTCGCCGAAGTCTACGCCCCACGGCAGGGTGGTGGGCGTGCCGTAGGTGCCGTCTTCGAGGCCACTCAGGAAGCAGCCGACACGCCCGATGACCATCGCGAGGACCAGCGGGTACACCATCAGATCGCCGCTCGACGCCGTGACGCCGAGGCGCTTCTTCGTCAGCTCCACCCCGATGAGGCCGCCGAGCAGACCGCCGAGGATGGTCTTGTTGGTAAAGTAGTAGGGCCAGCCGCCGGGCGGGTGCAGCAATTCGGCGGGGTGTTCCAGCAAGCCCAGCACCCGCGAGCCAAGCAGCGCGCCGACGGCGGCGCCGACGAAGATCCAGAGGCGGTGCTCGTCGCTGATGCGGTCGGTGGTGCGGGTGCGCAGGCGTTGGTAGAACCGGTAGCCGAAGGTGTAAGCCAGCACTTCGCAGAGCAGATGCAGCGGCACCACGATGGGACCCAAGACGAGGCGAATGGGGAAAGTCATGCGAAAGGCTTTTTCATAACGCCGCTGAGTGGGGTGGCCCAGCTACTCGTAGCCAGGGCTGGCGCTGGAATGGGAAGAGGTATAGGCCGAATAGGTGGCAAAATTCAGTCTTCTCGCCGACCGTAGAATGATAATTCCAATTGAAACTCCAATTCGGCTAGCAACTGAATGAAGGGGGCTGGAATACGATACATCGGCCACATTCGATCAGGTGGCGTTTCGTCGTAAAGGCCAAAGTCAACAAGCGGGCTCTTAAAGCCCGCTGCTTTTAACGCCAACATTTCCAGTCTGTTATCCTGTAGAAATTTTGACACCAACTTTATCCTGGTTTTAAATGAACGACCATCGTACGCTGCAAGTGTCACATTGAATCCCGCACCTGACTTATAGGGTCGTGCTTTCAGTTGCGTGGTCAACAGGAATCGGCGCACTTTCCGGACTGAGCCGCTCACTCTGAGTTGCGAACTTGGCATTAGTGACTTACTGGTTTTTACTGCATCATCTCGACGGCAAGTTGCCAAATGTCGGCACTTAGCACCCAAACCCAAGGTTACGCCCCTGACGTACTTTTGCACTCGCATCGGCCGGCACGCCGCTGGTCGTTCGCCCAACTTCGCTAACTTCATTTTTGCCCGCTAGATATGGCAATGTATCCCGAATATATGGTCGCCCCGATCCGCCAGGATCTCACGGAGGCCGGTTTTGAACAATTGATGTCGCCGAGCGAGGTGGAAGCCGCCCTTGGCCCCGACTCCGGCACCGTCCTCGTCGCCGTGAACTCGGTGTGCGGCTGCGCGGCGGCGAAGGCCCGTCCGGCGCTGAAGCTTGCGCTGGGCGCCAGCACGCACCGCCCGGCTCGCCTCGTCACGGTTTTTGCCGGAATGGAGGGCGAGGCCGTCGCCAAAGCGCGCGAGTTTATGCTGCCGTACCCGCCGTCGTCGCCGTGCATCGGCCTGTTCAAAGACGGCGAGCTGGTACATATGATCGAGCGCTACCACATCGAAGGCAACGACCTGATGCGGATCGTCGATAACCTGCAAGGCGCTTTCGAGCAGCATTGCTAGGGTTGGTTGATGGTTTTTAGTTGATGGTTGATAGTTCGGCCGATCTCTAACGCAAAGCGCCCGAAGGCTTCCTTCGGGCGCTTTTGTGTTGGCTAGGTTATGATACAAAAACTTAGCAACAGACCCCCACTACCTATCTCCCTATCAACCAACAACTATCAACCAACAACTAAAAACTAAACCAACCCTACATCCGGGCGGCTGTACACACCCTCCCACTGCACCAAACCGGCGGCGTGGTGCGCCCGCGCCGCTGCTTCGGCGGCCGAATCGGCGCGGGCTACTATGGCCAGCACGCGCCCGCCGGCCGTTTGAAAACTGGCTCCGCTGCCTTCCGGAGCTGGGGCGGTACCGGCGTGAAAAACCAGCGTCTCCGACTGCGCTTCGGCTTGCGCGATGCCGCTGATCGGGTGGCCGGTGGTGTAGGCGCCGGGGTAGCCGCCCGCCGCCAGCACTACGGCGCATGCCGGCCGTGGATCGACGTGCAGCGCCACGTACGACATCCGCCGTACGTGCATCGCCTGAAACAGCTCGATCAGGTCGGAGGTGAGGCGCGGCAGAATGACCTGCGTCTCCGGGTCGCCAAGGCGAACGTTGTACTCGATCACGACGGGCGCATCGCCCACCCGCATCAGCCCAATGAAAATGAAGCCTTGATAGGCGATTCCCTCCGACCGCAGCCCCGCCAATGTCGGCTCGATGATTTCGCTCCGGACGCGTTGCAGAAACGGTTCGTCGGCGGCTGGGGCCGGCGAGATGGCGCCCATCCCGCCGGTGTTGGGGCCGGTGTCGTGCGCCCCGATGCGCTTGTAATCCTGCGCGGTCGGCAGCAGCGCAAAGCCGTCGCCGCCGGTCAGGATGAACACCGACAGTTCGCGACCTTCCAGAAATTCCTCGACCAGCACCGTGTCGGCCGCCGCCCCGAACGCCCCGCCGAGCAGCGCGTTGAGCCCGGCCGTCGCCTCTTCGGCGGTGTGCGCCACGATCACGCCCTTCCCCTGCGCCAGCCCATCGGCTTTGAGTACCACCGGCAGCGGGTGCGCGGCCACGTAGGCGCGGGCAGGGGCCGCATCGGTGGCGGTGAATGAGCGCGCAGCGGCCGTCGGGATGCCGTGGCGTTGCATAAATCCTTTCGCCCACACTTTCGAGCTTTCGAGACGGGCACCCGCCGCGCCCGGCCCCACCACGATGACGTGCCGCAAATCGGCCTCGGCGTGGATGGCGTCGGGCACACCCGCCACCAGCGGCGCTTCCGGCCCAATCACCACGATATCGACCCGCCGCGCCCGCACGAATGCGACCACGGCGGCGGGGTCGGTGGGTACCAGCTCGGGCACGTTGGTGGCGCCCGCACGGGCCGTGCCGGGGTTGCCGGGGGCGCAAAACAGCAGGCCTGCCTGCGGACTCTGGCGCAGCTTCCAGGCCAAGGCGTGTTCGCGCCCACCGGCGCCCAGGAGAAGGATGATCATAAACTTTCGGGCTTAAAGCAGAACCGCAATTTTTATCGCTGCTCCTACCGCAAAGGTGCGGCGAATTGGCCACCTGTGCCGCAGAATAAGACCGAAACAAGGTTGTAGCGCCCGGTAAAAGCAAAGCGCCCCGGCGTCTGCCTCCTACCCAACCTCTAAAGGCCGGGCAAGGGACGGACGCCGGGGTGGCAATGCCAAAGAATAAGAAGGAGTTGCTACCCTCCTACCCGATATTATCGCTCGTAGCCTTTGCCGAAATGAACTCTCGGTTCAAAATGGCGATGTTTTCAAGGGAAATACCCACGGGGCACTCGGCCGCGCACGAACCAATGTTGGAGCAAGCACCAAAGCCTTCGATGTCCATCTGCGCGACCATATTCTCGACCCGGGTTTTGCGCTCGACCTGACCTTGGGGCAGCAACGAGAGTTGCGCCACTTTGGCCGACGTAAAGAGCATCGCCGACGAGTTGGGGCACGCCGCCACGCACGCGCCGCACCCGATGCAGGTAGCGGCGCTCATGGCGCGGTCGGCGATGGTCTTCGGAATCGGAATCTCGTTGCCGTCGGGCGTGCCGCCGGTGTTGATGCTCACGTAGCCGCCGGCCTGAATGATGCGGTCGAAGGCCGACCGATCCACGCTCAAATCTTTGTGCGCCGGGAAGGAGGCGGCTCGCCACGGCTCCACCGTGATGGTGTCGCCGGTCGAAAACTTGCGCATATGAAGCTGACACGTGGTCGTGCCCTGCTCCGGGCCGTGCGCGCGGCCGTTGATGAACAGGTTGCACGAACCGCAAATACCCTCGCGGCAGTCGTGGTCGAAGGCAATCGGCTCGTCGCCTTTGCGCAACAGGCTTTCATTGAGCACGTCGAGCATCTCCAGAAACGACATATCCGGCGAAATGCCCTTGACGGGATATTCGACGAGCGCGCCCTGCGCGTCGCGGGATTTCTGGCGCCACACGCGCAGCGTGAGGTCGAGGGGAGTGGAAGTACCGGAACCGGCCATTTGGGAAGAGCTTCAAGCTATCAGCTACGAGCTGCCAGCAGTTTAAACCAAGTGGAAAGAAAAAGCAGCAGAAGCTGACCGAAGCAAGGCTTGCAGCTTACAGCTTGGAGTTGCTATTTATAGCTTCGCTGCGTCAGTTTTACGTTCTCGAACACCAGCTCTTCCTTATGCAAGGTTTCGGGCTGGTTGTCGCCTCGGTATTCCCAGGCGGCTACGTAGGCGTAGTTGTCGTCGTCGCGCAGGGCCTCACCTTCTTCGGTCTGATACTCCTCGCGGAAGTGGCCGCCGCAGCTCTCGTTGCGGTTGAGGGCATCATCGACCATCAACTCGCCCAACTCCAGAAAATCGGCTACGCGACCGGCTTTCTCGAGCGTTTGGTTCATCTCGGCACCGGAGCCAACCACCCGCACATCGCGCCAGAATTCGGCGCGGAGCTTCGAGATTTCGGCTTTGGCGAAACGCAGTCCTTTTTCGTTGCGGGCCATTCCGCAGTACTCCCACATCAGGTGGCCGAGGGCTTTATGGAAGTCATCGACGGTGCGGGTGCCGTTTACGGCGAGTAGGCGCTCGGTGCGGGTGCGCACATCGGCTTCGGTTTGCTTAAACGCCTCGTGGGTCGTCGAGATCGGCGTGCCGGGGATGCGCGCCAGATAATCGCCGATGGTGTACGGCAGCACGAAATAACCATCAGCCAAGCCCTGCATCAGCGCCGATGCGCCGAGACGGTTGGCGCCGTGGTCGGAGAAGTTGGCTTCGCCGAGCGCGTACAGACCGGGAATGGTGGTCATCAGGTTATAATCGACCCACAAGCCGCCCATCGTGTAGTGCACAGCGGGATAGATGCGCATCGGCACCTCGTAGGGGTTTTCACCGGTGATTTTCTCGTACATCTCAAACAGGTTGCCGTACTTCTGGCTAACCCGTTCGAGGCCGTCGCGCTTGATGGCTTCGGCAAAATCGAGGTATACGGCAAGCCCCGTAGAACCCACGCCCTGCCCGGCGTCGCAGGCCATTTTGGCGTTCCGCGAAGCCACGTCGCGCGGCACCAGATTGCCGAAAGCGGGGTATTTGCGTTCGAGGAAATAATCGCGCTCGTCTTCGCTAATTTGGCGCGGGTCGCGCTTGTCGCCTTTGGCTTTCGGCACCCACACGCGGCCGTCGTTGCGGAGCGATTCCGACATCAGCGTCAGCTTCGACTGATAATCGCCCGATACCGGAATGCACGTTGGGTGAATCTGCGTGAAGCACGGGTTCGCCATCAGGGCGCCCCGCTTGTGGGCGCGCCACGCAGCGGTCACGTTTGAGTTCATGGCGTTGGTGCTCAGGTAGAATACGTTGCCGTAACCGCCCGTACAAAGCAACACCGCGTGCCCGGCGTGCGAGTCGATGGCCCCCGTGATGAGGTTGCGCGTGACGATGCCGCGCGCGCGGCCATCAATCGTCACCACGTCGAGCATTTCGTGGCGGGCGTACATCTTCACCTTGCCGTACGCGATCTGGCGCTGGAGCGCCGAGTAGGCACCGAGCAGCAACTGCTGGCCGGTCTGGCCGCGCGCGTAGAACGTGCGGCTCACCTGTGCGCCGCCGAAAGAGCGGTTGGCGAGCAGCCCGCCGTACTCGCGCGCAAACGGCACGCCCTGCGCCACGCACTGGTCGATGATATCGACCGAGACCTGCGCTAAGCGGTATACGTTGGCTTCACGAGCGCGATAGTCGCCGCCCTTGATGGTGTCGTAGAACAGGCGATGAATCGAGTCGCCGTCGTTCTGATAATTTTTAGCCGCATTGATGCCGCCCTGCGCGGCAATACTGTGCGCGCGGCGCGGCGAGTCGTGAAACGTGAAACACTTCACGTTGTAACCCAGCTCGGCGAGCGTGGCGGCGGCCGACGCACCCGCCAGGCCGGAGCCGACGACGATTACGTCGTATTTCCGCTTATTGGCGGGGTTGACGAGCTTGACGTTGAATTTGTGGGTGTCCCACTTCTCGGCCAGCGGCCCTTCGGGAGCTTTCGATTCGAGCGTAATCATCGGCGAAAACGAATGAGGTTCGGCACACTAACAAGCGTTAGGCACCAATGGTTAAAACCACGTAGTGGCGGTGGCCTAACGCAGGAAATTTAGCGACGAAAGTGACTCCCGCACCGCTTCGGCCGTTGGGCTGCCTACGGGGTAGGCATCCTGGTTGAAAAACATCACGAGCGGAATGGCCGCAAACAGCGCCGCCACCGCAACCGCAAACCCGTAACCCGCCGTACGGATGGCGGGCGTGTACTTGCGGTGATTCAGGCCCAGGGTCTGGAAGCCCGAACGCCAGCCGTGCCACAGGTGATAGCCCAACGCAAGCTGCGCCGCCACGTACAGTACCACGTACCACGGCACCCGGAAAGCGGTGGCAGCCACCGAATAGAGGTCGTGGACGGATTCGGAAGGCAACTTCGGATTCGGCACTTCTTCCAACCCGCCCAATAGGCCGAACCGGGCGCGCACCCAGAAATTCATGAAGTGTACGATGAGGAATATGAGCAGGATAGTACCCAGAAGGGCCATATTTTTTGACGCCCAGCCGGAGTTTTTTTCCGAATGATTCACCAAGTACTTCTGCCCACCGCGCGCCTTGCGGTTTTTGACTGCCAGGTACAGTCCGTCGTACACGTGAAATGCCAGCGCCCCCATAAGGACGAATTCCATCGCGCGCACCAGCCAATTGGTAGCCATGAAGTGCGCCCAATAGTTGAACATCACACCGCCGTCGTGGCGCAGCATCTGGAGGTTGATCAGCAGGTGAATCACCAGAAATGAACACAGGAACAGGCCGGTAACGGCCATCACCAGCTTACGACCGACGGATGAGGAAAGCGTTTGGGTTAACCAACTCATAGTGTGCGAGAATGATGGGAAAATGAGCGCGCCGGAGCGGCGCAAAGAAAAAGGCGCTGACCTAACGGCCCGGTAGGCCCACCTGCGCCGGCACTACCGCCTGGCTCCGGCCAATCCGCCGAACGGGTGTCCAAAGGTACGGGCCGGGGCCGGATGGGCAAACCGCGAGCGTGACGCGCCCGAACGGGCTTTTTGAGTGGGCGGACGAGGCACCGAAAATGCGGCGGGAGCGGTGAGCTGTTCTGCCCCCTTTTGCCCGCACTTTTGCCCTCGCTTCTACCCGCACTTTCAGCACAACCGCCGTGAACCCCGTAGGTTGCCGAACCGTTGGGCAACGGAACGGGCCAAGAGGTAGCACCTTCGGGCCGTTTTTTCCGTCTACTGTGGTAGTGATGACTCTTTCGACTCCGCAAATACCGGCTGCGAGCCGGGTACGCCACAGCCTTAATGCTTGGCTGGCACCGTTTCTGACGCTTTTGGTCTTGCTGGCGGCGGGTGGCTCGGCCACCGCAACCCACATCCGCGCCGGCGATATTCAGGCTTCCGTGGATACCACGAACCTGCTGCGCTACAACTTCGTGATGAAGTTGTACACCGACGATAGATCGGCGCTCGACCAGACGGAGGTGAAGATCTGTTTCGGCGGCACCACTTTCCGGACTATCCAACGGGAGTCGAAAGTGCCGCTGCCGGGCTGCCTCCGGGTATCGCTGAATACGTACCGATTCAGTTTCATCTTCGCGGCGCCCGGCACGTACACGGTTTCGTTTATCGGCAACAACCGCAACGGCAACATCGTCAACCTCGGAAACAACCCGATAGATTTGAGTTTTTACATCGAAACGCGGATCCTGATCGACGCCTCGCTGGGGCCGAATGCGACGCCGTCGTTCACGCAACCCCCGATTCAGGAGGGGGCGGTTGGGCGGCGGTTTGAACACACCCCCGCTACCAATAACCCGAGTAATCGCAGGGAGCCGCTCGATTCGCTCTCTTTTCAGGTGGACGACCCGCTGCAAGGCCAGCTTGGCGGTGCGGAGTGTGCGGGATCTGCGCCTATCCCGGGTTATACGTCGCCATTGGTGTACACCACGCCCGGCGGCACATACGGGATGGATCCGATTACGGGCGTCATCACCTGGAACGCGCCGGCCTCGCCGGGCGAATACAACATCGCGTACTACGTGTACGAATACCGCAAACTTGGGCCGGGAGTTTTCATCGAAATCAGTAGGACGCGGCGCGATATGCAGATTACTATCACCGGCTCCAACAACCGGCCGCCGACGCTGCAACTCCCCGCCGATACGTGCGTGGTGGCCAATACGACCCTCACCAAAATCATCCGCGCGACCGACCCCGACGGGCACGACCTGACGCTTGCGGGCTTCGGCGGGCCGCTGTTCAGCAGCCCCGCCGCCACGCTCACGCCCGTGGCGGGCGGGCCGACCGGCACGGCCGCCGCCACCTTTAGCTGGACACCCGACTGTAGCTCCGTCGCGAACCAACCGTACCTGACCACTCTTTCCGCCGAAGACACCCCGCCGAACTGCGGTACCCGCCTGTCGTCGAACCGGGTGTGGCAAATACGAGTAGTGGGGCCGCCGCCGCAAAACCTGCGACCGATAACGTCGTCGTTCCGCCAAGTCGATTTGCAATGGGATCCGTACGTGTGCGGGTCTACGGCCGATTCGATCCGGGTGTATCGCCGCGAAGGCGACTCGCCTTACCAGCCGGGGCCGTGCGAAACGGGCGTGCCCGCGAGCAGCGGCTACGTGTACATCGGCAGTGTGGCGGCCACCGCCACCGCCTTCGCCGACCGCAACAATGGCCGGCGCTTCAAGCGCGGCAGCACGTATTGCTACCTCATCTACGCGACGTGGCCGGTGCCGCGCGGCGGCGCAAGCCTCGCCTCGCAGAAAGCCTGCACCGTGATTCCGGGGTTGCTGCCGGTGCTGACCAATGTCACCGTGGATGCCACCGACCCCGCCGCCGGGGCGGTAACCGTAAAGTGGACGCAGGGCAACTTCGGCGTATTGGCCACCATCTACACCGAATATTACCGCCTCGCGCGCGCCACGCGGGATGCGCCGACCGCCTTCACCGTCGTCGCCGACCGCATCGCGCCGACCGATACCACGTTCATCGACCGCAACCTCGATACCGAAGGGCAGCAGCCGATCTACCGCCTTGAATCGGTGCTGGCGTTGTTGGATGGGGTAACGGAGGTAGAGATCGATACCGTGCAAACGGCCACCAGCCCGCGCCTGGAAGGGCGGCGCAACGGCGCCCAAATCGAACTGACCTGGACTTACGATGTGCCCTGGGACAACACCACGCGGCTCCACTACATCTACCGGCGCGTTGGCGGCACGTTTACGCTCATCGATTCGGTGCAGGCCACGGCCACGGGCGGGGCGTACACCGACCGTTTCACGTTCCGGGGCATCTCGATTTCGCAGGAAAATCCCAACTGCTACCGCATCCTCACGCGCGGCACGTACGTGGTGGGCACGCGGCAGCCAGCCGTCACCCAAAACTTTTCGCAGGAGCGGTGCGTGCGCAACGAACCCTGCCCGCCGGTATTGGCGCTGGCCCCACCCGATTGCGCGGCTGAAGCCGCCACTTGCCCCACCACCTTCAGCAACGTCCTCACCTGGACGCCCGACGCCGGCCCGGCCTGCGCCACCGATTTGGTGAGCTGGCGCGTGTACTTCCGCCCCGGTGCTACCGGCGATTTTACGCTCCTCGCCACGGTACCCGTTGCGCAGCTAACCTACACCCACGCCGATTTGCAGACCCGCTTGGGGTGCTACACCATCACGGCCGTGACGGAATCAGGCATCGAGAGCGCCCAATCGAACATCGTGTGTCAAGATAACTGCGAGCTGTTCACGCTGCCCAACATCATCACCCCGAACCTCGACGGCCGCAACGATACGTTCGTGCCGCTTTGCGCGTCGCCGGTGCGGCGGGTGGCGTTCACAGTCTACAACCGCTGGGGCGTGAAGGTGTACGAAGGCGACCAAAACCCGCGTATCGAGTGGAACGGCACCGGCAGCGGCGGCCGGCGCCTCGCCGACGGCACGTATTTCTACCGCGCCGAAGTGGAGTTTGACGTACTGAACCCGACGCCGCGCTTTTTTAAGGGATGGGTCGAGCTTGCGGGGAGCAGCGTGGGGCCGGTTAATTAACCCAAGTTGCGGGTTATAGCGGGCACAAAAAAAGTCTGTTCAGCGCTCCGGCGCAGTAGGTTTGGGTATTCGACCCCCACAAACCGCCACGCTCGATGACCGAACAGACCATCGCAATTTACTGCCTGCTCGACGATGTGCTGCGCCTGCCCCGCCCCCGCCGGACGACCCAGCGCTTAACGGATGCCCAGATTCTGACTACGGCCCTGCTGGCGGCGCGCTATTTTGGGGGCAATCTGACCACCGCCCGCCAGTATATGGAGCAGCACCACGGGCAGGCCCGGCTCGACAAAAGCGGCTTCTGCCGCCGCCTGCACGCGCTCCACGAACCGCTCGTGGCCCTCTTCGCTGCCTTGGGCCGCCACCTCAAAGCCCTCAATACCAGCGCCCAATACGTCATTGACTCGGCCCCCATCGCCGTCTGCGACAACATCCGCATCGCCCGCAGTCGCCTGGTGCGCGGCCCGGCCTACCGGGGGCGGTCGGCGAGCAAACGCCGCTGGTTTTACGGCTTCAAGCTCCAGTGGGTGATGACCGCCGACGGTTTGCCCGTCGACTGCTTTATCCACGCCGGTTCCACGGCCGATATCACGGCCTTGCAAGCCATGCCGCTGGAACTGCCGTCCGGCAGTGTGCTGTATGCCGACGCGGGCTACACCGACTATGCCCTCGAAGACGAGTGGCGGGCGGCGGAGGACGTGCAACTGCTCGCCGCCCGGCGCGGTAACAGCCTCCGGCCGCACGAGCCGAGCGTCGCCTACCTGATTGGCCACTACCGAAAGGGCGTGGAAACGGCCCTGAGCGGGATTACGGCCCTGTTCGCTAAGAAAATCCACGCCGTCACCGCACAGGGATTTCTGCTCAAACTCCTACTCTTCGTCTTTGCCTATACCCTACAGAAAATGGGCGACCAATAACCCGCAACTTGGGTTAATTAGCGTATTTGTGATTGATAGACGAGTAACGCCAAGCTCCTGCTTGGTGTAGCGCCACGCGCCGCCGAGCGTCAGTCGCCAAGCAGGAGCTTGGCGTTACGTTACATAACCGCCGCGCACTAACCGTTCTGCTGCGCGCCCGACTGCCGATTGGTGGTCGGGCGCGTTTGTTTGGTGTTTGTCCTACTTTTGGCGGTGCTTGACGCACTTCAGCAGCACACGTTTCGTTTGTCGCTGCTTTCCGCCAAAAATATAGTCACTCAGTCGCTCAGTCAATAATGCCAGCATTGCTTTTCCCCGGTCAGGGCACCCAGTTTTCTGGAATGGGGCTCGATCTCTTTCAAACGTCCGACGCAGCCAACGCCATCGCGAAGGCGGCCGACAAACTGCTCGGCTTCTCACTTTCGGAATTGATGTTTCGGGGTTCCGACGATGATTTACGGCAGACGCGCGTCACGCAGCCCGCTATTTTCACGCATTCGGTGATGCTGCTCGTCGCCCGCGACCTAACGCCGACCGCCGTCGCGGGCCACTCGCTGGGCGAGTTTTCGGCGCTCGTGGCCAACGGCGTGCTGCGGTTCGAGGATGCGCTGCTGCTCGTTTCGGCGCGCGCCGAGGCAATGCAGCGCGCCTGCGAAGCCCGACCCGGCACAATGGCCGCCATCCTTGGCCTGCCCGATGAGCGCGTGGAAGAAGTGTGCGCCGAAGTGGGCGCGCGCACCGGCGAAGTAGTGGTGCCTGCCAACTACAACTGCCCCGGCCAACTCGTGATTTCGGGCTCGGTGGCGGGCGTGGAAGCCGCTTGTGAAGCCCTGAAAGCCGCCGGCGCCAAGCGTGCGCTGGTGTTGCAGGTGGGCGGCGCGTTCCACTCGCCGCTGATGCAACCCGCCGAAGATGAACTAGCCGCCGCCCTGGCCCGCACCACCTTCCACGAAGCGGTGTGCCCGGTGTACCAAAACGTCGATGCCGCCCCCCACGCTGCCCCCGCCGAGATTGCCGCCAACCTCCGCCGCCAACTCACGGCGCCCGTCCGCTGGACGCAAAGCGTGCAGCGGCTGGTAGCCGACGGCCATACCGATTTCGTGGAATGCGGCCCCGGCAAGGTGCTGCAAGGGTTGGTGAAAAAGATTGCGCCGGAGGCCGTAGCGGTGAGTGCGTAGGTGAGAAGGACAAGAAGCTGAACGGGTTCCTGACATAAACCAAAAACAGCCCGCCGGATATCCGGCGGGCTGTTTTTGGTTGGTAAAAGCCAATGCATCTCTCGCAGCTTCCGACTACACGTAGTTATTCAACATCACGGGCATCACCAGCATCAAAATATTCTCCTCCGGCTCTTGCTCGGCGGGCATCAGGAGGCCGGCGCGGTTGGGCGTGCTGAGGTCGAGCGTCACTTCGGGCGCGTCGAGGTTGGCGAGCATTTCGGTGAGGAAACGGGCATTGAAGCCGATTTCCATATCATCTCCTTCGTACTGGCACGCCAAGCGCTCGTTGGCTTCGTTGGAGAAATCGAGGTCTTCGGCCGAAACGTGCAGTTCGGCGTTGGCGAGGCGCAAGCGAACTTGGTGCGTGGTCTTATTAGCGTAAATCGCGATGCGCTTGACGGACGCGAGCAGGTCGGCGCGGTCGATGAGGAGCTTGTTGGGGTTACGCTGCGGAATCACGTTCTCGTAATCCGGGTAGCGCTCGTCGATGAGGCGGCAGACCATCTGCATCTGATCGAAAGCGAAGTAGGCGTTCTGCTGCGAGAACTCCATTTTCACGGGCGTGGCCTCGGCCGGCAGCGACGATTTCAGCAGATTGAACGCCTTGCGTGGTACGATAACCTGGGTAGCCGTTTGGCCGGCTTCCACGTCGAAGCGGCGGTAACGGAGCAAGCGGTGGCCGTCGGTGGTGACGAACGTAATCTGCTTGTCGCCGGAAAGCTGGATGAGTACGCCGGTCATGGCGGGGCGCAACTCGTCGGTAGACGCCGCGAACAGCGTCTTGTTGATGGCGCGGGCGAGGGCCGTACTCGGCAGTTCGAGCGACGTGGTGCTTTTCACGACCGGCACGCGCGGGAAATCGGTCGCGTTCTCGCCCGACAGACGGTACCGGCCGTTGGCCGACGCAATCTCGATGGTGTACGTCTCCTGGTCGATGGTGAACGTGACGGGCTGATCCGGCAGATTTTTGAGCGTATCGAGCAGAATGCGCGCCGGCGCGGCGATGCGGCCATTGTCGCGCGCTTCCACCGGGAGGCTCGTAATCATCGACGTTTCCAGATCGGAAGCCGTGATGGTGAGCTTGCCGTCGGTCACTTCAAACAGGAAATTGGCCAGAATCGGCACCACCGGGTTGCTCGGCACGACGCCGTTGATGTGCTGCAATTGTTTGAGCAGGGCCGACGAGGAAACGATGAATTTCATTGCGAATTTGAAGGCGGGGTACTGGCGCGAAAACGAAGGTTGTGGGGGCCAGCAAAGGTAGGCAGCCGGGCGCGGCTACTGGGCTTTGCGCACAAATTCGGTGCGCTGCACCAAGATGTTGTTGAAGATGGCGGTTTGCACGATGAACGGAATCGAGTCGCGATCGGTGCAGGCAATTAGGCCGTTTTTGCTGTTTTTGATGGGCCACAGCCGCAACCGCTCGGCCCTGGGCTTACCGCGCTCCTTGACGTACACGACGTGCGTGGGCGCGCGGCGCATCATCGAATCAACAGTGGGCCGGGAAGCCGAATCGACGAGATTTTGGGCGAAAATGCGCGCAAATTGCGTCAGGTAACTTTTGAGGAGCAGCGAATCGGCGGCGGGATAATCGGCGATGCCGAACGTATTGCGCGCCGTGCGGGCAATGGCAAACGAGCTGTCGGGTTGGCCGGGCGTCACGACTTCAACCCGCTCCAGCGCCAGCAGCGGCAGCGTGAAAACGGGCAGCGTGTGCCAGTCGTCGGGCGAGAGCAGAAAGCGGGTAGTGAGGTAGCCCTCGAACCCCGGCATATGCACGATGTAGGGGTCTTCGGCGCCTTCGAGAATCATATAAGTACCGAGCCGATTGTTGGTGGCGCCTCCAACGTAGAAGGTGTTCGTACGCTCGCCTTTCTGGTACACTTCCACTTTGATGCCGGTCCCGGCCATCGCGCGCACTACGCTGTTGCGGGCCGCGCGCGGCACCGGCGATTTCACGCGTTGCCGCCGGAGCGTATTCAGCAGCATCCGCACTTGGTCGGGGCGGGCGGTGTATTTCCCATCCAACGTCCAGTACGAACGCGCTTCGCGCACGAGCGTGTGCGTGACGCCGGAGCGCAGGGCCACGAAAATCTTATCGACCGACGCCGTATCGGCCACGCTGAACGCCGTGGCTTCTGTATCGAGGGTAGAATCGGTGCGGCTGCTGCGGTGCAATAGCCACCACGTACCCAGACCGAGTAGGGCGAGAACGGCCAGCAGGAGAAAAGGGCGTTGAGCGGGTTTCAAGGAGCAGGATTTTTGCGAAATTGTAAAGAAAATAGCCGTTACGCCACCGGACGGGCATACTTACGGCGCCGCCAGATGGCGCGCCCGATGCCGGCGGCGGCCAGCATCGCCAGCGGCACCACCGTGTTGAGCAACTGCCAGCCGGTGCGCTCGGCCAGTACGCGGGGACGGTCGAGGGGGCGCAGCACCACTTGTTTGGCCCGCACGGCGAGGAGGTTATCCTGGTCGAGCAGGTAATCGAGGGTGTTGGTGATGAGGTCGCGGTTGGCAAACTGCACCCCCACGAACTTGTCGTACCCCAGTGCTTCCGGCTGGCCGGTTTTTTTGTTGATGTTGTTGCGCGGCAGGTCGCCGTCGGAGAAGATGGCGATGCGGGCGGGCACTTCACTCGCCTTCACGAAGTTTTTGAGCAACGCCGACCCTGCCACCAATCTGTTCTGAAACAGCGAGTTGTATCGCCCTTCCAACAATACGCCCACCATTTGCGGCCCTCGACTGAAGGCGCGCGGGTTGGGTTGCAGCCGCGCTTCATTGAAATTGACGCGCACCGGTGCGGGCATCAGCCGCGTGTAACGGGAGGTGAACAGCAACGGCGTCTTGCGGATGCCAGGCACCGCAATAGTGTCCATCGACGATACGAAGCGCATACTTACCACATCGAGGTTGCGGACGATGGGATGGGCCGAAAACGAGTTGATGATCGGAAAATAGCGCCACGGCACCAGCTTCGTCTGCGGCTGATTGCCCACGATACCCGTGACCATCGGCAGGCTTTGGCTCACCATATCCTGCAACAAATCGGGGTTTACGCGCGCGCCCCAATGAAAAAGCAGCTCTTCGAGACCGGTTTTGAGCGGCAACCCGAACGTGCCCTTCTCCCCTACCGAATCCAGCTCCACGGGCACGGCGTCGAGGCACAGCACCACGCGCCCGCCGCGCAGCACGAACTGATCGAGCTTGTATTGATCGGAGAGGGAAAACGTCTGCGTCGGCCGCGCGATCACTACGGCATCAATCGCCGAATCGAGGCGCTCGCCTTGGCGCAGGTCTACGCGCGTCACGTCGTAGTAGCGTTGCAAGGCGCCCATCAGGTCGGCCACTTGCGTCACGGGCAGTTCGCCGTGGCCTTCGAGGAAGGCAATTTTGCGGCGGTTTTTCTGGGTGAGGCGGCGAATGGCGGCCACCAGCTCGTATTCTACGCCCTCGACACTCTGGTTGAGTCGCTGTTCGGGTGAAGTCGATTGGTTACCTTTGAGCAGCAGCACGGGCTCTTCCTCGTCGTTGAAACGCACAATGGCCCCAGGGAAAATGATGCGCTCGACCTGCCGGCCGTTCTCGTTGTCGTGCAGGTTGGTGGGTTGCAGCCCCTGCTTGGCTAGTTGCTGGTACAACTCGTTGCGGGCCTGCACGGAACGGTCGGCGCTGGGGTCGACGAACTTATACTGAATGTTGGCGCCGCCGTAGACCCGAAACTCTTCGAGCATCTCGCGAATGGCGCCCTGCAAGCGGCGAAAGCCCGGCGGCAGCTCGCCATCGAGGTACACCTCGACGAATACTACATCGTCGAGGCGCCCCAGCACTTCTTTGGTGGCCGGCGCGATGGAATACCGCCGGTCTTCGGTGAGGTCGAGGCGGAAGAAAACCTGCGCCGCCAACACGTTCAGAAACACCACCGCCACGGCCAGCACCACGAACGTCAGCACGTCCTGCGCGCGGCGGCTGCGGGTTTGGGGTTGCTCGTTTCTGGTTTCCAGTTGATCAGAAGACGCCAAAATATCTAATGCGAAAAGGGTTGCCGGACACGGATGTCGGTAAGCAAATCAAAAAATCAGCGAAATCACACAATCAGCGAAATCAGCGGTCTACCAGTTGCGCGTGGCCAGCGCCAACCGCGTGGCGCCCAACGCCAGCGTAATCATCGACAGAAAATACAACACATCGCGCGAATCGATGAGCCCCTTCGCGATGGTGCCGTAGTGGTACGCGATACCGAGCTGCGTGAGCAGGTACCCGGCGCGCCCCCACACGCTCAAGCTAGCTAGGGCATCGAAACCGGCGTACAGCAGGTAGCAGCCAAAAGCGGCGAGGATGAAAGCGATGATCTGGTCGCGGGTGATGGCCGACGCGAAGATGCCGAGCGCGGCGAACGTAGCCGCCAGCAGCACCAACCCCAGGTAAGAACCCGCCACAGCCGCCGAATCGACGTTGCCCTGCGGCGCGCCCAGCACCCACACCGTCAGATAATAAAGTAGCGTGGGCACCAAGGCCAGCACCGCCAACAGCACGCACGCAAAGTACTTACCTAGAATGAGTTGCCAGTCGGAAAGCGGGCGCGTGAGCAGCAACTCGATGGTACCGGCTTTTTTCTCTTCAGCGAAGGTGCGCATCGTGATGGCGGGCAGCAAAAACAGAAACACAAACGGCGCCGTGCTGAAAAACCCGCCCAGCTCGGCGTAGCCCGAATCGAGGACGTTGCCGCCCGGCAGCACCCACACGAACAAACCCAGCAACACCAAAAACACGCCGATCACCACGTAGGCGATGAGCGAGTTGAAGAAGGCGTTGAACTCTTTTTTTAGGATTGACAGCATATTAATTTTTGTCATTGCGAGGAGGCTTTGCGACGAAGCAATCTCGCAGATGTAGGGCGCGCTAAGCACAATGTGAGATTGCTTTCATCGCAAAGCCTCCTCGCAATGACAGGCTTATTC
>JANPJM010000055.1:0-29450 GCA_031425525.1 Hymenobacteraceae bacterium | reverse complement strand
ATGGCGATCAGAGCGCGGGTGTTCACCTCTTCCCATTCCGAACAGAGTCGTTAAGCCCCGTTGCGCCTATGGTACTGCTGTCACAGGCGGGAGAGTCGGTAGTCGCCAACCTTATCAATTGAAGAAGCCCCCTCGGCTGCCGAAAGGCGCGGTGGGGGCTTCTTTATTTTTGGATGTTTTCAGCGGCTCATACTTCGACAGTTCGATTTTCAATAAGATAGCGGTTGAGCGATCAACGGCTGGGATAAGACAGGCAATTGGTCACGCTCGTGAGGCTCTGCGCCCGCGCGATGCCAGATAGCTGCGGTTTGGCAATTTGTGAATATCCTATGGGGTGGTCTAGCCGGCACAGACAGGACGTTGTCTTAACTTCCCTGCCCGATGGCTTATTCTCCCCCTTATCCCTCGCCCGTTTCGCGGCGAAAATACACGGCTGCCTTCAAGACCGAATGTGTCCGTCAGGTCTCGGCTGGCGCGCGCCAAACGGACGTGGCCCGCCCACGGCGTCTCGCCGAAGCTGCTGGCGCGCTGGCAGCGCCTGGCCGCTGCCGCCGCCCCGGATGGGGCCGAACAGGCCGAAATCATCCGCCTGCGCGCCGAACTGCGGCGGGTGGAACAGGAGCGCGACATTTTAAAAAAGTCGTGACCATCTTCTCCTAGCCGCTTCCATCGTGATCCGCTACATCTTCATCCGTGACCACTGTATGGCGTGGCCGTTGGGGCTGGTGTGCCGGGTGCTGGCCGTTAGCCGCCCCGGTTACTACGCCTAGAAGGCGCGCCCGGCACCTGCCGCCGCCGACTGGCACGCGGCCGCCCACGCCGCCTTCACCCGCCACGCCCAGTGTTACGGCACCCGCCTCCTGCGCGCCGAACTAGAGGCCGAAGGCTACCCGGTCGGTCGGCATGCCCTGCGTACCTGGCTACGCGCCAGCGGCTTGCGGGCGCTCTCGACCCGTCCCCAGCGCCCGCGCACCACCTAGGCCGATCCCACCCATCCGGTCAGCGAAAATCTGTTGCTGGGCCGAGCGGCCCCCACCGCGCCCGATCAGGTGTGGGTGGGCGATATCACCTACCTGCCGCTGGCTGGGGGACGCTGGTGCTATCTGGCCACTTGGCGCGATGCCTGCTCGCGGCGCGTGGTGGGCTGGCAACTCGACGCGCAGATGCCCGCCGAACTGGTCACCACCGCGCGCGAACGCGCCCTGGCCGTGCGCCAGCCCGCCCCCGGTCTCATCATTCACGCCGACCGCGGCGCGCAGTACACCTCCGCCACCTGCCGCGCCTGCATCGAAAAAGCGCAGGCCCGCCCCAGCGACGCGCGAGTGGGCAATCCGTACGACAATGCACAGGCCGAAGCCGGCTGGAGTACGCGCAAAACCGAGCTGCTGCTCGCCCGCGCGGCCTTCGCCGACCTGGAAGAAGACCGACTCGAAGTGGCCTACTACTTCGACACCTACTTCAACCTCGACCGCCACCACTCGGCTATCGGCTACCAGAGCCCGCACCAATTCGAACAAAACCGCCAACAAACCCTATCTTAGCACCTGTCTGACGGCGCTAGACCACCCCAAACTACCACAAAAATTAATCTTGCCAACAACTTCATTGCTTACTCGTCTATCTCACGGCAGCGGCGTAACACGTTTCTAAACGTATCCTCACCCAATGTTGCCTCGCCGGGCACTACGTATTCATTGTGCCATAAGAGGCTTAACGTGCCGCCGCAGAGATTCGCCGATTTGGCTAATTCGGCTACATACGCCGGAATTTGTGCAGCGGCAATTGGTTGGTAGTTCGGGTTGGCAAACGTGACGTCCATAACGTGCAGCGGATGGCAAATGATACGATGCGTTCGCTGGCGAGTGAAGTCGTAAAGCCAAAACGGGTGTGCCGTGCCGTGCCGGAACCCTGCGCGTTCGGCGAATCCTAGCGTAGCATCGTGCGTGGCGCCCGCGCGATGTAGGATGTCCGGCGTCAGCACAGGATCGAAGCAGAGGAAGTGGAAACGTACGCCGGCCGTGAGGTGAGGCAATTTTTCCAATTCGGCCCGAAGCTGCGTTGCATCCGTCGCCGTGCCGAAAGATGCGTGCAACCCAATCTCGCAGCCAACCGCTTCGAGTTCGCGAATGCGGCGCTGCACGTAAGAAGAAGTCAGCTCATAATCGGCATTTGGGCCGAGTGCGTGCTTTCCTTGAGCGCCGAGAAGGTAAAAAGTGGACGATAAACCCGTCTCTGCTCGTACTATTTCAGCTAGAGCCACTAGATTGTCGAACGGCGCCTGGCCGAACAAGCGCTTGACCGTGGTTAGGAGTGCCGCCATTGGCCGACGGTTGCGCCACTGGTGCTTTACAGCAGTCCGCCAGCCGCCCCGCAGATGGTCTACATCGTGCGAGACAGCCAGCGCGGGGCGGGGCGGATGACGCACGATGGCGATGCCGCTGGCATCTTCCAGCCACCTTCGTAAGATTTCGAGTAACAGGTCGGCTACCGGCAGCGTCACGCACCCCAAGCGCGCTTGTAGGCTAGCGGCGTATGGAAATCGGCCAAAGCGGTCGCGCTCCGGGGAATAGGTTTCCTGCCAGCCACTTAACCAGTAGAAAATGGAGCCTACAATGTCTCCATCGAACAGACACGGTACTTTTTCGCCGCATACGTGTAGCCAATGCACTTCCTGCTCAACAGGTGGCAGGGGCTCGAAAGCACGAAAAAAGGTTTCTGCCGCTTCCGTAGGTAATGGAATACGGACGGGGGCCAGTTCGTCGTAACCGGGGCGGGCAGTTGCGGGAATGGTGCAAACAGCATCTAGATGCCTTAAAACGTGGGTCAGACGCTGTTCGGCGGTAGGGTGAGACATAGGAGCGTAGTTTTGCCTTACGGCACGGGCGCGCTCTTCAGCAGAGCGGGCCGATTGCCCTTCATCAGTACCTTTTCACTCTACTTAAAGATGCGTACTTGCGATTTATGCGGCGCGACTACCTTCAAACCGTTAGCATTTTACTACGAATTTGAAGGCGAGCGGCTGCAAGGTATGCAATGCCGAAGCTGTTCGTTGATGTTTCTCGACCCCGTGCCGACGCCCGCACAACTCGAACGATTATACGGGAAGGCATATTTTACGGATCGGGCCAATTATAATCGGGAAGAAAAGGACCGCAAGTTTATCGAAGAAAGCGACAAACTCGACTTCTCAAAACCGCGACCCGATAAGTTCACCGATTATATGCTGGCGCATTACCCAAATCGCGCTTTTCGATACTTAGAAGTGGGCTGTGGCCCCGGCTATACTCTGAAAAGCCTGGAATCGTTGGGGTGGCAGGCGCACGGGCTGGAAATTTCGGCACACGCCGCCGATTTCGCCCGGCAGCACTTGCACCTTCCCGTTGTGACGGGCAATATCGAAACGACGGCAGAATTTCAGGATAACCAGTTCAACCTGGTGTATATGGGCGATGTGATCGAACACCTGCGTTCGCCATCGGCTACCGTTGCTAAGTTCGCGCGGATCATCGAGCCTGGCGGGCTGTTGGTGCTGGCGTTGCCTTCTACCTTGAATCTGCCGACACTGCGTTTGGGACTAGGCGCGTACGGCGCGCTGGGGCGTAAGCGTAAGATGGACATCCCACCGTATCATTTGTATGAATTCACGCCAAGCACGATACGCGCACTGCTCGAAAAACACGGTTTCCGGGTGGTCGATTTGAAAAATTCGGTCAAAAAGCCGTCGCAAATTCGGCTGGGAGGCAATCCGGTGGAGCAGGCGAGTAAGTTACTGGGGCAATACCCCACATACTACCTCAACCGGCTGACGGGGGGATTCGGGGATAGGATTTTTGTGGTGGCGGAGAATGGAAAGGCGCAGTAGATATTTCGGCAACTGCCTACGCGAAGTGGTTCATTGCGCCTTGTTGAGGACTACTTAAAAAAATAGGCCGATGCAACACCGACGAATCAGGTACTGCATCGGCCCAACAGGAATTTACCTCCGTTACTCGATGACTACGCGCTGGGTGCGTGCCGCTACTCCTTGCGTGAAACGAATCATATACACTCCTTTAGAAAGCAAGGATAGGTTCAGCTCGTCGCCGGTGCCTTGCACGTTGCCTTGGCTAATGCGACGGCCGAGAAAATCCGTAACAGCGAAATTATATGTACTACCCGCTGTTCCGGCAAAGGTAAAGCGGCCACTCGTGCTGCTTGTCGGGTACAACGTGAAAGGGGGAAGTGTATGTTCTTTTGACACCGCAAGCGGGCCGTTACGAGTGGGATCAGCCAAGCGATTGACGTCGAGAGGTGTCAGAACGCGGCTGTAAATAGCCACATCGTCGATGGAGCCACGGAAAAAACCGGGTACATTAAACGTCTGGCACGCTTGACCAGCGCTACCCAATCGGTTGCCGATACCTAGGTGGCCCGTACCAAACCCAATATGACCTAACGGGCCGAAAGAGTTAGGCAACAGGCGGCTAACTTGCGGCTGTCCATCAGCGTAGAGTTGAACGCGATCAAGCCCATTGTTGCCCGATTGCGTGGCATCATACGTTATAACGATATGGTGCCACAGCGTATCGGAGAGAATGTATGAAGTATTGATGTAACGCGCAAAGGAGGCATTTAGGCCAGCGTACGAAAAATTTAGCTCTCCGTCGAGGTACCTTAGGTAGAACTGCTGTTGTGCTTCACCACAGCCACTGTCGGCCGATTTGTTTACGATCAGGCGATTATCTGCCCAAGGATAACTGGCATCATCAAGCTTAACCCAAGCTGCTATGGCAAACTGTGCGGTTGGACCGGCAAATACGGAATCGAGTGAATTACCTAACCCGACGTAACCAGACTGGCCATCAAGATGAAGCGAAGCTCCGGCGACACCGTTTCGGTCGGCGCCCCAACTGGTGCCACCTACGTTCGTACCGTTTATGCTATTCACCCCATCCAGCGAATGCCCCCAAAACGAGTAATAAGCCTCCAACTGATGAGTGAGAGGGTCAATCTGTGCTGAAGCACTGAATGCGGTAAGCAAGCTTAGAATAGCCGCAGAGAACATTTTTTTCATAACGGACGCGAAAATTGGTTTGAAAAATCCCGTGCCGAGATGTGTCGGCGCTCAAATATACGGTGTGATAAGTCTACGCACAACATAGTGTTGCTCAGAAAGCTTTGCGCGTTAGCTGGGGAATCCAATCATCTAGTATACTGGCTACTAGGGCGCTACTATTGCCTTCGTAAGATGTGCCAATAGTACTACAGTAGTAAGTGGCTCGTAGATAAATATCAGCAGGTTTATGCGCAGCGTAGGCTATCAGGTGGGCAATGAGTTCGTCGATTGTAGGGCACTCAGTGGTTAGGCCGTGTTGAATGAAGCCATAGTAGTCGTGACTCAACGTATAGCCAGCGCCAAATCGGTAGTATAAGCTTCCGATATTGAGTAGCGTAGCTTCCAGATGAGATGAAGTTTCGGCTGCAATCAGAATATCTTGCTTGAGGAGAAAATCAAATATGTTTTCTGCGCGCGAATCGGAAAATTGCAGATTGGGGCTCAAGTCGGCTAGTAGCTGCTTGAAATCACGTGAATCACTCGGATGTGGGCGAAAAGTGAACGTAAGATTAGGTAGAGCCGCTAACAACCCACGCAACGCAGCTACAAGATCGTCGGTGGGGTCGAGAAGACTGGCTGCGATACCGATTTTTTTGGCGTGCGATGCGTGATTGCGACGGGCCAAATACGCATCAGCTTTTGGCATCCCGACCAGTTCAATCCGGCCTTTTGTAGGGCCACAGCTACGGTATATATCTGCTGCGTGCTGTCCTTCCAGCATACTCAGGTCGAACCCCAACGGCGGGAACCAGCGACTTACGGAAGCGTGCTGAATGTAAGTCGTCGGTATGCCCTCAGCCTGACAGGCTAACAGCAGGGCGCGGGAATCGTCGTTGTGATCGTTCGCAAAAATGACGGCGCGCGGGCGGTAGTGCCGCAAGGCACGCCGGTACACTTCGTAATAGCCAATGGCAATGAAAATCAGATCAAAAAAACGCCACGCGGCTTGGCCCTCTTGGTGCCATAACTGCCACCATATACCGGGAAATTGCCAATAATACAGAATCTTGCGCCGTAAAGACAGTCGATTGACTTCTGTTGCGTAACGGCCAATCTGCTTGCCTTGGCCTGCCACCAGTACAGCGTCTAGGCGGTAGGTTGTCACAAAGCGCAGGGCATCGACATTGTTTTGGCTCACCACATAAAGCCAGACGGCGCCGCGCAATTCCTGCGGATTGTTTATCGGCCGAAACAAGTGCCCAATTAGCCGCACAAGCGCGTAGCCGACCACTTTAGCCAAGCGCCGTAGCGGGTTGGTGGGCGTGATGGCGTTGAGGGTGTGCGCGGGCAGCGCGGCAAAAAGCGGAGTAAACCGCAACTGCAAAATATCGCGCAGACGTGCGGCGCGTGAGTGAGTCACGGAAGCGAAGGCAGCAGGTGGGGTGTTCAGATTGCTTCCCACGTCAGCGGCGTACCGGCGCGTAACGCCTGACGGGCGGGCTTGCCGAGCAGTTGGTCATAAAAGCGCGGGGCCAGACCATCGCCGGGGCGTACAATTCGCAGATTTGTAGCTGTATACGTTTCGCCCGCAGCAATATCTTGGGCTACGTAAACTGACCGCTTATGTGAACGAGCGCTCGCCTCGCCGCGCTGTACACCGTACTGAATGTGCCCCAGGGCCTGCCACGCGCGTTCCGTCTCCGTTACCAGACTTTGCACTTCTTCAGGTTCGAGGGAAAAAGTGGAATCGACGCCACCATCGGCTCGCCGCAGCGTAACGTGTTTTTCAATTATGCAGGCGCCCAAGGCTACGGCTGCTACTGATACGCCAACTCCGGCCGTATGATCAGAAAGCCCCACCAAACAATCAGCGTAAAGGTGCGCCAAATGTGGAATAGTGCGCAAATGCGTACTGGCAGGTGTTGCGGGGTACGTACTGGTGCATTTGAGCAGCACGAGATGCTGGCAGCCAGCCGTACGCAGTACATCTACAGCATCTGCTACTTCCGAAATGGTGCTGGCGCCGGTACTCATAATCACAGGTTTGCCGGTGGCGGCTACCCGGCGTAACAGCGGCCAGTCGGTGTTTTCGAGAGAAGCAATTTTATAGGCGGGAACATTGAGGGTTTCGAGGAAATCGACGGCTTTTTCGTCAAAAGGTGACGAAAAAGCCAGTAACCCGCGTTGCCGGGCTCGCTCGAACAAGGTGGCGTGCCACTCCCAAGGGGTGTAGGCTTCCTGGTATAGCTCGTGCAATTCGCGGCCGTACCACAAAGAGGCCGGATCGCTGATACGGTGCGCGCCGGGTAGCGTCATCGTATCGGCGGTGTACGTCTGGAGCTTGATGGCGTGCGCACCGGCATCGGCCACGGCATCGACAATGGCCAACGCCCGCTTCAGAGAACCATTGTGGTTGCCGGATAGCTCGGCGATAATCAGGGGAGGATGTTCGGGGCCAATCCAGCGATTGCCAAGTGCAAATTCGATCATTATTTCGCGCTTTCCGGAAAAAAATCAGGGTTGAAACAGGCGACCAAAATTCGGTCTACGGCTTGACCATCGACCAGATATTGACCCTTCAAACGGCCTTCTTCTACCCATCCGGCCCGTAAATAGGCGCGCAATGAGCTTTGGTTCGTTTCATACATGCCGCCGTAGAGTTTGCGAATGCCGAAATCGCGAAAGCTTACTTCGTTACCCAGTTGAATGGCCTCGACAGCCAGCCCCTTGCCGTGGAAGCGACGGTCGCCGATGAGGACAACCAAATCGGAGATGAGATGGTCGCGATTCATTGGCCCTACTTTGATGGTGCCGATGCAAGTATCGGCGCCGCGCTCGACGATGGCTAATACGTAGCTGGTGCCGCTCTCGACGCCCTGCCGGATGTTATCGAGGAGCGTCGCGCGCGAGTGCTGTTGCCGGGTGTTGGTGTAAAAACGCATCAGGGCCTCGTCCTGAAACCAACTCAAAAAAGCGTCGTCTACGTCAGCCGACGTAAGCGGCCGTAGCGCAATCCGGTCGGTCTCGTAACGGTTTTTTAGCTGAAAGAGGGGTAATCCTTGCATCCGGTAAAAGTAGCTCCGTCTTGCTTTAGGCCCTCCTTAGGCGCCGCCAACGAGGCGCTGCACGGCAGCACGTAGCTCCTGATGGCGGAAGGCTGTGACGTATGACGTGCGTATCGTCTGGCGCAGCCAAGCGAGGCCGGCGGTTAGGGCTGTAGCAAATGCAGCATCGGAAAGCGAAAGAAAATCGCCGACAGAATAAGCTTGGCGCGCTCTGCCGACGAAATCTGCCAAATGGCGCTGATTGTCGGCAAAATAGCCGGTAATAGCTGCGCAGCCCACCAGTAGCGACTCAATGAGTACGGTGCTTGCGGGGCAGATAATCACGTCGAACTGCGCGAAAAGGACAGCTAATTCCGCCGCCGCTACGTGCTGGTAATGCGTTAGGGCAACGCGCGGCGTGGCAGTAATAGCCCGTTCCAGCGCGCCGTCGTCACGGAACGCGCTGCCCGTAATCACGCCGATCTCCCGAATATCGGAATGACCTGACATCGCTAGTACGCTGCGGGCGGTGAGGCCGGCGGGGTCGGCTCCGCCGAAGCAGATCAGCAAACGCGGATCAGCGGTGAGTGGGGCTGAAGCGCGGCTATTCTCCAAAAATGGGCGCCGAACGAGCGAATATGACGGCCCTAAGAAAAAGTGTACTGGGGCGGCGTTGTCGTACATGGCCGCCGTCACGCCCGGCGAATGATTGATGAGTACGTCGGCAACGACAGGCCCGGTGCGTAGGTCATCGACCACGATCAGCCGATTGCCGTTCGCGCGGAGCGCAGTTTGGTAATCAAAATCAAATGCATATCCATCCAGTACGAAAACTTGGTTGTCGTACTCCCTTGCCAACCCAGCAGCTTCGGTGTGGAAAGGCTGCTCCGGCAACGCCCGTACCGAATGACCGGCCGCCCGAATGAGGTTGCAGACCGCCTCAGAAGGAACCCGAATGGCAAACTCGTAACTGAATTGCTCGCCCAGAATCTCGGCCATCGCCAACAACCGCATCACGTGCCCGAGCCCCACCCGCTCATCGCCATCGGCGCGCAAAATCAGCTTTACCTTATTCACGCGGAAACCTGCTCGTTGGCGGCGTTGAGGGTGACGAGCCACGGGTAATGCGCTACCACCCCCAACACATCGGCGAGCCCGAAATCGGGGCCGAGGGCCGAGTACAGGGCCGAAAGCAGAGCGTAATCGGTGGGGTAGTCGAGGGTGAGGCGCAGGGCGGCGGCGGGCACGGCGAGGGGCAAGGTCAGGAGCCGGAACTCGGTAGGGTGGGCGCGGAGGTAGGGCGTGACGTGTTCGCGGTCGAAGGGGGCGGTGGCGGCGTGGTGGGCACTTTCGAGGGCGGTGCGGCTGATGACTTCGATGTTCATCCCCAGCGGCAGACCGGTAGTGAGGGTGTAATCGGCGGCGGCGGCGAGGTGGGCGCGCACGGCGGCATCAATGAAAACCGGGTCGAGGGCGGGGTTGTCGGCGGTGAGGCGCACGATGTGGTCGTAGCCGAAACGCGCGGCGGCGGCCTGGAATCGGCCGAGAACATCGGCTTCAGACCCGCGCAACGTGCCGAAACCGGCGGCGGTGGCGAGGCGGGCTAGTTCCATATCGGCGTTGGTATCGGGGAGCGCTGCAATGACTTCGTGTACCGTGCCGGCCCGCGCGGCGCGGCGCAGTACGTGTTCAAACACCGTGGTGGCGCCGCCGAGCGGCAGCGGCAGCAGCGCCTTGCCGGGCAGGCGCGTGCTGCCCATCCGCGCCTGTACCACGGCGCCGATGTACGGGCGCGGCCGGGGCGTCGCATCGGGCCGCTCGGCCGGAAAAGGCGGCTGGTCGGGGGTCAATTCGCTTTCGGCCACGTGTAGGGGAGGGTGAAGGTATCGTCGGGTTCGGCCAAGGCGAGCAGGGCGGGCCGCAGCGCCTCGGCCGCGTCCCAGAACTCGGCAGCGCGGAGGTTATCGTGCAGGTTCGCCACCGAATCGACCCCAATGACCACGCGCCGCACGCCCGGCGTTTGCGCGGCAAACAGCAACAGCAGCGCGTTGAGGGGCATCGCGGCGTCAGCGGCCAGGGCACGCAGCCGGTGCAGCTTAGGCGCGAGGGGCGCGAAAAACGCGGGTAGCTGCGCCGGTTCGCGTAACAGCAGCCCTTGCAAAAACACCGACCGCCCGTGGATTTCGATGCCGCGCTCGGCCGCCAGATACGGCAGGTGCGGCAGCAGTTGCTGATCCAACACGCTCAGGGGCATTTGCAGCAGCGTGGGCTGTCGCACGGGCGAGGTTTCCACGAAATTGCCCGTGAGCAAATGCGCCGCGCGGTACGTCGAAACGCCGATGTGGGTGGTGTGTCCCGCCTGGCGCGCGGCCAGTAGCGCGGGCCAGCCGGTGGTGTCGTCGTCGCTGGCAAAAGCAAGGGCACTATGGAAAAGTAGGCCCGCCACCGTGGGCCGCCGCAAGCGGTGCAGCGAGGCATCGACGGCCGCCGTAACCGCCGCCGATTCGCCGCCGGGTACCTTCGTTATCACCGCAAAATCTTGCGTAATGGCGTGCAATTGGCCGATTCTCGCCTCCGCATCGCCGTACGCCGCCGCCGTATCCAGGAGGTTTATTCCCGCGTCGCGGGCTTCGCGCAGCACGTCGGCCACGGCCGCTAGGGGCGGCTGGCCGTGGGTGTTATTGAGGCCGTAAGGCAGCCCAAACTGCGCCGTGCCGAGCGCGAGGCGGTCGGCAAATTCGCGGGGGGAGATACTCATTCGGCGGCGGGTTCCGTGGCAAACTCCCGCAAACACTCGATGACGTACGTCTGCTCTTCGTCGGTGAGGGTGGGGTAGAGCGGGAGGCTCAGGCACTCGGCGTAATACGCTTCGGCGTGCGGAAAATCGCCGGCGCGGTGCCCCAGCGCCTCATAATACGGCATTCGATGCACCGGAATGTAGTGGACTTGCGCGAAGATATTCCGCGTCCGCAGGAAGTCGTAGAGCGCCCGGCGATGCTTCGCCCGTACGACGTAGAGGTGGTAGGCGTGGCCGGGGTGGGGGGGGAGAGTTTCGAGTTTCGAGTTTCGAGTTTCGAGTTTTGAGTTCAGTTCGGCTAGGGCTTCGTCGTATTGCGCAGCTAGTTGGCGGCGGCGGCCTAGATTGGCGTCGGCGCGTTGCAACTGGCTCAGGCCCAGAGCGCAATTGAGGTCGGGGAGGCGGTAGTTGTAGCCGAGCGTCTGCATTTCCATGTACCAGCCGCCTTCGTCGGGGTGGTGGAGGCGGGCGGGGTCGCGGGTGATGCCGTGCGTGCGGAGCATCAGCAGGGCATCATATAAATCGCGGCGGGCGGTGGTAATCATGCCGCCTTCGCCGGTGGCGATGTGCTTGACCGGGTGGAACGAAAAGATGGCCAAATCGGCGAGCGAGCCGTCGCCGCAGCGGTGCGCGATGCCGGCGGCATCCGTGAAACTGCCGCCCGGCGAATGGCACGAATCCTCGACAATCCACAACCCAAATTCATCGGCCAACGCCCGAAATTTGGCCATTTCCACCGGCCGGCCGGCAAAATCGACCGGAATCAATCCGTGGAAAAACCCGCGCGGGTGCGCTTCGAGTAGCGCGCGCACCTTGGTCACATCGAGTAGGGCGGTGGCGGGGTCGATGTCGGCGAACCATACTTCGCCGCCGCAGTAGCGCACGCAATTGGCCGACGCGGCAAACGTAATCGGCGACGTAATCACGCGCTGCCCCGGCGCTACGCCCAGCGCCAGCGCGCACAAATGCAGCGCGGCCGTGCCGTTGGCCACCGCCACGGCGTACGGCGCGCCCACGTAGGCGGCAAACGCCGTTTCGAAGGCCGCCACGCGCGGCCCCTGCGTGAGTAAGTCGGCGTGCAGGGCGGCCACGACGGCCGCCACGTCGGCGTCGGTGATGTGTTGGCGGCCGTAGGGGATGGGGGTGGAAGAAATCATCTGATATTTACGCAGGCAACTAGGTCTGCTTTCAAAGTCTCAAAAGTACGCTTACCCACTTCAAGCCGAAAACCACTACCATCCCCGCTTCCTGACAATCATTATGAAAGCCTTCACGAGTCGGCTGGTGGGCCTGCTGGGTATTTTTTTATTGGTAACGAGTCCGAGTCACGGCCAAGGAGATTATTCTTGGTGGGTGTTCGGGGACAATGCATTACGGTTCGCGCCAACCGGCGCGACCACTCAGACCGGGCTGGGTTTTCCGGGCGGGGGCTTTAATTTGGTGAGCCTGACCGATGGTAACGGGCGCGTGGCGATAGCGGGCACGGGTTATAAACTTTACGGAACCGACCGGCGGGAGTTGGCGGGAGTGGATTCAGCGCGCTATTTCGCTACGCTGTGGGGCAGCGCGGTGCTGCTTCGGCGGCCGGGTTCTTCCACGCGCGGCTACATCGTGACGGCCAATTCGTGGGATCCGGAGGGCGT
Organism: Hymenobacteraceae bacterium; assembly: GCA_031425525.1. Classification (GTDB taxonomy): domain Bacteria; phylum Bacteroidota; class Bacteroidia; order Cytophagales; family Hymenobacteraceae; genus JANNMJ01. Next base: position 16,931 of record JANPJM010000055.1, on the reverse strand, counting down.
TCAACTGCGCTATGGAGTCTGGGAGTTGAATGAGTGCGCGGGCAGCGGCACGTTGGTGAGCGACGACAGCGTGCTGCGCGTGCCGCCGTCAGGTGTGCCGCAGGCCCAACCCGAACAGATCATTACCCGGTGCGTCGCTGTTCGCCACGCCGATGGGCGCGCGGTCTGGCTGGTAGCGGGCAAGGAAGACGGGGGCTACTGCGCTTTTCTGCTCGATTCGGCGGGCATTCACCCGCGCCCAGTTGTGTCAGTAACGCCCTACCCCACAACGTTGCCACCAAACGCAAGATATTTAACATTTATGTCAGCCCTGCGCGCCTCGCGCGATGGCCGGCGGCTGGCTGCTTCCTGTCTGTTTTCTGACAGCTTATATACTACAAATAATACCAGTGGCAGGGTGCAGTTACTGCGTTTCAACGCTGCTACGGGCAGCGTCACCCCCGACGCGCTGATCGAAGATTCGATCCGTGTAATACCTATTGTTGGCGGGTTCAGTTGGTACAACAACGACCTGGAATTTTCGCCGGACGGCTCAAAGCTCTACTGGACTAGTTCGCGCGGCAACAACCTGCGGCAGTATAACCTGACGGCCGGCACCGGCGCGGCCATTGGTGCCAGCCAGCAGATTATTCTGTCGTTCTCGCCCGATTGCTACGGGTACGCCCAGTTACAACTCGGGCCGGATGGGCGGCTGTACGTCGGGGGTGAGCGCACGCAAAGCCTGTTATGTTATATTAACCCGAACGTGGCCGCTGCGTCGGGGCAATTGCAAGTGGCCCGTTTGCCGGTGCCGGGCACTGCTTTCTCGCTCGGGTGTGTGCAGTTGCCCCGTCTGCCGAACGATCTGGGCGTGGCGCCGCTCACGATAACCAGCGCCGGCACAACCCGCGCGTTCTCGACTTGCGGCAACCAACTCATTCGCCTCACCGCGCAATTGTCCGGGCTCGATAGCAGCCTGGCGCGGGGTTTTCGCTGGCGGTTCGGCGACCCGGTGGCCGGCTCTGCCGACTCGGCCACCGGCGCTGCCGTAAGCCACATGTATCAGGCGCTCGGCACCTACCGCGTCACCGTCGAGGCGCAGATGGCGGATGGGCAATGGCGGCGCGCCGAACAAGAGCTGACGGTTTGGCCGCAGCCGATGATTGGTGCTGATTTTGGCGCCGACTCAACCCTGTGTACCGACGAAGCGACGGTGTTGACGGTTGGACCGCAGCCGCCCGGCAGCCTGGTTCAGTGGTCCGATAACTCCACGGGCGCCACTTTGCCCGTCGGCGCGCCCGGTCTGTACAGCGTAGAAGTCAGCAACGAAGGATGCTGCACCGCGCGGGCCTCGGTGCTGATCCGGCAGGCCGACTGCCCCATCCCCCTCCCCAACATCATCACCCCCGCCAACCTCGACGGCTTAAACGACGCCCTGACTCTCCTCGGCCGCCGCGCCGCCGATTGGCGGGCACAAATTTTCAACCGCTGGGGGCGGTGCGTGTACGAAACGGCAGCCTACGCCAACGATTGGGCCGGAGCCGGATTAGCCGCCGGCACTTACTATTACAATTTCACCCACGCCCGCACCGGCGAGCGGCTGAAAGGCTGGGTAGAAGTAGTGAAGTAACCAAAAACCACAAACCGAACGGTAGCCCCTGGCCGCCTTGCTGCTGGCTCACCCTACCCCTCAAAATTGGGATCCACGTGCAGCCGAATCTCGTCGCGCAACTGCTCTGCCGAGAGCCAATCGTGGTTCGCATCCGATGAATACCGGAAACCCAACGGCACCGGCTTGCCGCCCTGCGCGGCCATGTATTCTTCCATCGTAAACTTCGGCGTCGCTGACAGAATCACGTAGTACCGATCCAGCTCGACGGTACTCAGCGAATCGGTTTCGGTGATCATTTCCTCGTGCAGCTTCTCGCCGGGGCGGATGCCGACGATCCGCTGCTCGCAGTCGGGGCCGATGGCGCGCGCTACTTCCGTGATGCGGTAGGAGGGGATTTTCGGGACGAAGATCTCGCCGCCCCACGCTTTTTCCAGCGCAAACAGCACCAGTTCCACGCCTTCCTCCAGCGAGATGTTGAAGCGCGTCATGTCGGGGTGCGTAATCGGCAGCACGCCCTTGTGGCGCTCCTGCAAAAAGAACGGTACCACCGACCCGCGCGACCCGATGACGTTGCCGTACCGCACGACCGAAAACCGCAAATCGCGCCCCCCTTTGAAGTTGTTGGCCGCCACGAAAAGCTTATCCGAACACAATTTGGTAGCGCCGTAGAGGTTGATGGGCGCGGCGGCTTTATCCGTCGAAAGCGCCACCACGTGCTTCACGCCGCAATCCATGGCGGCGTTTATCACGTTTTCGGCCCCCAGAATATTGGTTTTGATGCACTCCATCGGGTTGTACTCGGCGGCGGGTACCTGCTTGAGGGCGGCCGCGTGCACCACGATATCAATCCCCTCGCAGGCGCGGCGCAGGCGCTCGGCATCGCGCACATCGCCGATGAAATAGCGCAGCGAGCGGTGTTCCGTCGGCGAAAACTCTTGCGCCATCTCGTACTGTTTCAGCTCATCGCGCGAGAAAATCACCAGCCGCTTCACCTGCGGATACCGTTCGAGGATGGTGCGCACGAACTGCTTCCCGAACGAGCCGGTGCCGCCCGTGACGAGGATGGATTTATGGTTGAGGTCGAGGGCCATGCCAAAAAGTAAGGGCGCCGAAAGGCCGGAAATACGCCCGAAATGCGCCCGCGAAGGTACGGCCTACTCCACCGTGCGGCGCACCACTTCCCAGAGCACGATGCCCATGGCCACGCTCACGTTGAGCGAGTGCTTGGTGCCGCTCTGCGGAATCTCCACCGCCGCCGCGCATTCGGTCAGCGCCTCCGGGCTCACCCCGAACACCTCGTGCCCGAACACGAGGGCCAGTTTTTCGAGGGGCTCGAAGGCAAACCGGTGCAGCGGTTCGGCGCCTTCGGCCAACTCCACGGCTACGGGCCGGTAGCCGTCGGCGCGCAGGCGCCGCAAGAGGGCAGCCGTATCGGGCGCGTGTTCCCAGGCCACGGTTTCGGTGGCGCCGAGGGCCGTTTTCAGCAGTTCCTTATGCGGCGGAGTGCCCGTAATACCGCACAGCCACAGCTTCTCAATGGCAAAGGCGTCGGCCGTCCGAAACGCCGCGCCTACGTTCGCCAACGACCGCACGTTGTCCAAAACCAAACAAATCGGCCGTTTCGGGCGGCCCTCAAAATCGGCCGCCGAAGCCCGATTCAGCTCCTCAGAAGTAAATTGACGCAGCACGGGAGAAGTTTTGAGTTTCGAGTTTTGAGTTTCGAGTGGAGAGGGCACGCAGGAGTAAAATGCGCCTCGCTACCCGTTATCTCCCCGCAAAGGTCGAACTTCGCACCCCGTCCGCCGCCTCCGAGTACCTACTCATCTACCCACCTACTCATCCCCAAGATATGGCCCACGCCGATACGCCCCTGATGAAACAGTACTACCGCATCAAGGCGGAGCATCCGGGGGCGTTGCTGCTGTTTCGGGTCGGCGATTTTTACGAGACCTTCGGCGAGGATGCCGTCACGGCGGCGCGCATTCTCGGCATCACGCTCACGAAGCGCGGCAACGGGTCGGCGGCCGAAACGGCGCTCGCGGGCTTCCCGCACCACTCGCTCGATACGTATCTGCCGCGCTTGGTGCGCGCCGGTGAGCGCGTCGCGATCTGCGACCAATTGGAAGACCCCAAATTCGCGAAGGGCATCGTCAAGCGCGGCGTCACGGAGTTGGTCACGCCGGGGGTGTCGTTCAACGACCAGATTCTTGAAAAACGGCGTAACAACTATCTGGCGGCGGTTTCCTTCGGGAAAAACGACATCGCCGGCATTGCCTTCCTCGACATCACCACCGGCGAATTCCTCGCCGCCCAGGGCGACCGTCCCTACATCGGCAAGCTCATCGAGAGCTTTCAGCCCGCCGAAATGCTCGTCAGCAAGCCGCAACGCGCCGATTTCATCGCCACCTACGGCCCCGATCAATGCCTCTACGCCCTCGAAGACTGGGCTTTCCAACCCGATTCGGCCTACGAGCGCCTCACGCAGCACTTTCGCACCACGTCGCTCAAGGGGTTTGGGGTCGAAAACCTGCCGCAGGGCATCGCGGCGGCGGGCGCCGTCCTGCAATACCTCCACGACAACAAGCACCGCGAGCTGCACCATATCGGTTCGTTGGCGCGCCTCGAAGAAGACAAATACGTCTGGCTCGACCGCTTCACCATCCGCAACCTCGAACTCACCGAAGCCCAGCACCCCGAAGGCGTGCCGCTGATTCAGATTCTTGACCAAACCCTCACCCCGATGGGCGCGCGCCTGTTGCGCAAGTGGGTGGTGCTGCCGCTGAAGGATGTGGCGCAAATCCGCCGCCGCCAAGATACCGTCGGCGCCCTCGTGCAAGACCCCGAAGTGCTGGATGAATTGGCCGCGCACCTCCGTCAAATCAACGATTTGGAACGGCTGATTTCTAAGGTCGCCGTGCGCCGCGTCAACCCGCGCGAACTGCTCGTGCTGGCGCGCTCCCTCGACGCGCTCGCGCCCATCAAGGAGCGGCTGATGCGTTCGCCGGTGCCCGTTTTGCAGCGCACCGCCGAGCAATTGGTGTTGTGTGAGTTGATTCGGGAGGAAATCAAAACCCGCATCCGCCCCGATGCGCCGCTCCTCACCAACGGCGGCGGCGTCATCGCCGAAGGCATCCACCCCCGCCTCGACGAGCTACGCGGCCTCGCGTTTTCGGGCAAAGATTACCTCCTGAACCTGCAACAGCGTGAGGCGCAGGCCACGGGAATTTCGTCGCTCAAAGTGGCCTACAACAAGGTCTTCGGTTATTATCTGGAAGTCTCAAATGCCCACAAAGCCAAAGTCCCCGCCCAGTGGATTCGTAAGCAAACCCTCGTCAATGCCGAACGCTACATCACCGAAGAGCTGAAGGTATACGAGGAAAAAATTCTGAACGCCGAAGACGAACTGTTTGCCCTGGAGCAGCAGATTTTCACCGATCTGGTCAGCGCCACCGTCGATTACGTCCCCCAGATTCAGCAAAATGCCCGCGCCCTCGGCGTCATCGACTGTCTGGTGAGCTTCGCCGAAGCCGCCCGTAAGCACCGCTACGTCAAGCCCGTCGTGAACGATGAGCGCGTCCTCACCATCCGCGCCGGCCGCCACCCGGTCATCGAGCGGCTGCTGCCCGCCGGTGAGCAGTACGTCCCCAACGATGTCCACCTCGACCCCGACGACCAGCAGATCATCATCATCACTGGCCCCAATATGGCGGGCAAATCGGCCTTGCTGCGGCAAACCGCTCTCATTGCGCTGCTGGCGCAAATCGGTTCCTTTGTGCCCGCCGCCGAAGCCACGGTCGGCATCGTCGATAAGATTTTCACTCGCGTCGGCGCCTCCGACAACCTCTCGCGCGGCGAATCCACGTTCATGGTCGAGATGACCGAAACCGCCTCTATCCTCAACAACCTCTCCGACCGCAGCCTCGTGCTGATGGACGAAATCGGGCGCGGCACCAGCACCTACGACGGCATCAGCATTGCCTGGGCCATCGTCGAACACCTCCACAATGCCCCGCGCGCCCGCGCGCGCACCCTTTTCGCCACCCACTACCACGAACTCAACCAACTCGCCGACGACCTGCCGCGCGTCCGCAACTTCAACGTTTCGGTGCGCGAGGCGGGCGGCAAAGTGTTGTTTCTGCGGAAACTCCAGCCGGGCGGTTCCGAACATTCCTTCGGCATTCACGTGGCGCGCCTCGCCGGAATGCCCGCGCCCGTAGTGGCCCGCGCCGCCGAAATCATGCACCATCTGGAGCAGGAAAAAGTAGCCGGCCCCGATGCCGAGCCGCCCACCGCCCTCCATCCCGAATCAGAAACCGGCACCGATAACGGCCCCACGCCCGCCCTTGCGCCCAAGGCGCGCCCCGCCAACTACGCCGCCGTGCAGGTCATAACCCCACCTTTACCCGCCGATCCGGCCCTCGACCGCCTCCGCACCGCCCTCGAATCCATCGAAATCAATTCACTGACCCCCGTCGCCGCGCTCCTTAAACTCAACGAGTTGCAGCTAATGCTGCGCGATTCCAGTGAAGAGACAGTAAAAAAAGCGAAAAAAAATTCGGTCGAAGCTTGACACGGGCGGCCCGACGCGCCTACCTTTGTAGCAACAAAACGCCTCCCGGCTGTTTGTTGGCTTCGCGAAAGTAGCTCAGTTGGTAGAGCGCGACCTTGCCAAGGTCGAGGTCGCCGGTTCGAACCCGGTCTTTCGCTCGAAATTGAAAAGGGCGCTTCCGGTAACGGCAGCGCCCTTTTTTGATTTTATATCGGTACTCGTTGTGCTTGCCACCCCTTGCGCCTCACCCGGCCAAGTAGGCAGCAAGCCTATAACGGACCTCCGAGCCAGAGTGGTGTAATGGTAGCCACGAGGGACTTAAAATCCCTTTTCCGTAAGGAAGTACGGGTTCGAGTCCCGTCTCTGGTACCCCGCTAACGGCCCGTTTCTGCAACAGAGACGGGCCGTTGCGTTACCGGGGAGGTACGTGGCACCTCCTTCTATAAGAAACAAAAAAATCGGTCTGCCCTTCAGAAGAAGGACAGACCGATTAAGTATTTCTTTGGTCGGCAAGCAAGCTTACCAGCAGCAAAGACTACTTGCGGCGCAGCGAACGAGCGCCGAAAGCAGCACCAGCAGCCAAAAGCAGGCTCAGGCCACCATCAATCGGAACAGCCGTCGGGTTTGGGCCCGGGCCACCTTGCGCGTAGGCAGACGTCACGAAGCACACCAGTGCAAGCGTGGCCGCAGCCGACAGGATCTTGGAAAACTTCATCGTAGGGCTAAAATTGAAGGGTTAGAAAACGGGTAGGTGGTAAGCCTGTCGCAAAGATACATACGGGAGCCGAACATGCAAGGATTCAGGAAAAGTTGTGATAAATAACCCGTTTCTCTTGGTGAGTGGCTGCGGCCGCAACAAACTACGCCGTGCGCTCGGCGGAGGCGCTAACTTGCAGGCCCGGCTCGGAAGCGCTGGCCGCGACTTTTGTGTGCTGGGCCGACGCGTTGCCGCCGTGAACGCCTAGGTGTAGAGGTACCCATTTTTCTTCGCTTCTTTTTCGCCGTTTCTGCTTCTATATGCTCTCTCTCGATCAGATTCAAGACCACCAGCACAAGCTCAAGCAAGTAATTGCGGAGGTGGGAAAAGTGGTCGTGGGCCAGCAAACGCTTATCAATCGGCTGCTGATTGGCCTGTTTACGGGCGGCCACATTCTGCTCGAGGGAGTTCCGGGGTTGGCCAAGACGCTAACCATCAATACGCTGGCGCAGGTGCTGCACCTCGATTTTCAGCGGTTGCAGTTCACGCCCGACCTTTTGCCGTCTGATCTCGTCGGGACGATGATTTACAACCAGAACCAATCGGTGTTCGAGGTCAAGAAGGGGCCGATTTTCGCCAACTTGGTGCTTGCCGACGAGATAAACCGCTCGCCGGCCAAAGTGCAAAGCGCGTTGCTGGAGGCGATGCAGGAGCGTCAGGTGACTATCGGCGAGACTACATTTCAGCTAGACCGGCCGTTTCTGGTGCTTGCCACGCAAAACCCTGTCGAGCAGGAAGGCACGTATCCGCTGCCGGAAGCGCAGGTAGACCGGTTTATGCTGAAGGTGCACGTAGATTACCTACGCAAAACCGACGAGTTGGCCGTGATGCGCCGGATGGCCGATTTGTCGTTTCGGCCCGATGTGCGGGAAGTACTAACGAAGCAGGATATTTTCGACATCCGCGACGAGATCAACCAGGTACAAGTTTCCGATACGCTCGAAAAATACATTATCGAACTGGTCTTCGCCACGCGCAAACCGGCTGATTATGACCTCGCGGAGTTTGCGCCATACGTACAATATGGCGTTTCGCCACGCGCTTCCATTGCCCTGCACCGCGCGGCGCGGGCCATCGCTTTTTTCGAGGAGCGCGATTATGTGCTGCCCGAAGACATCAAAGAAGTGGCGGCCGATGTGCTGAATCACCGGCTGCTACTCAATTACGAAGCCGAGGCGGACGGCGTGAAAAGCAACGACCTGATTGAGGCAATTTTGCGTAAAGTGCCTATCAGTTAGGCGCGTACCATTGAGTTGAGCGAAACGTCACGGTAAACCGCTTACTGGTCGCCCTGCAATTCTTTGGCGTATTCGCGGACATTGATCGGATCGTCGCTCTCGCGCACGCTTTGCATCGATTCAATCAGGTATTGCCGGAGCGGTTCTTGGGCATCGCCGGGCAGAAGGGGCGTGCAAATCGTGAGCACCTGCCGCTCGCAGATCGTGCTGATATAATGGCGCTGCGACTCGCCCGACCCGCTGCCGGGCATATCGAACCACCAATGCATCAGCAAACGCCCTTTTGCCGTGGTGATGAACTCCTGCTTTGAATTTTGGATGGGCCGTTGGAGGCTGAACTGCTCTTCGTCAAGGTCGCGCCGATACTGCATTTGCAATAGCTCTTTCGGCATCAGTACGCGCTGCCCGACGGCCGGCGCCAGTTCGCGCTGCGGCGTGTTGGTAACGCGCACCAGCCGCGCATCGACTTGAAAAAACCCATCGGTATTAGGCGCTGGCTTGATGTTATCGCCCGCGATATCGACGGCAAAAAAGGAATCAACCGTATTGAAAATGAGGGTTGCGCCGGCTTCCGTACGGATAAGCTCGGGTTTGATGGATTGCGCGGCGCCCACAAAAGACGACAACAGTATACCGAAGAGCAGCGAGGAGAAGATGCGGGTAGCCATAGGACAATTTCGGGGCTAGGTCGGAGAAAAGCCGGAAGATGCGGAAGGATGGAATAGCTAAATACGCAGTAGTAAGCTGCGGGTTTAGCTTGTCAGATGGGCGAAGATAGAAGATTGGATGAAGCTTTCCAAGCACATTATGATGTGATGTACTTTCATTAGAGAAAATTGCACATTTGCTGGCAGGCTTTAGGTATCATCAGCAATTTCCAGTCCATAATTGTCGCCTCGGCGGTACCTTGTCCCTCGATGTCGAACCGCTTAATGAAGGGCGCACGCGCGCTCCGAAGCCTATTGCGCGAACCTGCGCTACTAAATCATATATTAGCGGCTGACGATACCGCGTGGCAGCGCCGGGTGGCCGCACACGCCGCGCGGTGGCCGGGCCTCACGCCTTTGGGGCTGCCCGTGACGCCGCTTGTAGGATTTTTGCCGCCCTCCGGCGATACTCTCGCACCGTTTGCGTTTGGCGGGGGCGCCTCCTTGCCCACCGATTTGCTGTTGCTGCGGGCGTTGGTGCGGCGTGTAGGGCCAGCGGCGCGCTACTTTGAAATAGGCACGTGGCGCGGCGAAAGTGCAGCAGCGGTAGCACCGTTGGCCGCCGCTGTAAGTACCCTAAACCTGAGCCCGGAGCAGTTGCGCACGTTAGGGTTAAGCGAAGATTATATTTTGCAGCACGGCCATTTTTCGCGGGTGCTGCCCAACGTAACGCACTTGCTCGGCGACTCCCGGACATTCGATTATTCCGCATTGGCCGAGCGGCCGTTCGATGTGATTTTCATCGACGGCGACCATCGTTATGACGCCGTAAAAAGCGATACCGCCCGCGTTTTCGCTGAGTTGGTGGGGCCGCGTACGGCGGTGGTGTGGCACGATGCCGCGCGCCAGCCCGGCCAGCCGCGCTGGGAAGTACTGGCAGGGCTGCTCGATGGGTTGCCCGCCGGGGCGCCGGGGCATTTATACGCGGTCAGTCATTCGTTGTGCGCGCTGTACGTGCCGGAACCGCTGCCAAGTACTCCGGCTGAGGCATTGCCGTCGCCGGGTGCGGGTTTTCGGGTGACGGTAACGCCGCTTTAAACATTTTGGCGTGATACTAAAGGAGCGGCCACCGGTCGGCGAGGCGCGGAATGAACGCCCGCAAACCGCTGCCGGTACTGCCACGAAACTGCCACAGCAGCACCCCCGTGATGGTGATGTACGCCAGCGAGGTAGCCGCCGCCGCGCCCACCACACCAAAACGCGGAATGAGCAGCGCGCACGCAGGTACGGACACCAATAGCCCGGCAGTGGTTGCGCGATTGTTGGGGGCGTAGTGCCCGGCGCCTGCAAACCATGTACTGAGTTGCATCCCGATGCTCATGGCCAGCACGCCCGGCGCTAGCCAGAGCAACACGGGGCGCGCGGCGCCGAATTCCGGGCCGAAAATGGCGGTCAGCACGTTGCCGGGCACGGCGAGCAGCACCAGCAGCCCGGCGCCCGTGAGTAAGCCCGTGAGCCGGGCGGCGCGCAGGACGTGCGGTAGGCGGGTGCGCTTGTCGGGGGCGTTTACCAAATCGACGTACTGCGTTTGGGCGGCTGAGCGTCCCAAGATCCAGAGCGCTTCGGTGAGGGCGACGCCCACGCTCAGGACGCCCACGGCGCTTGGCCCGGCCCACGCCGCCAGAAAATAGTAGCTCAGGCGGTAGTTCAGAAAGACCAGAATATTGGACAGATGCGCGCCTCGGCTGTGGCGCGCCAGCTCACGCGTAACGCGCCGGAGCGCCCGCCGCGTGAGTGGGCGCGGGTCGGGCTGGCGGGCGAGGGCGGCGGCAGCTACCAGCAGGGGGAGGCCGTACGCCAGGTAGTTGGCGAAATAAAAGGCCTCGATTCGGCGGAAATCCAGCAGAAAAAATGCCCCAGCCAGCGCGGCTACAAGCAAGGCGGTTTGCGCGAAATTGAGCGCATTGAACAGGAGCTCGCGGCGGCGGCCGAGCAGCAGCGACCCGCCAATCGAGAGTAGCGCTTGCACCAGCGCAATGCCGCCCACGTGCAGCGCGTAGTGCGGCGCGGCGCCGGGCCGGGCTAGTGCCACCACCAGCGCGCCGGTGCCACACACGAGCGCGGCCCACGCCGCTGCCGGCACCAATAACCGCCACACATTGCGGCGCGGCGCCAAATAAATCAACGACGAACCGCCCAAAAGTCCAATGAACAGTAGGAGTAGCGCCACATCCGTAATCAGCAGACTGACGCGCCCGCGCCCAGTCGCGCCCAAGCCGCGCGCCGTCAGCAGCACTACGCCGAAGTTGAGGAGCGCGATACCGAAACGGGTGGCGAAGGTCAGCAGCGTGCGGGTGGGCAAGGGGGAAGACTGAGTGGGGGGTGAAATTGAGCTATGAAAAAGCCCCGTTAGGGCTGGGCGTCCAGGTTTTCCACGAACGTGCGCAACCGCCAATACAGCGAATAAGCGCTCTCTAGGTCGAGGGTGGCGGGGCGGTCGCGCACATCGTGATAATAGCCGGAGCCACCGAGCGAATACACGAAAAACGCCGGTACGCCGCGCTCGGAAAAAGGAAAATGGTCGGAGTTGGCGGCTTTGCCACGCGCATTCCACGGAAAAGATGGCGAATTTGCGGCTGCCTGCGCGGCGGGTTCGGCGGTCAGGAGCTGATACTGGGTGGGGTGCAGCTTACCGTTTACCACGGTAGCGCCTTTGTCGCCGAACCCTTCCAAATCGAGATTCAGCAGGAATCGGATGCGGGTTAGCGGCACCGGCGGGTGGTTGGCGCACCATTCGGAACCGACCAACCCGGCTTCTTCGGCCCCAAAAGCGATGAAAATGATGTCGTGCTTCGGCCGATGTTCGCCCGTGAATGCGCGTGCCAACTCTAAGAGCATTGCGGTGCCGCTGGCGTTGTCGTTGGCGCCGTAGAACGTCACTTCCGGCCCCTGCTGGCCGAGGTGGTCGTAGTGGGCCGTGACGAACAGCACCGAATCGGCGGCGTTGGGGGCGGTGCCGCGTAGGCGGCCCACCACGTTCATGGCGGGGTACGCGGCTTCAAACTGGGTTCCGGCGTAGACGGTGGCGCGCCGAACGGGCGCGGCGCGCGTCCAGGCCGAGTCAAGTACCCGGAACCACGCTTGCGGGCCTTGCCGCTGCGCTACGGAAGCGGTGAGTTTACGCGGTTCGCGCACGAGAACGGCGCGGGCCGAGGCCACCCAGCGGCGCGCGGCCAGCGGCAATTTGGCGAGGCGTTTCTCGTCCTGCGCACGCAGCACGAGGAGACACTTGGCGAGCGAGCGTGGCCGTAACCGCCGTGCAATCAGCCCCGAATCAAGCCCAAATAATGCCGTGTCGAGCGCCAGCACGCGCCCATTGCCGTTGGTCGGCGGGCAATCGGGCGCGACGATGAATTCCGTGCCCGGCCGCCACGCACCCCGCTTATCTGTGAGAAGCGCCACTGGCTCCGAAAACGTATTGATGGGCAGCGTAAAATGCTGGTAGTAAGAGCGCCCCGCTGAATCACCGACTGGTTCCAGTCCTAATTCCCGAAAGCGGCCCGCCAAATAATGCGCGGCTTTGCGGGCGCCATCGGCGGGGCCGTAACCGCGTCCGGCGAGCGAATCGGACGCCAGCACGGCCACCGTTCGGCCCGCCGATTGGGCGTATTCCGCCGCCGAGCGGGGCGCAACTTGCGGCGCTGACGTGGTTTGGGCGAGGCACCGGACTGCCGGCAGTAGGGCGCTGATTATCCAGGTAATCAGTACACCGAAACGCCCCCTCACCGCCAGCGGGCGGGCACCCACGCGGCCAGGGCCACCCCGACGAGCGCGCCCAAGCCATCGGAAATCAAATCCGACCATTCGCCGTGGCGGCCCAGGTGCATGACGGTTTGCAGCCATTCGATGAGGGCGCCGTACAGCAGCGCCACGGCGAAAGTACCCCTGAAGGCGCGTGAAACGCCGCTTGCGCGCCACCACCGGCACAGCGGGAGCGCCAACGCCAAAAAAACGCCCGCGTGGGCGGCCGTGTCGAAGGACAACAGCCGCCACGCGGGCGTCGGGGGCAGCCGGTCGGCGGGCAGCAGCGTGAGAACGGCGATGACGCCCGCCCACGCTACGGTCAGAAGGCGCCATACGCGCCCGGCGGCCGTCATACTCTTGGTGGGCAGCGGGTTACGCGCCGATGAGCGCGCCGTAACCGGCGGCGTCGAGCAGGGAGCTTACTTCGGAAGCATCGGAGAGGCGGATGCGCACCATCCAGCCGTCGCCGTAGGGGTCGTTATTGACCAGATCGGGCGCGCTGCCGAGTTTGTCGTTGATTTCGATGACGGTGCCGGTCAGGGGCGAAAACAAATCGGAAACGGTTTTGACGGCCTCCACCGAACCAAAAACTTCATCCTGTTTCACATCCTGATCGAGGGTCGTGATATCGACGTACACGATGTCGCCGAGTTCTTTCTGCGCGAAATCAGTAATGCCAATCGTGGCCACATCGCCGTCGAGGCGGACCCATTCGTGTTCTTTCGTGTACCGGAGCGAATCTGGGAGCTGCATAGCAGGGAAATGGTTTGCGAAAACGTACTGCGGCGGGCCAGAATAGGCAGCGCTCGGCAAAGGTAAACCGCCGACGCGCTGCCCCAAGCCCCCCAAACGATACCGGCCGGCGCCCCCCATTCAGGAGACGCCGGCCGGACGAGGGGAAACGGACAAATAGGGCAGAATCCGTCTTATTTTTTCGCTACATCGTCGCAGTCCTTGCAGTCTTTGCAATACTGCCGCTGGCTCTTTACGGCATCTGGGTTGAGCTTGACGGCCTTCGCCAAATCAACGCACGCAGCAGCTTTCTTATCGAGGCTTGAATACGCGATGCCGCGATATTCGTACGCGTCGGCCAGCGTGGAATCGAGGGCGAGGGCTTTGTCGAAATCCGGGATGGCGGTTTTGTACTCGAACGCCATCACGCGGGCCACGCCGCGAGCGTACAGCGTCACGGCGTCGTTGGGGCGCAGCTTGAGGGAGGCGTTGAAATCGGCGACGGCTTTGCGGTGTTCTTCGAGCTTCAACAGCGCCATTCCGCGGTTGTAGTACACATCGGCGTCGGCAGCTTTCAGTTGAATAGCTTTCGTGTAGTCGGCGGCGGCGTCCTTGTAATCCTTCAGCTTGACTGCGGCGTTGGCGCGGCGGCGGTAAAGCTGCCCATCGCGCGGGGCGCGCTCCAGGGCTTGCGAGCAGGTTTTGATTTCGCGCCGGTAATCGGCGGGAGTTTTCTTGACGGCGGCCAAATCGTCGGAACCCGAAGCGGCGGCGGTGCCGATGGAACAAGCCAGAGCGGCGGCGAGGAAAAAAGCTTTCATGGGTAGGGCGAGTGGGGAAAGTGGAACCGGGGGTAAATCTGTTTTCCTCGTCCCATACGCAAAAGGGTGGGCGGTAGATGCGCGATTGCCGCATATTTTCGGATGACAAAACGCGCGGCCTCCGCAGCGGGTAATTTTGCCGACAGATGACGTTGCTGCCCACCACCCCCACTGCCTCTCCCGCCTTCCCTGTTCCCGCTTCCGCCACCACTGCCGAACCACTAGCCGAGGTGGCCATCCTGGGCGCGGGGCCGGGTGGGGCCGCCACGGCGCTGCATCTGGCGCGGGCGGGCATCGGGTCGGTGGTGTTCGATAAGGCCGCTTTCCCGCGCGATAAAGTTTGCGGCGATGCCCTCAGCGGCAAGGTCATCAGCGAGCTGCGGCGTCTGACCGATGATGCCGATGCGCTGCCCGCGCTGCTGCGCGCTGAGCCGCAGCAAGTGCCGTCGTGGGGTATCTCGTTCATCGCGCCGAACGGCGAAACCTTGCGCGTACCCTTCAAAACCGGCTTCGACAAAGCCGCCGACTACGCGCCCGGCCACCTGATGCGGCGGCTCGATTTCGACGATTTTCTCGTGCGCCGGGTGCGCGCCCAACCCCTGATTCAGCTCCGCGAAAACACCGCTGTCGAGCGCTGGGAGCGTGCTTCTGATGGTATCTGGACGCTGTTCGGCAAAGGCACCGAGCCACTTGCGCGGGCGCGGCTGCTGGTGGCGGCCGATGGCGCGCAAAGCCGGTTTGGCCGCACCATCGGCGGGCACACGCTGGAGCCCGAACACCACTGCGCCGGGCTGCGGGCGTACTACCGGGGCGTGCGCGGCCTCGACCCGGATAACTTCATCGAGCTGCATTTTCTGCCCGATTTTCTGCCCGGCTACCTCTGGATTTTCCCGCTGCCCGACGGCGCCGCCAACGTGGGCGTGGGGATGCTGACGAGCGCCGTGAGCAAGAAAAAAGTGAATCTGCGGCAGCGCCTGACCGAAATCATTCAGGAATCGCCGGCCCTGCGCGCCCGGTTTGCGGGCGCTACGCTGGAAGGGCCGGTGCAGGGTTTCGGGCTGCCGCTCGGCTCGCGGATGCGGCCGATTTCGGGCGATGGTTATCTGCTCGTCGGCGATGCCGGTTCGCTCATCGACCCGTTCAGCGGTGAGGGCATTTCGAATGCGCTGATTGCCGGGCGCCACGCCGCCGATTGGGCGGGCCGCGCCCTCGCCGCCCACGATTTCAGCGGCGCCCTGCTCCAAGGCTACGATGCGGCCGTGTACCGCCGCCTCGGCCCCGAACTGCGCGTTTCGCGCCGTCTGCAGCAGTTACTGGCGTTCCCGCGCCTGTTCAATTTCGTGGTGAAGCGGGCCAATTCCAACCCCGCGCTGGCAGAGCTGATTTCGTCGATGTTCAACGACCTGGATCTGCGCCAACGGCTGCGGCAGCCGAGTTTTTACGCGCGGCTGCTGGTGGGAAGGTAGGGGCACAAGGCCCGCCCCTCCGATTATTGCCCGGCGCCCCGCTGCCGCTGCACTTCAAACAGCGCCACCCCGGCCGCCACGCTCACGTTGAGCGAACCGATGTGGCCGAGGATCGGGATTTTCACCTCCGCATCGGCGAAGCGCAGGTATTCCGGCGAAATACCGTCTTCCTCCGAGCCTAGAATCAGCGCCAGGGGGCCGCTGAGGTCGGGGGCGCCGGGCTGACCGAGGGTTTTGTCGGCCTTTTCGGTGCAGGCCACGATGCGCAGGCCCGCGTCGGCGAGGTAACGCAGGGCATCCTTCAGATTCGGTTCGCGGCAGACGGGCAGGCGGCTGAGGGCGCCGGCGGAGGTCTTCACGGCATCGCCGTTGATTTGGGCGCCGCCGCGCGTCGGCAGCAGAATGGCATCGGCGCCGAGGCACTCGGCCGAGCGCGCGATGGAGCCGAAGTTGCGCACATCGGTCACGCGGTCCAGCACCACCACGAGCGGCGTGCGCCCGGCCTCGAAGGCGGCCGTAATCACTTCCTGCAACGGCGCATAGTCGATGACCGCCAGCATGGCCACCACGCCCTGGTGGTTTTTGCGCGTCAGGGCGTTGAGTTTTTCGATGGGCACTTCCTGCACCGGCACGTTGAGTTGGCGGGCGGCGGCCAACACATCGGCGCCGAGCGGCGATTTCAGCTCGCGCTGCACGAACACCCGTTCCAGTACCTGCCCGGCCAGCAAGGCTTCCTGCACGGGGCGGATCCCGAAGATCATTTCATCTTTGCCCGGCCCTTCGGGGCGGGGGCTCCAGGTGGGTTTGCGGCCGGGGGGCGGGCCGGTTTTGCTGTACTGCGCGGGCCGCATGGGGCGGTCGGAGCGGTCGGGGGCGGGGCCGCGCTCACGCTCGCGGTCGGGGCGGGGGCCATTGTCGAAGGAGCCCCGGCCGGGGCCGTCGTCGGTGCGTTGGCGCTCGTAATCGGTGAAATCATCGTCGCGCGGGGGGCGGGCGTCACGGTCGCGGTCGCGGGTCGAGAAGCGGTCGGAACGGCCTTCGCCGCCCGCAGCGCCGTAGCGCGGGCCGTCGCCGTCGCGGCGGGGGCCGCTGGGGCGGGCCGTAAACGGACGCCCTTTGCCGGGGCCATTGTAGGCGCCGGAACTACCGCCGGGGCGGCGGGGGCCGGAGGGGCGGTCGGGACGGTCGGGGCGGAAAGGAGTATCCATGGGGGGCGTAAGCTAAAACGGGACGCCCGGTGGCGCTCCGCAAAGGTACGGCCTACCCGAAAGGAGCGCGGGTCTCCGGCCCGCTTGCCGCTCAGGGTGCGCTTGGCACTTTGCGTAG
>JANPJM010000054.1:0-19767 GCA_031425525.1 Hymenobacteraceae bacterium | reverse complement strand
TAAGAGCGTGTTGGGGACTTTGCCTAAATCAAAAAAGAAACGAGTCAGTAAGTTGCGGACCGGAGTTCGTAGGCTCCTGCCTGCTTTATGGTTGACGGCTATCAACCCCTTACTGACTCGCAGTGGCAAGTTATCGCCCCGCTGCTGCCCGCGCACGGCAACCGGCGCTTCTGCCTACGGCACGTGTTCGACGCGGTGCGCTATCTGTGTCGAACGGGTTGTCAGTGGCGGAGTCTGCCGCCCACTTTTCCTGCCTAGACGGCCGTGTAGTATTATTTCCGGCGCTGGCAACAGGACCAACGCTGGCAGCAACTCAACGAGGCCGTCAACCGCGCCGCCCGGGTGGCGGCTCACCGGGCGCCGGGTCCGTCGCTAGTGTGCCTCGACAGTCAACGCGTGAAGCTCGCCCCGCGCATTTTTGAACACCGGGTCATCGACGGCGACAAACACGTCAACGGCCGGAAACGACAGATTATCACCGCTGTCGAGGGGCGCATTTTTGCCGTCCACGTGCACGCCGCCAACGGCCACGACGGCACCGCCGCCGCGCACGGTTTGTTACCCACCACCCCGAGCTGGGGCGAGCGGCTGGCGACCATTTTGACCGACCAGGGCTACTGCGGCCGCTTCGCCGACCACGTGCAGGCCTTGGGCCTGCGCCACGAACTAGCGAGTCGTCCGCCGACAGCGGCTGGCTTCGTGCCGGTTGCCAAACGGTGGGTCGTCGAGCGCACCTTCGCTTGGTTAGCCTGCTTCCGCCGCCTCGCGGTCGACTACGAGTATACGCCCGCTAGCCACGAAGCGTGGCTCCTCATCGCCAATATCACCATGAATCTGAACCGATTAGCGCCAAACTGAATCCCTAACACGCTCTAACATAAAAAATCGCTCCCGCCTTTTCAAGCGGAAGCGACCCAGAGCGATGCAGAAAAACATTATTCTATTTCATCATTTGATGATTGAAACGCGTGCTGAAGGTTCCGGCTGAAGTAGTTAGCTTGAGTAGGTACGGCCCTAGACGCATGTGATCAAGTAACAGGTCACTTAATGCCACATCTCCTTTTGCCTCGGCTATCTTGCCTTCCGCTATGCGGGAAACAATTCGGCCAGTGGCCACATCGACGAGTTCAAGGGATTGAGCGATTTCGCCCAAGGGCAATTTTATCTTTACCGCGCTAGTCGAGACAGCCGGGTTTGGATAAATCTCCAAGCGATTGATATTACTTGGTACTGTCAAACTGTCTGCGCCGACGAAGAAAGTCTTATTGGCTTCAGTAGGAAATTCCTGTGTGAGGGGGAGGCGAGTTGTTGAGGCGGGGCGCACGGCAGAATTCCACGCGAGCGATGACACGAACTCGACTTTTCCTGAGGTTGTAGAGCCAGACGGAAACTCCAGCCACATATAGTTAGTACCTTGGTTGATGCTGTACTGATAGCGATCACAAATCGCGGGCGTCCCCTGACTATTAGCCGAGTTGGAGTTGACACCGAAATAAATGAAGCTGTTTTCAGGAAGAACGCTACCACTGGTGTAATATCGCTTGCTGACCACATTGCTTCCATTGCTACCTCCACTAATGCAGCCGCTAGCATCAGACCAAGCGGTAACAATGTGAGGCATCTTAGTGCTTGTTTGCTCAATGTGTGTTGCGTAGGTAACCACAGGGCGCTGAACAGTACAGTTGGGGTTGCCTAAATAGTCGTGTATGTCAAAACCCTGATGCCTGACCATCAGCACCCCATCGCCGGTAGTCTGCCCCGTTGGTTGCTCAACATAAACCATTGCCCACTCATCAACTGCACCAGCGATAGCTGCAATCCGGGTAGCCGAAACTGTGCCACCAAAAAGAGTATAGGAGGGGTTAGTGATGGTAGCGCCGGTTAAGTCTAAGAAAGGCCTACTGACAACGATCGCCGTCCCATCGGTACCCGTATTCTGCGCATAACAGACGTAAGCACGGTCAATGATTTGGGTGCTGCCAGTAACTCCGCCCATCACGCGATTAACAGCTACGTCAGGTGTTGCGTTAGCTGATACGCTGCCTGCAACTGTCCGAATAGGAGAGAGAATCCCACCACTTGCAAAGTTTTGCTCCCTCATGTTTCGAGTTCGCAAGAAAATAGAGGTGCCTTGCTGCCAAGTAATCGCGGCAAAACTTTCCAAAATCGGGGGAGCTGGTGAGCCAGGATAGATGGCGCTTTTAGAAGCATCCGCATTCGGACTTGTGCAAGCTGTTTGATTAGAAATTGTGTTAACAACATCTAATCGGGTTGCAACACCAGTCTGTGCCAATGTGTTGTTCTGCCTATCATACGCCCATACTTCAGCAAAAGGATGGTTTACAAAAGCACCATTTGAGCCTACTGGTATTGGTGCCAAATAGACGATCATAATTTGCCAAAACCGTGTGTTCGGGTTGGTAACTACGTCTTGAGGAGCAACTTGATCAACTACAACGTCGGGGTCAGACAATCTGCCCGTAACGGCTGGCCCCGTCAAATATGCAATGGGTGAAGTAATTTGGGGAGCATTGGAAGCGGGTGAGTATCGAACCCGAAGGCCCACTCCTGTACCTGTAGTACCCGTCTCAAACGTGTAAGCCACGAGAGATTGATCGTTAAACGCTGCTCCTTCACAAACACCATTGTCGCAGCCGGTATTCCGAAGGCTGCCAAGTGTATTAGGAAATAGATCTTGTTCTGCAGTAATCGCAGCTTTGAATCTGGCATCAGCAGCTTGTGCGACGGCTTGATGGTTGTGTACGGCTCCTAGGGTCAACGTCCCGAAGAGAGAAATGCGCCGAAGCGCTTTGAAAAAAGAAAATTGCATGACAAGAGAGATGGAATGTGGAAATGGACAAGAAAGAAGTTCTGCAGCATCGCTTCTGCGGCGGCTAATGTACAAGACAATTTCATTTTATTGCTATTTTTAAATTTTTTATATACTTAAAGACATCAATAAAAATTTTGTGGACATAAAGATATTTTTAACGGCTCGCGTCACTTTGTGCTTACCGGGTGGGCAAGGCAGTTTCTTGATCTGCCAACTGGCGGCGCGTAAATCGCGTCGCCGGCTGGCCGTAGGCCCAGTATGTCACCAGCACGCCGCCAGGTGCAGCGGCCTCGAATAACAAGCGAAAAATATCCTGCGTCCACAGTTTCGGCTGTTTTTGGGGCGCGAAGGCATCAAAGTACAGCATTGATGATGGCGCGCGCCCACGAGAGATGAAGGCGACTTGTGGCTTTCTTACGCGTCCGAGAAAAACGCATAACACATTCACTGTAGCATTTTTTTTCGCTTTGAAAATTATGCTACAACGGATCGAAGGGCGCGCGCGTGCTGCTGCCCGGAGTAATCAGTGGCATCACCTCGCGGTCTATGAAAGTTGCCAGCGTGCCGGGCGCCTGGTCGGTCAGGCGGCGCACGGTATCGGCGGCGGGTGGCGGCGCGAAAAACCTGGGCAGCCAGTGCAGCATCACTAGCACCAAGCCGTAGGCGAGCGGCTGCCCCGCGCGGTGCTGCTCCCACAAAAAACGGAGCGGCGCCACGGGTTCGTACCGAACGGCCACGCCCGTGCGGGCGGTGATGAGCGCGGCCACGGTGCCGAAATCGGCTAGTTCCTCGCTGGTTACGTCGTACGCCCGGCCAAAATGGGTGGTTGGCGCGCGTAGTACGGCGGCGGCTACGCGCCCAATGTCGGCCACATCGACCCACCGAAAGCGCGCCCGCCCCGCCGGCAATCGGATGCGGTGATGCGCCAGCATGTCGGGGCGCAGCGTGGTGGTCAGGTTCTGCATGAAATAGGCGGGGCGCAGAAACGTCCACGCCAATTTGCTCGCAAGCAGTAGCTTTTCGATTTTCCGATGCGGGATGACGGCGTTGTTCTCCGCCCCCTGAACCGATAAGAACACCACGTGCCGCACGCCCGCCGCCTCGGCCGCCACCAGCAACGGCGCAAACGTGCCCGGCACATCGGCGAGCTGCGGCGGACGCAACAAAAACAATGTGCGGATGTCTGCCAAGGCGGCGGGCCACGTTGCAGGCGTCTCGAAATCGAAGAGCCGGGGGGCTACGTTCGGCGCGAGTTGGGCGGCCACGTCGGCGGGTGCGCGTACGCCCGCGAACAGTGGCCCAGCGCCCGGCAGCAGCGGGTCGGCGGCGAGGGCGGCCAGCACGGCGGCGCCCACGTTGCCCGTGGCGCCCGTAATCAGAATAGCCATAGCGTGCGAAAAGGTGAGCCCTCCGGCTCTCGGATTTACGCTTTAACGGCGCGGGTCATCTCGCGTTTGCCGGGTGGGCCGGGTAGCTTTTCCACGCGCCAGCCGGCGGCGCGTAAGTCGCGCCGGAATTGCCCTTGGGCGCAGTACGTCACCAGCACGGCGCCGGGCGCGGCAGCCTCGAATAGCAACCGGAAAATGGCCTCTGTCCATAGTTCCGGCTGTTTTTGGGGCGCGAAGGCATCAAAATAAATCAGGTGGTAGTGTCCTTGTGTAAGAGGTGCCGTGCCGGGTGGGTTGGTAGGGTAAGCGTTGGGCGGCACCAGTACGGCCGTTTGCAGCGGCGCGAGGAATTTGGTGAAGTAAAATTCCAGCCCCAGCTCCACGCTCTCGTTCCAGGGGGCGGCGTGCAGGGTGCGCAGGGCTTCGCCGGGCCACGGTAGCTCGGCGCCGGTGCGGGGCGTTTCGTGCGCTTTTTGCCATTCTGAGCGGGGCCGGGGCGTGGCATCGGGCGGGAAGTAGGGGTACGCCAGCGCCTCCACCACATCGGGTGGCAGCGGCACGGTTTCGAGGGCGGTGTAGGTGGTGTAGGCGGCGGCTTGCCGGCACGCTTCAAGCGTGAGAACGGCGTTGAGACCGGTGCCGAGCCCGATTTCGAGGATGTTGAGGTTGCCGCTCTGCTGCGAACCACGCCCCGCCGCCAGCAGCGGCCACAACCCATTTTTGATGAAGACGTGCGTCGATTCCTGCCGCGCCCCGTGCGTGGAATGGTAATGCTCGTCGAGGGCCGGTACGTAGAGCGTCGGCGAGCCATCGGCGGTTAGTACGAGGGCGGGCGGCGATTGGGAGAGGGGGGAGGAAGCGTCAGACATGGGGCTACAACAGGTTTGTCATTGCGAGGAGGAGGCTTTGCGACGACGTGGCAATCTCGCTTAGTGCGCGGCGCGGCGGTTGAGTGCCGTTCTATCGCGCTGCTCTACTGCGAGATTGCTTCGTCGCAGAGCCTCCTCGCAATGACAGATCACGTTGAATTTCATTCCTCATTCCCAACTGCCTCACTCCCAATCCCCGCCGCGTACCAATCGATCTTCCTCGATAACCACATCACACCCGCCAAAATCAGCAGCAAACCGAGCGTACCGATCAGGAGCGCATAATCCTCAAGCTGCAAAACGATGTAGATGAAGCCATAAATCAAGAGCAACACCCCCGCCGTGATGGCCGTGAGCCGTGCCCGTCGGAAGATACCCGCCACGTACGCCGTCACCATCCCCACGACCACGGCCGTGGCCATCAGGTACGCCAGATTGAAGCGCACGTACTCGCCGAGCGCCAGCAGCAAGAGGTAGAAAATGACCAGCGCGAAGCCCACCAGCAGGTACTGCACCGGGTGAATGCGGCGGCGCTGCATCACTTCCACGAAGAAGAAAATGAGGAACGTGAGCGCGAGCGGCAGCATTGCGTACTTCACGGCGCGCATCGATTTCTGGTATTCATCGACGGGCATCAGCAGCCGCACCCCAAACGTGGAGCCATCGACCGATGGACGCTGGCCGCCGCTACCGCCCCCGGTGCGCCACCGCTGCGGGTAGTTGCGGTTGAGGTTGAGGACAGTCCAGTCGGCGCGGAACCCGGTGGCGTCGACGGTGCGCTCGCGCGGTAGAAACTCGCCGATGAAACTCGGCGACGCCCACGACGACATGAGCCGCACCGTGGTGGTGCGGCCGAGCGGCGCCACCAGCAGCCCGGTAGAACCGTTGAGGTCGAGGTCGAAAGCAAACCGATGGGGCGCGCCGAGCGCGGCGGCAGCGGCGATGGGCACCCGCGCGTTGAGGCCGCCGGTGCTTTGCTCGCCATTCATGTTCTCATCGCCTTCATACGCGATAAATTTCCGACCATGGGGCAGGTTCGAGGTCAAGCTCGACGCGCCCGGCGCCGTGCCATAGGGCAGCACTTCCGGCGCCGGTAAGCCTGGCTCGAAGGCGTGGGCAGTGCCATCCCAGCGGAGGGCGACGGCGTTGCGAATGCCCTTGAGGTCGGAGATGCCGGTCGCGACGAAGGCTTCGTTCCACTTGACGAGCGCGGGGTCGATATCCCAATTGGCGAGCCCCTCCGTCCGGAAAACGCCCCGCACGCGCAGCTTGGCGCGGTACACCACCAGGTCGTAGAGCGAGCGCTGGCGGGTTTCGGGCAGCAGCTCGCCGGTGGTGGTCAGCGAGTCGGGCAGGAAACAGGCGTAGGCCGTGGTGGTGGTGATGCGGTTCTTTTCATCGCGCTCCTGAAAGCTGTACGGCAGCACCAGCACGGGGCCGGTGAGCAGTTGCGGCCCACCCCACTTGCTGCTTACATCAGCCAGCACCTCGTCGCGGAATTGCGCGCGCTCGTGAATCAGGCTCTCGACCATCGAGGTCGGAATGAGCAACAGGAGCAGCAAAAACCCGATAGCCAGCAGCTTGATCGTGACCGAATGGCGCACCCAGCTATTGAAGCGGTCGAAGACGGACGGGGAAGGGGAGGGAGGCAGCATGTGGCGACTGGGTAAGGGTAACGGCGGCGGCTCGGCTCATTACGTCGCGCACCCGCCGCGCACGGGTACGAAGTACGCGCTCCGGGGGCACTACCGCCCCTCAACACGCGCCGCACCCGGCCGTACCTTCGCCGAACCGCTGCTAATGAAAATCCTCGACTGGTACATTCTCAAGAAATACCTCACCACGTTTGCCTTCACGGTGGGGCTGCTGGTGGCGGTGATTTGCGTGATCGATTTCGTTGAAAAAAACGACGATTTTATCAAGCATTCCCTCGGCTTCGGGCTGGTCATGCGGCAGTATTTCCTGCCGGTCATCCCGTTTTACGCCAACCTGCTCTCGCCGATTACCATCTTCATCGCCACGGTGTTCGTGACGGCCCGGCTGGCGTCGCACACCGAAATCGTGGCGATGCTGAGTTCCGG
This sequence comes from Hymenobacteraceae bacterium, assembly GCA_031425525.1. Classification (GTDB taxonomy): domain Bacteria; phylum Bacteroidota; class Bacteroidia; order Cytophagales; family Hymenobacteraceae; genus JANNMJ01. The sequence goes on along the minus strand of JANPJM010000054.1, from coordinate 12,596 downwards.
GATGAGCTTTCGGCGCCTGTTGGTGCCGTACTGCATGGGCGCGGTGTTGGTGGGGCTATCGGTGTATGGCCTGATTGGGTGGGTGATTCCGATTGCGAACAAAACCCGCGTGGCCTTCGAGGTGAAGTACGTGAAGAACCCGTACACTTTTTCGGGGCACGACGTGCATTTCAAGGTCGCGCCCGACGCCTACGTGTACCTCGGCACCTACAACAACGCGGCGAACATCGGCTACAATTTCGTGCTGGAAACCATCCGGGGCACCAAGCTCGTGCGCAAGGTGCAGGCCGATGCCATCTCCTGGAACGAGAAGAAGAAACAGTGGCACATCGAAGCGCAAACTGTGCGCACCTTCGACGGTGAGCGCGAGCGCATGTTCCGGCGCCCCGCCCGCGACACCATGCTCAACCTCTTCCCGAAGGATTTTGCCTCGTCGTACCGCTCCGAAGAAACGATGACTAACCCGGAGCTGGATCGCTACATCGACGTCAAGATCGAGCGCGGCGCCGACGACACGGCCCTCTACCTCGTCGAGAAATACAGCCGCCAATCGTACCCCTTCGCCATCCTTATTCTCACCGTGATGGGCGTCATCGTGAGTGCCCGCAAAGCGCGCGGCGGCGTGGGGTTGCAGATTGCGCTGGGGTTTGCGCTCGCGTTCGTGTACCTCGTGTTCGTGATCGTGAGCCGGGGGTTTGCCACCGCCAACACGCTGCCCGCGTGGCTGGCGGCGTGGTTGCCAACGCTGGTTTTTACGGCGATTGCGGCGGGGTTGTACCGGTTTGTGCCTAGGTAATCTCTTGAACCCTTGTTATTTTGAGTACTGTGGCGTGGGTTAACTACCGGGAGACTGTCGAGCGATTCAATCACATTGATGCTGAACTCATTCGGTTCACTACTCACGCACAAGGTGAGGAAACGATGGTCGAGCTTACGGTTCGTTTTTACCCTTGGTGGGAGCATCCACTTTACGTAGCAGCCATTGAACGCGGAAAACCTTGGGGCTTTTCTGACGATCAGAAGGATGTAAGAGAAGTCACCGTGCGGGCTATTCGACCACAAGAAGTGCAGTTTTTGCCTGTGCGATACGTCACCGATTTTGAGTTCACGCAGGATGACCCGCTGCTGTGGAAACGAAGTCAATTTTCGCTATTCATCAATGGGCCGCTTGACCGAGAACTGCTGCTCGAAGGCTTGCTTCGGGAAGGCACCCACGCAACGCGTCAATTCCTTAGCGGCTACCTGCTAGCGCCGCCACCGCAGCCGGCTCCTTACGCTCTAGCACTACCTATACGTTTTTACGAACCAGCCTTACGGATTTTAGCACAGCTTGAAGTGCCGGCTTTTTGTCCATATCCACCAACCTATTCTCCACCGCTGGTCGCTTTCTATTTCGGTGGGGGCCACATCTTGGCGGAGGACTTCGAGGTGGATGTACCCGATTTCATTCACAAACCGGAATGGTTTCAACCGACAACCTGAACACTGTTTGTAAGTCATTCGCCCCGCCACCTTAGCACCTCACTACCTCATTGTTTCGTTCTTACGTCGAGTTACACTTCATTGTCCTGATCTGGGGGTTTACGGCCATCCTCGGTAAGCTCATTCACATCCCGGCGCCGGAGCTGGTACTGATCCGCACGGCGCTGGCGGCGCCCGGTCTGGCCGTCGTGATGCTACTGATGAAGGAGCGTGGCGCGTTTCTGGTGGGGCGGGCCGATTTGTTGCGGCTCCTCGCCACGGGCGCGCTGATTGCGGCGCACTGGCTGCTGTTTTTTGCGTCGGCGCGGGTGGCCAACGTCAGCATCTCGCTGGCGGGCCTCAGCACGGCCTCGCTGTGGGTGGCACTGCTCGAACCGCTGTTTACCGGCAAGCGGCTGCGGCCATTCGAGGTGGTGTTGGCGCTCGGTATCGTGGCAGGGCTGTACCTGATTTTTGCGTTCGAGTTTGATCATGTGTTGGGCCTGCTGATGGGCGTGGCGTCGGCGCTGTTCGCGGCGTTGTTCTCACTCATCAATGCCCGCCTGACGCGGCGGCTGGCGGGCACCACCATCTCGCTCTACGAAATGATCGGTGCGTGCGGCAGCACGGCGCTTTTTCTGCCGGTGTACCTCTTGAGCGGCCTCAGCACCACCGGCCACCTCGAACTTACGCTCACGCCCACAGACTGGCTTTGGATCTTATTGCTCGCGTGGGCCTGCACCGTGTACCCCTTCGCGGCGAGCGTGCGCCTGATGCGACGCCTCTCGACCTTTGCCATGAGCCTCACCGTGAATCTCGAACCGGTGTACGGCATCATCCTGGCCCGGCTGATTTTCGGCGAAAGCGAGAAACTGACCGATGGGTTTTACCTCGGCACGCTCGTGATTCTGGTGTGCGTGGCGGCGCACCCGGTGCTGGAAGCGCGGTTGCGGCGCCAGGTTTCCGCAGAAACGCCGACGTAACGCACAGCCGTTAAGCCCGCTCTGCGTCTCCGCGTAAACTCTGCGTCTCTGCGGGAAAAACCGCCGAGCGCCACACCGCAAACCCGGCCGGAAACGCCACCTCCGGCGCTGCCCCCGCAAACACCCCAAACACTGCCGACCCCGACCCCGATAGCGAAGCGTACGCTGCCCCCGCCGCATACAAAGCCGCCTTCACTTCTCCCAAAACCGGGAAACGCGGCGCCAGGGCCGCCTCGAAATCATTGACCAGTGCGCCGCGCCACTCGGCCAGCGGCCGCGCCAGCACTTCGGCCAGCGGCACGGGCGGCACGGGCGGCACGGCGGGCCGCACCCCGCGAAACGCGTCGGCGGTCGAAATCGGCAGCCCCGGCCACACCACCACCACCGAACAACCTACGAGTTGCGGCAGGTCAAGGGACTGAAACTCGTCGCCGCGCCCAGCGGCCAGCACGGGCCGGTTCAGGAGGAAAAACGCACAATCGGCGCCCAGGCGGCGGGCGTACGGCAACAGTTCATCGGTCGAAAGCCCCAACTCAAAAACCTCGTTCAGTCCCCGTAATGCGAAAGCGGCATCAGCGGAACCACCGCCGAGACCCGCGCCAATCGGCACTATTTTGTGCAGGTGGAGCGCGGCGGGCGGCAACGCCGGGAAATCGGCTTTGAGCAGTTCCCAGGCGCGCAAAATCAAGTTGGTGGCGGGGTCGCCGGGAATCGGGTGGCCCGTGAGCGTTAGCTGCGGCGCGGCGCTTTCGGTGGGCAGCACCTCCAGGGCGTCGCACCAATCGATGGGCAAAAATGCGGTTTCGAGGTCGTGGAAGCCGTCGGGGCGGCGCCGCACGATGTGCAAGCCGAGGTTGAGCTTGGCGTTGGGGAAGAGGAGCATCGGCGGCAAAGGTCGGGAAGGGGGCGGTCTACAGACCGCAGATGCCGGAAAAATCAACTGCGGCCCGAAGACCACACGCTGTAACTATTCCACTGCCAACCGCTGAATGGCCGCGCCCGTGCGCAGCATGTACATGCCCGCCGGCAGCCCCGCGAGCGCGACGCGCCCGTTGCCGAAAAGATCAAGCATAGCGGTTCGCACCACGTGCCCCAAACCGTCTAGCAGGGCCACGGCCGCGCCGGGTTCCCCCAAAATCTGCACCGCGCCACGCGCCGGATTCGGCCAAATGTGCAGTGCCGAGTGCCGAGTGACTAGGGAGGAGTTCGCCAGCCCTACCGTGCCCAACAGCACACTTGCGGGCGAAACGTGCAGCGTCAGCGGCGCCAGCACCGAATCGAGCGCGAGCAGCGCGGTGCGCGGGCCATCCACCAAATCGACCATCGTGGTGGCCGTCGGCGCGGCCACGCCGGCAAATTCAATCTCCACCAGCACAACCGGCCCGCGCAGGGGCTGCCCGGCGGGGTCGGTCCAGAGGAGCGGCAGGTGGCCGCTCACCGTATCGGCAACGCCCAGCACCAAGCCCGCTCGGCCCGCGCGGGTACTCACCAACCGCAACGCCGCCGGGTTCCAGGCGATTTCGCCCTGCAACCCGCCGCACGCCGGGCCAGCTTCCACCGTGAGTGGTAGGAAAACCCGCCCGCCCGGCACCACCACCCCCGCCCCCAAATTGACGAACAAAGTGCCGGTTGCGGGTTGGCGACTCGGCTGCGCGTTTATCGACTGAGCGACGAGCAATATCCCCGCAAGCAAGAACCAGAAAAAACGAGTGGGTAGAAAGGTGTTTTCCATGGTGGAGTTCAGCAGGAAACGAAATACGCTGAAAATGCGCAACCGCCAAACCGCGCGTGCCGCCTGACCTTTGCCCTCGGTTACGCGTTTGACGGGCTGCCTACCGTAAAGGTAACATTGGTCGGCACGGGGAGTAGCCCCTTGTCAGCCAGCGATTTTGCCCGTTATGTATCATTTCACCAAGCGCCTCTTCGACGTAATTGCCGCCGCTTTCGGGCTGGTGCTGGCCGCGCCGGTGCTCGCCCTCGCCATGCTGGTCGCGTGGCGGGCGGGGCTACGACCGGTATTGTTCCGGCAAACCCGCATCGGGTGGCGCGAGCGGCCGTTTACCTTCATCAAGTTGCGCACCATGACCGATGCGCGCCATCCCGCAACCGGCGAACTGCTGCCCGATACCGCCCGCCTGACCGCTACTGGACAGTGGCTGCGGCGTACCTCGCTCGATGAATTGCCGCAGCTCTGGCACGTGCTTACCGGCGAGATGAGCCTCGTGGGGCCGCGCCCGTTGCTACCCCAGTACCTGCCGCGCTATTCGCCTCGGCAGGCACAGCGCCACCGGGTGCGGCCGGGTATCACGGGGTGGGCGCAGGTAAATGGCCGCAACGCGCTGGCGTGGCCCGCCCGCCTGGAACTGGACGTTTGGTACGTCGAGCACGCCAATTGGCGCCTCGATCTGCGGATTCTCTGGCTCACTGCGCGCCATCTGCTGCGCCCACGCGGCATCAGCGCGCCCGGCGCGGCCACGATGCCGGAATTTCGGGGCGAAACGGAGTGAGTGTGGCGCGCGCTGATGCGTGGTTCTGAAGCTCGCAGAGACGGCGGCGGGCCGATCTTTGCGGCTTCCCGCGTATTCGCGCACACTAACCGTTTCTGCCCTTGCCGCCGCCCCGCCTGTACTTATCGCCGCCGCATCTGGGCGGCCACGAGCTGAATTACGTCGCCAAGGCGCTGGCCGATGGGTGGGTAGCGCCCGCCGGCCCGCACCTGCCGGCTTTTGAGGCGGAGTTGGCCGTTGCCCTCGCGCCCGCCGACGGCACCGGGAGCGCGCCGCACGTGGTCGCGCTGTCGTCGGGCACCGCAGCGCTGCACGTGGCGCTGCGGCTGCTGGGCGTCGGCAGCGGCGATGAAGTCATTTGCCCGACGTTCACGTTTGCCGCCTCCGCCGCGCCCATTTTGTACCTTGGGGCAACGCCGGTTTTTGTTGATTCGGAAGCCGTTACCTGGAACATGTGCCCTGACCTGCTGCGCGAAGCCCTCGCCGACCGCGCCCGGCGCGGCAAGCGCGTGGCGGCCATCATCGTGGTGCATCTCTACGGAATGCCCGCGCGGCTGCCCGAAATTCTGGCCGTCGCCGAAGAGTTTGGCGTGCCCGTAATCGAGGATGCCGCCGAAGCCTTGGGCAGCACGCTTTACGGCCGACCGCTGGGTACCTGGGCGCCGCTGGCTATTCTCTCTTTCAACGGCAATAAAATTATCACCACCAGTGGCGGCGGCGCCCTGATCGCCACCGATGCCGCCCACGCCACCCGCGCGCTCTACTTGGCTACGCAGGCCAAAGACGCCGATGTGCCGCACTATGAACACACCGAAATCGGCTACAATTACCGCTTGAGCAACGTGCTGGCGGGTTTGGGGCGGGGCCAGCTCGAAGACCTCGAAGACCGCGTAAAGGGCCGTCGCACGCTCTACCGCAAATACGCCGAGCGGTTCCGGCTGCTCGATTTCCTGGCTGTCGGCCCACCCGAACCGGCCGGTTTCTGCTCGAATCGGTGGCTCTCGACGGTGCTACTCGACGATGCGTTCGCGCCCGATCATTCGCCCGAACGCCTGCGTCAGCACCTCGAAACGTTCAATATCGAAAGCCGCCCGCTCTGGAAGCCGCTCCACTTGCAACCCGTTTTTGCGGAGGCGCCTACCTACGGCGGCGAAGTGGCGGCGGGCCTGTTTGCGCGCGGCCTCTGCCTACCATCGGGTAACGGGATGAAGGACGCTGATTTAGACCGAGTGGTAGCCGCTGTACTGCGGTTTTGAGGGGGTAGGGTTTAGTTTTTAGGCAATTCACATCGACCTGAATTCGGTGCAATTAAGCCTACGTTGGCTCAGATGCGGCCAAGTGCTACAAAAAATATGCACCTAATCCCTAAAACTAAAAACTAAACCCTAGACCCTACAAACTATAACCTAAATCACCCACTAACTCACCTACTTCTTCCACCCCCACCGACACCCGCACCAGCCCCGGCGTAATCCCCAGACGGCGGCGGCGCTCGTCGGGCATCGCGCGGTGGCTCGTGAGTAGGGGGTAGGACGACGAAGACGCCACCCCCGCCAGCGACGGCGCCAGCGGAAACCGCTGCGTCCGCTGGAAAAAACGGTCGGCGGCCTCGCGCGAATCATCCTTCAACCGAAACGACAGCATCCCGCCGAACCGGCCGCCCGTGAGTTGGGCGGCGGCCAACGCGTGGCCTTCGTGGGTGGGCAAGCCAGGGTAATACACGGTGCTCACGGCAGGGTGCGCCGCCAGAAACTGTGCCACCACGAGGGCATTTTCCGAGTGTTGGCGCACGCGCAAGCGCAACGTGTGCAGGCTGCGGCTCGTGAGCCAGGCTTCCATCGGCGCCAGCGTCAGGCCGAGGTTGGTACCCACTTGCCGCAGACGCTTCACCAGCACCTCCTCGCGCGCGACCACCACGCCGGCCGTCACGTCGGAGTGGCCGCTGAGGTATTTGGTGGCCGAATGCCACACCATATCGGCGCCCCACGACAGTGGTTGGCTCAGAATGGGCGAGGCGAACGTATTGTCAATCAGTAATTGGATGCCGTGCGTGCGGCACGCTTCCGCCAGGCGCGGGCCGTCGAGTACGGTCAGCAGCGGGTTACTCAGGGTTTCGGCGAGTACGAGCTTCGTCGCTGGTTCCACCCACCGGCCGAGGTCGTAGAGGTCGGCGAGAGGCACGTAGGTGGTGCGTAATCCCAGGCGTGAGAGTTCGCCGGACAGCAGCGCCACCGAGCCGCCGTACAGTTCTTCGGGACACAAAATATGGTCGCCGGCGGCACACGTAGCCAGCACGGCCGCCAGCAAACCCGCCAGCCCGGAGCCGGTGGGCACGCCACCCGTACCGCCTTCCAGCCGGGCCACGGCGTCCACAAAACCATCAGAATTAGGATGTTCGGCGCGGGCGTAGGCGTAGCGCCCGCCTTGGCCGGGGTGGGCGTAGTAGTCGTCCAACTCGGCCAGGGAGCCGAAGGTGAAGACCGAGGTTTGGTAGATTGGGGGTGATTTGGGGTGAGTTGGCATAGTAAGATGCAAGTTAGGGACGGCTTGCGATGCTCGCTCGCGCCGCTCTACGCCCAAGCTTGCTATGCCGCCACTTCAGCGGCGCGCGCCTCGGTCAGCAGTTCCTGCACGTGCCGGTCGATCAGGTCGCGGACTTGCCGAAATTCGGCGGATTCGAGGTAGCGCGGGTCGGGGATTTGCCAATCGCGGCGGTGCCGGGCCGCGATGAACGGACACGCATCGCCGCAGCCCATTGTCACGACGTAATCAAACGCCACGTCACGCACCGCGTCGAGCGATTTGCTTTCGTGGGTGCTGAGGTCGTAGCCCAACTCGGCCATTGCGGCCACGGCCTTCGGGTTTACGATGCCTGAGGGGCGCGAGCCCGCGCTGAAGGCTTCTACGTCGGCACCACCGCGCAGGCGGGCGAAGGCTTGCGCCATTTGGCTGCGGTTGGCGTTTTCGACGCACACAAAAAGGATTTTCATCAGTGATTTTGCGAATTGGTCGGGGGAGTTGAAGGAGGCGAGACGGAGTCAGCGGAATCAACAGAATTAGCAGAATCAGCAGGAAGTATAGAGGGTTTGGGTCGTAGCACGCGGTCGGCGCCGACGGCCAGCACGGCGCCCACTAGCGGCCCCACCACGTAAATCCAGGCGTGCGTGAAGTGCCCGCTGACCACCGCCGGTGCCAGCGAACGAATCGGATTCATGGAGCCACCGCTGACCGGCCCACCCACCAAAATCTCAAGCGTGACGGTGGCGCCGATGGTCAGACCCGCCAGCAAGCCCTGCTCGCGCGAACCATGCGCCACCCGCAACACGATGAGCATCAGCCAAAACGTAAGAACCGCTTCGGCCCCCAAACCCACCCCGGCGCCAAACCCCGATTGGTTGCCGCCGAGCGTCGGGCTGTGCGGCGCTAGCAGCGCTACCAACCCGCTGCCCGTCAGCCCGCCCGCTACTTGCGCCCCGATATACGGCAGCACCGTGCGGCCCGGCAGACGCCCGGCCACCCAAAAACCCACCGTCACGGCGGGGTTGAAGTGGGCGCCGCTGACATCGCCGAACGCCTGAATCAGCGCGAAAATGGTCAGTCCGCACGCCGCCGCCACGCCACCCAGCCCCAGCGCGCCGGTTTGCTCGTTGAGGGCGGTGGCGCCGGTGCAAAACAACACCAACGCGCTGGTGCCGAGTGCTTCGGCCAGCAAGGCCCGCCTCACACCCCTACCACGGCGCTCCGCCGTTCGAGGAGCAACGTATCGCGCCAGTGCCCCGCCAACCGGCCGATTCGCTCACGCCGACCCACCAGCCGAAACCCGGCGGCTTCGTGCAGTCGGACGCTTAGCGCGTTTTCGGGGAAGATACCGGCTTGCAGCGTCCATAAACTGGCGGCTTCCGATTCAGTAATCAACGCGGCCAGCAGCGCCCGGCCCACGCCCTGCCCGCGTGCGTGGGCGGCTACGTACACGCTCACTTCGGCCACCCCGGCATACACGCACCGGCCCGACACCGGCGAGAGCGCGGCCCAGCCTTGCACGGCCCACGGGTCGGCGGCTGCTCCGGCCACCACCCGACCTTCGCGCAGGTGATCGGCGTCCCACGCCTCCCAACTGGGCAACTCGGTGCTGAAGGTGGCGATGCCGGTGGCGATTCCTTCGGCGTAAATCGCCCGAACGGCCGACCAGTGTGCGGCGGTTAGCGGCTGAATCAGCATCGTGTTCAGCAGCAGGCGGGTTCGAGGGTGCGGGTGGCGGGCACGCCGCAGCCGCAACCGGCTTCCGCCGTTGGGCTGATCGTTTCTGCCGGAGCTTCGGTGAACATCACCAGTTCGGTTTGCACCGCCGGTGCTATACAACACTGATCGTTTCTACCCGCGCCGGCCGCATCGTACTCCGCTTGGTAGTGCGGGTCGTTGAACTCGGCATCTTCGTGAAAGTAGTAAACTTCCCACTGCACGCCGTCGGGGTCGGTGGCCCAAAATTTATCCTGCTTGGCAAAGCAACAAGCCGTGCCGATTTCCTCGCGGCTGATGAGGTTCGCCGCTTCGGCGGCAGCCCGGCGCTCGGTGAGTTGCGCCAAAGTCTCCACCTGAAAGCCCAAGTGGCCAAAATGCGCTTGCACACGCGCCGGGTTCTCGACAAACGAAATAATCAGCGACGGCTCGGCCAGCGTGTACTTGGCGTAGCCGGGACGCACTTTCGTGGGGGCTTGCCCAAAAAATGTGGTGTAAAATGCGGTGGTAGCCGCCAAGTCGCGCACGTAAAGCGAGACGTGCATCCGGGGGAAAAGGGACATTGGAGAAGAATTTTTGATGGAGTGAGGGAGTGATTTTGTGACGGAGCAACTGCGCGATTGCGCGATTTTAGAGTGACGGCCCCGCAATCAACTATTCGAAAATCATTCAATGAAATTCAGCACACGCAGTCGGGCGCGGGCGGCGGAATGTGCGTCAGGAGGTCGTTGAGCAAGGTGCGAGCCTTTACCCAGCCGGCCGCATCGAGGCAGTAGCACACGCGCGGCCCGTCGATGTCGCCGCGCACCAAACCAGCGCCCTTCAATTCTTTGAGATGCTGAGAAACAGTGCTTTGCGAAAGCGGTAGCTCCTGCACGATGTCGCCGCAGACGCACGCGTTGCGCGCCGCCAGCAGCCGCAGAATGGCAATGCGCGCCGGATGTCCCAAGGCTTTGGCAAGGGCCGCCGTTGCTTGGTCGGCGGCGGCGAAGTGGTCGTGTTTGTGAAGAGCCATGAGATGTTGTTCGCTTATCGACGATTTGCGATGACAAAGATAATACGCCAATCGGCAATTGGCGATGAATGGCGCTTAAGAAAATAAAAAAACTGCCCGCCCGCGTATAAAACGCAGACGGGCAGTTAGATATGAAAACGAAGGGGCCTTTCCTACCTACGCCAGCAGGGCTTCCGCCAGCACAACCACATTGTTATTCAGCACTTCCACCACGCCGCCATCGACGCGGAACGTGGTGGCCGCACCCGTCGCCGGCCGCACCACGATGGGGCCGGCCTGCAACACGCCGATCAACGGCGCGTGGTTATTGAGAACTTCAAACGAGCCGTCCAGCCCCGGAAACGTGACCGAAACGGCCTCGCCCTGAAACACGCGCTGGTCGGGGGTGATGATGTCTAGATGCATTTTTAGGAGAGCTTTTAGCTTTAAGCCGCAAGCTGCAAGCGCGTTACCCGTAGGCTTACCACTTGCCGCTTGCGGCGGCATTTATCGAGCTTCCGCCATCAAACGCTCACCTTTCGCCACGGCATCCTCGATGGAACCCACGAGGTTGAACGCGGCTTCGGGCAGGTGGTCGTACTTGCCGTCGATGATTTCGTTGAACCCGCGAATCGTCTCTTTGATGTCTACGAGAACCCCTTTGAGGCCCGTGAACTGCTCGGCGACGTGGAACGGCTGTGACAGGAAACGCTGCACCCGGCGGGCGCGGTTTACGGTCTGCTTGTCTTCCTCCGAGAGTTCGTCCATCCCCAGAATGGCGATGATGTCTTGCAACTCCTTGTAGCGCTGCAAAATTTCCTTCACGCGCTGGGCCGTGTTGTAGTGTTCGTCGCCGAGAACTTCGGCGTTGAGGATGCGCGACGTAGAGTCGAGCGGATCCACGGCCGGGTAGATGCCCAACTCAGCGATTTTGCGCGAAAGGGTCGTCGTGGCGTCCAAGTGAGCAAAGGTCGTGGCCGGCGCGGGGTCGGTCAAGTCATCGGCGGGCACGTACACGGCCTGGACTGACGTGATCGAACCACGCTTCGTCGAGGTGATGCGTTCCTGCATCGCGCCCATTTCCGAGGCCAGCGTGGGCTGGTAGCCTACCGCCGACGGCATCCGGCCGAGCAGCGCCGACACTTCCGAACCCGCTTGCGTGAAGCGGAAGATGTTGTCGATGAAGAAGAGGATATCGCGCCCTGCTCCGGTGCCGTCGCCGTCGCGGAAGCTTTCGGCCATCGTCAGACCACTCAGGGCTACGCGGGCACGGGCGCCGGGCGGCTCGTTCATCTGCCCGAAAACTAGGGTCGCGCGCGATTTTGGCAGCTCGCTTTCCTGCACCTTCGACAGATCCCAGTCGCCTTTCTCCATCGCGTGCTTGAACTCCTCGCCGTACGTGATGATGTCGGATTCGATGAATTCGCGCAGCAAATCGTTGCCTTCGCGGGTGCGTTCCCCTACACCGGCAAACACCGACAGACCGTCGTAGGCCTTCGCAATGTTGTTCACCAACTCCATAATCAGTACGGTCTTGCCGACTCCGGCGCCGCCGAACAACCCAATTTTACCGCCCTTCACGTACGGCGCGAGCAGGTCGATGACCTTGATGCCCGTGAACAGCACTTCCGAAGAAGTCGCCAGTTCATCGAAGCGCGGCGCGGCGCGGTGAATCGGTAGCCGTACGCCCGTTTGGGGCTGCGGAATGCCGTCGATGGCGGTACCGATGACGTTGAACAACCGACCTTTCACGCCGTCGCCGGTAGGCATCGTGATCGGGCCGCCGAGGCTGCTGACCACCGCGCCACGCGTCAAACCCTCGGTCGAGTCCATCGCGATGGTGCGTACGCGGTCTTCGCCGAGATGCTGCTGAGTTTCGAGGATCACGACTTGCCCATTGTCTTTCGTGACTTGCAGCGCGTCGAGGATATTCGGAAGCATGATGCTTTCGCCGGCGAAGCTGACGTCCACGACCGGCCCGATGACCTGTGTGATCTTGCCCGTCGCGGCGGTGCCCATATTGGCCATAAAAAGAGGATGATTGGCGGGTAATCGAAGCCACCGCACTAGCCCATAAATCAGGCGAGGCACCGCTTCGGGCCGCAAAGGTACGGCCCGGCGGCGGGCTATTCAACCCCCGCCCCAACGCAAACCGCCCGCCCGGTACGGGGCCGGGCGGGCGGAAGGGACGTATGGCCTCTGGCAGCCGGAAGGCAGCAGCCCAGCGTCGCCGACTGCCAACATTTCACTGATGGCCTACTCCGGCGTAATTCCTTGGCGGTGGTCTAATGTGCTGTGAAGCGGTATTTTTGACGATGGTTTTTACTCAGCATTTCTGCGCCCACTGCGGCAGCGCGGATATCCGTCGCAACGGCCATAGCAAGGGACGGGCAAAATACCAGTGCAAAACGTGTA
>JANPJM010000053.1:0-7312 GCA_031425525.1 Hymenobacteraceae bacterium | reverse complement strand
TACACGTTTTGCACTGGTATTTTGCCCGTCCCTTGCTATGGCCGTTGCGACGGATATCCGCGCTGCCGCAGTGGGCGCAGAAATGCTGAGTAAAAACCATCGTCAAAAATACCGCTTCACAGCACATTAGACCACCGCCCTCCTTGGATAGGATAAAAGAATGCTTGTCACCCGCGTTCCGGAGCGTGCGCAGGATATGGTCGAGGACGGGCGTACAATCCTCGACGGTTAGCAGACCCCGTGATTTTTCCGTGACCTCGCGGCTCAACTGACCCCAATTAATGGAATCAGTATACAGCGCGTACTTCTTTATTATGTGTTGGAATCTGTCCAGATACTTCACCACCTCCTTCGAAGGCGTAGCGTCTGGCCTTTCGGTTTGGGCAAACAAGCTGCTCGCAGCAAAAAGTAGCGGTAAGACCAATAGTCTTATCGGTGGCTTTATTCGGCAGGGCATAGCGCTCAGCTATTAGAGTTGGCTTCAGGAGAGAGGAGCAGTTACCGGATGCAGAAAAGAAAAGCGTGGTTGTCCGAAAAAAGAGGTTTCTCGAACCACGTTATCGCTCCTTTCGGTAAAGGTGGCAGGCAAGGCGAAAGGCAGGAAGCGAACGAGCCGGCAAAGCTGCCGGCTGTCGCCCCCGCCGAGCGGGAATTTTTCGCCAATCTTGGGGAGATTTCTGCCCCGGTGCGCTCCGCAGAGGCTAACCGCGCAGATACTCGCTCGCGCGCTTGCCGTAGCGCTTCAAAAACACCTTCGCGAAGTACTGCGGATCGTCGAACCCCACGGCGTAAGCCACCTCCGCCACGGTGCGGGTCGTACGGGCTTCGAGCAGCTGACGGGCGCGCTCGAGGCGCAGCTCGCGCAGGTAGGCGGCCGGCGTAAGGCCGGTCAGTTCCTTGAGCTTGCGGTACAGAGTGCGCTCACTCACGTCCAGCAGGCCAGCCAGGGTTGTGGGGTCGAATTCGGAATCGGCCAACGCCGATTCCAACCGCTCGCGCAGGCGGCGCAGCAGCTCCTGGTCGGCAAGCGGGATAAGCTCAGAAGTGCCAGATTCGAGGTACGAGGTGCTAGGTGCCAGGTGCGAAGTGCCAAGTGCAAGGTCGGAGGTCAGAGGTGAGGCGGTTTCGGTTTCACTCCCATCTGCTGACCTCGCACCTCTGACCTCTGACCTCACACCTTCCATACCCTCCGTCCACCGCTGCCGCTCGCGGTAGTTGGTGAGCAGGTTGTGGACACGGGCCAGCAGCTCGCGCGGGGCGAAGGGCTTGTGCAGGTAGTCGTCCACCCCTAGCTCAAGCGCGAGCATGCGGTGCTGCGGATCGGCCCGCGCCGTGAGCAACAAAAACGGGACGCGCGGCCCTGCCGCCGACTGCGCCCGTAAGGCTTCGAACAGCTCGATGCCGCTCATCCCCGGCATCATTTCATCGGAAGAAATCAAATCGACCGATTCGGTGGCCAACAGCGCCAGCGCGGCGCGCCCGTCGGCGGCTTCGAGTACCTCGTACGTCGGCTCCAGCACCTGCCGCAGAAACGCGCGCAAATCGGCGTTGTCCTCGACTACGAGAAGTCGAGGTTTTACTGATGAGACGGAATGAAGGACATCCTCCACATCTTGCACATCCTCCACATCCTCCACATCTCTCACATCATCCTCCACATCACTCACACTTTCCACCGGCAGCGTCAGCAAAAAAGCACTCCCCTCACCCACCCGGCTGCTGAGCGTGAGGCCGCCGCCGAGCAATTCGGCCAGTTCGCGGGCCAGCGCTAGGCCGATGCCCGTGCCCCCGGCGGCGTGGCGTTGGCGCGTTTGGTAGAACCGCTCGAACACCTTGGCTTGCTCGTCCGGCGCGATGCCGGGGCCGGTATCGATGACGCGGATGCGGAGCGCGGTGGGGCTATGGTCGGGACCGGGGGCGTGGTCGAGTTCAATCGTCACGCGTCCGCCCGACGACGTGAATTTGAGGGCGTTGGAGAGCAGATTTCCGAGGATATGCTCGACTTTGCCCGCGTCGAGCAATACCGATATTTCGGCGCCAACCCGCAGGTCGGTGCCGAGCGCGATACCCCGCGACTCGGCCAGCAGCCGGAAACCGTCTACCACCTGCCCGACCAGCAGCGCCGGGCGCACGGGCGCCGGGTCGGGCCGCAGCCGCCCGGCTTCGAGTTTGGTGAAATCGAGGAGTTGATTGACGAGCTGCTGCAAGCGTTGGGCGTTCCGCAGCAACAACCCCAGCGGCTGGCGCGCCGTGGCCGGCAGGCCGCTTTCGGGGTCGGTGAGGAGCAGTTCGGCGGGGCCGACGATGAGCGTTAGGGGCGTGCGCAGCTCGTGCGAGACATTGGCAAAAAACTGGTCTTTCAAGCCGTCCAATTCGGCCAGCCGCTGATTCAGGCGCCGGGTGCGCCGCCACGCCCACGCCACGCCCGCCAACAGCAGCAACAGCGCCACCGACCCCGCCACGATGCGGGTTTGGCGCTGCCGCTGGCGGTCGGCCTGTTCGGTGAGGCGCCCGATTTGGGTGGCCTGCTCGCGGGTGCGGTAGCGCGTTTCGACGGCTGCGAGCGCGGCGTATTGGTCGGCGGCGCGCAGGGTGTCGCTCAGTTGCCGGTAGCGCTCGGCGTAGTGGTAGGCGCTGTCGTAGCGGCGCTGCTGGGCGTGGGCGCGGCGCAGCAATTGGTAGGCTTCCCGCAGAAACAGCCGCGCGCCCTGGCGCTGATACGTGTCCACCAGCGGCTGCGCGACGCGGGCGGCCGTAGCGCCGTCGCCGAGGGCCAGCAGGTGCCCGACGAGGTGGCGGCGGGCGCGGGCCAGCACCTGCGGATCGCGGATGGCGGCCAGTTCGGCGAGGGCGCGGCGGCGGTGTTCGGCGATAGTTGCCGCGCCCGCGCCTTGCCGTTGCGCCAAGCGGGCGCGCAGGGCGTGCAGGTCGAGGCGGCGCTCGAAGTAGTTGGGACGCGGGCCGTCGATTCGGAAGAAACGGGTAAGCGCGGCGTCGGCGAGGGTGAGGGCGCGGGCGGTGCTATCGGGGCGGTTTTCAGCCAGAAATGCGGCGGCCCGCGTCAGGTGTAGCTCCGCGACCTGCGTCGGGAAACCACCGGCGGCGGGGGCGTTGGTTTCGAGGTGCTTCAGCAGTTCCAATGCCTCCCGTGCCCACGCGTGCAGCTGCCCAAACCGTCGGTGCGCGATGAGCAGTTCGCGGGCGTAGTCGAGGACATCGTTGAGCTGCCCGGCGGTTTCGGCCGGGTTCATGGCGCGCACCGTGCGGGCGGTGGCCGCCGCTTGGGTATAGTAGGCTAGGGCGCGGCCGGCATTGCCCTGGTCTTCGTAGGCTTCACCCAACAGACACTGCGTCCAGCGCAGGCCGGGCTCGTCGTGGGTGGCGCGTTGCAGGTCAAGGGCGCGTTCGTAGAGATTCAGGGCGGTGGTCAGCTCGCCGCGCCGTCAGTACACCAGCCCGGCGTTGGCGTAGCGACTGGCGGCGGCCCGCCCCGGCACTTCGCGCTGACCATCGGCGCGGAGCGCGAGCCGATTGGCGCGCAGGTTGATGCCGGAACCAGCGAGCTGGTCGGCGGCGGCGCGCAAGTACCGCGCGGCGCTGTCGAGCTGAAACGCCGCGAAATGGTGCATCCCCATTTCGGCCAGCAGGGCCGATGTTTCGAGCGGGTACGCCTGGCGCAAGGGTTCGGCCGCCCGCCGCGCGAGCAGCCAGTAGCGGTAACTCGAATCAGGGAATTGTAATCGCTGAAAATCTTCGGCCAGACGGCGATAGACCAGCAACCGGCTCAGGCCGTCAGGCGCCCACACCGCGCCGTTTGCGTGCAGCCGCGCTATGTCGGCACGATAGGCGGGGACATTGCGCGGCTCCGGGCCGAGGAGCGCCACGACGGCGGCACTCGCGGGCGGCGCGGCGCGGGCCGGTTGCGGCCGTGTTCCGGTCAGCACCACCAAGGTCAGCGCAACCGGAAGCCACCACCCGCCGCCGGACGCTGGAATCCGCCGCCTGAAAAAACCCATCCATCTGACCCGGCGACCGTGCATCGCCCAAAAGTACCGCCGCTGACGGCCGCCCGCCGAACGCTTCGCTCCACATCCCCCCCAAATTTCCCGATTCAACCCGAACTTGCTGGCGGGCGGCGGGTGGCCCGTTATTCCAGTCGATGAAGACGCTGCTACTTACGCTTCTGCTGCTGGCGGTGGCCGCGCTCCTGACCGCGCCGGCCGCCCGCGCCGCGCTGCCGCCCGACGTGCGCTACTACGGCCTGCCCGAAGGCTTGCCGCAGCGGCGTATCCATACGCTGTGGCAAACGCCCGACGGCTTCGTGTGGGTAGGCACCGAGCAGGGACTGAGCCGATTCGACGGCACCCGGTTCGAGCCGCTGCGGCTGCCCGTGGGGGCAGTGCAAACCATCGCCGCCGATTCGGCGGGGCGCACCCTGTGGCTCGGCGGCCCCGGCAGCGTGTGGCGCCTCGATCTGCGCACGGGCACGGTGCAGGTGTTTCCGCGCCCCAACCCCGCCGCGCCCGACCAGTGGGTGCGCCATCTGCTGCTCACCAAAAGCGGCGTGCTGCTGGCGACCACCACCACCGGCTGGCTGCTGCGCCTGACGCCCGGCGGGCGGTTTGCGGCCGTAACGCAGGTGCCCACGCCCCGGCCCGATGTGTCGCCGGTGGTCAATGCCGTGGCCGAAGACCGGCAGGGACGCGTGTGGCTTAGTGCCATGATGCGCGGCGACCTGTTTGCCTATACGTCGGCGACCGATACCCTCCGGCGATATACCACCGATATCGGGTTTGAAGTCTGGACGGCCATCGCCGCCGACGCCACCGGCGCGCTCGTGGCCGTCGATGACCGCCGCTCTGCCCTGTTGCGCCTCGACGACCGGCGTCGGCTGTTCGTGCCTACCACCACCGCATTGGGGCCGCCCAAAAGTTTCGGCCAGCCGCTGCTGCTGCCCACGGCCCAACCCGGCCAATTGTGGTTGAGCCGGGCAGGCGGCGTATTGCGGCTGATCGACCAGCGCGTGCCCAGCGCCGGGCGCGACTATTCGGCCGCCCTTGCGCCCTACGGCGCCACCGCCACCGCCCTGCGCGCCGACCGGCGCGGCGGCGTGTGGGTGGGCACCACCAACGGTCTGTTTCACGTGCAGCCGCAGGCGGCACTGTTCAGCACGGCGCTCGCGCAACCGCCCGACAGCAGCAGCGGTCAGCGGTTTTCGCTGCGCGGAATGGCCGAGCTTCCGGACGGCGAGCTGCTCGTCAATTCGTATCGGCGGTTGGTGCTGCTGGCGCCGGTGGCGGGCGCCGGGGCCGGGCCGACGGCGCCGTACCGCGTGCGGACGGCGCTGCCCGATATTCTGTATTCGGTGCTGCCCGATTCGGGCGGACGCGGCGCGTGGCTGAGCCGCGAAGCCACCGGCAACCCGCTGCTGTGGTTCGACCGCGCCACCCGCCGTACCACCGAGGTGGAAGTGCGCGACGCGCGCACCGGCCAACCGCTGCGCCTGTTCGTGCGGGTATTGCTGGCCGATGGGCGCGGCGGCCTGTGGTTGGGCAGCTCGACGGGCCTGTTCCGTTTCGACCCCGCCACCCGCACCGCCACCCAGCTGCTGCCGCCCGCGTTGGCGGGGCTGAATTGTTACGCGCTGGCCCGCCGTGGCACAGACCTGTGGGTCGGCGCCAACGAGGGGCTGTTCGTGCTGGATGCAGCCACCGGGCGGCTCCGGCGCCGGGTGCGGCCCGCCGCGCTGCCGGGTCGGGTTCGGGCGCTGTGGTTTACTCCCGGCGATTCGGTGCTGTGGATTGGCACGAGCGATGGGCTGGGCCGGTTGGCCCTAAAAAACAATCGCCTACGCCGCTTCACGCAGCGCGAGGGGCTCAGTAACGACGCCGTAAATGGCCTCCTCCCCGACCACCTCGGGCTGCTCTGGATCAGTACCGACAACGGCCTGAGCGTCCTTGACCTACGCACCGAGTACGTGCGTCGTTTTCTGGCAACCGATGGCCTCAGCGACGCCGAATTCAACTACGGTTCGGCCCTCGCCACGCGCAACGGGGCGCTGCTGTTCGGTTCCGTAAACGGCCTGACCGCCGTGTGGCCCCGCCAACTGCCGCGCACGCCGCGCGCCGCGCTCCTCCTCACCGAGCTGCGCTGGCACGACCCCGCCGCGCGCCGCGTGCGGGTGCGGCAGTTTGGCCTGCGCGCCGGGCACCCGCTGACCTTGGCGCCGGGGGCCGAGTTTTTCAGCCTCCGCTACGCCCTCGCCGATTTCGTGGACCCCGCGCTTCACCGGTTCGCCTACCGCCTGCGCGGCCTCGAAACCACCTGGAACGAGGTGGCCGATACCCGCACGCTGCGCTACCCGCGTCCGCCCGCCGGCACCTACGCCCTGGAGTTGCGCGCCGCCGGTCCCGACGGTCGCTGGCAGCCCGCGCAAACCGTGCTGCGCCTGACCGTGGAAGCGCCGTACTACGCGCGGTGGTGGTTTCGGGCGCTGCTGGCGGTAGCGGCGGCCGGGTTGCTGGCGGGCGTGGGGTGGTTGCGCCGCCGCCGCCGCCGCCAGCTCGACGCCCTCCGAATGCGCCTCGCCGCCGATCTCCACGACGATGTAGGCGGCCTGCTGACGCAGATTTCGCTCGAAGCCCAGCTTCTCGGCGCCGGCACGTACGGCCCCGCCGACCAGCCCCAGCGCCTCGCGCGTTTGGTGGACGCCAGTAGAGCCGCCGTGCGCCAGATGCGCGATGTGGTGTGGAGCATCGACGCCCGCCACGACTCGCTCGCGAGCGTCCTCGACCACATGCGCGACTATGCCTACGACCTCCTCGGCAGCGCCCATCTGGAACTCGATTTTCAATTGGAGGAAGCGCTGCGGAACCAGTCGCTCGGCCTGACGGGGCGCCAAAATCTCTACCTCATCTACAAAGAAGCCCTGCACAACATCGTCAAGCACGCCCACGCCACCCAGGTAACCGTGCGCGTGCGCCGCGACGGCCGTCACCTCCTGCTGACCATCGCCGACGACGGCCCCGCCGCCGCCGCCAGCGAACCCACGACCATTACCGGCAACGGCCTCCGCACCATGCGCGAACGCGCGGCGGTGTTGGGCGGTACGTTCTCCGCCGGTCGTGCGCCTACCGGCTACACGGTTGAGGTACGGGTGCCGCTAGCGTAAGTGTGGGGTGGAGCGAAGCTCCGCCGCCCCCGCCGCGTGCTGAATGCAGGTGGCGGGGGGGGGGGCGCCCCCCCCCCCCCCCCGCCCGGGGCGCCCCGGGGGGGGGGGGGGGCTGCCCCCCCCCCCGGGGGGGAGGACCCC
>JANPJM010000052.1:0-106175 GCA_031425525.1 Hymenobacteraceae bacterium | reverse complement strand
CGAACCTGCACGGGGCGACAGCGGGTTCTCGACCGCGTCCTGCCCAAGCGAGGCGACTCTCCCAAGGAGGTGGGGTGCCCACCGTACCCCGGCCCACCCCATTCGGAACGGTCGGCGCCATGGTCGAGAAAGGACCAAAGTCCCAAATGTTCGGGCCTTCGTCCTGCGGCGTCGATCGGGGCCGGAGCGTCGCGGAACGCGTTCCGCAGCGCTCCGGTCTAGACCGGAATGAAAAAGTTACAATTTGTCTAATCAAGTGGTCGAATTCTAGTATTTTTCTGAGGAAAGCTACTGCCCGCGCCGGGCGGCGCGGTTGGCGTTAGCCCGCTCGACCAGCGCGGCCTGGGCGGCGGGCACGTTGGCATCCTGCCCACGCCAGATGTCGAGGGCCGGTTGCTGAATGGCGCGGGCGAACGAGAACGTCACCGCCCACGGTATCTTGTTGCCAAACCGGAAGTGCATCGCGCGCAGGTGGTCGGTGGCCTGCTGGGGCGACTGTCCGCCCGACAGGAACGCGATGCCCGGCACGGCGGCGGGCACGGCGCGCAGCAGGCACGTGATGGTGGCGTCGGCTACTTCTTCGACCGTGGCCGGCGCGGGGGCGCCGTTGCCGGGCAGCACCATCGCCGGTTTCAGCAGCAGGCCGCTCAGGGCGACCCGTTGCGCGTAGAGCTGGGCGAAGAGGAGGCGCAGGGTGGTTTCGGTCACGTCGAAGCAGCGCTCCAGCGAGTGGGCGCCGTCGAGCAGCACTTCCGGCTCTACGATGGGCACCAGGCCCGCTTCCTGGCACAGCGCGGCGTAGCGGGCCAGGGCGTGGGCGTTGGCTTCGAGGCCCGCTGTCGTGGGCAGCCCCTCGCCGATGGCGATCACGGCGCGCCACTTGGCGAACCGCGCGCCGAGGCGGCGGTACTCGCTCAGGCGCTCGCGCAGGCCGTCGAGTCCTTCGGTGATTTTTTCGCCCGGAAAACCGGCCAGTTCCTTGGCGCCCAAATCCACCTTGATACCGGCGATGATGCCCGCCCCGCGCAGTACGTCCACGAACGGGGTGCCGTTCGCAGTTTTCTGGCGGATGGTTTCGTCGGCGAGGATGGCGCCGCTGATGGCCTTACCGAGGTCGGGCGCCGTCACGATCAGCTCGCGGTAGGCGCGGCGGGCTTCCACGGTCGGCGGGATGTCGAGCGCCGCGAAGCGCTGGTTGCAGGTGGCGGTGCTTTCGTCCATCGCCAGCAGGCCCTTGTCGGCGGTCATCAGGGCCTGGGCGGTGGCGGTCAGTTCGGGCAGGTTCATTGTTTCAGGCATTCCACTTCCAGTTGAGGATTTCGGGCATATCGACCCCGTTTTCCCGGATGTACTGCTTATGCTCCACGAGCTTATCCTTGAGGAGTTGTTTGAGGTGGGCGGCGGTGTTGCCGAGTTGGGGGAGGCGGTCGATGACGTCGAGCACGAGGTGGAAACGGTCGAGTTCGTTGAGGACGGTCATATCGAAGGCCGTCGTGATGGTGCCTTCCTCCTTGTAACCCCGAACGTGGATGTTGTTGTTGCCGGCCCGATTGTACGTCAGCCGATGCACGAGCCACGGGTAGCCGTGGAAGGCGAAGATGACGGGCTTGTTGCGGGTGAAAAGGGCGTCGAAGTCGGCGTCGGTCAGGCCGTGCGGGTGTTCGGTGTGGCGGCCGAGCTTGAGCAGATCCACCACGTTCACGACCCGGATTTTTACCGCCGGTAGGTGTTCGCGCAGGATGGAGACGGCGGCGAGGGTTTCGAGGGTGGGCACGTCGCCGCAGCACGCCATCACCACGTCCGGCTCGATGCCGGCATCGTTGCTGGCCCAAGCCCAGATGCCGATGCCTTCGGCGCAGTGCTTCTCGGCGGCCTCCATCGAAAGCCACTGCGGGGCGGGGTGCTTGGCGGCCACCATCACGTTGACGTAGTGGCGGCTGCGGAGGCAGTGATCCAGCACCGAGAGCAGGCAGTTGGCGTCAGGCGGCAGGTAGATGCGCACCACCTCGGCCTTCTTGTTCAGTACGTGGTCGATGAAGCCGGGGTCCTGGTGGGTGAAGCCGTTATGGTCCTGCCGCCAGACCGTGGACGTGAGCAGGTAGTTGAGCGACGCCAGCGGCCGGCGCCACGGAATCTCGCGCGTGGTTTTGAGCCACTTGGCGTGCTGGTTGAACATCGACCCCACGATGTGGATGAACGCCTCGTAGCTGTTGAACAGCCCGTGGCGGCCGGTCAGCAGGTAGCCTTCGAGCCAGCCCTCGCACTGGTGTTCGCTGAGCATCTCGACCACGCTGCCGGTGGGGGCCAGAAACTGGTCGTTTTCCTCGATTTCAGCGTCCCACTGCCGGTTGGTGGCTTCAAACACCGCTTCCAATCGGTTGGAGGCGGTTTCGTCGGGACCGAAGATGCGGAAGTTATTGGGCGTCTGGTTCCGCCGAATCACGTCGCGCAGAAACTGCCCCGCCACGAACGTATCGCTCGCCAGCACCGCGCCGGGGGCGGGTACGGGCACGGCGTACTCGCGGAAGTCGGGCAGGTGCAGGGCGCGCAGCAGCAGTCCGCCGTTGGTGTGCGGATTGGCACCCATCCGCCGGTCGCCGGTGGGCGCCAGGGCGGCCAGTTCTGGCAGCAGCCGGCCGTCGGCGTCGAATAACTCCTCCGGCCGGTAGCTCCGCAGCCAGCTTTCGAGCTGCGCGAGGTTTTCGGGGGGCGTCTTTTCGGAAATGGTAATTGGCACCTGGTGGGCGCGGAACGTGCCTTCATTGGGTTTGCCGTTGACCACTTTCGGTCCCGTCCAGCCCTTCGGCGAGCGCAACACGATCATCGGCCAGCGCGGGCGGGTGCCGTCGCCGAGGGTGCGGGCGCGGTGATGGATGGCGGCGATGTCGGCCAGCGCCTGATCGAGGGCGGCGGCCATCGCGGGGTGCATCAGGTCGGGGTCGTGGCCTTCCACGAAGTAGGGCGTCCAGCCGTAGCCGCGCAGGAGCTGCTCCAGCTCTTCGGGGGTGATGCGGGCCAGCACCGTGGGGTTCGAGATCTTGTAGCCGTTGAGGTGCAGGATGGGCAGCACCACGCCATCGGTGGCCGGATTCAGAAACTTGTTGCCATGCCACGACGTGGCCAGCGGGCCGGTTTCGGCTTCGCCATCGCCCACGACGCAGGCGGCAATCAGGTCAGGGTTGTCGAACACCGCGCCGAAGGCGTGACTGAGCGAGTAGCCCAGCTCGCCGCCCTCGTGCAGCGAGCCGGGCGTTTGGGGCGAAGCATGACTGGAGATGCCCCCCGGCGCCGAAAATTGCCGGAACAGCTTGCGCAAGCCCGCCTCATCCTGACTGATTTCGGGGTACACCTCGCTGTACGTGCCTTCCAGATACGTATTCGCCACTACCGCCGGCCCGCCGTGGCCGGGGCCGGAGATGTAGAACATATTCAAATCGTCGCGCTGGATAACCCGGTTGAGGTGCGCGTAGATGAAGTTCTGCCCAGGGGTAGTGCCCCAGTGGCCGAGTTGCTGCCGCTTGACGTGTTCGAGCAGCAGCGGCTCGCGCAGCAGCGGGTTATCGCGCAGGTAAAGCTGCGCGACGGACAGGTAGTTGGCCGCCCGCCAGTAGGCGTGGAGGTGGTCGGCGGCTTCGGGGGAGAGGGGTGGGGTGGGGTTGTTCATGGTGGGGTGTAGAGGAGTTGGGACGGTGATTAGGCGGCGCGAATCGCTACGTGCAAATGCGTCAGCCGCCGGCTGACCGCTCCCGGCGGTCTGACGGCTCTCGCACGTAGCGCACAAGAGGCTGGCGAAACTCGTCAGACCGCTAGGAGCGGTCTGACGAGCCGCTTGACCGCTACCGGTGGCCAGCTTCCAGCATTCGCCTCACGCTCTGCGCAATCATCAGCTCTTCGTCGGTGGCGATGACGCGTACGGTGACGCGGCTGGTTTCGGTGGAAATAACGGGCGCGTGTTCCGCATTGCGCGCTTCGTCGATCTTGATGCCCAGAAACTCCAGGCTGCTGCACACGCGGCGGCGGACTTCGGCCGCGCCTTCGCCGATGCCCCCCGCGAAAACCAGCGTATCGAGCCCGCCCAGCACGGCCGCGAAGGCGCCGATGCCTTTACGGGTCTGGTAGCAGAACAGCTCGACGGCTTCGGCGGCGCGCACGTCGGTGGCTTGCGCGGCGAGCAGGTCGCGCATATCCGAGGAGGTTTCGGAAACGCCCAGCAGACCCGACTCGTGGTTGAGCAGGTGATTGAGTTGGTCGGGCGTGAGCTTTTCGGTTTGCAGCAGGTACCAGAGTACGCCGGGGTCGAGGTCGCCGGGGCGGGTGCCCATCGGCAGGCCGCCGGTGGGGGTGAAGCCCATCGTGGTGTCCACGCTCCGGCCGCCCTGCACCGCCGCCAGACTCGCGCCGTTGCCCAGGTGCGCCAGAATCACGCGGCCGGCGGCAGCTTCGGAACCCGCAATCCGGCCCAGCTCCTGCATCAGAAACGCGTAGGAAAGCCCATGGAAACCGTAGCGCCGGATGCCCTGCGCATCGAAGCGGCGCGGCAGCGGCAGTAGCTGCGCGACGCGCGGCATCGACTGGTGAAACGCCGTGTCGAAACAGGCGACCTGCGGGAGCCGGGGGTGGCGCTGCCGGAAAGCCTCGATCAGCGCGATTTCCAGCGGTAGGTGGTCGGGGTCGTAGGCGCGGATGCGCTTCAGCTCCGCGAGCAGTTCCGGCGTGATGCGTTCGGGTTCCTGATGCGCCAGACCGTGCACCACCCGATGGCCGATAGCCGTGATGTCGGCAAAAACCGGCTGTTTTTCGAGCCACTCAACCAGCACCCGCACGGCGGTCGCGGGGTCGGCGGCGGCCACCGGGATGCTGACGGGCGCGTCGGTGGCGGGGCCGGTGAACGTCAGGGTCGGGTCAGGCAGACCGATGCGGGCGAGGCTACCGTGCAGCCCGCGTTTTGGCGGCTCAACGGGTTCATACACCGCGAACTTGATGCTTGAAGACCCGCCGTTCAGGGTTAGGAAGGCCGATTTTGTAGGGTTCACGGGTGGAGGGGGTAATAAGCTGTCATGGCGCCGGGGCTGGAACCAACTGCTTGGGCGGGCGCCATCAAGAGGCCGGACTTAGGCCGGAAAGCACCGCATTCGTCCACTGCCCCACGGCCGTAAGATTGGCCGAATCGCTGGGCGATTCCTCCTCGACCTCGGGCGCGGTTGGCAGCACCAGCACCGGCACGGGGCACCGTTTGAGCAACTGCGCCGTAACGCTGCGGTGAAACAGCGCGCTCAAGTAGCTGCGCGGGCGGGCCAGCACCACCACCAATTCGGCCTGGGTATCCTGCACGGCCGCGAGGACGCCCGATTCGTAGTCGTCGTACTGGTAGCCTCGCAGTTCCGGAGTGGGCAGGCCTTCGGTCAGGCCGCTGGTTTGCACAGCGTGTAACGCCAGGGCGCAGCCTTCGTCGTCTGCCACTTCCGACACATGGGCGACGAAGACGGTGGTGTCGGGCTGCGCCAGCAATTGGCGTAGGGGCTGCGCCGCCGGGATCAGCGCGAAAGCCTCGCGGTCCGCAGCAATCAGGATCCGCCGCGGGAACTGCTCGGCCGGAGTAGCCAGTGGCACGACCAGCAACGGGTAATGGCCGGCGCGCAACAACTCGACACACGCCGCTACCACGCCCACTGCCTCCGGGCGAGCCGGGTCGGGCTGACTGATAACGAACAGAACCGGGTAATGACGGACGGCCACGTCCTGCGCCACGGCGGGCAACAGGTCGGTGGCAACTTCCACGGTAGGGTGGCTCGACAACCCGCGCGCCTGCTGTGCGAGCGCTTCGGCCGTCCCGAGTTGCCGGTCCTGCGCGGCCTGCCGGAAGCTCTCGCCGATTCCTTCATACGGGTCGTATGCAGCCGCGTGGTTGACGTGCAGCAGCACGAGCTTGCCGTCCAGCGCCTCAGCCAGCGTGTTGGCGTACTGCGTGGTGTGGCGGCCGGCGGGGTAAAAATTTGCGAAAGCAACGAGGGTGAGCATAGATCGGGGTAGATGGAAATGCGTGGAACCAACCGGGAGAAGCAGCGGGCCAACCGGCTAATCTTCCGGCAGCGCGTCGTTCGCCGCCAGCAGCAGCAAGGGCGTTTGCGTCTGCCGCAGGACTTGATCGGTCACGCTGTCGATGAATAGCTTGTCCACCCAATCGTGGCCCCGGTCGAGCAGGGCCAGCACATCGGCCGCCAGCGTGGCCACGGCGTGCTGAATACCGGCGGCGGGCTGCTCGCCGCCGACCTTGTGCAGGACGCTGTGCGGCATACCGGCGGCCAGCCCACACGCGCGGGCGGCGCTCAACCCGGTATGGCCGCCGCTCCAGTCGTCGGAAGTCAGGACGACAACGGTGACGACCTCAGTACCAAGCGAGTCGAATAACGGCGCCACCACCGTTGCGTTGGGGGCCAGCCGGAAAGCGCGGTCTTCCACGGCCAGCGCCACCCGCCGGGGGGGATGGATCGCCGAATCGGGCAGGTCGGCGGGGATCAGCAGCAACGGGTACCCCGTTTGGCGCACCAGCGGCAGCGTCCGGTTGCTGAACCAGTCGTCTAACTGCCCGTCCGTGGTCGTCAGGCCCGCTACCAGTAGCAAGGGGCGGTACTTATTCAATGTTTGCTGAACAGCTTCATCCCAGTCGGTTTCGATCAGCTCGGCGGTGGCCGGCACCGGCAGGTCGGCCGCCAACTCGTCCAGCGCCCGGCGCATCTCTCGCACGTAGCGCGCATTCGTTTCCTGCAGCGCGAGGCTAATCGAAAAGGTGGTGGCCGGCGGGAGATAGATGTGGACTAGATGCAGTTCCGCGTGCAGGGCGCGCGCCAACCCCGCCGCGTACGCCCGCGCCCGCTCCGCCGCGAGCGAAAAATCGGTCAGGACAATAATGGAAGCACTCATCGTGGAGGCGGGTAAGGGGATGATGAAAAGAAATGAAAAGAAAGAAAAGAATCCGCCGCCGCCACCCGCAACTCAGGCACCCGCCAACGCCGTATGCAGCGGTTGAGGCGCGGCTACATCCGGTTGGGGCTTGCGCCGGCGGCCGACCAGCTTCACGAGCTCTACCGTCCAGAAAACGACACTCGAAACGGCCAGCGTTATTCCCAATTCCGCCCACGTCAGCGGCTGCGTGGTGAAGAGGTCGTTGAAGAACGGAACGTAGATGATCATCAGCTGAAGGCCAAACGTCAGCACCAGGGCCCCGAGCATCGGCTTGTTGGCCAGCAGGCCCAGGCTGAACACCGACTCGCGCGGGGAGCGAATGGCGAGCGCGAGGCCCAGTTGGCTGAAACACAGGACGCTGAACGCCATCGTCTGCCAGTGCGCTACCTCCGCGCGAATGGCCCAGGCCTGCATCCCGATGGTGATGCCGCCCACCAGCAACCCGACCCATAGAATGAACCAGCCCAGCCCATCGGCAAAAATGGTTTTTCGCGGGTCGATGGGCGGGCGCTGCATCGTGTTCTTCTCGGAGGGCTCGTACGCGAACGCCAGGCCGGGCAGGCCGTCGGTGATCAGGTTGATCCACAGAATGTGAATGGCCAGCAACGGGACGGGCAAACCGAAGAGGGGCGCTAAAAAGAGCGCGCAGATTTCGCCCGCGCTGCCGGCCATGATGTAGCGGATGAACTTCAGGATGTTGTCATAAATCCGGCGCCCGTGCTTTACCGCTTCCACGATGGTGGCAAAGTCGTCGTCGAGCAGAATGAGGTGCGAGGCTTCCTTGGCTACTTCGGTCCCGGTGATACCCATCGCAATACCGATGTCGGCGTTTTTGAGCGCGGGCGCGTCGTTCACGCCGTCGCCGGTCATCGCCACGAACTGGTGGCGGGCCTGCAGCGCGCTGATGATGCGTAGCTTCTGGGCGGGATCGACCCGGGCATATACCCGCACTTTTTCCACGATCTCGCCGAAGGCCGCGTCATCCAGCTTGGTGAGCTCGGGGCCGGTGAGCACCACATCGTCCGCCGACGACACGATGCCTAAGCTCTCGGCGATCGCCTGGGCGGTCAGCTTGTGGTCACCGGTGATCATCACCGACACGATGCCGGCGGCTTTGCATTCGGCTACGGCCTGGCGGGCTTCGGGACGGGGTGGGTCGATCAGGCCCGCAAAGCCCATGAAGTGTAGGCCCGATTCGACGGTCGCCGGGTCGAGAGTTGGGGGCAGCGCGGGCAGCAGCTTGCCGGCGTAGCCCAGCACCCGGTAGCCCTTGCCGGCCATTGCGTCGGTGCGGGTGCGCAGGTCGGGGATGGCGGCTTGCTGGTCGGCGTCGAGCTGCTCCAGCAGGGCGCTCATTGCGCCTTTGGTGAGCACCAGCACGCCCTGATCGGTTTGGTGCAGCGTCGTCATACACATCCGGTCAGAGTCGAAGGGCAGCTCGGCGATGCGCGGAAATTTAGCTTCCAGCGCCGTCCGCTCGTATTTGTTGTCGGCGGCGTACTGCACCAGGGCCACCTCCGTGGAGTCGCCGACCCAGGCACCGTCGTCGCCTTTGGTTACGTCGTTGTTGAGGGCCATGGCCGTCGGCAGCGCGTCGGCGTTGGCCAAAACCGACAGCACGAAATCGGGCGAAACGTCCGTTTCTTCCACCGTCATCTTATTGACCGTCAGCGTCCCGGTTTTGTCGGTGCAGATGTACGTCACCGACCCCAGGGTTTCCACGGCGGGCAGCTTCCGAATGAGGGCGTTGCTTTTGGCCAACCGGCTGGCTCCCAGCGCCAGCGAAACGGTAACCAGGGCCGGCAACGCTTCGGGCAGCGCCGCAATGGCCAGCGAGATCGACACCAGCAACAGCTCGCGCAGCGGCTCGTCGCGGAGCCAGCCCACCCCGAAAAAGAGCAGGCCGATGCCCACGGCCACGGCCGCCAGGCGCTTGCCGAGGGTGGCCAGTCGCTTCTGAAGGGGCGTAGCGGTTTCGTCGGTCTGGATCAGCTTCGCGATCCGCCCCAGCTCGGTGTTCATCCCGGTCGCCACGACGTAGGCCGTAGCCCGGCCGTTGGTCACGAACGTGCCTTTGTAGCCGAGGTTCAGCCGGTCGCCGAGCGGGTACTCGCCGGCGGGCAGCACCTCGGGTTTCTTCTCGACGTTGGCCGATTCCCCCGTCAGCGACGATTCATCGACTTTCAGCGTAAACGTTTCGATGAACCGCACATCGGCCGGAATGACGTTGCCGGCTTCCAGCACTGCTACGTCGCCGGGCACCAGATCGGCCGCCGCCACTTTCACGGGTTGCCCGTTGCGCAGCACCTGCGCCTGCGTGGCGGCCATCTTCTGGAGGGCTTCCATCGCCTTTTCGGCCCGGTACTCCTGAATGAACCCGACCACTGCGTTCAGGACGACGATGGCCAGAATGACGTACGTCGATTTCAGCTCGCCCACCAGCCCCGATACCAGGGCCGCCGCCAGCAGCACCAAAATCATCACATCAGCCAGCTGATGCAGCAGGAGCTGCCAGATGGTTTTCTTTTTGGCGTCCTCGATCTGGTTTTTGCCGTGCTCGGTGAGCCGCTGCTGCGCCGTGGCGGGGTCGAGCCCGGCCGGCGAGGTGTGCAGCGATTGGGCGACATCCTCGACCGAGGTAACGTGATAGTCCATAGAAGTAAGTAGGGTAGAGAATGGCCGCGCGCGGAATGCGCCGGCGCCTGACGGGCAACTCAACCCCTCAATCCTCCGCCGGCAGCAACAGCACCGGAATGGGGCTTTCGCGCAGGAGCTGCGCCGTAATGCTTTCGTGAAACAGGCTCCCCAGCAGGCTGTGGCGCCGCGCGACCACCACCAGCAGGTCGGCGTCGTGGCGGGCAATCTCGTGCATAATGCCCCCCACTACCGTCGGCTGAAACACTTCGTGGCTATCGCCCTCCGGCAGCGTATCCACCAAATCGTTGGCGCGGATCGTGTCCAGCACGTCGGCGGCCGGCCCTTCGCCGTGGTTTTCATCGATGACGTGCACCACGTGAAACGAGGCCAGCGTGGCCCGCAGCAGTCGGCGCACCACGTCGTGGTGCGGACAAAGTCGGAAGGGTTCGCCATCGACGGCCATCAGCAGGCGCCGCGGCGGGTACACGTCCCACCCCACCGATGGCACCAGCAGCAGCGGATACGGCGCCTCCTGGAGCAGATTCATCGCCGTGCGAATCACGATGCCCTCCGGCGGGTTGGCGGCGCCCGCCCGGCCCAGTACCAGCAGCAGCGGCTGGTGCAGCCGCACCGCCTCCCGCACGGCATCGGGCAGCCACGCCTCCGAAACCTCCACGGCGGTGGGCACGGGCTGGTCGGCGGCCAGCTTGTGCAGCGCCTGAGCGGTTTTCTGCTCGCCCCACCGCGTGTAGTAGCTGCTGTATTCGTAGGGCGCCAGCAGGCCGTCGTGGCGTACGTGCAGCAGCACCAGTTGCGTGTGCAGCGGCACCGCCAACCCCGCAGCGTAGGATAGCGCGCGGTTGGAAACGGCGAAAAAATCGGTCAGGACGACGATTGGTGGCGTCACGAAATTCACGGGAGTGTGGAGCGTCATGGGGGCAAAGAAGGAGATAAGGAGGATCAGGCGGTGCGCAACCCGGGCACCTTAGCGAACCGCCCGTCCGGCCGATCCGCCGCCGACACGCGCGGGACGGCGGGCGGGAGCGGCCAATGCGCGTCTTCCGCCCGTCCGTCCCAGGCCATCGTGGCGTCGGCTTCCCGCGCCATATACAAGGTGCGCGCGCTGGTGGCGAGGGCCGAGCGGGCGGCGTTCAGTCCGCCGGAGCGGGTCGGTGGAGCGGCAGTCATCGGCGGCAGGGCGGTTATAGGCCCGCGCCTAACTGCCGGGGCGCACTCGCCACGCGCAGGTGGTTGTTCACGTCGCGGGCACCCACTTCGTAGGCGTCGAGGGCCGCTTGCTTGCGGTCGTGCCACGAGGTCACGGTGCCGGTGAGCGTCGCGCGGCCGTTCTCCACTTCCACCTGCACCGGCTGATCGTGGAGCCCCACCGACCAGTAAAACCGGCTGCGGATGCGTTCGGTCAGGGCGTGGTCGGGGTTGGCGCTCGCCGCCGGGTGCGAGGTCCCCGTACCGCTGAAAATGGCCAACAGGCCGTTGCGGTCGGGGTTGGGAGGCACTTCCATCCGGTTCTCGACTTCCGCCACGCCGTTGATGCCGGCCGCCACATCGGTGGCCTGTTCCTGCTCGAAATGGGTATCGACGCTCGCGTACAGCGTGGCTTTCCCGTTTTGCACATTCACCCGAAAATCCACGGCGCTCAGGTACGGGTTGCGCGCCAGCGCGTGCAGGATGGCTTCCCGGATCTCGCCGTCCGGCGAGTGGCGTTCGGCGCGCACTTTCAGCAGGGTGTGTACATCCCACACGCCCACCACGTTGCGCGCATCCTGCTCGGCGGCGCGCTTGGCAAGCAGGTTACTCACGGTGCCGGTGAGCGTTACTACGCCCTCGCGCACGCTGACCAGCGCTTCCGACGACAGCACGCGCGGGTCGTAGCGGAAGGTGTCGCGCACGGCGTCGGCAATGGCGCCATCGGTTTTGTACGCGAATTTGTCGCGCCGCAGCTCCGGCCCCAGTGCCCAATACGCCACGTCCAGATCGCGGGCGTCGACGTGGGCCGCCCCCGTCTGATACGCAATGGCCACTATCCGGGCTTTTTCGTCGGCCGTGCCCACCTTGCCCGTCAGGTAGACGTTCTGACTCAGGGTGCGCACGTGCACCAGCGCGCTGTTCACGCGAATGTCCCAGTTGAGGCGCTGCTCGATCTGGATGGTGATTTCTTCATCGGAGTTGAAGACCTTTCCGCGATGAATCGTCAGGCCGTCCGCCGAAATCCGATGGACTCCGCGGATGCCTTGCAGCACATGCAACACCAACTCCTTCTCCGCCCACGACTGCACGGTGCCGTCGAGCGTCGCCACGCCGTCGGCCACGGTGCAGCGTACGTTATTGTACTCCGCCGTGGCGGGGTCGTCGGCGAGGGCGCGCGTTACGTCGTCCTGCAAGTCCAGATCGGGCACGTAGGCCGTCCGAATCACCAATTCATTGACCACCCCGCGCACCCCGCGCACCGCCAGGGCAATTTCCTCGGCCCGCGTCCGCGCCAGCAGGTTATCGGTGAAGCCCGTCAGCTCCACGATGCCGTTGGCGGTCGTTACGTCCATCAGGTGCGAAGCGACCCCTTTTTTGGTCAGGAGTAACCCCTCCACGGCCGCCGTAATGTCTTCGTCGAGCAGATACTGCTCGGTGGTGGAAAGCGGTAGTATATCAAGCGTCTGCACGGTGTCGAATGGGTAAGGGAGGTGATGAAAACGAAGAAAATACCCCAAAGACCCGCGCGTCCAATCCGTTACGACAGGGGCGGCGCGGGTCCGAAAAAGCTACACGCCGGGGTACGGCTGCATCCGGCTGGCCCGGTAGTGCCAGCCCAGCGCCACCATCGTGGCAAACAAAAGCGCCGTAAACAAAAACGAGGGAATAATCATACGAGTGGGCGTGAGGCGGGCGCTTGTCGGCGTCCGC
Source organism: Hymenobacteraceae bacterium (assembly GCA_031425525.1). GTDB lineage: Bacteria > Bacteroidota > Bacteroidia > Cytophagales > Hymenobacteraceae > JANNMJ01. The sequence goes on along the minus strand of JANPJM010000052.1, from coordinate 93,656 downwards.
AGCGAGGAATACTGATGGTACAAAATTGGGCGTTTGGGCCGCCCTGTACCATGACGATTAGCGGCCGAAAAGCTGACGTTTGTCAATTCGCCGGGGCGCCGGGGGGGCGCCCGTCGGCTTCGGGTGGGCCGCACCAGTGGCCTGCCAAGGGAGCGGGCGGTGGGGTGGGCGAGGGGGCAGCGGGGCCAGCCGCCCCGTGCGACTGGCGGTTTTCGTCGGCAAAAACCCGCACCAGCACCCCCAGATAGGAAAGCAGCAGCGGCCCGACAACCAACCCCATAATGCCGAACAGCTTCACGCCCAGCGCCACGCCGGCCAGCGTCACGAGCGGGTGCACGTGGCCCAGGCGGCCCGCCAGCAAAATGCGCAACAGGTTATCGACGTTCATCACCACCAGCGCCCCCACCAGCAGAATGCCCGCGCCCTGCCAGTTGGCGCCGTGCGCGAACTGGTAAAGCGCCGCCGGCCCCCACACCAGCGGGGTCCCCAACACCGGAATGAAGGCCGCGAAAAAGCCCACCGCTCCCCAAAATACCGGGTCGGGCACCCCAAAAACGGCCAGTAGCAAACCCGTGCAGGTGCCCTGCACCGCCGAAATCAGCACCTGCCCCAGTACGTTGGCTTGCACGTTGCTGTGCAGGGCCGCCCAGAGCTGATCGAGCGTCACGGCCCGGAACGGGAGGTAACGGCGCAGGTTCCGCAGAAACAGCTCCTCCTGCACGAACAGGAAGTAGAGCGTAAACAGCAGCAGCCCCACCACCACCGCCAGGTGCAGCAGCCCCTCCGCCAGCAACGGCAACCACCGGCCGGCCTGACCGGCCGCCTGCCCCAGCAGCGCCCGCACGTTCGGCTCACTCGTAAAGGCCACGCCCGTCAGGCGTTCCAGGCGGCGTACCACGGTCAGCACCTGATCGGTGTACTGCCCGATGTTGCGCAGCCGCTCGAACAGCATCGCGCTGAGCGCATAAAACGGAATCACCAGCACCACCACCGTAAACAGCAGCAGCAGCGCCGCCACCAGTTGCCGGTTCCAGCCGCGCCGGTGTACCAGGGCCGCAAACCACGGCCGCAGTACCACATACAGGATGCCCGCGCCCAAAAAAGACGACAGGTAGCTCGCCAACCCCAGGAGCGTCAGCCCGCCCAGCGCCAGCAGCGCCGCAATGAGCAGTACGTGGCGCTGGTGCGGGGTGTAGATGTTTTCGGCCGCGTCGGTCATGTCGGTCATGGCGGTCAGGGGACGGGCGCGGCCGCTGCATTCGGGCCGATGCCGGGGGTGGGGGGCGGTTTCGCGATCCGGCGGCGCTTAAGTGGCTAGCCATAAGCTTTCAGCTGCAAGCGGCAAGCCAGGCCAGTGGGCGTCAAAAGGTTGCGAGGCTCACGTTATCCATTTGCTTTTGGTGCAATGCTTACCTGCGTTTCTTTTCCGGCTTGGCGGCCTTCATCGGGGGGCGCTGCCCCGCGCCGGGGTGCATCGTCATCCGCCCATCCATCAGCATACACTCGCCTTCTTTGATCTTGATCAGGGTGCCATCCGGGCGCTTGCAGGTACCGTCGGTGAGGCACATCGATCCATCCCGCATCGTCATATTCGCCGTCATCGGCGTCACCAGCGGGCCTTGCTGCACCAGCATCATTTTGCCCTCCTTCATCAGACAGTAGTCAGACGGTAGCGTACCCACGACCGGCTGGGTAGCGGCCTGATGGCTGGCTTGGGCGTAAGCGCCGGTGCTGAGGCCCAGGTTGAGGCCGAAGCCGAGCAGCACGGGTAGGAGGGAAGCGAAATTTCTCATCGGATAAAGCAAAATCAACGGGGAAATCAGCCGCCGAAAGCAGCCGCGACAAGCCGCACGCGACGGCGGCCGTCCGCCGTCGCGCGCGGCCTGGCTTAGGCTTGCAAACCCACGCGGCACGCCTGCTCGCAGCGGAGGCAGGCCGCCGCGCAATCTTTGCAGTGGGCCATGTGGGCGTGTTTGCCGCACTCGGCGGCGCAGGCCTGGCAGATATCGGCGCACAGCGTCAGCAGATGGGCGGCGTGGGCTGAGTCACGGGCCACGAAGCGGGCCGTGAGGGCGCAGAGGTCGGCGCAGTCGCGGTCGAGCCGGATGCAGCTGACCATCATCTGCACGTCCTGCTCGCTGAGGCAGGCGGTGGCGCACTGCTCGCAGACGGCGAGGCAATCGTGGAGGGCGTCGAGGAGGTGTTGGTTTTGGGCGTGCATCGGAGTGGGGGGTAAGTAGCTAGCCATAAGCTTCTAGCGGCAAGCTGCAAGACAGACCATTGGCTGTCAAAAAGTTACGGGGTTCCCGTTATCAATGTGCTTTTGGCGCAGTACGTAAAAAACCCTGCTGCAAAATTCCCCCCTCCCCACCGCCCTCCCTATGACGATTATCGCCCGGCCGGGTGACGTTTGTCATGCGCCCGGCAAACGGCCGCCTTCGGGCAGCGGGCGCTGCGCAACCGGCAGTGGAGGCGGTCAGCGGTGGGTGAGGGGCCAGTCCGGCAGCGTCCCCCTGGCCGGCTTCGGCCAGCCGAAGCCGGCCAGGGGCGTAAGACCGGCCGACCGGCCACCCCCACGGGCCGCAGCAACGTAGGCAGCCGCAGACCGAACTCGCCCGCTGACGCGGCGGTTGGCGGGCCAGCCCAACCGGGTATATTCGGGAGATCGTTACAGCACCAGCAGCTATGGCACGCGCGACCAACGCCCTGACGCAGGGCATTTCGGGGAAGGTAGGAGGATTGGTTTTCCGGCAGCAGGCCGACGGTTCGCCGGCCGTGATTGCGGCCGCCCCGAAGCCGCAAAACCGCAAGCCCCACCCCCGCGAGGCCGCCAACCAGCAAGGGTTTCGGGAAGCAGCGGCCTTCGGCAACCAGGTGATGCGCGACCCCGAGCTACGCCCCCACTACGCCGCCCGGCAGACACCCAAGCTGCGCTCGCCCTACCACGTAGCCCTGGCCGATGCGCGCAACCCACCCCGCATAGTAGCCTACGCCGCCCCAACCCTCCCCCTGGCCCCCGGCCAAACCATCCGCGTACAAGCAACCGACGACTTCGAAGTAACGCGCGTATGGGTGCAACTGGAAGCCCCCAACGGCACCCTGCTGGAAGAAGGCGAGGCCATACCTCCAAGCACCGCGAACCCGGCCGACTGGTGGCACTATGCCGTGCAAGGAATGGTTGAGGCGGGAAGTAGGCTAGTGGCCACGGCATACGACCGGCCACGCAATGCCACAACGATGCGCTGGGTGCTGGGGTGAGGAAGCGGGGGAGCGCGATAGGACGAAACCGGGGGGTGGACGCGGCTTGAATGCGTTTAGTATGCGCTGTGTATAGTACTGAGTCGGGTTAGCCTGCCTTTAGGGGCGGGGTAGGTATGCTGTAGGTGCGGGGGAGAGGTGAGGGAAGGGGGGCGATCTTCGGGGGAGGGCAGCGTTGGAGGCGCTGCCGCGCCGCAGGTCTGGAGACCTGTTAACAGCACGCACGGGGGCCGGGGGTGAGCTTTATGCTGTCGGGCAAGCGGACTATCCAGAATTTTGGCTCGCCGCAGATTCTTTTCCTGCCGGACGCGGAGTCGTCGCACCCGAACCTGGAATTGCGAGTGGCTTTTATGAGCTATTACCTGAACTAGACGCCCGAAGGGCGGCAGTTGATTGACGACTATCTTTATGCCCGGGAGGTGAAGCCGGTGCATCGGCAGCTGCTGGACCCGAGGATATATCAGGGGCAGGAAAAGGTGCTACCGGAATGAAAAGGCTTCTACCAGAAGAGGAGGAACTGCGTGTGCTGGCGCAGACGCGGGCGCTGCTGGAAAACCTGCAACGGTTGACGCAGCACATACCCGATGAGGTGGGGGAGGCTATTCTGAGCTTGAGTACGATACGCCGGGAGGTGTATGAGCACTTGAACCAGCTACAGCACGAGCATCTGATCCTGAAGGCACGGCACTATTTGCAGGCATTGCCGGGAATGCCGGCAGATGCAACGTGGGAATGGAACCCCCGGCAGACGGGTGACTACCGGGAGCCCGACTTGCGGGCAACTCACCAAGGGGTGGTGCTGGTATCGGCGGAGGTGACGACGTCTGAAAAGCCGGTTGGCGTAATCGGTAGCCGGATGGGTACGACGTTGATTAAGCTCAACCAGATGAAAGGGGAGCTGTACTACTTCGTGCGGACAGAAGCGATGAAGCGGCGCGCGGACTTCAAAGTGAAGCGGGATGGCTTGAACATTCAGGTAGCGTACTTGCCGGATTGGGCAAGAGGTAAGGCCGTGGCGTGAGGCAGCGGTAGCAGATAGCAGCCGAGCCTTAATGTATTGGCTGCGGTCTTACGACGTCAGGGAGTGAAAGACAAGCGAGGGTATCAGGCAAGAGGCGGCTTTGTATTGACCTACCAAAAAACTTTTCTGAGAAAAAATTAGCATTGTCTCCGGGCCTGTGTTTACCTTTGCAGCGGAAAGTATGACAATGCAAGCCCGGAAAGTTGAACAAGTGGTACTCGGGGCCGTGGCGGACATTCGCTTCGGGACGCTGGCACGACCGGTAGCGGATGGTAACGCCATGCTGTTGCTGCCGGGTGACTTGAACGCTTCTGGAGGGCTGATAGATCGGCACCGGCCGATGGTGCAGCTGAAGGAAGATGACCCGGCGCTGGTACGGGCCGGGGACGTGCTTTTTACGGCGCGCGGCGCGCAGCATTCGGCTTATCTGGTGACGGATACGATGACCGGGATGGCGGCGGCCCAGAGCTTTATGATGATTCGGCCGGACGCCAACGTGCTGGACCCGGCTTACCTGGCGGCTTACCTTAACCACGGGTGGGCGCAACGACAGTGGCGGGAGCGCATTACGCGTAGCACGGCAGTACAGAGCCTGAATAAGGCGGACCTACTGAGCGTGGTAATTCCGCTGCCGCCGATCCAGGAACAACGCCGACGCGCCCGCTTGCTACAGCTGTGGCAGGATGAGCAGCGCTTGACCGACGAGCTCCGTCGGCAGAAAGAACAGTTCTACCAGCTGGCCTTTGTGGCGGGACTGGAGCCGATTGTCGATTAAATCCCTCGCCTTTTTTTCTTCTCGCTAATGTCATTGACCTCCACACCGACGCTCTCGGTTTCCCTCAACAAGCTCGCTGTTTTCCTGCAACACACTGGTCATAAGAAGCGGCAAGCAGTGCAGAGTATGCTTGCCACCGACTTTGACCTTACGAAGGTGTTCTACTGGCCCCTATTACGGGGCTTACTGACGATGCACCAGAAAGGGAACACCGTGGATATGCTGCGTCGTGAGCTGCTAGCGCGTGTTAGCCCGAAGAAACACCCGTTGTACACGCTCTATCTCGATAATTATAAGACCCTGCTAGGTCGGAAGAAGGTGTCGTGGTTTTCGCCGCCGGCCACGAATTGGCGCTACCGCGAACTAGTGCTCCGAATCCGGCCGCATTTGGGGTTGACCATCAATGGGCGCCGCCATGTGGTGTTGCTATGGATGCAGAAGGACCCGATGACGCGCGACTCACGGCAGTTTCTGCTAAACTGCTTGTGGCACTTCTTCCCGGATGAGCTTGCGGCGGGGACTACCTTCGGAATCGTGGAGTTGTGTACCGGCAAGCTGCACACCAAGGCTCGCCCGCTACCACACCTAGAAGTGCTTCTTCAGGCGGAGGCCGAGTATTTTCTTTTGTTGTGGAATGCGTTGGGTGGCTCACCTACTCCATAGAGTGGTCGTGTAAGGAGTCGAACCTTAAACCTTTTGACTACCACCCTCCGCCCCCAACCCTGGCAGTCCGTAGGGGAATCGAACCCCTGTTGCTACTCTCCAATTCTTTACGCACTTAGGCGGTCCGGACGGGACTCGAACCCGCGACCTCCGGCGTGACTGGCAATCAGAAATATGACCGACCGGCACAGGCCGATTGGCGCCCAAACATACGACATCTTTGCTGATAATGGCTGATCTCTTCTCTCCTAAGCTTACCCAAGCGGAAATTAACAATGTGGTGTGGCGCGCGTGCGACACCTTTCGGGGCGTGGTGGACCCGTCGCAGTACAAGGATTACGTGCTGACGATGCTGTTCGTGAAGTACCTAAGCGATGTGTGGAAGGAGCGCCGCGCGGAGCTGCTGACGAAGTACGGCGGCGACCAGCAGCGCGCGGAGCGGGCGATGCGGCTGGAACGCTTCGTGGTGGCGGAGCACGGCACGTTTGACTATCTGTACCAGCGGCGGACGGCGGCTAATCTGGGCGAGCTGATCAATATCGCGCTGGAGGAGCTGGAAGAATCGAACCGGGCGAAGCTGGAAGGGGTGTTCCGGAACATCGACTTCAACTCGGATTCGGCGCTGGGGCAGCCGCGCGACCGGAACGCGCGACTCAAGCACTTGCTGGAAGACTTCAGCGTACTGGACCTGCGGCCGTCGAACCTGGAGGGGGAGGACGTGATCGGGAACGCGTACGAGTACCTGATTGAGCGCTTTGCGAGTGACGCGGGCAAGAAGGCGGGGGAGTTTTACACGCCGAAGCACGTGTCGGAGCTGCTGGCGCGGCTGATGGCGCCGCACGCGGGGGAGCGCATCTGCGACCCAACGTGCGGCTCGGGCTCGCTGCTGATTCGGATGGCGCGGCAGGTGGGCTCACGCAACGTGGCGCTGTACGGGCAAGAACTGAACGGCTCGACGTACGCGCTGTGCCGGATGAATATGTTTCTGCACGGGCTGGACGATGCGGAGATTGCGTGGGGCGACACGCTACGCAACCCGCAACTGCTGGAAGGCGACCGCCTGCGCCGTTTCGACGTGGTAGTGGCGAACCCGCCGTTCTCGCTGGATAAGTGGGGAATCGAGGAGGCGGCCAACGACGTGCACAACCGCTTCTGGCGCGGCCTGCCACCCAAAAGCCGCGGCGACTTCGCGTTTATCTCGCATATGATCGAGACGACCTACGAGGGGCACGGCCGGGTGGGGGTGATCGTGCCGCACGGGGTGCTGTTTCGGGGGGGCGGCGAAGGGAAGATCCGCCAGCGGCTGATTGAGGATAACCTGCTGGATGCGGTGATCGGGTTGCCGGCGAACCTGTTCTTCGGGACGGGGATTCCGGCGGCGATGCTGCTATTCAAGCGGGCGCGGCCTACAACCGACGTGCTCTTCATCGATGCCAGTGGCGACTTCGAGCCGGGCAAGAACCAGAACCGCCTGTCCGAAGCGCACATGGCGCGGGTGGTAGCAGCCTACGCGGCGTACGAGAATGAAGTCCAGTACGCCCACCGCGCCACAACCGACGAGCTGCGGCAGAACGACTTCAATCTGAACATCCCGCGCTACGTCAACACCTTTGAGGAGGAAGCGACTGTAGATTTGGCAGCGACTCAGCGGGAGATTGACCGGCTGGAAACGCAGCTCGAAGGGGTGCGGGCGGAATTGCGGGGTTATCTGAGCGAATTGAAGTTTATCTAGTGCTGCTAATGAAAACGAACGAACTGCTAGAACAGCCTATAGCGGCTGAACCGATTGAACGCGCTGGCTATAAACTCACTAAACTGGGTTGGCTGCCGGAGGAGTGGGAGGTAGTGCGTGTGAACGATGTAGCCCGAATGGGCACGGGACATACGCCGGACAAGAAAGTAGACGGTCACTACAACGGTGGGATCAAGTGGGTGTCACTGCAAGACAGCCACCGACTGGATAAACGATACATTGACCAAACCACAATCGAAATCAGCGAAGCCGGTATCCGCAACTCGTCAGCGGTAATGCACCCAGCGAATACCGTTATCCTGCTACGCGATGCAGGAGTAGGCAAAAGTGCACTACTGGCTGAGCCAATGGCCGTGAGTCAACACTTTATAGCGTGGGTGTGCGGACCGGTGGTTGACCCGGAATTTTTGTACTACTCATTGCAAAGGCAGAAGCCTTACTTTGAGCAACAAGCCAATGGCTCAACTATCAAGACGCTGGGAATGCCTTTCTTCGAGCGATTGGAGATTGCTTTGCCAACGATTGATGAGCAGCAAGAGATTGTGCGACGGCTGATTGCTTGGGATGCTTCCATTGATGAGCAAGCCCGGCTGATCGCTACTAAAACTGACTATAAGCGCGGTCTGATGCAGCAATTACTGACAGGACGGAGGCGGTTTGCAGAGTTCGAGGGACTGCCTCTCAACATCGAGAAACTTCGGCCTTACCTGCGGGAAATTACCGAGCGAAACAAAGCCGGAAAAGCTAGCCGAATCCTAAGTGTCACGAACTCGCGTGGCTTCATTGATCAGCGGGATCAGTTTGAGCGGGAGGTAGCGAGCGAAGACCGTAGCAACTACAAAGTCGTGCGCCGGGGTCAGTTTGGGTACAATCCTTCCCGCATTAACGTGGGGTCAATCGATCTATTAGAGCGATTTGAGAATGGTATCCTAAGCCCCCTGTACATCATATTCGAGACGGCAGCGGAAAGATTAAACGCTCACTACTTGCGTCATTTTTTCGGCACGGATAGCTTTCAACAACAAATGAAGCATCTAGTGCAGGGCAGCGTTCGTGATAGCTTACCCTTCGACGGAATGTGTGAGATAAAGCTTTTCATTCCCTCACTTAAAGAACAGGGCTGCATTGCCGCCGTGCTGACGGCTTGCGACCGGGAGCTTGACTTGCTGCGGGCGCAGCTTGCGCAGCTTCAGGAGCAGAAGAAGGGGCTGATGCAGGTGCTCTTGACGGGGCAGGTGCGAATTAATAAAACTACAACTAGTTAACAAATGAATGTTCAACAAAGAGAGGCGCTATTTGCGACCCTTAAAAGCCTAGCTGACGTCAATCTTATTGAATCAGCCAAAAAAGCCTATGCTACGAATGACCTTCGTTCAGTTGTGGTTACTGATTTCAAACTGCCTGAACTCACAGGCATGATTCGTCGAGTTGCAGATCAGTTACTTACTGAGTTAAACAATGGAAACTGGCGTATACTCCCTTTTAATTATCAATCAGCTGAGTATGGGGGGGAAACGCTACAATCTAGACTTCAAAATGTAATAAATACTCTAGAGTCAGGAAGACGGTTTGATGCAATGCTCCCGCACTTACTCTGGCTTGTGAACTATCAGGTAGAATTAGGTTTTTGGGATCGCTCCAAATTGAAAGTTCGTAATCCTGACGAGTTAAAGCTTCAAGAAGAGTCCGAACATCTTAGGTTGATGAAAGCTGAGGTTGAAAAATCATTACAGGAGCTTCACACTTTACGAACTCAGCTAGAGGAAGAGAAGGCAAATATTGTCCAATTAATTCAAGACAAGCAAACAGATTTTCGAACCATACAGACTAATCAGCAACAGTCTACTAATCTACTGAACGAAATTACACGCTTTGAGTCAGACGCGAAATCATCAAGCAAATCAGTCGAAATTATACTTGAACAACAAAAAGCAATTTCTGAAGATGCGCGAAAAAGATTAGATGAAGAGAGAAAAGCTTTTGACGAGCTTAAAGATGATTTTACTAAAACTCGCGAAAGTGCTGACAAGCAAGTTAAATACTTGGCTCGCAAGAACCAAGAGTTCAGCGAGGTAATGGATTTAGCAGAAAGCCAGAAGGACTTTCTAGATCAGAAGCGCAAGGAAATTGCCAAATTCGCTGGCTTTGCTGCAGACCAAGTCTTAGGGTCTTCTTTCGAAGACAGAAAAAATGAACTTAGTATTCCAACTCAGACGTGGCGTACTGCCACCTTTTGGACTGGTGCGCTTTCACTAGGCTGGGTATTGTTTGTATTAGCATATTTTGGCAGCGACAATAAAGAGACGATCAATTGGCCGCTGACAATCATCAATGTTGTCCGCACCCTACCAGCTTTTGGGGTCTTCTTCTGGGTTGCTTCTCAGTATAACCGCGAGCGTAAGCTCCAAGAAGTCTATGCCTTTAAAGCTGCTGTTGCAAAAACCACGTCAGCCTATGCTGATATGATTGATGACGAAGTTGAGAAAGTTAAAATGCTTATCTCGACGGTCCAAGGTGTGTACACGCCCCCTACCAGCGATGCTGACACGATGCCCTCTGTTTTAAACGCAGCTTTGCTTTCAGATATAACAAAGCAAATCACCAACGCCACCAAGGAGATCACGGAAAAGGCAGTTGCTGCTAGCACTGAAAAGATAGAAAGTCTACTAAGTAAAAAACCATAAAGAGTGCGAAGCATATTCACTACCTTGAGTGATTGCCCCTACTTAAAAGCAGAAGAAAGCTAAGTAGTACTTGTACTCTATTTGCAAGCTATTCTATGAACGTTACCCCCAACCTCCGCGAAGACCACCTCTCGCAGCTGCCAGCCCTGATGTGGCTTCAGAAGCTGGGGTACACTTACCTGACTCCCGCCGAGGCGCTGGCGGAGCGGGGCGGGCGCACGAGCGGGGTGCTGCTGGAAGGGGTGCTGCGGCGGCAGCTGGCGCGGCTGAACCAGATTCAGCACAAGGGCAGCACGTACCCGTTCTCGGAGGCGAACCTGAGCTTGGGGGTGCAGGCGCTGCGCGAGCTGCCGTGGCCGCAAGGGTACGTGGCGGCTACCAGCAGGGCGTATGATCTGCTGACGCTGGGCAGCGGCCTGGAGCAGACGGTGGGGAGCCCGCCCGAACGCAAGAGCTTTTCGCTGCGCTACGTGGACTGGGCGAACTGGGAGAACAACGTTTTCCACGTCACGGACGAGTTTGCCGTTACGCGCACGGGACGCAACGACACGTACCGGCCCGACGTGGTGCTGTTCGTGAACGGCATTCCGCTGGCGGTGATCGAATGCAAACGCCCGACGGAGGGGGCGCTGACGCAGGCGATCTCGCAGCACCTGCGCAACCAGCACGAGAGCGGCATCCGGCCGCTGTTCGCGTGGGCGCAGCTGCTGATTGGCACCGACGTGGACCACGTGCGCTACGGCACGGCGGGCACGAAGGAAGAGTTCTGGGCGCAGTGGCGCGAGAAGTTTGGGCAGCCAGAAGAGGAAACGGCCTGGGAGGGGCAGCTCAGCCGGCTGAAGAACCGATGGCTGAAGCCGAAGCAGGAGGCGGCGCTGTTCGGGACTGACTACGCCTATGCCCTACCCTACTTCCGGACTCAGGCCGCCGCGCCACAGCAGCTAACGGCGCAGGACCGGGCGCTGTGGAGCCTGTGCCGGCCGGAGCGGCTGCTGGAGCTGGTGTTTGGGTACGTGCTGTACGAGAACGGCGAGAAGAAAATAGCGCGGTACCAGCAGTTTTTCGGGATTCGGAAGACGATGCGGCGGGTCCACGAGGTGCAGCCGGACGGGCGCCGGCCGGGGGGCGTGGTGTGGCACACGCAGGGGTCGGGGAAGAGTTTGACGATGGTGCTGCTGGCGCAGCAGCTGGCGTCGGATGCGGCGATTCTGACGCCGAAGATCGTGCTGGTGACCGACCGCACCGACCTGGACGAGCAGATTGAGGGCACGTTCAAGAAGTGCGGGCAGCTACCCCGGCGGGCCAAAACGGGTAAGCACCTGCTGAAGCTGCTGGCCGACCCGAAGGTGGCGGTGATTACGACGCTGATTCATAAGTTCGACAACGCCGTGAAGCATATGACGGCGCCGTACGACGCGGACGACGTGTTCGTGCTGGTGGACGAAGGGCACCGGACGCAGTATGGGCCGATGAGCGTGAAGATGCGGCAGGTGCTACCACGGGCGTGCTTTATCGCGTTTACGGGGACGCCGCTGCTGAAGCGCGAGAAGAATACGGCTGCCAAGTTTGGCGGGCTGCTGGATACGTACTCGATTGTGGAAGCGGTGGCGGACGGGGCGGTGGTGCCGCTGCTGTACGAGGGGCGGCACGCGGTGCAGCGGGTGAACGCGGCGGCGCTGGACCGGTACTTCTCGAAGGTGACGGAGCCGCTGAACGAGTACCAGCGAGCCGATATGAAGCGAAAGGTGAGTCGGGCGGATCAGGTCAACGAGGCGCAGCAGAAGCTGTACGCGGTGGCGTGGGACGTGAGCGAGCACTTCGCGAAGTACTGGCAGGGAAAGGAAGGGGGGTTTAAGGGGCAGCTGGTGGCGCCGTCGAAGGATGCAGCGCTGAAGTACAAGGCGTTTCTGGACGAGATCGGGAAGGTGACGACGGAGGTACTGATTTCGGGGCCGGACGACCGCGACGGGACGACGTCGGCCTACGAGGAGCCGACGGACCGGGTGCAGCGGTTCTGGAAGCGGATGATGGACGAGCACGGCTCGCCGGAGGTGTACCAGCGGAACATCGTGAACCGGTTTAAGCACCAGGATCAGCCGGAGATCATCATCGTGGTACACAAGCTGCTGACGGGGTTCGACGCGCCGCGCAATACGGTGCTGTATCTCGACAAAAAGCTGCGGGAACACACTCTGTTGCAGGCCATCGCGCGGGTGAACCGGGTGTATCCGGGGAAGGAATTTGGGTACGTAATTGATTACTTCGGCAACCTGGAGGATTTGCACGAGGCGCTGACGACATACTCGGGGCTGGCAGAATTTGACGAAGGCGACCTGCGCGGGGCGCTGGCGAGCGTGCGCAGCGAGGTGGCGAAGCTGCCGCAGAAGCACTCGGAGTTGTGGGACTTGTTTAAGGCGGTGGGGAACCGCTACGACGCGGAGGCTTACCAGCAGGTGCTGGCGGACGAGGCGGTGCGGCACGACTTCTACGAGCGGTACTCGGCGTTCGCGCGGCTGCTGAAGCTGGCGCTCTCGACGATGGAGTTCGTGGAGCAGACGCCACCAAAGCAGGTGACGGCGTACGAGCACGACACCCGGTTTTTCTACAACCTGCGCGAGCAGGCCAAGCAGCGGTACGCCGACGCGGTGGATTACCGACAGTACGAAGCGCAGGTGCAGAAGCTGCTGGATACGCACGTGAGCACTGAGGAGGTAGTACCGATTACGGAGCTGGTGAATATCTTCGACCAGGAGCGCTTCACGGCGGAGGTAGAGCGGGTGGTGGGGACGGCGGCGAAGGCCGATACCATCGCACACCGGACGGCGCGGACGATTTCGGAGCGGATGGACGAGGATCCGGCGTTTTACAGGGCGCTGTCGGAGCTGGTGCAGGAAACGATTGACGCGTTCCGGCAGCGGCGGATTACGGAGGTAGAATACCTGCAACGCGCGCAGGAATTGCGCGAGCGGGTGGTGAACCGGCAGGCGGACGCTAACGCGGTGCCGGCACCACTACGGCACCACCCGGTGGCACAGGCCTTTTATGGGCTAGCCTTGAACCTGCTGAAGGAGAAGCTGGACGGGCAGGCGGGACCGGTGGCCGTGGAAGCGGGGCTGGCGCTGGATGCTATCGTGCGGAGCTACGTGCTGGATGGCGACGTGCCGGTGGTGGACTGGAAGGGGAAAGCCGACCTGATTAAGCGCACGAAGCTGGCGCTGGATGACTACCTGTTTGAGATGAAGCACGAGCACGCGGTGACGCTGACGGGCGACGAGATAGACCGGCTGGTGGCGCAGGTGATGGACGTGGCGCAGCACCGGTACGCGTAATGGACAGGGCAGCAGCAGGGGGCGCGATTCCGTACGGCGGGCAGGAGATCCCGTACGCGCTGACGTTTCGGGAGCGGCGGACGCTCAGCATTACGGTGCAGCCCGACCAGACCGTGCGGGTGGTGGCCCCGCTGGGGACGGCGCGGGAGCAGATTGAAGCCCGGCTGCGCAAACGGGCGGGCTGGATTGTGCGGCAGCAGGCGTTTTTCGCGGCGTTTGAGCCGCTGACGCCGGCGCGGCGCTACGTGAGCGGGGAGTCGCACCTGTACCTGGGGCGGCAGTACCGGCTGAAGCTGGTGCAGGCGCCGAAACCGGTGGTGAAGCTGGTGCGGGGCTACCTGGAAGTGTACACGCCAGACCCGATGGATAAAGAGCAGGTGGAAACGCAGGTTCAGGACTGGTACCGCGCCCACGCGGCGGAGAAGCTAGGCGGGTACGTGCGGGAAGTAATCAAACGCTTTGGGGTGTTTGACTTGCAACCGCCGACGCTGGAGCTACGCCGGATGGAGAAGCGCTGGGGCTCTTGTACACCGGGTGGTAAAGTGATTCTGAACCCGGATTTGATTCGGGCGCCGAAGGGGTGCATTGAGTACGTGATTGTACACGAGCTTTGCCACTTGCTGGAGCCGAACCACTCGCGGGCATTTTACGATTTGCAGGAGCGGATACTGCCGGATTGGGAGCAGTGGAAGGAACGGTTGGAGCGAGTGATGAAGTGAGGCGGCGGGCGGAGGTGTTGAGGGTTTTGCGGTACTCGCCAGCCTGGGCGTAGAAGGCTGGGTGAGAAGCGGTTTCGATTATTCGCCCGGATTAGCGTTGTTACCGAGGAAAAGGCCGATCTGGCGCGAGATTGCTTCGTCGCAAAGCCTCCTCGCAATGACAGATTTGGGTAGTTTGTGACTGGCCGTATTGACTGGACTCAGGGTCAGGGGCGGATGTGGCGCGCGTGGCTCTCCGGCTCGCGAGACCGCTGTACAATGGGGGCTACCCGACGCGGTTGTATCGGACGGCTCGCAGGGGCTTGTAGCCCTGTAGCTCGTGGCATCGCTGGCCTAGTATTATTGCCGGATGAATGCCGACCTGCCGGGCAAAGGCGAGGACGGCGCTTCACGTTGTCACCGGCTACGTGCCGCAACGCCAGCGCGAGCCGGCTCACGGCGTACAGAAACAAAACCAGCCCCGTAACGGCCAACAGCACAATCGACAGAATGGAAGTAGCCATCAGGCGTGACACCGCCGGAAAAGGGAGGCGGATCGTTCAACGCAGCTAGTCGCCGGGCCGCCACCTCGCGCGTGTGAACAAATTGTTACCTGGCGGCGGTCAAGTACGCTGGCTTCCGCCTTTGGCCGGTGGGAAAAGCACGGGCAACGCGGGTCGGACGAGTCAGGCCGGCTGCTACTTGCTTAAGGCGCTCGGGACGCTCTTGGGCTTGGCCGGCGTCGGGAGGGTGGATTGCGGGGTAAGCGTCAGGTACACGAGTGAGTCGGCCGGCTGCGCGCTGCACGTACGTAAAAAAGCCCCCGACTTCGCAGTCAGAGGCTTTTTGTTACTCAACAGGTTGCGCGCAGCCGGTGTGGCGCGGCGTCAGGGGCAGCTTAGTGCTGCACCACCAGCGTCTGACGGCCCGTGGTCTCCTGACCCACGAACTCAACCAGATACGTGCCTTCACGCAGCGTGCGGGTATCGAAGGAAGTGGTCGACTCCGTCACGCCGAAACGCGTCACCACAGTTCCGGTCAGTGTCCGGACGATGATTTCGCCTTTCGACTTCCCGTTGATTGTGAGCTGCACCGTACCGTTCGCCGGGTTGGGCGAGAGCGACAGCACGGCTACTTTACCGGGGCCGGCGGTCGGGGCAGGACGCTCACTGCTCCCGACACAAGCGATCGGCAGAGCAAGCAGCACATTTTGCGTTATCGTAGAGCAAGCATTCGCCACCGTCACATCTACCGACGAGGGCGTCCAGGGGGGCGTGTTACCACCGGCAGGACCGAACTCATATGCAGTAGGACCATAAAGGATGATCTTCCGCGCGCGCGGCGATGCGCCTACGTGGACGTAGCAGCCGTTAGGACCACTTTGAATGCTGATGCTCGGGAAAGCCGGCGTGGCTCCGTCTACCAGTACCTGCAGAGTCGTGGCTGTGGAAGAGGGGAGGCCAGTGAAATTTGTCGTTACGGTTACCGTTACGGTGTACGGGTTGCCGCTGTTCTGATTGCACGTAGCGCTGACACTGGTAGCAGGCGTCGTCACGCTCGTCACGTTGCCGCTAAACGTGGCCAGACCGCTTGGGCTGGTGCTGATGGTGTAGGTATAGCTCACTGCTGAGCAAACCGGCTTAACGCTGAAGGTCACAGGCTGAGCCCCCGCGCTCACGCACAGCTGTATGGGGTTGTTGGTAGCGGTTGAAGCAGTAAAAGTGGGCGAGCCAAGCGCCGGAGCCGACCCGCTAACCAAGGCCGCACGAGCGCCATTGGTAACCAGCACAGCATGGGAGCGGGACTTCTGGCCATTACTGAACGCGTTCTTACGCGCGTCATAGGTGTAGTCCATGTAGTTCTCATACATGTCCCCACTGTTGCCACACGAAGTAATGAGGGTCGTAGGGTGCCCGATATTACCACCTAGCTGGACCGGCGTATCTGGCACGAAATCGTCGTCAGTGCAGGTAGAATTGGCAGCCTGATAGGGAGTTTCGCCCCAGATGTGGACCAGATTCAGGTAGTGGCCCACCTCGTGCGTGCCGATCCGGCCTTTGTTGTACACGCCGCTTGTCCTGACACCGAAAACTGTGCGGTTGATGATAACTCCATCATAAATATCAGGAACAGTATTAGGGAGCGTACCAAAGCCAGTATCATTAACAGACTGGCCACTGAAGGCGCAGACCCAGATGTTAAGGTATTCGCGGGAATTCCACGAGTCCGCCCCCCCTGCCCAGCTGTGCTTTACCTCATTGCCTATCGTAACGTCAGTTGCACTGGGATTGGGGTAAGAGGAAATACCCTGGTTACGGGGGTCGAAGGAAGTCCTCGTTGTCGTTACCCGGTCGATCCCGTTGGTGCAGGTGCCGTCGGGCTTATGCGTGGCGAGCTTGAATTGCACCTGATAGTCGGCTGCTATCCCCAAGAAGGCGGCTCGCGTAAGGTTAGCATCACTATTCGAGCGTGAATAGTCCGCGTTCAGCACGGTGATCTGCGAATTGATCAGTGCGTCGGTGACCGCCTGGGCCGCTGGAGTAAACACGTGCACTACTACCGGAATGGTGTACAGCGTGGGCAGCGACGCTGCCCGGTTCGCCGTCGTGGGGGCGTCCGGCGCGTGCTCGCGGATGTAGCGCTGGGTAAACTCCTCGACTTTCTGGTACGCGGCCCGATCGGCAGGCGACAGTTGGCTCGGCGACAGCGAGCCGCAGCCCATACCGGTTGAACTTTGGGCCCACACCGGGGCCGTGCTGGCCAGCAGACAAGCTGCCGCCAGGAGTGATTTTTTCAACATTGCTGAAAATGTGATGGGGGTGAGAAAGACATGGCAGCAAGTCTCTCACTGCCTACAGCAAATCTAGCTATCAGGCTTCATACCGCAAGGTTGAAATTACCTGTAAAAGAATTAATTCAATCGGCTCCTGCCATCGCAAGATAAAATCGGTAGATAGCCTATGAAAAATGCAAACCGGCCGCCCCGATTACTCGGAGCGGCCGGTTTGCTTACCGTCTACTCAGGGCGTTTACGCTGCTTCGGGACGTTTACGCCGAGAGCGTAGCGCGGTGGGCCAGCACCTCGGCCTTCGCCGCGTTCAGGCGGGCCACCCGGGCGTCGAGTTCCTCGGCTTTGAGCGCCGCCATAAAGCGGACCGGCGCCAGCGCAGCTCTTCGCCGGTGCGGAGGCGCACGTCCGGCGCCGGCTCCACGAACGCCCGCTCGGCGGCCGGGTCGGGCACGGCGCCCGTCGGCCGCAGATAATGCGCCAGGAAGGCCGGCGTAGGTTCGAAGTCAGGCGGAAAATCGCGCCATTGGCGTTCCTCGGGGTTTTCCATAAAGCCGAACACCCACTCGGCGTTATCGGCCGGCAGCTCGGTCTCGGGGTCTTCCACGGCGTCCAGAAACCGCAGGAACGGGCTGTTGCGCAGGGGCGAGTTCCAGAGGGCCACCCCCAGCGCCATGAACGCGTGCAGCCGTGCCGGCCGCAGCACGAATTCGCACGCGATGCGCGGCCGGTCGTTCGAACACGCGCTCAAGGCCGCGAGGTCGGGTAGCGTCAGGCCGCTGATTTCCTCGATATCGGCCAGTAACTGCGGCATCTGCGGGTGCTGCCGCGCCAGGGCGCGCGCGCTCAGATCGCCGAGCATGACCGGCAGCAGCAGGCAATTGACCAGGGCTGCATCGAGGCGGGCCAAAAACGGATCGGGGGTGGGGGTAGCTTCCATACCGCAAGTAAGAGGCGGGCGGGGAGTGGGGGCGCGGATCCGCTGCCTGAAGGCAGGAAGGCTGAAGATTATGCCCGTACTTTGAGGCCACTAACAAACCCAAGTTGAAGAGTACTTCGGCCGAGTCACTGTCAGGAGTTACCGCTTGGTATTTCGGGTAGCGGGTGCGTACCGAACGGTATCCCCTGACGGGGACAGCAACCTTAATTGGCTGATTTACCGGGGGCGATGCCCCCCGGCTACCGAACGGTATCCCCTGACGGGGATGCCTGTACTGATTGACTGGCATACCGGGGGCGGTGCCCCCGGCTACCGAACGGTAGCCCCTGACGGGGATGCACGTAAAAACGAATCTATATTCCGGGGGCGGTGCCCCCGGCTACTCCTGGTCGAGCGTGCACTCCCTGGGTGCCAGATTAACTTACCGATGCATCCCTTCCGCGCTTTCATCCGCTTGTACACGCCCATCGGCGAGGCCGACTGGGAGCGGGTAGCGGCGTGCCTGACCGTGCGGACGGTGCCGGCGGGCACCTGCCTGGTCGAAGCCGGCCGCGTCTGCCGGCACCTGTATTTTCTGGAGCGCGGGCTGCTGCGCTTTTTCGTGTGGAAGGAAGGCGTCGAGGTGACGAAGTTCTTTACGGAGGCGCCGTACACGTTTACGTCGCAGCGCAGCTTCAGCAGCCAGCTGCCCGCCACCGAAACCATCGAGGCGCTGGAAACCAGCACCGTCTGGCAGCTTTCGGTGACGGATGCGTACGCGCTGCTGGAGGTGCCCGCCTGGGCCGATTTCGTGCGGCGCCTCACCCAGCAGGTGCAGCAGTACACGGAGGTTATTCTGGAAGAGCTGCAAACGGAAACGGCCGAAAGCCGCTACCGCGCCCTCCTGCGCGACCGCCCGCAGCTGGTGCAGCGGGTGGCGCTGCGGCATCTGGCGTCGTATCTGGGTATTGCGCCGCAATCGCTGAGTCGGATTCGGCGGAAGTTAACCTAGGTGCAGTGGGAAGGGTAGCGGCGCCGAGGAGCTTTGTGCCCTCATCAATTGCTGCCGTATGTTCCTGCTGCTTTCGTTGGCGCTGGTCGATCTTCCGGTCTCTCCGGTCACTCCGGGCGCCTCCAACACCCATTTCAGCTATACGCTGACCACTACGGCGCCGGCCGCTGCCATCTGGGCGATCTGGTCGGATGTCGCCAATTGGCACACCTGGGATACGGGCCTGAAGAGCGCCGCGCTGGCCGGGCCTTTCGCGGTCGGTACCCGCGGGCGCCTCGTACCGGACAGTGGTCCATCTTCAGCGTTTGAGCTGACGGCGGTGGACCCCGGCCGCTCCTACACCTTTCGGACCCGGCTGCCCCTCGGCGCCCTGTACGTGAAGCGAACGCTCGAGTCGGGCGCCGGCCCAACCCGCTTCACGCACGAAGTCTGGTTCACGGGTCTGAGCAAGCCGCTGTTTGGGCGGGTACTGGGCAAGAAATACCGCGCTCTGCTCCCCAGCGTCCTGGAAGCTATCCGGGCGCAGGCCGAGCAATGAGAACGGCCGGGCTGCTGCTGGTGGCGGGGGTGTTGGCGGCGGGCGTATTGGCGGCCCACCCCAGCCGGGGGCAACTATCTGATGCACCGCCGCCAGCCGTGAGCGTGCGCCTGAGCTGCCTGCTGGTGCCATTCACGCCCCTGCTCACGGTGGAAGTAAAAGCCGTTGGCCCGTTGACGCTGCAAGGCGAAACGAACTTCGGCCACACCCACGGCCTGAACCTGAAATGGTATCGCTGGGCAGTGATGCAGGGGGGCTATGGTTTCGTGGGTGCGGCGTGGGTGCGCCACTCGTTACTCCGCGCCGACAACCGCACCACCTGGCTACCCTACGTCGGTGGGGGATACGCGTGGGCATTTGGCCGCCACTGGGCCATCGACGCCCGCGCCGGCCTGGGTCCGGCCGTAAATGCCGACCTACTCCGGCTCTACCCAGTGGTCAAGGTGGGCGCCGGGCGAAGATTCTGAATCGGATCGGGTGCGCGACATACCTGCTGCCGTCACCCAGCAGCCGGGGTCTATACGCCCTAATCCGCACGGGGCAGTGCCACCCTGCGCGAAGAACAGTTAGGGCAACGGCAGCGCCGCCATCTTCCGGTCGAGCAGGGCGTGTTCGGCGGGGGAGTTGGTGAGGAGGCGGGCTTCGAGCCACTCGTCGCGGGCGGCCTGGGGCTGGCCGGCCTGGGCCAGCAACTCGCCCCGAATGGCGTGGTAGAGGTAGTGGTGGTCGAGGCCGTCGAGGGGGGGCAGGGCCGCTAGCCCCGCGTGGGGACCGGCCTCGTAGGCCAGCGCCACGGCGCGGTGCAGCGCCACCACCGGCGACGGTTTGAGGGCGAGCAGCACATCGTACAGGCGCCGGATGCGGGGCCAGTCGGTGGCGGCGAAGGAGGCGGCGCGGCAATGCTCGGCGGCAATGGCGGCTTCGAGGTGGTAGTCGGTGGGGGCCTCGGCGAGGGTGGTGGCGCGGCTCAGGTAGTGCAGCCCGCGCTGGATGAGGGGCTGGCTCCAGCGGGTGCGGTCTTGGTCGGGCAGCAGGATGATGGCGCCTTCCGGCGTGGACCGCGCCGCGAAGCGCGAGGCTTGCAGACACATCAGCCCGAGCAGCGCGTAAGTGGCGGCGGTGGCGGTGCGGGGCTGGTCGAGGAGCAGCAGGGTAAGGCGCATCGCCTCGGCGCAGAGGTCCTGCCGAATGAGCTGATCGGCGTGCGAGGAATGGTAGCCGGCGTTGAAGAGCAGGTAGAGCGCGTGGAGGACGGCCCGCAGCGGGCCATCGAGCTGGGCGCCCTGCGGAACGGCCAGCTCAATATCCCCGGCGCGGATGCGTTCCTTGGCGCGGTAGAGGCGCTTGGTGATGGTTTCGGTGGACGTAAGGAAGGCGTCGGCGATTTCGGGTACGCTCAGGCCGCCCAGAATCCGTAGACACATGGCGAGCTGGGCTTCGAGGGGCAGCGCCGGGTGGCAGCAGGCGAAGAGCATCCGCAGCTGGCTGTCGGTGAGCTCGTCGGGGAGGTGGGTTTCGGCGGGGGTGTCGGTGAGGGGCTCGTCGCGCAGCAGATCGGCGGCGAGGCGATGCCGACGCTGCTCGCGGCGCAGGACATCGAGTGCCCGGTGCCGCGCCGCGCGGTAGAGCCAGGCCGAGGGGTTGGGCGGAATGCCGCGCAGGCGCCAGGCGCGCAGGGCCTGCACGAGGGTGTCCTGGACGAGGTCTTCGGCCTGGTCGAGGTGTTCGGCGCCCAGGACGCGGGTGAGCCAAGCCGTAAGGCGGCCAGCCTCGTGGCGAAAGAAATGCTCGACGAGCTGCTCGGGGGCCTGAGGCATCGGAAAGGAAGGGCCGCGCAGGGGCGCGGCCGGCTGCATAGGCCGACCGCGCCGCTGGGCCGGTGCGCTTACGCTAAGACCTGAACCGGGCGGACTTCGACGGTGCCGCCGGTGTCGAAGTTGGGGCAGCCCTGGGCCATCTCGACGGCTTCGTCGAGGCTGCTGGCGCTCACGATCAGGTAGCCGCTGACGATCTCCTTGCCTTCGGTGTAGGGGCCGTCGCTGACGACGCGGCCGGTGCCGCGCAGGGTGCGGCCGGTGGGCAGCAGGGCATCGCCGCCGGTGAGGCGGCCCTGACCGGCGATGCCGCCGATCCACTGGTTCCACTTCTGAATATCGGTCTGCATCGCCTCGGGCGACATTTGGCGGTAGATTTCATCATCGCCGTGGAAAATGAGCATGAACTTGTCCATCGTATGAAAACGAAATGGGTTGGGGTGAAAATTACGTGCTGCCGGCGACTTACCGGCGAGCTTCGGCCCAATGACGTGCAAGGTGGGACAAACCGGACAAATCCGCAGATTAATTTTCTGCTTTTTGAATCCGAGCGTTTACTGCCCCTTCCCTGCACTCCCCGCGCGGAGCCCGCGCCCCCAATCGCCGAGCATAACCAGCAGCAGCCAGCCATCGACCAAACCCGCAGCAAGGCGGGCCAGAAACGGATCGGGGGTGGGGGTTGCTCCCATACCGCAAGTAAGGGGCGGGCGGGGAGTGGTGTATCGGTAGCAGGAAAAAAGGCGGCAATAACCCGACAGCGATAGCCGTATCAGGCTATTGAAAAAGCCAGCTTGGATGCGCTTGGCTGCCGTAATCGGCCCACCCCCACCCCCCTTCCCCAGCCGGGGAGTGGGGGTGGGCGCTAACCATTGGCGAAGCCGACTGGGAACGGATAGCGGCGGGCCGGGCGGGGTGGACGGTGGCTGCCTGCTTTTTCCTCAACCCAAGCACCGGGCTTGTGCGTAAGGAAGCACGCCTTTTCCCCTAGCTGCTTATGTCCGCTGCCAACACCCTGCTCGCCGCCGTTCCCCGCTCGCCCGCCTCGGGTATCAAAACGTTGGCGCGGCTGGGCTTTGCCGCCATCGGGGTGGTGTACCTGTTGATGGGCTTGCTGGCGCTGCTGGCCGCTACCGGCCTGGGGCGCGGTGCCCACGCCGACCGCGAAGAAGCCGTGCTGCGCCTGCAAGACTTGCCCGGCGGCAGTATTCTGCTCGGGCTCATCGCCCTCGGGTTGCTCGGATACATCGTCTGGCGTTTCACCCAAGCCCTGCGCGACACCGAAAACAAGGGCTCCGGTGCCAAAGGCATCGGCACCCGGCTGTGGTACGCGGCCAGCGGCTTGTTTTACGGTGGCCTAGCCCTCACTGCCGGCCGACTGGCGCTGACCGGTCAGGCCGCGAAGGGAGGTAATGCTTCTCAAAGCGTTGCGGCCAACGTGCTGAGCTGGCCGGGCGGCGAGTGGCTTCTGCTGCTTGGGGGGGCGGTGGTGGTAGGGGTGGGGCTGTTCCAGATTTACCGGGCCTACGGGGGGCAGTTTCAGAAAGACGTCAACGCCAGCTCCTTGTCGGCTGCGCAGCAGCGGCTGGTGTATCGGGTCGGGCAGATGGGCTTCACGGCGCGGGGCATCGTGCTGGGCATCGTGGGCTACTTCGTGGTGCAGGCCGGGCTACAGTCGCGGGCGGCGGTCGTGGGCAATACCGGCGACGCCTTCGACCTGCTGGCCGCCATGGGGCCGGTCGTTTTAGGCGCGGTGGCCGCCGGGCTGGTGGCCTATGGCGTGTATATGCTGGTGCAGGCCCGCTACCCGGTATTGCGCGGCCTGTAAGCAATTTCGGAGATAGTAGACTTGTTGCGATGCTGGTGGCGGTTTTTAGCCCCGCACCTGGGGTTGATTTCGCAGAAATCTACCCCAGGCTGGGTTGCGGAACCCCTTTCAGGGTTCACCGAATCCGGTGAATGGCTCTCGAGCAACCAGGCCATCGCAACAAGTCTAGTGTACGCGGGGCCAACTTTACCCCCACTGTGGAGATGCCAAATCGTGCGAACTCAACCCCAGGCGTTGGAATAGAACCCCTTCAGGGTTCGCCAGAAAAAAACCTTCTTTCCGGCCAGCAGGCCGATGCAACAAGTCCAGGACTTACGCACACCTTGATTTTCAGCTCAAAAAAGGCTTACGCGTCCCTGAAAGGGACACCCTCCGGTAGAAAAGGCGATAAAAAGACGGTTATCTGACCCTGAAAGGGTTACCCAGTCCGCGAGTGCGTAAGAGCTAAAGTCTAATGATCCGGATGAAACCCCCTACCGCCCGATCACAACCCAGTCGCCGCCGGTCGACTGCACCGTGAGGCGGTTGTTGGGGGCCAGGCTGGTGATGACCGCGTTGGTTACGTCGTCGAAGATGATGCCGCTGGGCGTCACCAGTGCCACGTTCGAGCCAGACCCGCTGGTGTTGATGATGACGTAGAGGCGTCCCGCGCAGGTGTTCGGCGCAGGCAGCGTGATCGTGTTACAGCCCACCGCGCGCCGCACCGTGTAGTGAGCGCTGGTGAGGGTAAGGTCAGTAATGGGCGTAGCATAGGGTACGCTCACCGAGCCGTTCACGGCCAGGGTGGAGGTGGGTGCCGGGGTATTGATGCCCACGTTAAGCGTGTTGCCGTCCATCGTCATCAGATACCCCGTATTGGAGCCGGCCGGCCCCCGGGTGAGGAGCAGCTTGTTGGGGCCTTCGCCATTGGCCGAGCCGGTGGTAATGAAATGGAAGCCGCCCGCCCCGGCGCTGGTGTTGGCCAGGCTCCACCACGTACCTCCCACGTGGGCGCTGCTCAGGCGGCCGATGAGGGAGGCCGACGTGGCCACGTCGAGCGTATACAGCGGGGCTGTGGTGCCGATGCCGAAGTTACCATTGTCGAGAAAGCGGCCCCACTCGGTTACGGCGTTGCCGGTGGTGACTGCGCCGAAACGGATGCCGGCCGCGGCCCCGCCACCGCCCTTCTGATTCAGCAGCCAGGTAGCGCCGTCGCCGTTGGTGCGGTTCCAGTGCAGGTACGCCCCCTGGGTACTCACGGCGCTGTGGGCGCGGGCCAGGATGCCGCCATTCACATCAAGCGCCTGGCTGGGGGCGGTGCTGCCGATGCCCACGTTGCCGGCATTGAGCACCGTGAGGCGGGGCTGGTCGTTGCCTTCCACCACGAAATCGCCGGCCGTGTTCTGGCCGATGTCCATAAAGCCGGCGGCCGCCACCCCGGTAAACCGCAGTTGCGGGCCGTTGCCGCCCGCGCCGTTGAAGGTGCCCAGCAGCGTGTTGCCGGCGCCGCCGAAGTTATTGATGTAGAACTCGCCGGAGGCATTGGCCACCCGCAGGTTGCCCGCTACATCGAGTTTCCAGCCGGGGGCGGTAGTGCCGATGCCCACATTGCCCGTGTTCCACTCGACCAGCAGGCGGGTGGCATTGGCGGTGGCGTCGCGGAGGGCGAAATCATAGTACTCGCCG
The DNA here is from genome assembly GCA_031425525.1 of Hymenobacteraceae bacterium. Lineage (GTDB taxonomy): Bacteria > Bacteroidota > Bacteroidia > Cytophagales > Hymenobacteraceae > JANNMJ01. The sequence continues at coordinate 68,914 of JANPJM010000052.1, read as the reverse complement.
GTACCGTCATTGAGGTTCGCGGGGTCTACCTGTACGCCCAACTCCCACTGGCGTTGGGCGCCGCCGTTACCCGCACCGATGCGCAGCAGCGCCGATCCCGGATAGGTGACGCTGCCGAGCTGGAGCAGCTGCGCCGGCGCGGTGGTGCCGATGCCCACGCGGCCGTTGCCCTGGATGCGCAGCAACTCGGTGCCGTCGCCGTTTTTGCCGCCCGCGTAGAAGACGTGCCGGGAGCCAGCGCCATCCACGTGGTAATTGAGCTGGTTGCCGCTGATGCCGAAGCCGTAGTGGTTGGTCGCACTGCCACCGTCCCAGAGGGTGATCTTGGGTTCGACGGTGCTGGGGCTGATGCTCAGGCGCGTGAGCGGCGCAGTGATGCCGATGCCCACATTGCCGGAGGCTTTCACCATCAACAGCGAGGTGCCCGCAGTTGACTGCAGACCCTTACTCACATCAAGGGCGGTAGCACTAGGGTTGGTGCCGTTGATCTTAATTGCCACCCCGTTGGAGCCAGACTGGGTGTCGCCGTTGTAGAATTGCCCGACGTAGCCGCTTTGCGAAGCCGCCCAGCTCAAGGATCCCGAGGAACCGCCTTGGAAATCGGTCCCGATCGTGTTAGCAGTCGTATTTGCCAACTGCGAGGCGGGCGCGGTGGTGCCGATACCCACGTTGCCGCCCGTCAGACTGAAGGTGTTGCCGACCTGCACGATAGTCGTCGGCGCCGTGAGGGTGCCGCCAAGCCCGATGGCGTTGCCGGTTTTGGTCAGGCCGTTGGTAGCGGTAATAGCCGCGCCGGCCACTGTGGCGAGTTGCTGCCAGTCGGGGGTGCCGGGGGTGCCGGCGTTATAGTAGAACCCGGAAGTGCCATCGGTCTGAAACACGATCAGGCCCGTGGCGGGGGGCGGGATGAGGCCGACGCCCATCGCCAGGCGCTGCGCCTGGGTGAGGCGCGGCAGCAACGCGCCTTTAGTGGAGGCAACGATGTCGAGCGCTGCGGAAGCGTCAGGGGCAGTGGTGCCAATGCCGGTCTGCGCGAGTGCGGGCAGGGTCAGCAACGAGCAAAGCGCGGCCAGGCCGAGCGTTCGGCGAGTAGAAATAAACATCGGGAAATGGGAGAAGGGAAGGCGAAAAACCCGCCGCGCGCTCTACGTCGCGCGGCGCATAACCTTGGCTAGCAACTCACCACGCGAGTTGACGTGGAGTTTCTTGTAGATGCTTTTGAGATGGTAGCGCACGGCGTCGATGGAGAGGCAGACGCGGTCGGCGATCATCTTCTGGCTCAACCCCTCGGCCAGGCAGTTCACGATCTGCTGCTCGCGCGGGCTGAGGGGCGCGGGGGTGGCAGCCCGCGGGCCGCCCTGCTGGAAGTACGCCACCACCTGCCGCGCCACATCCGGCGACATCACCGACCCACCCGCCCGCACACTGTGCAGCGACGCGAGAATATCGGGCAGCGGCGTCGATTTCAGCAGGTAGCCCGTAGCGCCCGCGCACAGCGCCTGAAAAATGCGCGGCGCATCGTGGTACACGCTGAAGACGATGATGTCGGCCTCCGGGCAGCGCCCCCGCACGTGGACGATGCCTTCCAGCCCGCTCATCCCCGGCAACCCCAGGTCGGTGAGGACTACGTCGGGCGCCAGCGCGGAGTTCGTCAGATCGGTGAGCGCTTCTTCCACCGACTCTGCCGCCAGCACACACGTGATGTCGGGCTGCAGGTCGAAGTACCCCGCCAAGCCTTCGCGCACCGCCGCATCGTCCTCAATAATCGCAACCCGTAACATATTGACAAAGCTACTGGCTTTCAGCTGGCTACTACAACTACATAAACCGGTAGAGTTTTGGGAACGGCGAAGGGCGAAGTTAGAGCCGGTTGTTTTCGAGCATCGTTATCCTGCTCACGTTCTCCTCATCACTCAGCAACGAGAAACGAGAAACACGAAACGAGAAACACGAAACGAGAAACGAGAAACTCACAGCACGTGCGCCAACCGCAGCCGCACCACGTAGCCCGCGGTTTTGGTCACTGTCAGCGTGGCGCCGGCCAGGCGGCTGGCCCGCAGCTGCATATTGCGCAGCCCCTGCCGCGAGCCGGCCACGGGCGGCTGCCGGGCCGGGCCGTCATCGGCGACCTCCAGCTCAAACGCCCCGGCGCGGTTGCCCAGAAAGATGCGGGCGTGCGCCGTAGCCGAATGACGCACAATGTTGTGAATAGCTTCTTTGCCGATTAGGAACAGGTGCTGGCGCGTTTCCGGCGGCAGCGCGCGGGTGCGGTCGAGGTCGTCGGCGCGGAAGTCGAAGGTGATACCGCGCGGCTCAAGCAGCAGGTTGGCCTGCTCGCGCAGCCGGTCGAGCAGATCGCCCAGGGTATCGTTGCGCGCATCCACGGCCCACACCACATCGCTCATCGTGGCGATGGCCTGCCGGCTGGCGGCGGTGAGTTTTTCGAGCTGCTGGTGCTGGTGTTCGGGCGTGGGGCTGCCCACCCGCACCAGCTCGGCGTGGAGGGTCACGCGCGTCAGCCACGCACCCACTTCGTCGTGAAGGTCGGCGGCGAGCTGCACCCGCACGGTCGCCAGCTCGCGTAGGCAGCGCAGGCGGTAGCGCCAGGCCGCCATCACCAAGCCACTGATCGCCAGCCCGACAAGCAGCAGAAACCACCATCGGGCGTAAAACGGTGCGACCACCCGTACGTGCAGCAGCGTCAGGGCGGGCAGCCAGCGGCCATCGGCGCCGGCCGCGCGCAGTTCCAGCGCGTAGCGCCCGGCGGGCAGGCGCGAGTAGTGCAGCGAGTGAGCGGCGCCGGCGCCGGTCCAGGCGGTTTCGAGGCCTCGCAGGCGGTAGCGGAAGCGGTGGCGCGCGGGGTCGGCGAAGTCGGTCAGGGCGTAGTGCAGGGTAAACCCCTCGTCGTCGGGGTCGAGGGTGAGGGCTGCGCCGGCAGTCAGCCCCAGGTGGCGGATTTGCTCGCGCCGGGTGGCGCCGTCGAACCACGCCAGCCGCGTGAGTAACACCCGCGCGGGCGGCGCTGCCGGCAACCGACGCGCCGCAATGCTGGTCAGCCCGTTGACGGAGCCGAATAGCAGCTGGCCGGCCCGCGTCCGCAGGGCCGAGCCGTGGTTGAACTCGGCCGCACTCAACCCGTCGGCGGGCAGAAAACGTTGGCACGTACTGGTTTTCAGGTCGAAGCGGGTTAACCCGTTGTCGGTGCTGACCCATAGGCCGCCGGTGTGGTCGGGCAGCAGCGCCGCGACGTTGTTGTTGCTCAGGCCGGCGCGCTGGTCGAAGGTGTGCAGCTGCTCGGGGGGCGGGGCGGCGGGGTCGAAGCGGACTAGCCCCGCCGTCGTGCCCAGCCAGACCCGGCCGGTGGCGCCCGGCTCCACCCACAACGCCCGCACTGGCCCGCTGACCTGACCGGTGCGCAGGCGCCGCACGGCGCCGGTGCGGGCGTTGAGGACGTAAAGGCCCTGCCGGGCGCCGACCCACAGCTCGTCGCCGCGCCGAACCAGCGCGAAGCAGTCGAGGTACCTCACTTCGGGCCACCGCCGGGCCATAACCCGGTGATAGCGCGCGGCGGCGGTGCCGGGGTGCGTGACGTGAAAAACGCCTTCGTAGGTTCCCAGCCACAGACTGCCATCAGGGTCGCGGAGCAGCACTCGCGCAAAGTTCGACACCGGTTGGTGCTGGTCATCAGTGCGCGCCGACCGCTGCCGGTCTTCGGTATGGGGTGCGCCGAAGTACACAGCGCCGGTGCGCAAGCTCAACCACCCCAGACCACTACCCTCGGTAGCTAGCCACGCGCCCCGGCCGCCCGAATCGGGCAACACGGCGTACGCAAACAGGCCACGGGCGGGCGTGGTGGGCTTCAGTACCGGCTGCGGCGCGGCCCCGGTGCGCGAATCGAACAGGTGTAACCCCCGATAGCCGGCCAGCAGCAGGCGCCCATCCGCCAGTTCGGCCAGCCCCCGGAGCGAGTAGCGCTCACTGGCCGGGCGGTCAGGAGGCTGCGCGAGTACGGTGGTGAAGTGGGCCGGGCGGGGCGCCAGGTGCAGCAGCCCGTCGGTGGTGCCGACCCAGAGACCGCCCGCGCCGTCGGGCCGCAGGCAGAGGGCTGCGCCACTGGTTCCCACTGACCGGTTGACGTCCAGGGTGTCGCCGGTGGCGGGGTCGAAGCACTGTAGGGTGGGCCGCCAGCGCGCCAGCCAGTAGCGCCCGTGCGCGTCGAGGTGCAGCGCCGGTTCGTAGAAGGCAGGCTGGCCATCGGTGGGCGGTGGCCCTAGCGGCTGAAAACGGTCGGAGGCGGGCTGATAGCGCGCTAGCCCCCAGCCGGAGAAGTTGGCGGCTATGGCACCGCGCGCGTCCACGGTTACGTACGCCGACGGAAACGACCGTGCCGGCGTACCGCGCGCGGCGGGGCGGTCGGGGTAGCCGGCCAGGGTTCGGTTGTGGGGGGTGTAGCGGTAGACGCCGGGGGCGTACTGGGTGCTGCACCACACGTGGCCCGCCGCGTCTTCCACCAGTCCGATGATCCACGCCCGGTGGTTCGGCGCTGCCCGGGGCACCTGCGCGAGCCGGCGGAAACAGTTACGGGTGGAGTCGTAGCGCAGCAGCCACCCGTTTTCGGTGCCGATATAGATTGCGCCGGCGCGGCTCACCAGCAAAGCCCGCAGCTGTTGGTCGGGTCCGGCGGGGGCGGTCGGGTCGGGCCGCGCCCACGTGCGCACGGCGCCGGTATGCAAATCAAACCGCTGCACGCCTTCGTGGCCGCCGATCCAAAGCTGGTTTTCGCCCACGCCGCCCAGCCCGCGCGTGAGAACCCCGGCCAAGGCGGGCGGCCGATAGAAGCCGGTGCCGTCGAAACGGGCCACGCCCAGTCCGGTGCACCCATACCGCCCCCGACGGCGCCACCCACAGCGCCTGCACCCGCCGGTTCGGCAGGCCCTCGGCCACCCCATAACTCTGTACGGTAGTGGGCAGCGGCGGAGCCGCCGCGCGCACAGGCGTCAGGACGAAAGGCGCTAGCATCAGCATCATCATCAGCAGCGCCAGCCAGCCAACGTTCCGCCGATGCCTGTTCACCCCGATTGTGTACGGCTGCTGGTAGTTGGGCACGGCGACGCTACGGGTTACTGGGCGATGCGCGGGTAAAGGAACGGCAGCGGCGGGGTTATGAGACTTTCACGCTACCAACCGGGGCCGAACAGCGCCCGACGTAACGTCTCGTCGCGCTGGTAGATGTCGGGCAGAAACCGGATGGCCCCGCCTTCGGCCACGCAGGTAGCGTAGCGGACGTAGAGGGCGATGGGCCGGCGCAGGCGCACCTGGCGAGGGCGCGGCTGGCGGGCGCATTCCTCCTCGCTCGGGAGCTGCACGGGCTGCCCGCCCCGGCGCAGCAGGTAGGCCGCCAGCGCCATCGGCTCTTCCAGCCGAATGCAGCCGTGACTCAACGCCCGATCCGCGCGGGCGAAAAGCCCCCGAAACGGCGTGTCGTGCACGTACACCGAGTACGGGTTGGCGAAACGGAACACGATGTTGCCCAACGAATTGTCGCAGCCCGCTACCTGCCGGATCGCGTACGCGAAGTTCTTCTTCGTGACCTTCGACCAGTCGATTTGATACGGGTCGAGTAACTGGCCGCCGGCGGTGTACAGGGCGAGCTCGTTGCGGCCCAGATACCCCGCGTCCTGTTGCAGACGGGGCAGCATTTCCTTCGTCGCGATGGAGCGCGGCACGTGCCAGTCGGGCGCCAGCGTGAAGTACCGGATGGTGCTGCTGAGCGTAGGGGTGGTCGTTTCGGGCTTCCCCACAATCACGCGGTGGCGGCGCGGCACCGAGTCGCCCACGACGACGTACAACTCGTAGGCGGGAATATTTATCAGGATATACGCCGAATCGACGCGCAAATCGTCCCAACGCCAGCGTTCCAGATTCACGGCGATCTGCTCGTATTGCGCCTGATGGCGGGCCGCCGAATCGGGCGGGGTCGGCTGCGTCAGCCACCGCGCCAGCGCCTCCTGAAGCTGCCGGTACTCGCGGTTGGGCGGCTGGTGAGCCAGCAGCGCGGCGGGCACCCGGCTGCTGTCGGCGCGCCTGCTGTCGGCTTGCTCCGCCAGGGCGGCCCGCAGGAGTTCGGCGGGCTGCCAGGCCTGGCCGCTCGCCCGTTCCCGCGCCGCCAACGTGTGGGGCCGCAGCCGGCCGCGGCTCACATCGCGCGCAAACCGCAGCGCCGCATCGCTGAGATGGATTTCCAGCAGCGCCTGCTGCCGGGCGTGGGCCGAAGCCGAAGCAACCGAAGCAGCCGAACCGGGCCGCGCCAGCGAATCGCGCAGGGCCAGCAAGCGGGGCAGGCCGTAGTCGGCGGTACGCAAGCCGTGTTCCGGGGCGCGGCCCAGCAGGGCGAGGGCGGCCGTGGCGTCGGCGCCGAATTTTCCGGTGGCGCCGAGCCAGACCGGCGCATAGGTCGAATCGTAGAGCGCGCGCACCTCGGCACCGGCCTGCAACCCCAGCGCTGCATCGGCGGCGCGGGCGCTCCCGGCGGCGGTGGTGTCGAGCAGCGCCTGAATCAGGGGCGCCACCCGCGCCGCGTACGGCACCATCGTGCGGACTGTCGCCGCCCTTGCAGAAGCTTCCCGTTGCGTCGGCGCATCGCCGCAGCCCGCCCCGCCCAACCCCGCCAGCACCAGCAGCAAATAAGCCGCAACGGCTACGAGTTTGGCGGGTAGCTTCGCTGTCTTTTGCTCTCTGGAGCGCTGCATCAGCCGCCTCCCCGTTCCGGCCCCTAGGCAGCGGCCATCCGGCAGGTGGTGCCGCGTATTCCTCCGATAGGTATCGGCGCTGAGCGCTTGTTCGGTGCAGCCGGGCAGGGTAGGTAGTGGCATCGAACGGGCCGGCAAACTACTCAACAACCAGCGCAACCACCGCCTCGGCCACCAGTTCGTGCTTCGCGAGCTGCCCGTTTTCCCAGGCATTACAGCTGGCCATCGTGGCGTCAGCGATGTTGGTCAGGGCTTCACGGGTGAGGTACGCCTGATGCCCCGTCACCAGCACGTTCGGGTAGGTCAGCAGCCGCGCAAACGTGGCGTCGGGCAGCGGCGCGGGGCGGCGGTCGGCGAAGAACAGGCCATTTTCCGCTTCGTACACGTCCAGCCCCAGCAGCCCGAGCTGCCCGCTGTCGAGCGCGCGCAGCGCGGCGGCCGTATCGAGTACTCCCCCGCGGCCGGTGTTGATGAGCGTCACCCCGCGCTTCATACTGCTCAGCAGCGCGTCGTCGATCAGGTGGCGGGTGTGGGCGTTGAGCGGCGTATGCACCGTGATGATGTCGGCCTGCGCGCACAGCTCCGGCAGCGCTACATACGCCAGGCCATAACGGTCTCGCAGCTCCTCGTTCGGGCTGAGGTCGACCCCCAGCAGCCGGCAGCCGAAGCCGTGCAGGATGCGGGCCACCACTTCGCCGATCCGCCCAACGCCCACGATGCCCACCGTCTTGCCGTGCAGGTCGAACCCGATCAGGTCATCTAACCTGAAGTCGTGGTCGCGGAGCTGCTGGTCGGCCTGGCGCAGGTGGCGGCACAGCGCCAACAGCAGGGCCACGGTATGCTCCGCGACGGCGTACGGCGAGTAGTCGGGCACGTTTGCTACTCGCATCCCCAACTGATGAGCCGCTTCCAGGTCCACGTTGTCGTGGCCGGCACCGCGCACGGCCACGTAGCGCACGCCGTGCGCCCAAAGCTGTTCCAGCACGGGCGCCGAAACGTCGTCCGGCGCAAATACGCTGACCGCTAGTGAGCCTTTGGCCACCCGCGCCGTATCCGGCCCGAGGCTGGCTTCCATCATCTGCAAGGCGTGGTGGGTGCCATTGGCGCGCTGCAAAAAGCCGCGCTCGAAGGATTGGGTACTGAAAACGGTGACGTTCATGGGGCGAGAGAAGGGAAAATGGAATACTGCGGCAGGGGCGAAGAATTCATCGGGGTCAGGTATACGCCTGCGGCTGATCGTATTCGATCTCGCGTAGGTGGAAACGCGCGTAGGGGTGTTCGACCCCCTCAATCACCCACGCCACCTCGGCCTCGGTGGGGATGCGGACGCCGTGCCACGCGCGGTAGGCGGCCAGGTGCGTGACCCAGCCGTCGAGGTGGGTGGCGTCGCGATAGCGATGAGTTTCGCACCACGCGATTTCATCTTGCGCGTTGAAGTGTACCACGTAGGCCACCGTCAGGCCGTGATCGGTGAGGGTAAGCGTGGCCGAGTGGTCATCCAGGGGCAGCCAGCTAACGCGGGCGTCGGGTAGGAGGCTGGTCGGAAACCATACGCTCTCGCCGAGCCAGCGCACCAGGTCGCCCTGGTCGTAGATGGGGCCGCGACTCCGGACGATGGGCACCGCACCCAGCAGCCACACCGTCAGGGCACCGCGCCCATTCACGTACTGGTCGGCGGCGGTAAACCACGGCGTGGTGCCTACCCACACAAAACCCGGCACATCGGCCCGGAAGTATTGCTCGCCCGTAATCGGCCCCCACGGCTGGTCTAAACCGGTCTTGAACTCCCCATCGTGCCGGAGCCGGGCGCAGCGCAAATACGGCTGCCCCGGCCGAAGCACTCGCCGGAAATACCGCTGCACCGGCGCCGGTAGCCCCGCCAACTGCTCCGGCTGATACGTCCTGGGGGGCGCATCAGGCGCGGCGTCGGCAAACAGGAGAGTTACCTGACGGCGCACGGCGCGCCTGGTCACCCACCGCCCCACCAGCCACGCCCCGAAAGGGAGTGCTGCGGCGGCCATCAGCCAGTAAGCGGTCTTTGTTCGGGGTGGTGATATCATCGCGGGAAGAATGAAGGGCGTGTGCCCGATAAGGTGGGTCTGCGCACCGAACCCACCGCGCCCGTCTGCCCAGGGCGCTACCGGTGGTACCTAACAGCCGGGTGTACGGCAAACGACCCAGCCAAAAGGTTGATATAAATCATCCGCGAACGAGATTTTTCTCAGAGCCAGCCGGCCGTTTGTTCCGATATTTGCCGCCGCCCGTCCGCCCTCCTTATTCCTTCACCATGGCCACTTCCTTGCTCGTCCTCACCGATTTCAACCCTGCCGCCCACCGGGCGCTGGCTTACGCCGACAGTCTGGCCGGCGCCATCGATGCGCGCTTGGTCGTGCTCCACGTGCGCCGCGATTCCGTCCTTGATCCGGCCTTATTCACCGGTCAGCTTTCTCATCGGAGCCAGCAGCAGGTCGATGCCGCGCTGACCCGCGCCGTGCGCGATCTCACGGCCCCCGTCGTTACCGAAACGGCACACGGCCAGGTAGCGGCTGCCGTCGCCGACGCGCTAATCCGCCATCCATCCGCGCTCATTGTGTTGGGCCGTCCGGATGAAGAGTCGATCCCCGACGAACTGATTTCAACGGCCGCGCTGGATTTGCTGCGCGCCGATCCTCACCCAATGCTGATCGTGCCGCACAACGCGCCCACCACCAGCCCGCCCCACCGCGTCCTGCTCGCCATCGATGCGGAGCCCTTCACCCTGACGGAATTCAATGAAGTAGTTCGCCATTTTTTTAGCGCCCTGCACGCCCGCCTGACCGTCGTGCACGTCAGCCCCACGGCCGATGAGGCTGCTGCATCGGCCGCTTTCGAGGCGGTTACGCAGTTGGCGTTTACCGACGACCTACGCCAGCTCCAAACCATTAACCCGATTAATCTGCGCGCCGCCGACGGCATTTTGGAAGCCGCCGCGACCGGCAAGTTCGATTTGATCATCCTAATTGCCCGCCCGCGCAGCTTTTTGGGCGAGCTGTTTCACCGGAGCGTTACAGCCGAGGTACTGCTGCACAGCCCTCTGCCGGTGCTGGTTCTACCCGCGAAGTCGTCGTAAAGTTCCAGCAACACACCCAAACCAAAACCCACGCAAAAACCCCGGAAAACCGCTTCTGTTGCCAGATTTGCGACTTTCCGGGGTTTCCGGTAGTAGATGAATGAGCCCCCTGCCGGGATCGAACCAGCGACCTATTGATTACAAATCAATTGCTCTACCAGCTGAGCTAAGGGGGCGTTTGCGGCCCTCGAACCGCAGCGCAAAAGTAACGCTGCGGGTTCGAGGGGGCAAATAAACTTCAAGGTAAATCGCGGAAATTAGCGCCGGCCACCGCCAAAACCACCGCCGCCGGGGCGTCCGCCGCGGTCGCCGCCGCCGCCGAAACCACCGCGCCGGTCGTCGCCGTAGCTTTCGCGTTGGGGGAGGGGAGGCGCTACCTGTCGCAACGCTTTGAGTTGCTGCTTAGCGTGTTCCACGCGCGACTCGGCTTCTTGAATGCGGCCTTCGTACTCGGTGCGGAGTGTATCGGCGTTTTTGGATCGCGCGAAGAAACCGAGGTTCGTTTTGAGCGTCGCGATTTCGTTTTCCTGTTCCGTGATCACGCGGCGCAGATCCTGCTCGCGCTTCGCGAACCGCTGGGCGGCGTCGGGCGCCCCCTTCATTTGCTCCAGTTGCTGGCGGAACAGCAGTTCCTGGCGCTGCGAGTACGGAATGGCGACCGTTTCCAGATACTTACTCAAAATCGAGAAGAATCGCTCTTCCACGCGGGGGGCCACCGGCACGCGGGCGCCGTTGGTACCGCCTTGGGCGCGGTCGGTGTCGAATTTGCTCCACGAGGCCAGAATTTCGCGGTACTCCTCCAGCGTACCCACCGTGCCGGGCTCGCCGGCGTTCAGGCGCTCGGCGAGTTGGTCGAGGTATGCGTTTTTCTCTGCCGAAAGCTCATTGAGTTGCGCTTCGCGGGCCGTATTCGCCACTTGGCGCTGCTCAGCCTCACGGTTGGGCCGCTCAAAAAAGGCGTTGCACGCCGCCCGGAACCGCATCCACAGCTTCTGCGACAGACGCTCGGGCACGGGGCCGATATTCTTCCAGTCTTTCTGCCAATGAATGTACTTCTCGCGGGTGGCGCCGTAATCGGGGTCGTCCTGATGCGTTTCGGCGAGTTGAATCAACTCCTCCTTGCGCTTCACGTTCGCGGCGCGCTCATCGTCGAGGACTTTGAAGAAGGCGCTTTTCTGCGCGAAAAACTTCTTGTAAAACGTCCAGAAACGCTTGTTCATGTCGGCGGCTTGGGCGCGCGGCACGAAACCGGCCGCGTCCCACTGCTGCTTCAGGCTTTGCAGCTCGTCGGTTTTGCTCTTCCAATCCTCGATTCTCTCAGAGCGGAAATCGGCAACGGCTTCAAGCTGAGCCATTAGCTCGGTTTTACGGGTCAGAGCTTCCTGTTCGGTGGCGCGGCGACCAGCCAGCTCCTCGGTGCGGCGGCCGTGGACGCGGTCGGAGGCGGCCGTAAAGCGACCCCACACTTCCTCCCGCGATTCCTGCGGTACCGGCCCGATGTGCTTCCACTCTTCGTGGAGGCCGCGCAGGTCGCGGGCGGCCTGGCCGGGGTTGGTCTGGGCAAGTTCGGCGAGCTGTTCGGCGCGCATCACCAGTCCATTCTTCAACTCCATATTCTTGCGTCGGTCGAGGTCTTTCAGCTCAAACGTGACGTTGCGCTGCGAATAGAACCGGTCGAGCAGGGCATCGTAGGTCTGCCACAGCTCCTTGCTTTCCTTGTAGGGCACCGGCCCAACGGCGCGCCACTCCGTTTGCAGCGCCTTCATTTTGGGGGCGGCGGCATCGGCCTGCCCGCCCGTCGATTCGAGCAACGTCCGAATCTGGTCGAGCAATTCGCGCTTGCGCGTCAGGTTTTGGGCCTGCTGCTGCTCTTCCTGGCGGCGCTGCTGCGAGCGCTTCTCGCGGAACGACTGCCAGCCTTTTTCGAGGGCGCGGTGGTCGGACGTGGGGGCATTGTCGAAGGCGGCAGGGTCGCCACCGGCGGCCACGAAACGCTTTTCAGCTTCCTGGCGCTCCTGCTCGTAGCGGGCTTCATACTGGCGCTTCCGGTCGATGAGCGATTTGGCTTGCTCGCCGGCTTCCGGCCGCTGGAGGGCCGTGAGCAGCAAGCGGCTCATCTGGCCGGCGTCGAGCGACTCAAAATTATCGAATTCCACGGGCGCCGACGTAGTGTCTTCGGCGTCGTCGTCGTCGGCTTCTGAAGCAGCCGTTTCAGCAGTGGCTTCCGAAGCAGTCGTTTCGGCAGTAACTTCCGAGGCCGTTGCTAGCGCAGAAACGGGTTCGGAAGGGAATTCTGAAGTCATTTCGGGCGCGGCGGCTGCCACTACCGGGGCCGCTTCGGTCACGGCACCTGCGGCGGGTGCTGCGGCTTCGGCAACAACTTCAACTTCGGCTTCAGTGGCCGTAACGGCTTCCGTGGCGGGCTGCGTCAGTACTTCGGCGGCGGCCGTTATGGAGCTTTGGGCCTCGTGCGGCTCCACGGCGGCAGCCTCGGCTGCGGGCGTCTCGGCCGCAGCCGCCAGGGCCTCTTCAGGAGCCATGGTGGACTCGGCAGCGGCTTCCGCCACCGGCTCCGGCGTAGCCACTGACGGGCTCAATACCTCACTGGCAGCTTCCGTCACCATCGTATTGGCCGCCGACGACGGCATTTCCTGCGCACTCGGCGCCACGGTGCCGGTCGGCACGATGTCGGCCGGGGCGTCGGTGCGCGGCTGGTCGCCGGCGGGGGCCGGGTCGGCGGCGGGAGGGATGGGCGCCGCCGGGGCGGTGGGCGCAGCAGCAGCCGGTTCGGCAGCGGGCGAAGTCTGTTCGGACGCTGCCTTTCGTGCGGCAATCTCCGCCAGACGGCGTTCCAGAATGCTCAACGAGTCATTCTGTTCGGGGGTGTTCGGGGTGTTCATTGAACGAAGAACGGATGAAAAACGCAATCAAGCAGGAACATCAGCTCACCGACCAGCCACGGCGTGACTAGTTGAGGCTAGGGTCGATAGGATAATTGGCCAGTACGCGGTAACGTCCGCCCATTTCCAGCAACACCCCGCGCCAGAGTTCCTGGGGCTCAAAAGTAAAGACTTTTTCGGCGCCGCCCGGCTTTACCACCCAGGTATCACCCGCAATTTCCTGCTCTATCTGCCCGCCCGACCACCCCGAGTACCCCACGAAGAAGCGCACATCGCGCCCGTCGGCCCGGCCGGTTTGCAGCCAATCGAGCAGGGCTTCATAGTCGCCGCCCCAATACACGGCCTCGTCGTCGGGCGTTTCCGGCGGAGAAATTCGAATAGCATCCGGCAGGTCGGCGAGGCGGTGCAAATAGTGTAACGTATTGTGTTGCACCGGCCCACCGACGCCCAGCGGCAGCGCCGGCCCGGCATACGCGGGCAGCACGTCGGGCAGGGTAAGCTCGGTTTGACGGTTGAGGACGAGACCAAAGGCGCCGTCGTCAGAGTCGTGCCGACAAAGCAGCACCACGGTGCGCTCAAAATTCGGGTCGCCCAGGAAAGGCTTTGCGAGGAGTAAGGTGCCGGGGGTCATTTTGCGAGGAAGAAACAGGCGAGAGGAGATAATTTGATTCGTACGCGGTTGGCGCGTGCACGTTGGGCGCTAAACCAGTGGTCGGCAATCGGGTTACGAGGGTTGAGGTACTGGCGTTTGCCGCCTGAACTGGCCGGCGCGTCTTGGGCGAACGTTTCTTTGTCGCCCGGTGGGGTCCATGTAGCCGAACCCCAACCCCAACCCCAACCCCAACACTTTTGCATATGAACCTCGCGGATATCCGATTAACTTATTCGCAGCGGGCGCTCGATGAAGCCGCAACCGACCCCGACGCCCTCCGGCAGTTTCAAAACTGGCTCGATGAAGCCATTCAAGCCAACGTCGACGAACCCACCGCAATGGTGCTGGCCACGGTAGCGCCCGATGGCCGCCCCACCGCCCGCGTGGTGCTGCTCAAACACCTGGAAGTGCTGGGTGAGGGCGGATTAACGTTTTTTACCAACTACGAATCAGCTAAAGGTCAGGCGCTAATGCACGAGCCCCGCGCGGCCCTAACGTTTTTCTGGCCCGCCCTGGAGCGGCAAGTGCGCGTAGAAGGTGTGGTAGCACCCGCACCCGCCGAACAGTCGGATGCCTATTTCCGAAGCCGACCCCGCACGTCGCAAATCGGCGCGTGGGCTTCGCCGCAGAGCGAACCCGTCGTGGATAGAGCTTTTTTGGAAGGCCGGGAACAAGACATAGCCCGCGATTTCGCGCAGCAAGACCCGCTGCCGCGTCCGCCGCATTGGGGCGGTTTTACGCTCCGCCCAACGCGCATCGAATTTTGGCAGGGAAGGCCGAGTCGCCTCCACGACCGGTTGGTGTACGAACGTGATTCGGTTAGTGAGTCGAATTGGCGTAAAATGCGTTTAGCGCCTTAATCATTAATTGATTATAAGTAAATATCTGCTGTTGATAGTCGCCCTTATCGATACAATTGCACGCCCACAATCAGTACTGAATCGTTCACTGTTTCGCGGTGCGCGGGTAGGGGAGACGCATCAAGGGCGGCCGGGTCGAGCAGAAAATTTATCCGCCAGTCTTCGGCGGTTGCCGCTGTGCCCATCGGGTTGGGGCCGACGAACGACAGCGGCGCGCCCATCTTGATGGCGCCATAGCGCGAGCCGACGCCCAGACCGCTCGCCGTGCGGTAGCGCGGGTCGCGGACGGTGATGCGCCAAATGCGGCAATGGTCGCTGGGGGCGCCGGTGGCATCGTCTTCGCCTTCTTCGCACAGCGGTTCGAGCAGCAAAGCGGGGATTTTTGAGGTGCCCACGCGCCCAACCGCAAAGGCGGGGAAGTCGTCGCCTCCGCGCCGTAGCGTGACTTCGCGGAGCGTCAAGCCAAACTGCGCCCGCAACTCGCTCACCTGCATCCCGATACGTACCAACCCCGCCCGGCCAGGCGCCAACAGCAACGCCGAATCAAGGGCGGCCGACTCGGCACGCGTGCTGTCGGTGGCGGCAGTTTGAGCGGCCGATTTCGGTGGATCCTGCGTAGCGAGGTCGTCAGTTCCAGCGGTGCAACTCAGAAGAAAAACGCTAATTAACATAACGAGTAACGCTGCGGTCGATTTGTTTTTCAAACAGTAGTTGAAAAACGAAGTGGTTGCGGTGTTGCGGTGAGGGGGGGCTAGGCTCATCGGGAATGGGAGGGGTTATTGGCTGACAAGATTAGGCATTTGAGGAGGTAGCGCGTCGTCTACCAGATGGGGGTAGAGCGCAGCTCCGCCTCTCGCAGGTGAGTGGTGCGGCAGAGCTAGCGCTCCATCCCACGTTTTTTTACGAAGTGGAGCGCCAGCTTCGCCTCTCGCAACTTCGGTTGGCGTGCTGCAAATAAACGGTGGTTAAGCGGCCTTTGCGAAGTGCTAACTGCCCGGCAACCCAGGCATAACCAACGCGCCCCAACCGGCAGCCGTACTTTTGGCGGACGTGGTGGCTACTTGCACGGCGCACGTTTTCTTCACGCTTGTTTTGCTTCCAATGACCCGTCCGCTGATTCTGATTTCCAACGACGACGGTATTACCGCGCCGGGTATCCTGCATTTGGTTTCCATCGCGCGGCGTATCGGGCGGGTGGTGGTAGTGGCGCCCAACTCGCCGCAATCGGGTAAAGGCCACGCCATTACCATTGGCGACCCGCTGCGGCTCGACCGCTCCACGCTGTTTCAGGACGAGGCGCCCGACGAAGTGGAAGCCTACGAATGCTCGGGTACGCCCGCCGATTGCGTGAAACTCGCCAAGCACCACGTGTTGCGGGGGCGCCGGCCCGATTTGGTGCTGTCGGGCATCAATCACGGTTCCAATTCGAGCATTTCGGTGCTGTATTCGGGTACGATGTCGGCAGCTATCGAGGCGGCCATCGAAGGGCTGCCGGCCATCGGGTTTTCGCTGGGCGAGTATGGGCACGATGCCGATTTCTCGCACACCACGCCCATCGTGGAAGAGGTTATCCGGTTGGCGCTGGAGCGCGGGTTGCCGCCGGGCGTGGCGCTCAACGTCAATTTGCCGAAACGGCGCGCCGGGGAGCCGATTCTGGGCCTGAAAGTTTGCCGCCAGGCCAACGCCAAATGGCAGGAAGAATTTGAGGAGCGCGAAGACCCCTACCGCCGCCGCTACTATTGGATGAGCGGCCAGTTCATCAATTTCGACGATGGCGCCGACACCGATGAGTGGGCGCTTGCCAACAACTACGCCTCGGTAGTGCCCTGTCAGTTCGATTTGACCTCGGCCGCCGGACGCACCTTTTTATCCGACCGCTGGCCCGTGAATACCGACCCGCTGCCCCCCGCGCCGGCGCCGGCCGCCGTACCGCACGCCACGGAGGGCTTGGGGTAAGAGTTTACAGGAGTGAGGTACGCCAAGCAGGCGTATCCGGCACCGTCTCGGTGCCGGTGGATGGGCTCAAACCGGCACCGGGACGGTGCCGGCGACGTGGAATATGGGCCGAAGACGTAGGATACGGCACCAGAGTGCGTTTGGTGCTTCCCAGCTTCACCCCTTGATTTACTCCCCCGAACTGGCTTCCCACGTGAACACGAACGCCGAGCCGCTGCCGCTTGGGTTGTCTTCGATGCGAATCAGGCCGCCGTGGTCTTCCACCAGATGTTTGACGGTGGCCAACCCAACGCCGCTGCCCTCCGGCCCTTGGCCAGGCGCGTTGAGCCGTTTGAAAAGCTGAAATACGCGCTCGCGGTCGGAAACGGGGATGCCGGCGCCATCGTCGGCCACGACGAATGTTGCGCGGTGGAGGCCAGGGCCGGGGCGCACCGTTACCTCGATGTGGCCGTGGCCCGCCGGGTGGTGACGGATGGCATTCAGTAAGAGGTTGAACAGCACTTGGCGTAACGGCACGGCGGCGGTGCGCAAGGTGGGCACCAGCACCTCAAAATCGAAGGTGAAATTGATGGCTCCCGGCAGCGTCCGGCGCAATTCGTTGAGCAGGGAGGCAACATCTACGGGCTCCACGTTGGCGCTGGGCCGGGTCGAGCGGGCAAACGACAACAGGCCGTTCACGAGGCCCTGCATCCGCGTCACTTCGCCGCTCATCACGGTCAGGGCTTCGCATACGGCGTCGGCATCGCCCTGGCGGGCGTCGCCTAGCATCATATCGGCCAAACCGAGCAGACTGGCGAGGGGTGATTTCAGGTCGTGCGACACCATCGCCGTGAATTGGTCGAGGCGATGGTTGGCGCGCGTCAGGCGGTCGTAACCGGTTTCTAGCTGGCGGTTCCGCAGCTTCAATTCCAGTTGCGCCATTACCTGCTCGGCAATGGTGGTGAGGGCTTGCCGTTGGGCGTCGGTCAGTTCGCGCGGGGTGGTATCGATGACGCACACCGTGCCGAGCGTAAAATTATCGGCGGTTTTGAGGGGCACCCCGGCGTAAAAACGCATCGCGTCGGCGCCGGCAATGGTCGAATCGACAAATGGATTCGTCGCAAACCGCTCATCGGCTGACAAATCGCCCACTTCCAACGATTGCCCCGTGGCCACGATATGGTTGCAAACCGCCAGTTCGCGCGGGTTTTCGGTTACGCTGGCCGGTAGCCCCACGCGCGCCTTAATCCACTGGCGCCGATGGTCGATGAGGCCGATGAGCGAAATCGGCGTCTGGCACACCAGCGAGGCGAGGCGCGTGAGGTCGTCGAAGGCAAATTCGGCGTCCGTATCCAAGATTTCGTAGCGGTCGAGCGCGCGCTGGCGTTGGGCCTCATCGGGGGGCAGCAGCAGGTCGGCGACGGAAGCGGGCGGCAGTTCGGTAGGCATAAGTAGGAGGGGAGAGAAGTCGGTAGCGGTGGCCCCGTGCCGTAGACGCGGGCCACGGTCATGCGGGCCGTAAACGTGAAAGTGCCACGGCGGCTGCCCATTGCCCAAGCGTTGGCAGGTAATATCGGTATCTGTCCTACTCAGCTAACCTTTTTACCGGACGAACGGTATAGCCGGCCACCCGCATCGCGGGCGAGTCTCATCATTCAACTGCCTGTTTTTCCTCGATTTCAGATGGCTAAATCAACCGCCAAGCGCTCCGCCGAACCAGACCGCGCCGACCGCGAACCTACCCCCCGCGCTACCGCTGCCGGGGCGCGCGCTACGGCCGCACCCGCAGCGGCGTCGGCCCAAAAGCCCGATGCCCCTGCTAAAGGCGTAGCCACCAAAGGCGCTACTAACGGCGCCACCGGCAGCGCACCTACAGCTGCTGCCAAAGCCGCCGCGCCCACCCGCCGCGCCCTCGATGCGGCCGAAGCCGTGCGGATGGAAAAAGCCGACATCGGCCTCACTACCGACGAACGCGCCGGGGTGAGCCGCATTCTCAACAAGGCGCTTTCCGATGAACACGTGCTGTATATCCGCACCCGCAACTATCACTGGAACGTGACCGGGATGCATTTCAAGAGCCTGCACGAGGTATTTGAAGAGCAATACAAAGCCCTGGAAGCCGCCATCGACGAGATTGCGGAGCGCACGCGTTCGCTCGGGTTCCGCGCCATCGGCTCGATGAGCGAGTTTTTGCAGCACGCGCGCCTGCCGGAGCAAAACCCCGCCGAGGTGCCCGACGCTACCGGCATGCTCCGCAACCTACTCGCCGACCACGAGGCCATCATCAAAAACCTGCGCGATGATGTGGACGCGTGCGACGAAGAATTCAACGACGCCGGCACGGCCGACTTCCTGACGGCGATGATGGAAGCGCACGAAAAAATGGCGTGGATGCTGCGTGCGTTTTTGTCGTAGAAATCTGCTCAACTGCTGAAACCCCGCCGAACTGCTACCCAGCGCGTTCGGCGGGGTTTTTTGCGGGCGTACTTTTGAATCAGCATCAACCGGCAATCAGTTTTTGCGCTCACTTCCTCTGCAACTGTGTCTCATTTCCTGACTCGTTTGGCGCTTTGCCTGACACCTGCTTTACCCTTGGCCGCCGGCGCGCAAACCGCCTCGGCACCGCCCCAATCGCGCGCCGAGCGCATTGCTGCCGCGCCGCCCGTCGCCACCACGCCCGCGCTGCCCACCGCCGACCGCGCCGATTCCGTCGTCATCCGCCGGTTGTTCGACGAAGCGCTCACCAACGGCAAATCCTACGAGAACCTGCGCGTGCTGTGTAAGCAGGTGGGGCCGCGCCTGAGTGGGTCGCCGCAGGGCGCCAAAGCCGTGGAATGGGGCGTAGCCGCGATGAAAGCCGCCGGGGCCGATTCGGTCTGGCTCCAACCCTGCATGGTACCGCACTGGGAGCGTGGGAAAGCCGAAACGGCCCGCGTGCTGGGCGCAACGGGCCTCGCCAAAGTGCCCGTTTGCGCCTTGGGCGGCTCGGTGGGCACGGGCGGCAAACTCACGGCGGCCGTGGTCGAGGTACGCACGTTTGAGGAGTTGGCGGCCCTGCCGGAAAGCGCCGTCAAGGGCCGAATCGTGTTCTTCAACCGGTCGATGGAGCCGCGCCACGTCAGCACGGGCGCGGCGTATGGCGGAGCCGTCGGGCAGCGGGGGCGGGGTGCCATCGAGGCGGCCAAGCGCGGCGCGGTGGGCGTGTTGGTGCGCTCGATGAGTTTGCGGAACGATGATTTGCCGCACACCGGCGCGATGCGTTACGAAGAAAGCGTGACCAAAATTCCGGCTGCCGCCATCAGCACCGCCGCCGCCGATCAACTCAGCGCGGCGCTCAAAACCACGCCTACGCTGCAATTTGAGCTACGGATGGATTGCCGCACGCTGCCCGATGCGCCGAGCTTCAACGTGGTAGGCGAAGTGCGCGGCGCCACCCGGCCGCAAGACGTCATTCTGGTCGGCGGCCACCTCGATTCCTGGGATTTGGCCGAGGGCGCCCACGACGACGGCACCGGTTGCGTGCAATCCATCGAAGTGCTGCGGCTGCTGAAAACCGGTGGCCGCCGCCCCGCCCGCACGGTGCGCGCCGTGCTGTTTGCCAACGAAGAAAACGGTACGCGCGGCGCCCAGGAATACGCCCGTCAGGCGAAGATGGAAACTGCGCGGCGGCGCCCCTTAGCCGCCATCGAGAGCGATGGCGGCGGGTTTACGCCGCGCGGTTTTTCGGTGGAAGGCTCGGCGGCAACCGTCGCGGCGGTTCAAAAGTGGCGCCCGTTACTGGCGCCGTACCTCGTGGACAACATCGGGGCCGGCCACGGCGGCACCGACATCGAGCCCCTCGCCGCGCAAGGCACGGTGCTGATTGGCCTCAACCCCGATTCGCAGCGCTATTTCGACCTCCACCACGCCGCCAACGACGTATTCGAGGCCGTAAACCGCCGCGAGTTGGAGTTGGGTGGCGCCGCGATGGCCGCGCTGGTGTGGCTGATTTCGGAGCGCGGGCTGTAGGGGGCGGGTTTCTCGTTTCGGGTTTCGCGCGCGGCTCTGCCCCGTGCGGGCTATTCCCGGGGCTCCAGCCCCGACCCGCCGCGCGACTTGACCGGTTAGGTGCAGCGCAGGCTAACGCGGCAGGCTACTGGCGGGCCAGAGGCCCGAGAATACGACACACGGGGCAGAGCCCCGCGCGAAAGGCATTACTCGAAACGACCTAACCCGCAACCAACCCCACGTGCGCCAAATGATGCCGCCCGTGCCACGCGTACAGCCCGGCGTACGGGTGCAACACCACTTCGCCGAGGGCCGGATGATGCAGAGGGCGCTGCCATTGCGCCTCGGTCAGGCTTTCGAGGAGGGCCGTCCAGCGCGTGTGCAGCCCTTCGAGGAGCATTAGCGACGGCTCGATGGGGAGGCGCGAATCGGGTAGCTCGGCCCAAAGCTGTTCTTCGTAGGGTTTGATGGTCGGTCGGTCTTCGGTCAGCGCCAATTTGAACCGCACGTAGGCATTGAGGTGCGAATCGGGCACGTGATGCACGACCTGGCGCACTGTCCAGCCGCCGGGGCGGTAGGGGGTGTCGAGTTGGGTGCCGGTGAGGCTCGCCACGGCGGCCCGGAAGCGGGCGGGTAGTGTGGCAATGTCCTGCACGGCGGCGTGGCGGTCGGCGACGGAAAACGGCGCCGACAGGTCGAATTTACCGATGGGGTAGGCGAGGGGGTTCATAAGGGCAAACGTACGACCGTGGGCGGCGCGCAAATACTGCGTACAGCAACCTGCGGCGCACTCGAAGCCGGGTGCGCAGAGGCCCTCTGTAAAATTTGCTCGTGTAAAATCTCGCTCTTTTACAGAAGCAAATTTTACAGAGGTGTAAAACCAGCGCGTGTAAATAAGCAAACTTTTACAACGGATACATTTACAGGATGGTCGCCGAGTCCGGCACTGGCGCAGTGGCGGCTACCTATCGACCTTTGCGCTCGGATATGAAACTGATCGATACCCACGGCCACCTTTTCTCGGCCCAATTCGACGGCGACCGCGCCGCCGCCGCCGACCGCGCCCGCGCTGCGGGGGTGGCCCACGTGCTGCTCCCGAACATCGACTCGACGAGTATCGACGCGCTCCTCGATTGCGAAAGCCGCTACCCCGACCTCTGCCGCGCCATGATCGGGCTGCACCCGTGTTCGGTAAAGGATGGTTTTGAAACCGAGTTGGCCGTGGTGGAAACCTGGCTGGGCCGCCGCCCGTGGGTGGCCATCGGCGAAACCGGGATTGATCTGTACTGGGATAAAACCACCCTCGCGGCCCAACAGGTGGCGTTGCGTACGCAATTGGCGTGGGCCAAACAGTATCAAATCCCGATTGTGCTGCACACCCGCAGCGCCTTCGCCGAAACCGCTGCTCTCGTAGCCGAAGCGCAGGACGGCTCGCTCACGGGCGTTTTTCACTGCTTTTCGGGCACGCTCGACGAGGCGCGGCAGGTAGTTGCGCTCGGTTTTCAGTTAGGAATCGGTGGCACGGCAACCTTCAAAAACGGCGGCCTCGATCAAGTACTGCCGCAACTGGGACTGGCGAACGTGGTACTCGAAACCGATTGCCCGTACCTCGCGCCTGTGCCGCACCGGGGCAAACGCAACGAACCGGCGTATTTGCCGCTCGTGGCCGCGCGGGTAGCGGAGCTGGTGGGGCTTTCGGTGGAAGAAGTGGCTGAGATAACGACGCTGAATGCTGATAAACTTTTCGCACTAAACTCCTAAAAGTTTGTCATTGCGAGGAAGCTTGGAGCTTGTCCCGAGGAACGTGGGGGACGAAGCAATCTCGCGCTTTGCCCGGCGCGGCTCAACCGCCGCGCACGCTCGCTGCGAGATTGCCACGTCGGCCCTTCGTTCCTCAGGGTAAACTCCAAGCCTCCTCCTCGCAATGACAAAACCTTATTGATGTCCCGCATCCCGCCCGAAGTAATCGACCAAATCAAGCTCGCCGCCGACATTACGGAGGTGGTGGGCGGGTTTGTCACGCTCCGGCGGAAGGGGCAGAATCTGTGGGCGCCGTGCCCGTTTCACGACGAAAAAACGGCATCGTTCTCCGTGGCGCCTGCCAAGGGGTTCTTCAAGTGCTTCGGCTGTCAGAAATCGGGTTCGGTGGTCGATTTCGTGATGGAAATCGAGAAGGTTTCGTACCCCGAAGCGTTGCGCTGGCTCGCCAAGCGGTACGGCATTTCGATCCCGGAATCGGATGTGCCGAAGTCGGACGAGGAAATCGCGCAGCAGCAGGAACGCGATTCGCTGTTCATTCTGACCGATTGGGCCAAGGAGTTTTTCAAGCAGCAACTCACCGCCTCCGACGAAGGCCAGGGCATCGGCGGCGCCTACCTGCGCGAGCGCGGCATTCAGCGGCCCGCGCAGGACGCGTTTGAGCTGGGATATTCGCTGGATCAGTGGGATGCGCTGCTGCTCGCGGCCCAACGGGCCGGCTACCAAGCGAAGTATCTGGAAGCGACGGGCTTGGTGGTAACACGGGAAGACAATTCCGACCGCCGCTACGACCGCTTCCGGGGCCGCGTGATGTTCCCGATCCACAACGCTTCCGGGCGGGTGGTGGGCTTCGGGGCGCGCACCCTACGGCGCGATGATAAAGCGGGCGCGAAGTACCTCAATTCGCCCGAATCGGCGATTTACCACAAGGGCGATGTCCTGTACGGCCTCTACCAGGCCCGCGAGGCAGTACGCAAGGAGGACGTTATTTACCTCGTCGAAGGGTACCTCGATGTCATTTCGCTCTGGCAGGGTGGCGTGCGCAACGTGGCGGCCATCAGCGGCACGGCCCTCACCGAAAACCAGGTGCGGCTGCTGGCGCGCTACACCAAGAATGTCACGCTGCTGCTCGACGGTGACGCTGCCGGGTTGCGAGCCTCCAAGAAGGGCGTCGATTTGCTGCTGGCGGGCGGGCTGAACGTGCGGGTGTGCCCGCTACCGGCGGGCGAAGACCCCGATTCGTTCATTCAGAAGCAGGGCGATACGGCGTTTCGGGCGCATCTGGCGGCGAATACCCAGGATTTCATCACGTTCAAGGCGCGCGCCTGGCAGCAGCAGGCCGCTACCGACCCTACGCTCAAGGCCGATGCCATTCGCGATGTCCTCGCGTCCATCGCGCGGGTGCAGGACGAGATCAAGCGCTCGGTGTTCATTCAGGAGTGCGCGCGGCTGTTCGGGATGCCCGAAGACGTGCTGCTCACCGCCTACAACAAGATTGCGCGCGAGCAGAGCCGCCCGGTAGGCCCGGCCGGTGGGGGGCAGCGCCCGCCCGCTATCGGCCCCTCTACCGCGCCCACCGCTGCCGATGGCCGCCCCACCAACCTGCCGCCCGAAGCCTACGGCATCAGCCCCGAAGAGCAGGGCTTACAGATCGGCCCAGACGGCGAGCTGGAGCTAATCGAAGCGCCCGCCTACGAACGCCTGGAGCGCGAAGTCATCCGCCTGATTCTGTCTTACGCCGACCATACCGTAACCGCGCCCGACGGGCAGCAGTGGCTCTTGGCGCCCTACCTGCTGGGGCTGCTCGAAGGCAACGGCACCACGTTCCGCGATGTGCTGTGCCGGCAGATCGCCACCGAAGTGCGCGCCGCCATCGCGCAAGGGACGTTACCCGAAATCGGCTATTTCCGCGACCACCCCAGCGCCACCATCCGCTCCTTCACCATCGACCGCCTCGCCGAAACCGACCGCTGGGGCCTGAGCGAGCAGTGGGCCAGCAAGTTCCACATCGAAGTACCCGACGAGGCCGCCGTACTGCAAGCCGCCGCCGACCAGGCCGTGTACCGCATGAGCTTCTGCCTGCTCGAAGACAAGATTGCCGAGCTGGCCGCCCAACTCCCGCGCGCCGTCGAATTCGACGAGCAACTTTACCTCATGACCGAGATTCAGCAGCTCACCCGCATCAAAGCGCAATTGGCTGATTTACTGGGCCGGGTGATTGTGTAGGTAGGGGTCTCGCCTGGTTTGTGGGGTAAGGCGTAAATCAGTAAGTTTGTCGAGGGCCGGGTAGGGGCGCGCGCGACCGGATCTTCGTCACCGCTTTCGGCCGCGCGTGGTGCGCGTAGGGTTGTTGGGATTGCTGCTCGTAGTGGGGGCTGCGGGTGCGCCCCCGGCGCTGCTGACGCGTCTGCAGCAAACGCTCTCGTACCAGCTCTCGCAACTGAGTGAGCGGGTGCCGACGCCGCGCGTGTACCTGATGACCGATAAAACCCTGTACGCCCCCGGCGAAACCGTGTGGTTCAGCGCCTTCGGACGGCAGGCCGGCACCACGCCGCTCACCAATTACGTTACCGTGGAACTGCTCGACCCGAAGGGCACTGTCAGCAGCAGCATCAAGGTGGCCCTCGACGCGCAAGGGCAGGGGCGGGGCGATTTCAGTCTCGACCCGGAGATGCCCGGCGGCCGCTACCGCCTGCGGGCGCTGCCGGGCAGCACCACGTACGAGCGGCGCGATTCGGCTACTTCGGTGTTTGAGCGGGTGCTGACGGTGCAGACCGTGGCCCTGCCGCGCGTCAAGCTTACGCTCGACTTCGCGCGCAAAGCCTACGGGCCGGGCGACGAGGTAGTCGCCAACCTCAAAGCATTTGGCAACGACAACGCGGCGCTCGCCGGGCGGGCAGTGCAGTGGGAGGCGCGCGTGGCGAACGTGCCCGCCGGCACCGGCACCGTGACGGTAGCGCCCGACGGCAGTGCCGCTGTGCGCTTTCGGCTGCCGGCGCGCTTGACGGCCGCTGACGGGCTGCTCACCCTCACGCTCGACCACGAAGGGCTGACCGAGTCAGTGGCGCACTCAATTCCCATCGTGCTCAACCGCGTGAAGCTCGATCTGCTGCCCGAGGGCGGTGAGCTGATCGCGGGGCTGCCGGGCCGGGTGGCGGTGCGGGCCACCAACGAGTTCGGCGAGCCCGCCGACGTCGCGGGTTACGTGACCGACGAGCGCGGCGCCCGCCTTACCACGTTTCGCTCGCTGCACGACGGCCTCGGGAGCTTCAACCTCACGCCACGCGCCGGCCGCGAGTACTTCGTGCATCTGACCGCGCCGGCCCACACCCCCGACTCGGTGGTGGCCGTGCCTGAGCCGCTGCCGGGCGGTTTCGCGCTGCGGGTCGAACGGCAGCAGCCGGGCGAGAATTTCGTGAAGGTGAACCTCATCGGCACCGTGGCCGAGCGGGTGTTGCTGGTAGGCGTCCAGCGTGAGGCCGTGGTGCGCAGCGTGACCACGACGGTGGGGCCGCGGGCGGCGTGGGTGCACTTCCCGGTAGGCGATTTGTCGGCCGGGGTCTTGCAGATCACGCTCTTCGACTCGCGGCAGATTGCGCGGGCCGAGCGGCTGGTGATGATCAACGCCGACCGGCAGCTGAAGCTGACCGTGAAAACCGAGCGCAAGAGCTACGGCCTGCGCCAGAAGGTGAAGCTCACGATTCAGGCCGTGGATAGCCGCGGCATCCCCGCGCCGGCCGCCGTGGCTGTGAGTGTGGTAGATGACCAGAACCTCGCCTACGCCGACGACAAGCAAAGCACTATCCTGAGCTGGCTGCTGGCCGAGTCGGAGCTGAAGCGCGCCGTGCGCGACCCCAAGTACTACTTCGACCCCACCGAGAAAGACGCCCCGGCAGCCCTCGACCTGGTGCTGCTCACCCACGGCTGGCGGCGCTTTACGTGGGAGCGGATTCGCGGACAGGACGCGCCGGAGGCGGCCGTTGCGCAGGCGGATGCCCCCGAGCCGATGAACCTGCCCGCTCTACAGAACTACGGCGGCACCGGCAAACTGAGTGGTAAAGTGTTGGAGAGGGGCACTAAGGTACCGATTCCGGGCACCAACGTGGTCGTCAAGCATAACGGGGTGGTAAAGGGCTTTGCCACCACTGATGAACGCGGCTTCTACTCCATCTCGCCGCTCGTGTCAGCATACTACACGGTCGAGTTTATCAATATGGCTTTCCAGACGGCGAGAATCGCGAATGTGCCGGTGGAGCAGGATAAAACCCGTTTTCTCAACGCCGAGCTGCGGGAGGCCTCGATGGAGCTAGGCGAAGTCCAAGTCAGCGCTTACCGCGTCCCCGTCGTGGACCGCGAGAATGCGACTTCCAACACTCTAGATAACGCGGCGGTTATGCGGCTACCCACCCGCGAGATCGGCACCCTCGTGGCGACGCAGCCCGGCGTTTTTTCGTCGGATGACCGCGGCGTCAACCTCAAGGGTTCGCGCTCGTCGGGGACGGTGTACTACGTCAACGGTGTCAAGCAGATCGCAGCGGCACCCAGCCAGCCGACCCAGCCAAACCAGCCAAATCAACCGATCAGTCCGCTGCCGGGCAGCGGTCCGGCTTCGCTCGACCCTGCCGGCCGGCCGGCGGGTGTGCTCCGGCTCGATCAGCCGCCGGCGGTGCTGACGGTGGTGCCCAGTGCGCCCGTCGGGCGGGGCACCACCGTCAACGGCTACTATCAGGCCCGTGAGTTCGCCGCGCCGCGCTACGATCAGCCAGCCGTCGCGGGTACGCCCCGGACCGACTTCCGCTCGACGCTCTTCTGGCAGCCCGTCGTGAAGCTCAACCACACTGGTCGCGCCATTCTGGAGTTCTACACCGGCGACGCTGCTACCTCGTACCGCGCCGTGGTGGAGGGGATGGACAACGCCGGGATGATCGGGCGGGCCGAAGCGCGCTTTTTCACCACCGCCCCTGTGGTGGCTACGCTTAAACTGCCTCCCCACGCCGTCGAGGGCGATACGCTCGCGCTGCCGCTGGTGCTCGCCAACCGCACTGCCAAGTCGGTGAGCGGGCCGCTCGTACTCGACGTGCCCGGGTTGTGGCAGCCGGTGGGTGCGGCGCTGCCCGCCACACTCACGCTGGCGCCCAACGCCGTGCAAACCCTGCTGGCCCGCTACGTGGTGCGCGGCGCGGCTGGCCCGGCCACTCTATCGGTGGTGTTCGGCGACGGCGGCGACGGCCAGCCGCTCGATCAGCTCACGCAGGTGCTGCCGGTGGTCGGGCGCGGCTACCCCATGACGGTGACGAGCGCCGGCAGCGCCCGCGCGCAGGTTATCGAGGTGGATGTGCCCGCCGACGCCGCACCGGGCTCGTTGCAACTGGCGTTTACGGCGTACCCGACACCCGAGAGCGACTTGGTCAAGGGCATCGAGGCGATGTTGCAGGAGCCGCACGGCTGCTTCGAGCAAACGATGTCATCCACTTACCCCAACGCGCTGGTGCTGGAGTACCTGCGCCAGCAGCGCGAGCCCAACGCCGCCCTCGTGGCCCGCGCCGAAGCCAACCTCGACCGTGGCTACGCCCGCCTCGCCACGTACCGGAGTCCGGGGGGCGGGTTCGAGTGGTTTGGTCGCGGGTCGGGCAGTGCGGTGCTGACAGCCTTTGCGCTGGCCCGCCTGACCGATATGCAGCGGGTGCGGCCCAACGCCACGGGGCAGGAGTTGGTCAATTCCGCCGCCACCTGGCTCAACGGTCGCGCCACTAGCGCCAACGCGGCCAACAGCGGCTCCGGGTGGGAAGCGAGCGTGTCGGTGCGCGACGCGTACGTGGCGTGGGCGCTGACCGAAGCGCGGCGCCCCGTTCAGACGGCGGAATTGACGCGGCTGATCGACCGCGCCCTCAACCAGAATGACCCCTACCAACTGGCGCTGGTGGCGCCGTACAATGGCCCCAATCAGCGCCGCGCGTACGCCAAGCTCTACGCCGCCCAGCAGCAGGATGGCTCGTGGATGGGCCAGACCACCTCGGCGTTTTCCGCTAGTGGGCAGGCGTTGCGCCTCGAAACCACCGCGCTGGCCGTGCTGGCAGCTTTGCTGGACGATAATCGGCCGATGCCGGCAGTGCAGCGCGCGGTACAGTTTCTGGTGAGCGCCCGCAACGGCTACGGCGGCTTCGGCTCG
This sequence comes from Hymenobacteraceae bacterium, assembly GCA_031425525.1. Classification (GTDB taxonomy): domain Bacteria; phylum Bacteroidota; class Bacteroidia; order Cytophagales; family Hymenobacteraceae; genus JANNMJ01. The sequence continues at coordinate 40,795 of JANPJM010000052.1, read as the reverse complement.
TCCCAGAGCACGCTGCTGACGCTGCGGGCGCTCATCGCCTACGAGCGCTACGCCCGCCGCACTCGCGAAGCCGGCGCGGTGGCGGTGCTGATCGACGGGCGCGAGGCCGACCGTGCCACGTACCCCATAGACCAGCGGGAGGCCATCACGATGCCCGACCTGCTCGGTCGCCTCACGCCCGGCCGCCACCGGCTGGAAGTGCGCTACGACGCCGCCGTGAAGGAACCGCTGCCCTACGCGCTGGCCGCTGGGTGGCGCATCGTGCAGCCGCCCACCAGCCCTGAATGTGCCGTGCGCCTGACCACGGCCCTGAGCCCCGCCACGGCCCGCGTGGGCGAAAGCTGCCGCCTGACCGCCACGCTCACCAACACAAGCGCTAAAAAAGGCCAGCCCATGACGATGGCGCTGCTCGGGTTGCCCGCCGGTCTCACGCCGCAGCCGTGGCAGCTCAAGGAGCTACAGGAGCGCGGCACCTTTGACTACTACGAGCTGCGCAACGGCCACCTGGCGTGCTACTTCACGTCTCTCACGCCCGGTCAGACCATCACCCTCAACCTCGACCTCAAGGCCGAAGTCCCCGGTACCTTCACCGGCCCCGCCTCCGTGGCCTACCTCTACTATACCGACGAGCACAAGCACTGGGCGCCGGGCGTAGTAGGCACGGTACGCCCCTGAGAGCAGTCAGAACGGCGGCTGGCCGGCCGCACTATCTTTAGCCTTCCCCTTCCTGCCCAACGCCCCAAACCCTACCTTTGCGGCCGTCGTGCATATCCTCCTCGTTTGCCCCCGCGTCCCGTTTCCGCCCCACGATGGCGGCGCGATTGCGATGCACGACGTGGCCGTAGGGCTGGCGCGCGCGGGCCATCAGGTGACGGTCCTCGCCATCAATACCCCCAAACATCATCAGGCCGACCTCACGGTATTAGGCACCGACGTACGGCTGATTACCGTCGATGTCGATACCCGCGTGACGGTGCTGGGCGCGGCCAAAAGCCTGTTCAGTAGGCGCTTGCCGTACAACGTGGCGCGTTTCGTTTGTCCGGCCGTGCGCGCGCGGCTGGCCGCGCTGCTGCACGCCGAACGCTTCGATGTGGTGCAACTCGAAGGCACGTTCGTGGCGCCGTACGTGGCCGATGTGCGCGCCCACGCGCCCGGCGTGCCGGTGGTGCTGCGGGCACACAACCTCGAATGCCAAATCTGGGAGCGCCTGGCGAGTGGCGAGCGCAACCCGCTCAAACGCCGCTATCTGCGCCATCTGGCGGCAGGGTTGCGGCGGTTCGAGTCGCGCATCGCGCGCGCCTTCGATGCCATCGCCGCCATCACCGAGCCCGACCGGCGGCAGTGGGCCGCGCTGGCCGGGCCGGATGTGCGCACCGTGGCCGTACCGGCGGGCGTTGACCGCGCACGGTTTCAGGCCGTGCCGATTCCGCGTCCGGCGCCGCGCACGGTGGCCGTCATTGGGTCGCTCAATTGGCAGCCGAATCTGGAAGGGCTGCGGTGGCTGCTCGACGAGGCGTGGCCGCGCGTGCGGGCCCGCGTGCCCGACCTTACGCTGCACATCGCGGGCTCGCACCCCCCGGCATGGCTCACCGAGCTGCGGCAGCCGGGCGTGGTAGTCCACGGGTTTGTACCGTCGGCGGCGGCGTTTATGCAGGCGCATCCGGTGCTACTGGTGCCGCTGTTGAGCGGCGGTGGGATGCGCATCAAAATCATCGAAGCGATGACGTTGGGGCGGTGCGTGCTGACCACGACCGTCGGAGGCGAGGGCATCGAGGCCACGGCCGGGCGCGAGTGGCTCGTGGCCGATACCCCCGTTGCCTGGGCCGAAACGCTGGCGGGCGTGTTCGGCGGGCGCCCCGACCTCGACCCCGCGCTGATCGGGCGCTCGGCGGCCACCCTCGCCGCGCACCGTTACGACAACGTAACCGTCGTGCGCGCCTTCGAGAACCTGTATTTACGGCTGCGTACGCCCGAAACGGCGGTACCCACCTCGGCCGGTACGCCCTCGGCCGGTACGCCCTCGGCCGGCACTACGGCCCAAAAGGAGACGCACCCGTGAGTGGGTTGAGCGGAACGGAAGCCGCGTTGGCGGTGGGCGCGGGGGCGTGCCTGATGCTTGTCGGCCACACCTACGTGCTGTTTCCGGCCCTGCTGACCGTGTTGGCACGCCGGGCGCGCGCCGCACCCGTTACGTTCGCGCCCGCCGATCCGCACCTGCCCGCCGTCGAGATTCTGCTCGCGGCGTACAACGAGGAGCAGGTAATCGAGGAGAAAATCCGCCGCACCTTCGCCACCACGTACCCCGCCGACCGCCTGACGCTCACCATCGGCTCCGATGCCTCCACCGATGGCACCGACCATCTCGTGCAGCGTCTACAAACCGAGTTCGGCCCCGACCGTCTGCGGCTGATGCGATTCGCCGGCCGTACGGGTAAAACCCAGATCATCAACGCACTGGCTGCCGCTGCCACCGCGCCCGTGCTGGTGCTGACCGATGCGAACGTGTTCTTCGCGCCCGATACCGTTTTCGAGTTGGTGAAATATTTCGCCCATCCCAAAGTGGGCCTCGTCGGGGGCAACATCCTCAATGAAGAGGTGCGGTGCGAAGGAATTTCGGTGCAGGAAAAAGCGTATCTGCTGCGCGAAAACCAAATGAAACACGCCGAAGGCGTGATTTGGGGCGCCACCATCGGCGCGTTCGGCGGGTGCTACGCCGTGCGGCGGGCGGCTTTTCGGCCGGTGCCGCCGACGTACTTGGTCGATGATTTTTTCCTGTCGATGCAGGTGCTGGCCGATGGCTGGCGCGCCCTGAATGCGCTGGAAGCCGTGGCGTTCGAGGATGTTTCGAACGAGCTGCGCGAGGAGTTTCGGCGGAAAGTGCGCATCGCGACAGGCAATTTTCAGAACCTGCGGCACTTTCGGCGGTTGCTGTGGCCGCCGTGGGGGCGGGTTGGGTTTGCGTTCTGGTCGCACAAAGTACTCCGCTGGATTACGCCGCACCTGCTGCTGACGCTGTTGCTGCTGACGCTCGGCGGCGTGGCGGTAAGCGCGCCCGGCTCGGTTACGGGCTGGCTGTGGTCGCTCTTGCTGGCCGGCCAGCTGGCCGTGCCCGCGCTTTTGGGCCTCGACTGGGCCTTGCGTCGGGCGGGCATTCACAATCGGTTACTGCGCTTCATCACCCACTTTTACGCGATGAACGCCGCCCTGCTGCGCGGCTGGTGGCGCAGCCGAGGCACCATCGAAAGCAGCGTCTGGACGCCGACAAGGCGGTTTCAATGAGGGAGTTTTTAGGGTTTAGGATTTAGTCCGATGAAAATGCATCAAACCCTAAACACTACACCCTACACCCTATACACTTAACAAAAATGCTTGACTCCATCGAATCGGCCATTGCCGATATCCGCGCTGGTAAAGTGGTCATCGTCGTTGATGATGAAGACCGCGAAAACGAGGGCGATTTCATTTGTGCCGCGCGCTGCGCGACGCCCGAAGTCGTCAATTTTATGGCCACGCACGGGCGCGGCCTCGTGTGCGCGCCGCTCATCGAAGACCGTTGCGAAGAGCTGGGGCTCGACCTGATGGTGGGGCGCAACACCGCGCTGCACGCCACGCCGTTTACGGTGAGCATCGATTTGCTCAAAAACGGCGTCACGACGGGTATTTCGGCTTCCGATCGTTCCAAAACCATCCTCGCCCTCCTCGACCCCGCCACCAAGCCCGAAGAATTGGGTAAGCCGGGCCACATCTTCCCGCTGAAAGCCCGGCGCGAGGGCGTGCTACGTCGCCCCGGCCACACCGAAGCCGCCATCGATCTGGCCCGCCTAGCGGGGTTCGAGCCGGCGGGCGTGCTGGTCGAAATCCTGAACGAAGACGGCGAAATGGCGCGCCTGCCCGACCTGCGCCACGTGGCCGAGCGCTGGAATCTGAAGCTGATTTCGGTGCAGGATCTGGTGAAGTATCGGCTGCAATCGGAGAGTCTCATCACGCGCGAAATCGCGGTGCAGCTCCCGACCGAATGGGGCGATTTCGACCTCTACGCCTACACCCAACGCTCCAACGGCTTCAAGCATCTGGCGCTCGTAAAAGGCACCTGGACGCCTGACGAGCCTGTTTTGGTGCGGGTGCATTCGTCGTGCGTCACGGGCGACATTTTCGGCTCCTGCCGCTGCGATTGCGGCTCGCAGCTTCACCGGGCAATGGCGCAGATCGAGCGCGAAGGGCGCGGGGTAGTCATTTACATGAATCAGGAAGGGCGCGGCATCGGGCTCCTCAATAAGCTGAAAGCCTACAAGTTACAGGAACAAGGGCTCGATACCGTAGAGGCGAATCTGGAGCTGGGCTTTAAGATGGACGAGCGCGATTACGGCGTGGGTGCGCAGATGCTCCGCGACCTCGGCGTGACCAAAATGCGCCTCCTGACCAACAACCCGCGCAAACGCTCCGGCCTGGCCGGGTATGGCCTCGAAGTGACGGAAACTGTTCCGATTGAAGTAACCGCCAACCCGCATAACCAACGCTATCTCGACACCAAACGCGATAAGCTCGGACACACGCTGGGGCAGCTAACGCCGCCCGTACCAGAGCAGCCGTTCGACGAAGCACCTGCTGCCTAAAATAGCTGATCGTGTCTTAATACGATTGATCTGTCAGTGCGAGGAGGCGTGGAGTCTGCCGCGAGCCCCCACGCCTCCTCGCACTGACAGATCACGGATGAACCGAACCTCAAACGCCGCAAAACGTGTTGCAAAACCAGTCGCGCCGCGTACATTTCGGTCGCGATTTATTTCCTGATTATGAAGCGGTTTACGTGGCTGATTAGCTTGGCGGCGGCGTTGCTGACGCTTGCCGGCCCCGCGCGCGCCGGTGGCTATGAGCAGCAGTGGGCACACGGCAGCGTGATTCTCACCTCCGGCGATACCATCGACGGCCCCGTGATCTACCATCACGAAGAAGAAATGCTGGAGGTTCGCTTCACCGATGGCACGGCGCGTACGTTTCCGGCTGTCAATGTGAGCTACTTTGTAGTCAGCGAGGAGGCGGCGGCACGCGGGGGCAGTCAATTCGATGTGCCACTCGGTGGCGTAGGCCCATACGCCACCTTTGGCCCCGGTATGCGGGCCACCCCATGGCGTGGTACCCAGCGCGACCAGGCGCCCGTGAAGCTCTTCGTGACGTATATGTGGAACCGCGATAAAGACTATTCGGACTTCCGCACCCCCGCTTTTTTTCAGCAACTCACCGACGGCAATACGCGGCTGCTCAAGCGCGAAAAACTAGTCCAGCGCTCCGTCTCGCCGGCCGATCCGTATTTCCGGTATTCGGGCTACCCAATGGGCGGCGGCATGTACACCGAGATTCAGAATAGCTATTTCCTCGCCGACCCGCAGGGCAATCTGACGCCGTTGCGGAACGTCAAAAAAGACCTGCTCGCCTATTTCAGCAAGCACGCCAAACAGATTCAGGCGTACGTCAAAGACAGCCGGCTGTCGTATTCCGACCCCATCGAATTGTCCCTGATTCTGAAGTACGCCGATTCGCTGGGCGCCGGCTAAGGGTGCCAACGGCTGGCGGCTGACCTTTGCCCGATGCTTCCTGACTTGCTTTCGGCTCTGCCTACCCTGCACACGGCCCGTTTGCGGCTCCGGCCGCTGACCGCCGCCGATGTGCCCGCGCTCTACGCCATCTTCGCCGACACCACCGTGATGCGCTACTGGAGCAGCCCGCCGCTGGCCGATGAAGCGGCGGCGGCAGTGCTTTTCACCGAAATTGAAGCCAATCGGCTGTCGGGTCGGCGGCAGCAATGGGGCATCGCCCGGGCCACCGACGATTATTTGATCGGCACGTGTTCGCTCGGCAATTTCGACCAACAAAACCGGCGCGCCGAACTGGGCTACATTCTGGGCCAGGCGCATTGGGGTCACGGGCTGATGCACGAGGCGCAGGTCGCGCTGCTCGATTTTGCTTTTGCGTCGCCCCCGGCGGGCCTGGGGCTGCACCGGCTGGAAGCCGACATCGACCCGCGCAACGACGCCTCGCGGCGCTCCTTGCTGCGGCTCGGTTTTCAATTGGAAGGTTACTTGCGCGAGCGCTGGCTTGTTGCCGGTGAAGTCTGCGATTCGGAAGTATTTGGGCTGTTGGCGCGCGAGTGGCAGGAGAAGCTCAGGATGACGGACTCGTTCACTGAAAAAAATATCGGGAATAAATGAGAGCAAGAATTTCGGTCGTCGCCCAAACGCACGCCGCCGGTTTGGTCTTGGGCGCGCTGTTGCTGTGGTGCGGAGCGCTGGTGACCACGCGCATCGCCTTGACCGGCAGCAACACCTACCGCTTTTTGTTGTGGAACCTGGTGTTGGCCGTCGTGCCGATGCTCTTGGCTATCGGACTGCGGCGCGCCGCCGCCCGCGACCGGCCGCTGCCCGTGCTGGTGGGGTTGGTAGCGGTTTGGCTGCTGTTTTTCCCGAATGCCCCCTACGTGCTGACCGACCTGCTGCACCTGAAACCAAAGCCCGGCGCGCCGCTCTGGTTCGATTTAGCGCTGCTGCTATCGTGTGCGGGGACTGCGTTGGCGCTCGGGTACGCGTCGCTGCTCGTGGTGCATTCGGTCTTGACGCGCCGGTTGGGTTGGGCCGGTGGTTGGGCGGTGGTGCTGTTGAGCTTGCTGCTGAGTGGGTTGGGCATTTACCTGGGCCGCTACCTCCGCTGGAATTCCTGGGACGTGGCCACGCGCCCGGTGGAGTTGTTGGGTGAGTTGCTGCACCGCGTGACGCACCCCCTCGAACACCCGCGCACGTGGGGTGTAACGGGGTTGTTTAGCGGCTTTCTGACGCTCGGGTACGCGCTGCTGCGGGCCATGAGGCTGCCTATTGCCTCGGAACCAAACCACGAAGGGTAAGCGTGCTTATTACGCTTCGCGCTTCCGTTTTTCGGGATTCAGATCGCCGTACAACGTGTGCGTGCGCAGCTTATGGGCCAGCTCCAGCGCCCGCTTGATGCGGGTATCGATGGTTTTGGCACTCCCGACGTAGTAGGCGATGGAACGGCGGCGGCCGGGCGTGAGTGTTTCGAAACGGGCGCGGGCAGCGTCTTCCTGCGCCAGTACTTCCAGCAGTTCTTCGGGTATTTCTACGGCTGCTCCGTTCGCCTCGGGTTCGCAGACCACCGTAATTGCTTCGCCGAGGCGGGCTTTCAACGTACGCAACGTCGCGCGCGAAAGCAACAGAAAGCGTTCCTCTTCGCCCGCTCGGTTGTGCAGCGCCAGATTGAAGGCGTGGCCGTTGAGCGTGCCCTTGAGCCGCCGCATCCGTTGCGCGCGCAGGTCGGCCGCCATCGCCACGGGGATCGGCAGGTAATGATGCACCAAAAAACGGCCGTCATCCGAGTCGAAGGCGGAAACCGGCGCTGTGAAACGGTAGGGGAGCGGGAGGGAAGCGTCCATCGGCCAAAGATGGTGCGGGCTGGATAAACGCCGGACCGTTTAGGAACGGATTTCGGGGGTTTAGGAAAGTTTTTCGGGGGGTTAGGAGGGGATTTCGGGGTAGGTGGAAGGCGCTGCGGCGGGCCAGGAGGCAGGTTGAGGAAGGCAGGAAGGGCTTCGGGGAGCGCAGAAAGGGGATTTGGACGGTGAGGCGGTGGGGGTGAGCCGGTAGGAGGTGGGAACAGGCGCGGAGCGGGATGAAAACATGGGTGGAGCGAGGGGCGAAAAAAAAGGGGGGCTGAACGGGGGTAAAAATGGTATTTTCGGGCTTCGGGGTTTCCGTTTGCGTCAATATCGTAGACTTCTGTGTACGTTTGGGGCGCTGCTGAAACACTTCCCCGGCAGCCACTTGACGTGATGGCAAACTTGCCGATGGCCCAAGGCGATTTGTATTTGGTACTGCCGCTGGCGTGGCAGGCGTACCGCGACAATCAGGCGGCGTTTACGGCGTACCGGGCGGCGTACACCGATCAGGTGGCGGTGCAGGGCCTGGCGCTGCTACAGGCGGCGCAGAACCTGCCCGACGACCAGAGCCGGGGCGCGGCGGCGGAGAAGACCCGGCGCGAGCTGCTCCCGCAACTGGTGGAGTACCTGGATGCGTGGGTGCGGCTGGAGGGGTACATCGAGGAAGCCTACGGGACGACGGGCTACAAGCCGATGCGCGAGGAGGCGGGGGGGAAGTTTTACGAGGCGGCGGGCGCGGAAAACTGGGACGCGGTGACGCGGCTGATCACGAACGCGCGGGCGTTTGTGGCGAACCACGGAGCCGAGCTGACGGCAAAAGACAATATGCCGGCGACGTTTCCGGCGCTGCTGGAGGCGGAGGCGCAGGACGTGGAAAAGCTATTGGCGAAGTTTCTGACTTTCAAGAACGACGAGCGCAAGGGGACGGAGGCGAAGGAGGCGGCCAACGCGGCGGCGTACGCGGCGTGGCAGAAGGTAGCGCGCGACGCGGCCCGGATCTGGCGCCGGCAGCCCGATCAGCGGCGCTACTTCGAGATGGAGTACCTGCTGGGGCTGGTGCGCGGGGCGGGGCAGGCGGGTATCCGCGGGGTGCTGACGCTGGCGGACGGCGGCGTGGCGGAGGGGGTGACGGTAACGGTAGCGGGCGTGAACGATGCGACGACCGTGACGGACGAGGACGGGCGTTTCGCGCTGGCCGTGCCGGCGGGGACGTACGTGGTGTCGTTGAGCGGGGCGGGGTTCAAGCCGCTCGATATCGCCAACGTAGTGGTGGAGCCGGGGGTGAAGAAGCGGGTGGATGGGGTGGTGGAGCGGGGGGTGTAACGAGCAGGTACTTTTTGTAATCAATCAGCTTCCCCAGTATGATAGAGTGGATAAGTGCGGTGCCGGCGGCAATAGATATCGCTGGCAAAACAGAGGAGATAGGCAGCCTTTGGGATACGCTCGCGGAGGCTCTTTTTGGGAAGAAGCGCCGCGTTGGCTTCACGGGTATGCCGGGCGTCGGGAAGTCGGTGTTGCTGGATCACATCACGAAAGTGATGTATGCGCGGGGATACAAGGTTCCCGGACAATCGGAGAAGGAAGAGGTAGCGCAGATCAAGGCAGAGGGTACGCGCATCGCGCTGACGGTGGTGCCCGGCCAACAGCGTTCGCGCTACCAGCGGGAAGCATTGGAAACCTTGTTTGCCGGCAAAAAAACCGTGGATGGCATCGTTCACGTAGTGGCAAACGGTTATCCGACTATCCGAAGCGAGGTCGCTCGCGAAACGTTGATTCAGCAAGGTTTAGATAGCGTGGCGGCCTTTCGGCAGGCCCAACTGACGGCAGAACGCGACGATTTGCGGAGAACGTGTACGTACCTTCGGACCAGCATTCTGCGTAACCACAAGCCTACGTGGTTGCTGGTGGCTGTTAACAAGGTTGATTTGTACCAGAAACCGGCGGAACTATCGGCCGCCCAACGGTACTACTCGCCGGATGCGGCCGAGGAGAGCGAATTCACGAAAATTCTATTCGACCTGCAGCGCGAAGTAGGTAGCCTGAATTTTCAATGGCAGACTATCCGGGTCTGTAGCCGGCCCGAAGATTTTCACTGGAACGGTCAGACCGTAAACAAAACGTTGCAATTGCGTGAAGCCGAGTACTATGTCGACCAATTTCTTCGAGAGCTTGCCCGATTCTGCGGGATCTGACGGACCGGCAGGAAATGCGCTGAAAGGAGACGTCGACCAACTCGTGAAGTTGGCGGAGGAACTGCGTGCGCGGTATGAGCAGACGGAGCAGAGGGTTTGGTGGCTTCGGATTATTCAGTCAGTTATGACTGTTATTATTGTAGCAACACCTATATACTATAAGGTTATCCCCAAAAGTGGATTCAGTTTTTTATACTATGACTGGAAAGAAGTTTTTGAGCGTTTGTTTATATTTACTTTTATTTCTCTGTGTATGGTTGGGGCGGTCGAAGTGTTGATAAGAAGACTACGCCTAAACACAGAGCCAGATCGGAAAGACCTCAAGGAAGTAGTTCAGATGCTGCGGGAGGTTGAGGGGAGCCTGTTCACGAAAAACAATTGGTCGCCGTTTGAGCGGGTGGCGTTCAGGATAAGGCTTTCGCGTTTTGACATTGGATGATGCTCCGGCTTTTGCCCCAAATCACAAAACGCAAACGGCCGGGGCGTATGCCCCGGCCGTTTGCGTTTCAAGTAGAAGTCGCTCAGGCTTGGTGCGCTGGGCTGCTGTGGGATTGCTTCGTCGCAAAGCCTCCTCGCAATGACAAAGATTTTGAGGGGGTAGGGTGGCTACTGTGCAGCGAGTTCGAGGGCGAGGGCGGCGGCGCGATCATAATGCTGCCGCAGGTTCGTCCAATCGAACATCTCCGACGACGACTCCACGCGGTTGCGCTGCGTAATTCGCTCTCGGCGCGTAAGCTGCACGAAATCGAAGAGCATATCGGCGAGCTGCTGGGCGCCTTGCTCAAATGATTTGTCGCGGCGGTTGATGACGTAGGTGCCTTTGGCGTCGTGGTCTTCGACGTGCTGCATCACGTAATCGCCGAAACCGGCCAGGTCGCTCGTAACGGTGGGCACGCCGCGCGCGATGCATTCTAGCGGCGTGTAGCCCCACGGCTCGTAGTACGACGGGAAGATGCCCAGGTGGCAGCCGCGCACGAACTGGCCGTATTCGAGGCCGAAGAGGGGTGAGGTGGGCGAGATGAAATCGGGGTGATACACCACTTTTACGCGGTCGTGGGCGTGGTTGATGAGGTTGGCGCTGCGGAGGTAGTTGAGGATCGGGTCGGTCTGGTCGTTCACGAGGTTGTGCGTCACGACGGGCGGCAGCCGGTGCGTTTTCCAACTCGTGAGCGTGCGGCGGTAGCGCAGTTTCCAGTAATCGTCGACGAATTCGTTGAGGTTCGGCAGCCGGAAATCGGTGCTGGCGGCGGCGGCGTAAAACAGTTTTTCGCCCACTTCCTTCGTGATGGCTTCCACCGATTCACGGATTTCTTCCATCACGGCGCGCGAGTGGAGTACGTCGGGATTGACGGATTGGACGGGCGCTTTCGTCACGAAAAACATCACGACCGTCGTTTCTACGCCCGCTTGCTGCATCCGGTAGTTGAGGCGCGCGAGGGCTTCGAGCGTCAAATCGAAACCCTTGTTCTGGTATTCGTACCGCCCGGAAGTGAAGAAATACAGCGTTTTGTCGAGGTCGAAGGGATAACTCTGGAAAAAATGCGCCATCACGAACTGATGGATTTTCTCCTTGTACCGCAAGTGCAGGTTCTGAAACTCGTGGAGCGCCGTGAATCGCTGAATGTTGAGACCGTTCGGCAGCACGATGTCCGGTATCCGGTCGAGCAAATAAATGCACTCGCGCACCGTCACCTCGCTGACCGTGCTGAATACGTGCGCGCCGTGGGCGGCGGCCCGCTCGATCCGTACCTGCGTTTCGATGGCAAAATGCCGCGCTTCCCGTAGCCAATCCACCGTCGTGAGGTGATCGTAAAACGTCGGGTCGTTCATCGCCAGATACCGGCCCAGCATCGTGGCGTGCGTCGTGAAGATGATGGCTGCCGCCGTGCCCCGCCGCCGCAACGCCGGAATCGGCATCCCCACCATCCACTCGTGGAAGTGCAGTACCAGACGGCGCTGGGGCGCTTTGGCTTCTTCCAAGGCCACCAAATATTGGGTCAGCAAGTGCCCAAAGCACTGCACCTGGTCGACGAGGTTGTCGCCGTCCGGCGACGGTATCCCGTGGTCGTTCCAGAGCCCGGCGCGAATTTCGTTGCGCTCGTTCCACGCCGAAAACGGGTTGATGAGGACTACACGCGGCGAGCCCGTCACGAGCCAATTACCGTAATAAATCTCGACGCCGCGCCCCCGCAGCGTCAGCACGGCCTGAGCGCACGGGTCTTCGGGGTCGTAAACATCAATCGGCTCAAACTCGGAAGCGGCCTGGTTGCCGAAAAACGGCCCCACGAGGCAATAATCCTCGTCCCAGCGCTCCATCATGGCCGGTACTTTCGAGCGAATGACGGTGTAAATACCGCCCACCTGATTGCACACTTCCCAGGCAATCTCCAGTAAAAGCGGGTGTTCCTGAGCGAACTCATCGGCGGAAGAAGCAAGCGCAAGCGCGGCAGCAGACGGCATCGGGGAGGGGCGCGCGGGATAAAGCAGTTGCGCGGGACGAAAGTAGCGGCGGAGGCGCGCATTTGGCGCTCGGTTCGTGTTGCGCGTCGGCCTACTTGGGTGAGTACAAGGTGCTCGTAGCTTGATAGGGTACGTGGGGCGGGGCGCACAGACTCGGTATATTCGCGGACGCTTTCCTCGCTTCCCTGCTGTTGTCGGCTCACGTCCACGCTATTCATCTTGCTCGCAGATGCTCCATCGCCCATTTTTCGCTTCCCTTGCCGCCAGTATACTGGTGGCAAGCCTCACGCCGGCCATTGTCGGCTGCGAACAAGTACAGCAGGCCCGCGAAACGGCCAATAACGTCGCCAGTCTCACCAAAGCGGCTTCCTCCATGGAAAAAACCATGACCGAAGCCAACGACCGCATGACCGCCCGCCGCGAGCGTGGCGATACGCTCGCCATTCCGTACAAAGAGTTGCAAGCGTTTTTGCCCGCCGAAATCGCGGGGTACAAAGCCGTCGGCGGGCCGTCGGGTGCTTCCACCGGGATGGGCGGAATGTCGTACTCCACCGCCGAGCAGAAGTATCAACTCGGCGAAGGCGATGCGGCTAAAACTCTCAGCGTGACCATCATCGACTATAACGCCGCCGGCGCCATCTACACCGGCGCCACCGCCATGCTCGGCAGTGGCTTTTCTTCGGAAGACGACACCCAGCGCGTGCAGACCATCGACGTGGGCGTAGCCGGCATCAAAGCCCTCGAAACCTGGCAGAAACAGGGGCACAGCGCCAGCCTCGCCGCCGGTGTGGCCGACCGGTTCCTCGTCACTATCGAAGCCGATAAGCAGGATGATACCGAGTTAGTCAATACTGCCATCAAATCGCTGGATTTAGCGAAAATGTCGGCGCGGTAAACGTAACGTTTTAAAGTTGTTCGGGCCATTGAGCGGTAGGAACGGCCCGAATATCTTTCTGTGGGCTACGCAACGTTTGTCCGATGGCGCCACTCTTGCCCTCAATCAACTTCTGGCTCCGATGGCTTACCATTTCGGTATTCGTAGTAAAATTAACATCCTTACTCCACCGCCCAAGCGGCGCCTGGCTGGGGCGCTGTTGACGCTGCTAGTTTTCGTGCTGCTGCCGGCAATTGGGCGGGCGCAAGGCTGGCAATGGCTCGCCACGGCACGCAGCTCAGCCCAAGCAAATTGCACGACCGGCTTAACGGCTATCGATGCGCAAGGCAACGTGACCGTGGCGGGGCAGTTCTACGATACCTTACACGTCGGGCCGACGCGCCTTATTGCGCGCCGTGCCGAAGCGGGGCGTGCCCACGGCGGCGACCCGTTCCTGGCCCGCCTCGATGCGTCGGGCAACTGGTTATGGGCTGTTCGGCCCGAAGCCAGTACTGCCGTCGATTACTGGATCAGCGACATGGCGCTCGATACTGGCGGCAATTTGTACGTGGTTGGCGGTCTGTATAGTCTGCCGGGGGGCATAGCGGCTACGCTGACCTTCGGTTCAACCACTATTTCTACGGGCGCTGCGGCTTACGCCGGTTTTCTGGCGAAACTCAACCCCGTGGGGCAGTGGGAGTGGGCGCAAGGCTTCGGGCAGCAAACGGGGGTTTGGGGCCAGACCCCCACGGCGGCGTTTTGCTGGTCGGTGGCGCTCGATCCGGCGGGCGATGTAGCGGTAACGGGCGCTTTTTCGGGCGGCACCCTCGATGTAGGATTCATCACCCTGGCCTCGCCCGTTCCCGCCGGTTCGTCGGCTTTCGGGCAGCGCGATTCATTCGTGCTGAAATACTCGGCCGCCGGACAAGGGCAGTGGGGCACCGTTTTGACGGGCCTTGCCAATGAGGCGGTGTGGGCATCGGCGTTCGATGCCGCCGGCAACCTTTATGTGAAAGGCCACGGCGATTCGCCGCTCACGCAGTTCGGCAGCGCGCTCAACGTGTCGAGCCCATATTCCCAACACGGCTTCGTGGCGCAGCTTTCGGCAGCCGGCCAGTGGCAGTGGGCGCGCTTTTTTCCGGGGCCGGGCGCCGGTTCGGCCGGTAGCCGCACATTAGCCGTCTCACCCGCCGGCGACGTGTATTTCAGCGACCAATTGTCGCCCGATAATCTACCGCTGGGCGCAAGTGGCGGCGTCTGGCTCGATTCGGTTTGGGTACCGCTTGATACGGCGCATTATCAGTATACCGCAAAAATTTCGGCTACCGGCCACTGGGCGTGGGCCACCGATATCCTGGCGAACTCGACCAATCCCGCGCATCCTGCGCAAGTGTCAGGCCTCGACGCGTTGGCCTTGGATGGCACGGGCGGTCTGCTCGGGCTCAGTGCAACAGCGAACTTCAGCCCCGGCGATACGCTCTGGGCGGGTACCATCCCGCTGGTGCAGACCGACGCCAGCGCCGGATTGTTGCTGCGGCTTTCCACCCAAACCGGTCAGTCCGAAATGGCGACGATGCTCGCCAATCGTACGTACGGCGCCAAACTCGCGGTTGCCGCCACCGGGGCCGCGGTGGTGGTGGGCCGCTTTGAACGCGCTACGGCGTTAGGTGCTTTCACGGCAGCTTACCCGTTGGTTGCGGTGCCGGCCGCGCTTACGGGCAACCATCACCTCTTCGTGGCGGCAGTTGATTTCGGACGGCCCGTGTTGTTGGGGTTTCAGCCCGCCGGTGGCGCGCCGGGACAGTTGGTTACGCTTAGTGGCGTGGGGCTGTCGGGGGTTACGGCCGTGTATTTCAATGGGGTACAGTGCGCGGCGTTCGCCCAACCTGCAACCGGCGCTCTGGTGGTTCGCGTGCCGCCCGGCGCCACTTCCGGGCCGCTTACGGTTCGCACCAACAATGGAATGCTCGGCACTTCAACGACTTTCAATGTGACGGCGCCGACCGGATTTGCCGCTCTTAGCTCCGCCAAATCAACCGCCGACGTGCTGCAATTGTACCCCAATCCAGCCACCGACGTGGTGCGCGTGTTTCACTCGGTAGCAAACACGCTGTCACCAGTAAACGCGGCAATCCTGAATGCGCTTGGCCAGTCGGTGCTGACGATGCGTTTGGTCAATGGTGCCGCCAACCTGCCGCTGGGCTCCCTGAAACCCGGCATGTACCTTGTTCGCGTGGGCTCGGCATCCCGCCGCTTAGTTGTTCGGTAGAAGACTTGATTGAACGCAAGGGACGAGAGTTGAGGAAGAGACGTTATTTTTGATGACAGCCTCCCAAATTCTGGTTGAAGCAGGGTAAATTACAGCTTATCATAATGAGTAGCACCAAAGAAAAAACCATTCTCAAACTTCATCTCAACTCCGACCCACGCTGGGCCGATATCGCCTCAATGGCGCTGGAAGACATCCTCGTTGATCATGCGTGGTGCGAGCAGAAAGCGGCTTCCACCGGTATTTCGCTCATCGTGAAACACCCTGATAAGCCGGAGTTGGTAGCGGCGATGACCGAATTGGTGCGCGAGGAGTGGGAGCATTTCACGCGGGTAGTGGCAGAACTGACCAAGCGCGGTTTCGTACTCGGCAAAGCCCGCAAAGACGAATACGTCGGCGCCTTGATGACGCACATCCGCAAGGGCGGCAGCGGCGAAGTTCAGTTGATGGATACGCTTCTCGTCAGCGCCTTGGTGGAAGCCCGCAGTTGCGAGCGGTTCAAACTCCTCTGGCAACACGTGCCCGACCGCGCGCTCGCCGAGTTTTACTACGAACTGATGGCCTCCGAAGCGGGTCATTTCGTGAGTTACGTCGAACTCGCCAAGCGCTACGCTGACCCTGCACTGGTCGATTCCCGCCTACAGGAACTCCTTAAAATCGAAGGCGAAATCGTGACCAACCTACCTGTCCGCGCCGACCGAATGCACTAGCAACCGCTCGCACGGGCCGTAGGTCTATGCGAGCGAAGAATAACACCAAAGGCTGCGACGGGCTGGAAGCCCGTGCGAGCGGTAGCGTATACCAACCGGTAAGCCAAAAGCGTTTGCGTAAGCCGACCTTTGCAGCCTCCTATGCTACACATCCTCTCCCGATTCCGCTCCTTCCTACCGGTTGCGCTCCTGTGCGGCGTAACGGCATCTGCTTTCGCCCAACCCTCGCCGAACCGCCCGCCGTACGCGCCCACCTACGGCCTGGGCCTCACGAACCTGAACCAAAACTTCGGGTCTATACGCTCGCTCGGCCTCAACGGTATCGGGATGGCGCTCGCCGACGAGGCCTACATCAACGATTTCAACATCGCGTTGCTGCCCTACGGCGCCCAAGCGCTTATCATTGACGCCGACCTGAGCTTCTGGACTCAAGGCCGGACGTACTTCGACGGCCGCCCCGACGGTGCCGGCAGCAGTCGCTCGGCGCCGCTGAGCAAGTTTCGCATTCCGGCCATCCGGGTGGCGTATCCACTCATTTCGGGTACTTTGGTGTTGCGGGCAGCCTATCAACCCGTGCGCCCCTACGATTTCCTGACGCGTTCGACGACGCTCTTTGTTCAGCCTTCGCCCGTGCCCGGCGGCGAGTCGCTGATCGATAAACTTGATCGGGTAGCAAGTGGCGCGGCGCGGCTGCGGCAGTATAGTCTAGGGGCGGGCTTCACGATGCTGCCCAATATTACGGGCGGCATTCAACTAGATTATTTGACGGGGACGTTCAGCGCCAATTCCACTACGAGTTACGTTGCCGCCGACCCAAGCTCCACGCTCAACACCGAAAAAAATTGGAGCGATGCGGGCAACGTGCGTTCGTGGCGGCTCACGGGAGCGCTTTCGCAACGGCTGCGGCTTACGCAAACGCTCACGCTACGCTCCGGCCTCAGTGCTACGTACTCGCTGCCGCTTAGCACCGGCGGGGCCATCAGCGGCGAAGGCAGTGGGGGAGGAGCGGGCTTGAGCCGCGTGCCTACCCGCATTCCGCTGCTGCTGCGCGGCGGCATCAGCTTCAGCGATGACCGAAAGTGGCGCGGCGGCCTCGATGGGTCGTGGCAGCGCTGGGGAAGCTACAAAACGTGGTCGGGCCTGGCCAAGTATACCAATGCGCTCAGCCTGGGCGTGGCTGGTGAATACATTCCGGGCGGCACGGAAGCCGAAACGTATTGGAAACGTGTGACATACCGCGCCGGCGTGCGCTACGACAACCGCCCCGTCGAAGAAATGGGGCGACCCGTATCAGAGTATTCGCTCGGTTTCGGCGCATCGTTTCCCGTTACTTCGCTCCTCGAAAAACGCCGCTCTTACGTCAATGCCGGTCTGCGAATCGGCCGGGCTTCCTACCCGGAAACCGACGTATATCGCGCCACCACCTTCGAAATCGGCGTCGGTTTCACGCTCAATACCCGACTCTACATCCAGGTGGGTCGCGGCAACTGCCCGATTCCATCGTGCCACGTGCGCAAGAAGCACTCGCACGATGGCACCGAATTTCGCGGTCAGCCGTGGTACAAGATGCAAAACCCGCACATTGGCGAAAAGCTGCCATACCGCAAAAACACCGAAAAGCCCAAATCCAACGAGAAGGCGCGGTATAAATTCTGAGTAAAAGGCGCGGCCAAGCCCGCCAGAATGGGCAATAACCTGATTTTGAGAGGGTGAGAGGTAGGCAGTGTTTTTAATTTATCATAACGAATAAAAATACTGAAAATATCCTACCCAAATGACAAACAAAAAATATCGGAAATCGCCCGATTAGGAGCTATTTTTACCCCCGAAATCGTTATCCATCGAATGCCCCGGGCCGTACGGCGGCCCAGCATTTAGGCGGGTGGGCGTGGTGCCCGCAAGCCCAAATCTTTTCCCTGAACCTGCTCGGTATGACCGAAGAACCCCAGCGCATAATTCCCATCAATATTGAGGATGAGATGCGCGGCGCGTACATCGATTATTCGATGTCCGTCATCATTTCGCGCGCCCTGCCCGATGTCCGCGATGGCTTGAAACCCGTTCACCGGCGCGTTTTGTACGGAATGAGCGAGTTGGGCGTGAGCTACAACCGCGCGCACAAGAAATCGGCCCGGATCGTGGGCGAAGTCCTCGGCAA
Organism: Hymenobacteraceae bacterium; assembly: GCA_031425525.1. Lineage (GTDB taxonomy): Bacteria > Bacteroidota > Bacteroidia > Cytophagales > Hymenobacteraceae > JANNMJ01. The sequence continues at coordinate 22,694 of JANPJM010000052.1, read as the reverse complement.
ATACCACCCGCACGGCGATTCGTCGGTGTACGACACCATGGTGCGGATGGCGCAGGAGTGGAGCCTGCGTTACCCGCTCGTAGATGGCCAGGGCAACTTCGGCTCCGTCGATGGCGACTCGCCGGCCGCAATGCGCTACACGGAAGCGCGCCTTAAACGGATTGCCGACGAACTACTCGGCGACCTCGACAAGAATACGGTTGATTTTCAGCCCAATTTCGACGATTCGTTGCAGGAGCCGAGCGTAATGCCGGCCAAGCTGCCGAACCTCCTCATCAACGGCACTACGGGCATTGCCGTGGGGATGGCGACCAACATGGCCCCCCACAACCTGACGGAAGTCGTAAACGGCATCATCGCGTACCTAGCCAACCCCGACATCACCGTCGATGAGTTGATGGAGTACGTGACGGCGCCCGACTTTCCGACGGGCGGCATCATCTACGGCTACGAAGGCGTGAAAAACGCGCTCAGAACCGGGCGCGGCAGGGTAGTGGTGCGCGCCAAAGCCACTATCGAAACCTACGGCCCGAACCAGCGCGAGCGTATCATCGTCACCGAAATTCCCTATATGGTGAACAAGGCGACGATGATTCAGAAAACCGCCGAACTCATCAACGACAAGCAGATCGAAGGCATTTCGGATTTGCGCGACGAGTCGGATCGCGATGGCATGCGGATCGTGTACGAGGTGAAAACGACCGATTCGGCCGCCATCGTCCTCAACCATCTGTATAAGAAGACGCAACTGCAATCGTCGTTCGGCGTCAACAACGTGGCGCTCGTGAAAGGGCGCCCGCTGACGTTGAACCTGCGCGACCTGATTCATCACTTCGTCGAGCATCGGCAGGAAGTCGTGATTCGGCGGACGCAGTACGATTTGGCCGAAGCCCGCAAGCGCGCCCACATTCTGGAAGGTCTGCTGCGAGCGCTGGATTACCTCGATAAAGTGATCGAGTTGATTCGGCAATCGCCGGATGCCGATGCGGCGCGCGCGGCGCTGATGGCATTTTTTGTCGATAAACCATTCAGTCGCAGCAATCTGGCGCAACGAATTGCGGGTGCCGATGGCGCTGAAGCCGCTCCGGCGGGCCTCAGCGACGTGCAGGCGCGCGCCATCCTCGATATGCGCCTCCAACGCCTTACCGGCCTGGAGCGCGACAAGCTCGACCAGGAATACGATGAGTTGGTGAAGTCCATCGAGTACTTCCTGAATGTGCTGGCCTCGGCGGAATTGCGCTCACAAATCATTCGCGATGAACTGATCGATTTGCGCGACCGGTTCGGCGACGCTCGCCGGACGACCATTTCTTACGACGCCGCCGACCTCGAAGACGAAGACCTCATTGAGGAGGCGCAAATGGTGGTGACGATCTCGAACGCCGGCTACATCAAACGCACCGCTTTGGCCGAATACCGCGAGCAGAAACGCGGCGGTACGGGCTCGCGCGGGGTGGCCACGGCGCGCGAAGACGATTTCAACGAACACCTTTTCGTGGCGTCTACGCACGCCTATCTGCTGTTTTTCACGGAACAGGGAAAGTGCTTCTGGAAGAAAGTCCACCAACTGGCGGAAGGCGGCAAAACCACGAAAGGCCAGCATCTCAAGAATGTTCTCGAACTCGGCGACGACAAAGTGCGCGCCGTGTTGCCGGTGCGCAACCTCACGTCGCCGGACTACCTCGAAAACACGTTTCTGGTGTTCTGCACCGAGTTGGGTGTCATCAAGAAGACGACCCTCGAAGCGTACTCGCGGCCCCGGACGGCGGGCATCATCGCCATCGGCATCAACGACGGCGACCGGCTGCTCGATGTCTGTCTCACCAATGGGTCGAGCGATATCGTGATGGCCTTGCGATCGGGGCGCGCCATCCGGTTCCCTGAAACCAACGTGCGGGCAATGGGTCGGGGCGCCACCGGCGTGCGCGGCATCTCACTGAAAGTGCGCGGCGGGGCCGACGAAGACGAAACCGACGAACCGGAAACCGACACTTCCGGCGCCGATGATGACGTTTCAGATGACGCGATTGCCTCGCAGGATCGCGTAGTGGGGATGGTGTGCGTGAGCGATCCGGAACTCGAAACTCTGCTCGTGATCAGCGAAAAGGGCTACGGCAAGCGCTCGGCAGTGGGCGAGTACCGCACCACGAAACGCGGCGGAAAAGGCATCAAAACGATGCAGGTAACGGAGAAAACCGGCCAGTTGGTCGCCATCAAAAACGTGACCGCCGATGATGATCTGATGATTATCAATCGGTCGGGCATCACCATCCGCACGGCGGTGGCGGGCGTGCCCGTGCTGGGCCGCGCCACGCAAGGCGTGCGCGTGATTCGGCTAGGGGAGGGGGACGCGATTTCGTCCGTCGCCCACGTGGCGAGCGACGATAAGGAAATCGCCGCTGCGGAAGAAATCGTCGGCGATGGGCAGCCTCTACAAGCTGATTCGGTTGAATCAACCGAATCGGTGGAAAGCGCCAACCCGGAATCGGCGACCGATTCAACCCCGGAACCCGCAACCGACGACGTAGTGTAAACGTCGGCGATGGTCCGCTCTTTGTTAATTCGCGACCGGAACCGGGAGCGGCGGTACTTCACCGTCTGAATCCCGGTTCCGGTTCGCTCATTTTTCACGTCATTTTTTCGAATGAATCGTCCTTCCGTCGTCCTCGCGCTCGCTTTGGCTGCGCTGACCACCACGACCGTCCTCGGCCAAACGTCGGCCGTCACCGACGCCATCATGAGCCAGCGTAGCGGCAAACTCGATGTGGCCCGCACGGCCATCGACAAAGCCGTTGTAAACGAAAAAACCAGTATCAGCGCCAAAGCGTGGTACACCCGTGGGCTGATTTATGAGGAAATGATCAGCCATCCGCTGTTCGGCAAAACTGCGCCGGCCAATGCGGCGCAGGTGGCGTACGAGTCGTACCAAAAGGCCGTGCAGCTCGACGAAAAAGGCAAGGATTACGCCCCGCAAGCCAAGGAGAAGATGAAAAATCTCTACGGGGCGGCCTTCAACGCCGGCGTGATGGCCTTCAATGGTGCCAACGCCGAAATCGAAGCGATGAAGAAATCGCTCAACGATAAGGATGACGCCGGAGCCAAAACCCACCAGGAGGCCGCCAATAAGAAATTCGACGAGGCCATCCAGGCGTACACGCTCGCATCAAGCATCAGCCCCCAGGATACCAGCGTAACGCTGTATTCCGCGTATGCCTACGAAGGGAAAAAGAACGTAGCGGGCGCCGAAAAAGCCTACCGCGCGGCTTTGGCAGTGCCCTTGAGCACCCGCACGAAGAAGGATGTGTACGCCCGGCTCATTCAGCTCAGCGCCGATAAGCCCGAAGCGACGCAGCTTGCCGTGGCGCGCGAAGCCGTGGCGGCATTCCCGAACGATAAAGATTTTCTGCTGCAGGAAATCAGCCTGATGCTGCGGATGAAGCAGGAGAAGGAGGCCATCGACAAGGTGCAGGCGGCCATCAAGCTCGACCCGAAAAACTCGAATCTGTACGCCGTTCTCGGCACGCTCTACGACAAAACCGGCAAGCCCGATATGGCCGTGCAGGTCTATGAACAAGCTATTACCGCCGACCCGACCAACTTCGACGCGCAGTTCAACCTGGGCGTGTACCAGTTCAACCGGGGTGCCGAACTGACGCAAAAACTGCGGAATATGGCGCCGGCGGAGTACGCCAAACCGGTCAGCAAGAAGATGCAGGTCGATTCAAAAACGTACTTCACCAAGTCGGTACCGTACTTCGAGGCGGCCCTGAAAATCAAGGATAAGGAGTGCGACGCCAGCACGCTCGCTTCGTTGGGCAAAGCCTACGCCGCGCTCAACCGCAACGACGACGCTACGCGCATCGGTAAAGTGGCGGATGATTGCGCCGCCGCGAACAAGGCCAAGAAAGGCGCCAAGTAGGGCTTTTTGCGGCTTGCTGTAAGATAAAACGCCGGGCGCGCTTCCGAAATCCGGGAGCGCGCCCGGCGTTTGTTGTGGGGGGAGGTGTAAAAGAGGTCCGTCATTGCGAGGAGGCTTTGCGAGGAAGCAATCCGGCGCACGCTACCGTGTAGCTCACGCCGGGATTGATTCCCATCCCTCGCAATGTCGAAGTCGAAGCGGGTAATCGAACGGTATGTCGGGCTCAATGCGAAAGCGCCGCCGCGCTCGCGGGCCAGCGCCCCACGTTACATCATCAACTGCCGAAATTTTGGCCGCCCATTTTCGAAGTACCGGATGAGCAAGTAGCCTTCACGCTGGTTTTGCTACGTAATCTCAAATTCATGGCAAATCCGTACGTTGTCATCACTACTGATGCAGAAGCCGTTGCAGCAACGGCACTATACTGGTTTCGATACAACTGACTATCTGCTGTCGTCACCGGCTAACGCGGAGCGCTTGCACCAGTATTCATACGGAGTGGAGGGAGAAACAGCAGCTTTTTCCACCAAAGCAGAGTCGGGAGAGAATGAATGACATTTGGCCAAACCATCACTTAACATAATATAAATTATAGGTCAAGACAATGCTGAAGTATTTGTACGCACTGTTGCACTCAGCAGTTCCCAGCCTGACAGCCTGGGCTAATGAACGTATACTGATGTGTACTGGATTAACTGAAAACGCTCCGACTACGTCATTCTGACGACGTTTCGCTTTCAAGCAGCTTCCAAATCTTAACTCCAGAAAAAAAATTTCATGTTCGAAAATCTAACTGACTTGCCGGAATGGCACGACGAAAATTCTGACCTCGACGATGCGCTGTCACCGGGCGAGCAGCGCCCTGAACCGAGGCCGGTGATGGTGCACGCCAAGACGCTCTACAACCACTGGCGCCAGGTATTCAGGGCGTTACAGGCGGCACTACCGCCCGCCGACGACGCCAAACGCGCGGCGGTGCCGGAGGCCATCGCGGACATCCGCGACGAAATTCGAGGGCACATTTTCGAGGATTGCCTCGAAGTTGGCGCCAAATTTCAAGTACTTTGGGAGTTGGTCGATGAACGCATTTTGCTGCTCGAAACCGCCGCCAGCATTCGGTATCACGCCAAACGGCTTATGCAAAGATCCACTCGCTCGATATGTTTGCCGACGAGGATGGCACGCCCGCCGTGCCGCCGGAGTATGTAGAAGTATTGGAACACGAATTGAATACGTTTCAAACGCGGTTCCGGGCCTGGATTACCGTCTTCCCTACCGGGGGTGAGTCGGATGATTGGGGCTTGTTCTACTAGCGATTAAAAGAACATATTCAACAGTTATGTAAAGCTATTGAAGGGGACTACGGCATCAGCTAAAATCGCTATTCAATCTATTTTGGAATTATTCCGCAAAAAGATGGACTTTTGTATCCGCTCCTCGCTGTATTTACAGCGCCTTCCTGCTGCTTCTCACCCGTTTTTAGTGCTTTTGACTCCGTGAAAACGCTCTTTATAACCTTTCGGGCGGCAATTCGCTGCCTCCCGGTGGTGGGTTTGCTCCTGCAAACAACAACGACACAAGCCCAGCTTCAACTGCCGCAAGCCTCTCCCCTAGCGAAGATTTCGCAGGTGGTCGGCCTGACGGAAATCAGCGTTACGTACCACGCGCCCGGCGTGAAAGGGCGCGCGATTTGGGGTAATCTGGTACCGTATGGGCAAATCTGGCGGGCGGGAGCCAACCAGAGTACTCGCATCCGGTTCGAGGACGATGTGCTGGTGGGTGGCCAACGGATTCCGGCCGGACAGTACGCGTTTTATGCCTTGCCCACGGATTCGGTGACGGCTTACGTCATTTTCAACCGCGATACAGCGCGCTGGGGTACCGAGGGCTACGATCCCCAGGCCGACGTTTTTCGGGTACCGGCGACGCTCACGGCCACGCCGTTTTGCGAAACCTTACAGTATGGCTTCTCCAATGTGCGTCCCACGAGCGCCGTCCTCGACCTGTCGTGGGAACGCCGCCGGTTGAGCGTGCCCATCGAAGTGGAAATGTTGCCGAAGGCGGTGGCCAACATTCGGCGCGCCACCAGCAAAGCTGCGCCCTCCGATTGGCTCTTGCTCACGCAAGCCGCCGAATTTCTGGTGCGCGCCGATACTGAACACGAACTGGCGCTGACCCTCATCGACCGGGCGCTCGCCATCGAGAAGAATTACTATAACACGTGGGTGAAAGCACGTCTGCTGGCGCAGAAAGACGAATACAAAACCGCTATTCAGCTAACGCGCGCTGCAATGCAACTCGGCGAGCAAGCCTCGAAGGCCTCTCCCACCGACCTAACGGCTTACCCGGTGCTGGCGCCGGATATGAAGCTGGCCGTAGCGCAGTGGAAAATTAAGCAGTAAGCGGGTTGCATGGTAGTGCGGACTTCAGTCCGCAGTTTACTGGCCATTTACACTCTGTACTCGTTAGGCTGTCAAACTGAGGCCTGAAGTCTGCACTACAATCGGTCAGGTACGCTAAAAATTAGCCGCTACTCGCAGGTTATAAATCCGCCCGGTGAGGTAGTTGGGCACGGCGTACGTCACGGCGTCGTTATCCTGCACGTAGCTATAAGAAACGAGGTTGTTCTTTTGGAGCAGGTTCAGCACCTCGAACGACAGCCAAAGCGATCGTAAGCGCGTCCGGCCTTCGCTGGGGTTGAGAACCAGCAGCTTCGAGAAGCCGATATCGGTGCGCCAGAACAGCCGCGACAGCTTCGAGATGCCCCGAAATTCAGGTACGCCGGGCGGCGAAAACGGTAAGCCTGTGCCGATAACGTTGAACAATTGGAGCCGGAATGTCGGATTGCTCGGTAGTTGATCCTGGAACATGATACCGAGCTGCACGCGCTGATCGGTGGGGCGGCGAATGTACCGGTTCGGAAACGCGACGCCCGGCTCGCGGATGCGCTCGCGGGTAGTGAGTACGCCGAGGCTGAACCACGATTCGGTGCCTTTGATGAACTCACCACTCAGGCGTACATCGGCGCCGGCAGCGTAGGCCGTGGCGTTGTTACGGGCGAAGTAGCGCAGTCGCACATTATCGACATCGTACGGCACCACGTTATCCAAATACTTGGCATACAGTTCGGTTGTGAGCCGAAACGGGCGGCCGTACTGCTTGAACTCGTACGCCGTGCCGCCGATCAGATGGAACGACCGCTGCGCCTTCAGGTTGGTGTTGAGCTGGCCGCTCATATCGCGCAGCTCGCGATAAAACGGCGGCTGTTGATACACGCCGGCCGCCACCCGGAACGTGAGCCCCGGCCGGCGCCCACGCCAACTGTACTGCGCGCGCGGCGAAACTACCGTCTGGCCGTTGATACTCGAGTAATGGCCCCGAACGCCGTACGTCAGGGTGCGGGCCGAGTCTATTTCCCAGGTGTGCTGCGCGTACCCCTGCACGCGGGTCGAATTCAGGTTGAGCGTGGTCGCGAGATTGGTGAGCCGCGTGATGTAATCAGCTGAATCGAGAAAGCCGTATTCATCCAGCACATCCCCGATTTCTTCGCGCCCTACCTTCGCGCCCACCAAAAACCGGTGCCCGTCGCGCGGGAGCCACGTGGTGCGCACTTCCGCCGTGGCGAGGCGCGCCGTCAGCACGTTGCGCGAATGGTCGAAGCGCGAGCCTACATCGCGCTGGCGCACGCTTTGGTTGAAGTCTTTGGAATCGGCATCCGTGTTCACATCGCTGAAAAGAAACGAGCCTTCCAAATCGCGAAACTCGCGCTCATCTGACCGCACATAGCTCGTGATGATTTCCGACGACAGCCGCTCCGTGAATCGGTGGCGCAGGTTTAGGCCACCCTGCCACGTGGTGTACTGCATCCGCTCGCGGCCGTCGTAAAAAATGGTCAGGCGCACCACGCGGTTCACGGTGCCGAAAGTGGTTTCGCGGTTGGTGGGATTGAACAGGAAGTTGTTGCGCGCGCCGCTCATCAACACACCGAGGGTGGTGCGGGCCGAATCATGGCGCGGGCCGAGGTTAGCGGTAACGTACGCCTGCGCATCGAAAAAGCGCGGCAGCGAATTGCCCTGCGTCTGCAACGACTTCAGAATGTAGCGGGTATCGCGGTAACGCACGCCGCCCAGAAACGTGAGGCGGCCGTTTCGCGCCGGCCCTTCCACGTGAACCGTGCCGCCGGTGAGCGAGGCTTGCGCCGACGCGCCAAATTTCGTTGGCCGTTTGTACTCCACCGACAGCACCGACGAAAGTTTGTCGCCGTAGCGCGGCTGCCACCCACCGGAGCTGAAATCGACTTTCTGCGCCAGGTCGGGGTTCACGAAAGAAAGCCCTTCCTGCTGCCCGCTCGTGACTAGAAACGGCCGGTAAATCTCGATGCCGTTGACGTAGATGAGATTTTCGTCGTAGTTGCCGCCGCGCACGTTATAGGTGCTGCTCAGCTCGTTGGACGCCTGCACGCCGGGGAGCGTGGCCAGAATACGGTTGAAATCGCCGGTCGGCGAGGGCAGCAGCTTACTGATGGCCGGGTCGATTTTGGTGAAACTGATTTGCTCGCGTTCCTCGGTGCGGTCGGTGCGGCCGTACACCTTCACATCGCCGAGGCGGGTGGCTTGCAGCCGAAAATTGAGCGTACGGGTCTCGCCGCCGGCCAACGCGGCCACCGGCAGTCGCAGCGGCGTGAAGCCGACACGTCGCGCCTCAAACACGAACGCTTGCCCGGTAGGTACGCCCAACGAAAACCGACCGTCGGCGTCGGTGGTGACGGCGCGCGTGGTGCCCACGATGCCGACGAGCGCCTGTTCGAGCGGGGTGCTGCCGTCGGCGGCCAGCACCGTGCCCTGCACCGTGGCCGTGGTGCGGACTTGCGCCAACGCCCGATGCGGCAGATGTAGGACTACCACCGCCAACACCGCGAAAGCGTAAAACGAAACGCTTTTCAGCAAACCAACCGGCATCCTGTTCATTGACCTTGATACTGCTTTTCCGCCGCCGCACGCCGTAGGTTTCGCAACGCAGCTACGGGGTCGCCGCCGCCAAACACGCTGCTGCCCGCCACCAGTACATCGGCCCCGGCTTCTACCAACCGGCCAATGTTGCCCTCTCCCACTCCCCCATCGACTTGCAGCCGAATCGGACGGCCCGTGCGGGCGCTGGTGCGTTCGATGAGCGCACGCGCTTCGGCAATTTTTTGGTACGTGTGTTCGATAAAATTTTGCCCGCCGAAGCCCGGATTGACCGACATAATCAGCACCAGTTCTACGTCGGCGATGATGTCGGCGAGGACCGCTACCGGCGTATGCGGGTTGAGCGCCACGCCCGACAAGCAGCCCAGTGCCCGAATCTGCTCTAGCACGCGGTGCAGGTGCGGGCACGCCTCATAATGTACCGTGAGGCCGGTAGCGCCCGCGCGCGCAAAGGCATCAAGATACCGACCGGGCTCTTCAATCATCAAGTGGACATCCAACGGCAACCCACCGGCAGACCGACTGATGGCCTCCACCACGGGCAAGCCAAACGAAATATTGGGGACAAACCGGCCATCCATTACATCGCAGTGCAGCCAATCGGCGGCGCCCGGCGTTCGGAGGAGAGCAGTTTCGTCGGATAACCGCCCAAAATCGGCGGCAAGTAGCGATGGCGCGAGCAGAGGAGCCAAATCAGCGGTAAAAAACGACGACCGGTCGGCGCAAAAGAGCCAACGATCTCGGTGAGGCTAACGAGTTATGCAAAGAACGCCCCGCCGCACCGGTATAGTATGCAAGCGGGGCGTTTTAAGTACAATAGCTGCGAGAGATGCGGTACGCGTTAGTTTTTGAGGAACCGCAACGTGTGCTGCTCGCCCGATGCGGCCCGAAGGCGGCAGAAGTACACGCCGGGCGTCAAAGGGGTTTTGCCGGTGGAAATGGTCAGCAGCGCCGAGTCATCCGTAGTCTTGAGGCGTTGTTCGGTAATGGCCCGGCCCGTGGCATCGGTGAGTTGCACGGTGAGTTCGGTACCCATCAGGTGCGTCGGCAGCCGGAGCCCAAACGCGGCGCCCGGCACCGGGTTCGGGAAAAGCTCCGGGACGGTGCGCCCGGCGGCATCGGTTGGCAGGCTCAAGCCTTGGCCAGGGTTGGCGAGGTTGTACGCCCGCCGAAACTCGGGAATGCCGTAACCGAGCAGGTTGTCAGGGGCGCTGGCCTGTGAGCCCGACTGCTCCAGAAAACGCCGCACTTGCTGGGCCGTCAGCGTGGGGTTGGCTTGCCAGAAACCCGCCGCCATCCCCGCCAAAATAGGCCCGGCGAACGAGGTGCCGTTGCCGCGCGAGATTGCACCGTTAGGATCGATGATGGCCGAGGCGGCGCCCTGCGCGGCAATGTTGGGCTTGATGCGCCCGTCGGCAGTCGGCCCAACCGAACTGAACCCCGCGCGGTTGCCGAGCGAATCGACGGCGCCAATGGTCAGCACCGAATCGGCATCGGCGGGCGCGCCAACGTAGCGCCAGGAATTGCCGCCATCGTTGCCGGCGCTATTGACTACGAGCATCCCTACGGCACTGGCCACATCGGCGGCGCGCGTGCTAATGGCGGTATTGCCGTTCATGTCAGCATACTGATACGAGACGGCCGGCAGGTCGAAATCGTGGTACCCAAGCGATGAGTTGATGACATCGACCCCGGCCGAATCGGCGTATTCGGCCCCAATGAGCCAGTAGGCTTCCTCGGCGGGCGTTTCGGTGCCGTTGCGCGTGTCTTCCGTCCGGATGAGGTGATACGCCGCATTGGGGGCCGTGCCGATGAACGCGTTCGGCTGGTTGGCGCCCATCGTCGAAAGCACCCATGTGCCGTGCGGGTGCGTGTTGTACACGTCGGTACCGCCCTGCACGGGGTCGTAGGTGGAGAGCAGTCGATTTTCGAGATACAGCGGCTGGAAGGCCGGAATCACATCGACGCCCGGAAACCCCGCATCGAAAATGGCGATGTGCATGCCCTCGCCCCGGAAGCCGGCGGCGTGCATCGTGGTGGCGCCGATTTGGTCGGCTTGCGCGAACGCTATACCATACGGGTTCGGCGAGCTGGGGCGCTGCTGGTCGGCTGACCGTTTGGAAACCATTGCGTTACGACCCCGTCCAGTGGTCACGCGGCTAAGGGTTTGCGCGCGTCGCACGCACGGCAACGCCAGCACTTGGGCCAGTTTGTTACTGTCGCAAGCGACCACTACGCCATTGAACCACCGCGTGCGGTGTACTACCTGCGCCCCCGGAATGGCCCGCACTTGCTGCACATACGCGGGCGTTGGCGGCAAATCGCGCGGCAGTACCGGAATCTGCTGCCGTTGCCGCCGCGAAACCGCGCGCGGCGATAGATACTGCAACGGTTGCCCCACGGTGAAGGGTGTCCCTACTTTGTCGCGAAACTCGATGAGGTGGCGGCGCACCGTGCCCCCGCCGCCGGGGCCGCCCTGCGCGTAAGCCGACGGTGCGGTGACGGCGAGGCCGGCGCTGAGTACGGCTGCGCCCAACAAGGGCCATAGGAACGGTGAGCGAAACGACGACATACAGTGACTGGGAGAAAGTGAAGGAGAGGTTGAAGGCGGACAGGCAGTAGCCGAAATCAGCAGCACAAATCGGCAACCCGAATTACATCTACCGACCGGTTACTTTACGGCAACGGGCCGTATTCGGTCAGGTATTCCAAGCGTTCGTTGCCCCTGACGATGAAGCCCGGCCCGGTGGTGCAGCCGTTCGAGACAGAATCGTTGTACTGACAAAAGTCGAGCGTACGCCGTTCGCGGCTGATGCGCCCTACGCTGCGCGCGTAGGTGCTGACGGATTCGCGGAGGTAAAAGAGGTTGTTTTCGCCGGCGTCTTCCACGCGCACAGTGCGGGCAAACTGCTGGCCCGTGGGTAGCGTCACGGATTGGTCGAGCTTGGCGTATTGCCTATCGGTGGGCACGAGCGCGTTGAACAGGTTCGGGTTCCAAACCAAGCCTTCCTTCACTGGAAACAGCAGTTCCAGAATGGGGCGGTTGGCCTGGGTGCGGCGCACGATTTGCGGCGTCACGACGAGCGCAAACGCGGTATCTTCGATCCACGGGCTCGCTGCATCCGGGCGGCGGGCGCTGATTACGCGATAGGTGGGTTCGCCATCGGCGCCGGTGAAGATGGTGTCGATTCGCTCGCGAAGCTGGAAGCGGGTAACGGAATCGCTATTGAAGTTCCAGACGCGCTCCGTAACGTCATATACCCAAAAACGGCCGACCGAAACCGGCAGGAAATCGCGCCCCAGGGCAGCATCTGAAACCGGCGTGGGCGGCTCGGTTGAGCGGTCGCACGAGGCCAAGCTGGCGGCCAGAGCCAACAACGCCAGCCCCTTACGCCGCAGCCGGGGCAATCGCTTGGTATCAAAAAGTACTAGTGACCGAAACGGCACGCAGTAAGTAAGCAAGGTGGAAACAGAATTAATGGCAGAGCAGGTAAGACGGCTACCAGGGCAGTAACGTCAAATATACTGGCCCGGTAAGCGTAGCGGAACGAGCCTAACGCACGCCCCATTTCCGAAGTTGCTCCTCGCGGGTGGCACCGCGTACGATGTACCCAGAACCGATCTGGCAGCGCCCCTCCGCTACTTGCTGCGAATTGCAATAGTCGAGAATCTGGCGGCGGCGGTAGATGCGGCCGATTCCCCAGGCGTAAGCCGATTCCTGCTCGCGGCGGTTCACTTCGCTGTTTTGCGGTTCGTCGATTACGCGCAGGGTGCGCGCGAAGCTCCGGCCATACGGCAACGTAAGGGAGGCATCCATACCCGCGTAGGTGCGCAAGCCGGCGTAGGTGGTAGCCGAATTGAACAGGTTCGGGTTCCAGGATTTGCCCTCGCGCACCGGAAACAGCAGTTCGATGGCGGGCACGTTGTTGCTGGTACTGCGCAACAGGTCGGCGGTGTTAACGAGCGCCAAAGTGGAATCCTCGCGCCACACGCCCAAGGAATCGTCGCGCCGTGAACGAACGATGCGGTACGTCGGCTCGCCGGTAGCGCCGAGAAACACGGTGTCGATTCGCTCGCGAAACTGGCAGCGCACTACCGAGTCGCGGTTGTAATTCCAATGATGCTCTTCGACATCGTACTCCCAAAACCGACCGGTTTCCAACGGAAAATACTCGCGGCCGGAAACTGGAAATTCGTTTTGAACGATGGTTTCGTCGCCCTCGGTGCAGCCCACCAATAAGGCCAAACTTGCGCCACCCACGAGCAGCAACGAACGATAAATAGAGCGGATGGGCATCAGTGAAGGGTTAGAAGGCAGAAGTTAGACTGAAAAAAAGCACACCAGCAAGCGTCAGGAGCGCAATCAGGCTAGGCCGCCACCGGATTCAACACCGGCAGCGCCCGAAAATACGAGACATCGGCCGTTTCCTGATTCCAGGCGCGGGCAATCCAGCCGCCGCCCAGCACCGAATCGCCGTCGTAGAAGACGGCAGCCTGGCCGGGCGAGATGGCGCCGACGCCCCGCTCGAAATACACGCGCATTTCGTCGGGGCCGGTCTGCTCGATCCAGCCGGGCGTGCCGTTATCGTTGTAACGCACTTTGACCGTCGCAGGCACCAGGCCGCGCCCTTCCAAAGTAGCAAACCGGCTCAATGATAAGCGATTGACCAGCGTGGCATCACGCGTCAGCTCTTCCAGGTTGCCCAGCACTACCTGATTGGTTTCGGGCCGAATCTCGGTCACGAACGCCGGGTAGCCGAGCGCCACGCCCAACCCTTTCCGCTGGCCGATGGTGAAGAACGGGTAGCCTTCGTGGTGGCCCACGATGGTGCCATCGCGCAGCACGAATTCGCCGCCCGCCACGCGGGCTTCCAGACCGGGCACGCGGCGCTTCAGAAAGCCCCGGTAATCGTTGTCGGGTACGAAGCAGATTTCGTAGCTCTCCGGCTTGTTTACCAGATCGGTGAAGCCGCGCGCCAGCGCCATCGCCCGAATTTCCGACTTGCGCAAGTGGCCTAGTGGTAGCATCGTGCGCGCCAGACTGGCCTGCGACACGCCCCAGAGCGCGTACGACTGATCTTTGGCCTCGTCGAGCCCTTTCGAGATGTAGTAACGCCCGGTTTCGTCGTCGCGGTGAACGTTGGCATAGTGCCCTGTCGCGATGAACTCGCACCCCAACTGATCGGCGCGGCGCAGCAGCGCATCCCATTTGATGTGCGTGTTGCACAGCACGCACGGGTTCGGCGTGCGTCCGGCGAGGTATTCGTCGGTGAAATGATCGATGACGTGTTCGCCGAACTCCTCGCGGATATCGATGATGTAGTGCGGGAAACCCAGGCCCACGGCCACGCCGCGCGCGTCGTTGATCGAATCGAGCGAACAGCAGCCGGTTTCCTTCTTGGAACCGCCGGCCGTGGCGTAATCCCAGGTTTTCATCGTCATCCCTACCACCTCATACCCTTGCTCGTGGAGCATCACGGCGGCTACCGACGAGTCGATGCCCCCACTCATTGCCACCAAAACCCGACCTTTTGTCATCTGTTGCATTGCCCTGAGCCGGCGCAATGCCGACCATTAAATCATAGGGCTTATCACAAAGATAGGAGCCAACAAGTTCGGGCTTCCGGCGTAAGCGTCTGCCATTCGACGAATGCGGCCGTTTTCGGGCTGGCCGTGCCACTTTTGCCCGGCCAAACCGTCTGGCATTGCTCGGCAGGAGCTTGGCGTTACGTTTCTTTTTCTATGCTCCGTACTACCGTTTTGATCCGCCGCGTTACCAATTTGTCTGATGCGCGGTACTGCGCCGGAATGGGCGTCGAGCTGCTGGCCTTTCCCCTCTCCGGCGCCGATGCGCTGACGCCCGCTGCCGTCCGCGAGTTGGCCGGTTGGACGGCCGGCGTAACCTTGGTAGGTGAAGTAGACGCTACCGGCCGCACCAGCGCCGAACTGCACGACCTCGCCCAGGATGCCGGTGTGCAAATGCTACTCCTCACAGGCGAGGTTTCGGAGCTAGTGATTTCAGAAGTTAACTGCCCGATTATTCGAGAAGTTACGCTGAATAATCTAAAAACTTTGCCAATGTTCGGCGAGGTATCCTACGCCCTTCTCACCGACCTGAACGCCGCCGACCTCGACGACCCGCACCTTGCCACGCGCCTCATCGAAGCGCCCGTACCGGTGCTGCTCGCCATCGCCGACCCGACGGCGGAAATCGTGCGCGCTGCCCTCCATCGGCTCCCGACCCTCGCCGGATTGGCGCTGAATGGCGGCACCGAAACCCGTCCCGGCGTCCGCGATTTCGGCGCCCTCGGCGAGGCGCTGGAGGCGTTGGAGGTGGAAGAGTAGCTTTGACGCCGTCTCAAAACCTGGGGTAGATTTCAATGAAATCTACCCCAGGTTTTGAGAAAGAACCTTTTCAGGGTTCGCTGGTGATTGCTTCGGGACAGCTGCTTTGCAGTCCCTGGGCTTCAAGGGCTGCCACCCGGCGCAGCAGCGCGGCGGTGGCCGTAGCGGCGGCGCGGGCCTCGGCCTGGGCCTGGTCGATTTGGGTCTGCTGCTCGCGGATAGCCTCCAGCAGCACGGGCGCGAGCTGGGCGTAATTGACCGATTTGTAGCCGTCGGCCCCGGTGACCACCAGCTCGGGGTACACTTTTTCTACCTCCTGGGCCAGTAGGCCGATTTGCTCGGCTCCGGCCGCGCCGCCGCGCCGCTGGCCTTCGGCGTTCCAGTGGTAGCGCATGCCGCGCAGGGCCAGCACGCCGGCCAGCGCCCCGCTCAAAGGGCGCAGCTGGGTTTTCAGGCGCTGGTCGGAGATAGCTCCAAAAGACGTGGCCTGCACCTGCCCCAGCACGACGAGCGGGATGCCTGAAACCGCGCTCTGCACGGTGAGCGTACCCGGCGATGCCATTATCAGGCGGAGGCTGAAGTCTTCAGAGGCCTGGCGGGCGAAGTCGATGTAGGGCGTTTTGTTGAGGCCACGCAGCTCGATGTTGGGGTTGCCGGCGGTGCCGCCCGAGAGCAGTACGCCCACGGCCCCGCTCAAGGTGCCGCCCGCCTCGGGGCGGTTCACGTGCAGACCCGCCACCGGGGCCGGGGTGCCGATGCCCACGTTCACGGCGTCGCCGCCGAGGCCGCCCAGCACCAGGCTGTTGCTCCGGCTCACCTGGGCCTGAAAGCCGATGGCCCCGGCATTGGTCAGGTTCGCCACGGTGGGGCCGGCCAAGAAGCCGAAGGCGTAGTTCCGGCTGCCGGTGCTGTTACCGATGCCGCTCAGCATCCCCACGAACAGGTTGTTCTGGCCTGTACTGTTGGAAAGACCAGCCAGGTAGCCCATAAAAACGTTGTTGCCGACCGTATTCTGGCCGATATTCAGCCCGCCATCGGCGCGTACGCCCAGGCCCACGGCGCTGCCGATGTCGGCCCCGGCGCCCACCAGGGCGTTGGCTTGCAGGTTGAGGGGTTGGGTGGCGAGGTGGCGGCCGAGGTCGTCGCCTTGGCTTTGGAGCTGCACCCAGGCACTGCCCGTATGATAGTAGTAGCCCGCCGGAGCCGCCGGACTGGC
Source organism: Hymenobacteraceae bacterium (assembly GCA_031425525.1). Lineage (GTDB taxonomy): Bacteria > Bacteroidota > Bacteroidia > Cytophagales > Hymenobacteraceae > JANNMJ01. Next base: position 6,247 of record JANPJM010000052.1, on the reverse strand, counting down.
GTTGGTATCAGACTGATAGACCAGCAGCCCTGCCGCCGCATTGGCAATGCCCGTGCGCTGGGCAAACGTCAGGCGCGGCGGCAAGAAGCCCCCACTAGTACTGCTCACGTCGAGCGCCGCCGACGCATCGGGCGTGGTAGTGCCGATGCCTACGCTCTGGGCGCGGGCCGCCGCCCCAGTCAGCACGAGCAGCAGCAGCACGACCGCCGGCAGCGCCGGTCTCAATCCCGAAAAAATAATAATCTGGCGCATTGGTAGGCACGAAAAGGGGCCGTAAGCCCCCGCCGGCTGGCGCGGCGGCCGGGGGCCGATACGCCGCAAAGTTCCCCGTAGCGGCACCCGGTCAGGAATGACATTTCGATGTCATCCCCCCTCCTCGGCCGGCCGTAGGTCAGCCGCCCGCCGGGGTTGGGGCGGGCAGTTGCGTTGCCAACCAGGCTTCGAGCACTTCGGCCTCCCGCTCCAGGCCGGCCAGCCGGGCCGCCAGCAGGGTTTGCGGGCCGGCGCCGCACCGGGCGCGCAGTCCATCCAGGGCCTCCCCCTCGAAGAGGGCAATCCAGCCGGCATCGCGGGCGGGGTTGGGCAGCGGGTCAGTGTACGCGCGCAGGGCGGGCGCTGCCGCCAGCCGCGCCGAGTTGCGCCGCTTGGACTTGCAGCCCGTCAAGCTGCTGCTGCACTTGATGGGCGTGGAAGCGGCAAGTGCGGGCGCGATAAACCAGGGCCTTCGTAGCGGGGGCGAGAGGCGGCGTCGGGGGCGGGGCGGGCCGCGATCCGTCCGGCGCGGCCGCATCCAGCACTTTCCCGTAGGCGGCCAGCATCAGCCGGGCGTCTTGGGTGCCTGTGCCCAAGGGTAGCCCGCGCTGCCCGCCTTCGGCCTGGGCCACGGCCACGCGCCCGATCCCCAACCACGACGCCAAACGATCCTGGGTCAGCCCGAATTTATCGCGCAGAAACTTGCTCACAGGCAGTAGCAGCTCGCCAAATGGTGACAGCGGGCCGTGCTACAAAAATAGATGGGTGAGAAATCGATGTAGCCAATACTGCTGCTACTTAATTTGTAAAAAATGTAATGATGTACCACCTGCTAATGCTACACCAGTCGATAGTATAGCGTAAAATGTAGCAACGCTTTAGGCAGGGCAAACCAGCGGGTGCGCTATGCGCCGGGCAGCTGGGGGTCGGAGTCGCCGAGGGTAGCGGGATCGAGGCCGCGCCGGCGGAGTTCGGCCAGAGCTTCGAGCCGCGAGTTGACGTGCAGCTTGGCATAGACGTGGCGCAGGTGGTTGCGCACGGTATCGAGGCTGATATCGAAACGCGCCGCGATCATCTTGTAGCTCAACCCCTGTTCGATGGCGCGCACTACCTGCTGCTCGCGCGGGGTGAGGGCGTGTTCGGCGGCGGCGCGCGGGGCGAAGTAACGCACCACGTGCCGTGCCACGCCGGGGCTCATCGGCGAGCCACCCGCCGCCACCTGCAAGAGCGCCTCGCAGAGCTGGCCGGGCAGGGTGCTTTTCTCTAAGTAGCCCACGGCACCAGCCCGCAATGCCTCGAACACGCGCTCGGCATCGGTATAGACACTGAGCATCACCACTTCGGCGCGCGGCAGCCGCGCCCGGATCAGCGGTAGCCCCTCGATGCCGGAGCGGCCGGGCAGGCCAATGTCGCTCAGAATCAGCGCCGGCAGCGGGTTGAGGGTGCGGATGGCGGCCAGAAACTCTTCCACCGATTCGGCCGCGTACACGCACGCAAACTCGGGTTGCGCGTCGAGGTACTCGCGTAGGGCCTGCCGGATGCCCAGCTGGTCTTCGATGATGGCAACGGGAATCAGAGACATTGGCAACAGAGAATAGCGGGCAGCGAACAGCGGCGCGCAAAGGTCAGGCGCTACGGCCACGCGCGGGATTGACATTTTGATGTCACAGCCCCTCGGCGCGGCCGTTCAGCGCAGCGGCAGCCGCACGCGCACCAGTAGGCCGCGCCCGGTGGGCGGCGTTTCGTAGGCCACGTTGCCGCCTACGGTGGCTGCGCGCTGGCGCATATTGGCCAGGCCGTGGCCGTTGTGGGCCGCCGGGGACAGCGGGGCGGGCAAACCGCAGCCGTCGTCGGCGATGGTCAGCTCGAGCCAGCGCCCATCGGCGGTCAACTGCACACACACTTCGGTAGCGGCGGCGTGCTTCACCACGTTGTGCAGGGCTTCTTTGAAAATCAGGTAGAGTGCCTGTTGCGCCGCCAGACGAAGCGGTTGCGGGGACAAGGCCGCGGCGTCGGCCGCAAAATCCAGCTCTACGGCGGCCGTCGCGAGTACCTCGGCGGCGTGGTCGCGCATGCGGTCGAGGAGGTCGGAGAAGGAATCGTGGCGCCCGTCCACGCTCCACACCACATCGCGCAGGTGGCGCACAGCGCGCTGCGAGGCGTCGGTGATGCGGTCGAGCCGGGCAATTTGCGTAGCGGCGGCTGGCGCGTGGCGCAGCAACGCGCTTTCCAGGGCCACCTGCGTGAGGAGCGACCCCACTTCGTCGTGCAGGTCGGCGGCGAGTTGCTGGCGCAAAGCGGCCTCGCGGCGGCGCTGGCAGCGGCGGTACCGCGCCACCCCGCTCGCGGCGCCTGCCAGCAGCAGCACCAGCCCCGCGCCCAGGCCCGCCACCGTGCGCTGTTGGCGCAGGCGGACGAGTTCGCGGTCTTTTTCCAGCACGGCCACGCGCTGCTCGGCCTGATCGGTTTCGTAGCGGGCGCGCAGTTCGGCGGTGAGGCGGCGGTTGTCCTGTCTTACCAACGAATCGGTGAGGGTGCGTTCGCGGTGAGCATAGGCCAGGGCGGCGCGGTAGTCGGCGCGGGCGGCGGCCAGGCTGCCCAGCAGCCGCACGGCGGCACGTTCGTTCTGGGCTTGGCCCTGGCGCCGCGCTAGCGCCTGCACCCGCGTTGCCAGGGCGGCCGCTTCCGGGAAGCGGTGCTGCTTCTGTAGCAGCTCGGCCAAGCCGAGCATTGGGTAAGCGACCGCCAGCGAGTCGTCGGTGGTGGCGCACAGGCGCAGGGCTGCCTGGAAGCGCTGTTCGGCCGAATCGGGTTCGCCTAGCCGGGTATAGGTCAGCGCTTCGGTCTGCAGAATATCGAGCGCATCGGCGCGCTGCCCGAGCCGCAGAAGTAGCCGGCGGGCAGCGGCGGAGTAGCGCAGGGCCGCGCGCAGACTGTCGGGCGTGGGCAGCAGCGCCGCAATGGCCCCTAGTGTGCGCAGCGAATTGGCTTGCCCGAGGCTATCGCCCTGTTCGATCTGTAACCGCAGCGCCTGCCGCAGATACCCGACCGCCGCCCCGGTCTGCTGCCGTTGGTAAAATACGGTGCCCAGGTTGACCAGCGTAGTGGCCTGCGCCGCTACCCGCCCCAATGCTTTTTGCCGCCGCAGCGCCCGGAACAGGAAGTACGCTGCCGAGTCGGGTTGGTCGAAGGTGAGGTAAAAAACGCCGAGTGAATTTTCGATTTCGGCGCGTTCGGCGGCGCTGTCGGCGGGCGCCTGGCCCGCCAGGGCGTAGGCTTGGCGGTACGCGGCCACCGCCGGCCGGCGCTGGCGGGCGTCGGTGAGGGCGGCGGCGAGGTAGCGCCAGGCTTTGGCGCGGGCGCCCGCCGAGGCTGGTTCGAGCAGGGCCACGGCGCGGCGCAGCAAGGGCACGGCGTGGGCAGGATTCGTAGTTTCCCAATAATACTGGCCCTGCACGGCGAGGGCGTGGCCGCGTAAGGTGTCGTTGGCGAGGGCGCGGGCGGCGGCTTCGGCTCGCTGGGCCAACACCAGGGCGGCAGGGTCGGGCGGGTCGAGGCGGGTGCGGGCCTGCGCCAGCGCCGCTGCTACCTGTGCGGCGGTGCGCAAAGGCGGGGGCGGGGCAGCATTCGCCAAACGACTTGTCGCCAGCAGTGCCAGCGTACATCCAAGCAGAGCGGCGCGTGCCATAGGCGCAAAGTACGGCACGTGGAGCAGGAAGCCGCTCACGGTAGATGCAAGTCGGATATCTCAGAACCTACCACCCGGACCTCCTTCCATCCGGCTGATTTCCGGCGAGAGCGCCCGGTAAGCTACCCATCGAACCGAAACTCCAGGTAGTGAATCGGTTTGCCGAGGGCGCGGTAACGGGCTTCGTAGTGGGTTTGGATGCCGTGCGTGGCCGTTAGGAGCGCGGCGGCGACTTCCTGGTCGGCGGCGGTGGCGGGGCCGTAGAGGTCGCGGGTGGAGCGCACGTCGGCCACGGCCTGGGTCGGCAGGCTTTCGGCGAGGGTGTAGTCGAACAGTTCGGCGGAGTCGGTTTTGAGGCGGACCAGCCCACCGGGGCGCAGCAAAGTGCGGTACAGCGCCAGAAACCTCGGGGCGGTCAGGCGCCGCGCCGCCGCGCCAAGTTTGGGGTGCGGGTCGGGGAAGGTGAGCCAGATGCCGGCCAGCTCGCCCGGCCCGAAGTGTTCAGGCAGCTCCAGAGCGCCCCCGCGCAGCCAGCCCACGTTGCGCAGCCCCGCCTCCTGGGCGCGAGTGCTGCCGCTCCAGATACGCTCGCCCTTAACGTCCAGCCCGATGAAGTTCTCGGCCGGAAACTGCTCGGCCAGCCCGACAGTGTAGTCGCCCTTGCCGCAGCCGACTTCCAGGGTAATCGGCCGGCCGGGTTCAGTCCCGAAAAACGCTTCGTTCCAGCGCCCGCCGAGGGTTTTGTACTCAGGTTTGCCCGGTTCCACTACATCGGGGCGGGTCTGGTTATCGGCGAAGCGTTTGATTTTGACGCGGGACATTGGCGGAAGTAGTTGAGCGTAGTTGTAGCCGGCACTCTCCGAGTGCCGCCGTTGATTCGTCGTGCAGGCTTTAAAAAATGCCGTTTACCACGGCGAGCCGGAGGCTCGCGGTACGTCCCTGCCGCAGTACTTACGCCAGCTCCACCTCCGCCACCACGAACGTGCTGCCGCCGATATACACCGCATCGTCGGGGGCGGCGGCGGCGCGGGCGGCGGCCACAGCCTCTCCTACTGAGCCGAACACCTCCCCTACCAGCCCGAAGGCAGCGGCCTGGGCCTGCAACTCGGCGGCGGCAAGGGCGCGCGGAATCTGGGCTCGGCAGAAATAATACGTGGCGTTGGCGGCCGGTAGCACGGCCAGCATCTTGCCGATGGCCTTATCGCCGACCATCCCCAGCACCACGTGCAGGTGCGCGGGATGGCGCCGCAGAACCTGCGCCACGGCTTCGGCGAGCCCGGCTTCGTTGTGGCCCGTATCGGCCACCACCAGCGGGCGCTCGCCGAGTACCTGCCACCGGCCGCGCAAGCCCGTGCGGCGCTGCACGGTGCCGAGGCCCGCGCGCACGGTGGCTTCGGGTAGGTCGAAGCCGGCGGCGCGTAGATCGTCGAGGATGGCCAGTACACCGGGCAGGTTGTACCGTTGGTACTCGCCGGCCAAATCGAGGTGCAGATTCGGCAGGAGCAGCGCGCCATCGGTGGGGCGCACCACGTCGAGCGATTGTCCCGCGCCGTTGGGCAGCGGTGCCTGGTTCACGACGGCGTACGCGCGGTCGGCGAAGAGCAGCGGCGCAGCGTGCGCGGCGGCGGCCCGCTCGAATACGCCCGCTACTTCGGGCTGGGTCTGGCTCACGACCACCGGCACGCCCCGCTTGATGATGCCAGCTTTTTCGGCGGCAATGAGCGGCAGCGTATCACCAAGCAAATCCTGATGATCGTAGGAAATATTGGTGATGAGCGATGCGAGCGGCCGGATGACGTTCGTCGAATCGATCCGGCCGCCGAGGCCAACCTCAATCACGGCAATATCGACCCGCTCATCGGCGAAGTACCGAAAGGCGAGCGCGACGGTCATTTCAAAGAAAGAAACGCTCAACTCCTCGAACAGCGCCTGGTGTTTCTCCACGAACTCAACCACATATGCCGGCGGTACGGGGCGGCCGTCGAGCCGAACGCGCTCCGTGAAATCGACCAGATGCGGCGACGTGTACAGGCCCGTGCGGTAGCCGCCCGTTTGCAGTACCGCCGCCAACGCGTGCGACGACGAACCCTTCCCGTTGGTGCCCGCGACGTGGATGCTGCGAAACGAGCGTTCCGGGTGCCCCAGCGCCGCGCACAGCGCCTCGATGTTGGCGAGGGAGCGCGTGTATGCCGCTGCCCCTACCCGTTGAAACATCGGTAGGCGACTGAAAAGGTAGTCGAGGGTTTCGACGTAGGTCATTTTCGATGGAAGATGCTGGAAAACAGTAGCGCGGGCATTCCGTCCGCG
>JANPJM010000051.1:0-22068 GCA_031425525.1 Hymenobacteraceae bacterium | reverse complement strand
CCTGAATAATACCGTTTGGTCGGTGGCGCTACAGCCCGACGGCAACGTGCTGTTCGGCGGCGACTTTACCTTCTACAACGGCGCGGCGGCCAACCACATCATTCGCCTCAACGCCGATGGCAGCCCCGACGGGACGTTCGCACCCACGGGCATCGGCCTCGACGGCTGCGTCAATGCGGTGGTGGTGCAGACCAACGGCCAGCTGCTGCTCGGCGGCGACTTTACCTTCTACAACGGCGCGGTGGCCAACTACCTCATCCGCCTGAACGCCAACGGTACGGCGAACAACACCCCCACGCCTGTCCCCGGCGGCGCCACCTACACCTGGACGCCCGGCGGCAGCACCGGTCCTACGGTGGTGCCAGTCTTGAGCGGCGGCAGCTACCAGGCAACGGCCACCGTCGAAGGCTATCCTTTCCTGTCGAATACCGTGAGCGTGACGCCCTGCCTGCCCACCATCACCAACATCTCGCCCAGCAGCGGGTCGGTAGGCACGAGCGTGACCATTACTGGCACGAACCTGAGCGCGGCCACCTTGGCGCGGGTCAACGGCACGGCCGGCACCATCACGGCCAACACGGCTACCAGCCTCACCTTCACGGTGGCAGCGGGCAGCACCACCGGCGCGGTGAGCGTGACCACGCCCGGCGGCACGGCCACCGGCAGCACCTTTACCGTGATTCCAGCGCCGACGATTACGAGTCTTTCCGCGGCGCTCGGCCCGGAAGGCACCACCATTACTCTCACGGGCACCAACTTCACCGGCGCTACGGCGGTAGCGTTCAATGGCGCAGCAGCGGCGAGTTTTACCCTGGTATCGGCCACGCAACTCACGGCCACGGTGGCGGTGGGCGCCACCACCGGCACCGTGAGCGTCACCACGCCCGGCGGTACGGGCACTTCGGTTGCATCCTTCGAGGTGTTGCCGATCTTCACCGGCACGTTCAATAACTGCCTCAATACGACCAGTATCATTAGCACCGGCAGCGGCCAGTGGCATTACCTGCGCGCCGCCAACGGCGACCTCGTGGCCGCCCTCAACGACCAAGGAACGGCCCTGGGCACGGTTTCCGTGGATTTCTACCTCCACCAGGGCGCCGTCAGGGCCGATGGGAATGGCCGAGAATACTTTGACCGCAACTGGAAACTCACCGCCGCCAATCCGTTCGTCGGCCAGAACGTGCGGGTGCGGTTCTACGCCCGTAACCCGGAGTTTACCGCCTACACCGCCGCCAACGACGGCGACGGGTCCGATGTGACCACCGTTTCGCAACTGCGCATCACCCAATACAGCGGGCCCAACGAAGATTGCCTCCTCACCAACAACGGCAGCGGGCCGGGCCGCGAAACTCGCCTGCTCACGCCCGCCAACAACGAGGCCCTGCCCGGCGCCAACTGGTTCGCGCTCGAAACCGTCGTGGCCGATCACTTCTCCGAATTCTTCCTCAACGGCGGCAATGCGCCGCTGCCGGTCGAGTTGGTGCGGTTCGAGGCCCAACGCACCGCCCCCAAACAGGTAACTCTGACGTGGCAGACGGCTTCGGAGAAAAACAATCGCGGCTATTACATCGAACGCGGCGCCAACGGCCGCGAATTCGCCGCCATTTCGGGCCTCATCGCGGGGGCGGGCACCACCCAGACGCCCCAAGCCTACGCCTACGCCGACGAAACGGCCCCGGCAAGTGCGCAGCTCTACTACCGCCTCCGGCAACTCGATACCGACGGCACCGCCACCTATTCCAGCATCGTGACCGTGCAGCCCGCGCCCCTCGAAACCCGCAACCCGATACTCGCAATCTGGCCAAACCCCGTCCTTGCCGGCGAACCGTTGCGCCTGAGCGGGGCGGCAGCAGCGGCCTCGGTGGAACTGTATGACGTAACGGGCCGCGCCGTCGCCCTCACTACCGCCGCCGCCGATGGCACCGCCACCGTGCCCACTGCCCACCTGCCAATGGGCGTGTACGTGCTGCGCAGCGGCAAACAAACCGTGCGCGTAGTGCTGAAATAGGAATCAGCAAAAAAGCGAGAACTCCGGGAAGCGGCACCCCCGCTGCCCAGAATTTCAACAGAACCGAACGATTGCCCGGCTACCCGCCCAGCAATCTGAAAAGGCGGGGGCCAATGGCCTTCGCCTTTTTTAATGACACTATAAACCAACGCATTCTGACCCCGGACTTGCCCAAAACGGATGGTGGCTCACCAAGCCTTTACGGGGCAATGGGCGACCGAACCTGCTACAAATGGGCGAATAGTGCTTTGAGCACGAGGTATTCGCTGGCGATATTCCTGATTATTTCAGGGGCTTCAAATCAACGAATATGGTATCTTGCTTAGCTTCTCCATTTCTGAAAATCACGCGAATTTTATTCGTTCTGATTTTTTTACAAGCCCTTGAAAACGGTTGAGTTCATCTTCTAAGCGGTTGACCATAAGTAACCAAGCATTTGTCATTGCGAGGAGGAGGCTTGGAGTTTACCCTGAGGAAAGAAGGGCCGACGTGGCCATCTCCGCTGGCTCGGTACGGTGGCGGCGTGTCACCCAGCTACATAGCCGAGCAAACGAGGATTGCTTTGCCGCGCTTCGCTCGCAACCGCAGAGCCTCCTCGCAATGACAAAATACCGTATAACTTCTGGCTGACCGCTTAAAATCGTCAGTAATGACAAACCGATAACCAAAAATTGGTTTTGTATTTTTCGGAACCGTCTGTAATGCTTCTTTAAATTGGTTTTCGTTCGTGCTCGCGGAAGTATCTTTTCGTACTGAATCTATTTTAGCAGCATTCATTTTATTCGGTGATTTCTTCGTCGAACTATCGCAGGAGAAAATCAAAATTAAAATCCAAAAAACACTCCTAATTTCATCTTCATAAAACGAAAAACATCCGCTTGGCTTTCTAGCCGGCCTTGTTGTCACAAACTTACCTTACCGCACCACAGCCCGCAAGTTCACCTTGCTTTACCCGCTGATTTGGCCCAGTAAACGAAACACGTGTGCCGAGCCACTTGAGGGTAGGTTCCGGTTGTTTTGCTGCCAGCGTGCCCCAGTAACGCCTGGATAGCGAGAATATCTATTTCAACCCTACGAATAGTTACTGCGACAACTTTCCGCCGCTGCGCTTACATTTGCCCCGATGTTCGCAGTTACCCGCCGCTATTACCGCCTTTATACTTCCGCACCTCTCCGGTGCGAAGTGGCATTGGCGTGGCGAGGCTGAGTTCCTATCCCGTCTGCATTGCAAATTAGTGCAATGGCCTGCTTCCCACCCCGGAGGCAGGCTTTTTTTTTGCCCCACTCATCCCTTTTTTTTCAATGTCCGCTTCCATTTTCCCCGTTCTCCCCGTCTCCCCCGCTTCCGCCGTCATTCTTCAACAGGAATACTCCCGCTACACCGCCGACGACCAGTGGGTCTGGCAGACGCTTTTTGCGCGCCAACTGCGCGTGCTACCGGCCGTGGCGTCGGGCCGGTTTCTGGAAGGTTTGCCGCGCGTCGATTTTCAGCCATCCCAGATTCCCGATTTCAGGATCGTAAACCCACTTTTGGCGCAGGCCACGGGCTGGACGCTGGTGGCGGTGCCCGGCATAGTCGATGACCGCACGTTTTTCGAGCTGCTGGCCCAACGGCACTTTCCGGCCACTACGTGGCTGCGGACGCCCGCCCAGCTCGATTACCTCGAAGAACCGGATATGTTTCACGACGTATTCGCCCACGTGCCGCTGCTGACAGACCGGTTTTTTGCCGATTTCCTGCAAGCCCTCGGCGCGCTGGCGCTGCGCCATCTGGCCGACGCTCACGCCATTGAGCTACTCTCGCGCCTCTACTGGTTCACCGTAGAATTTGGGTTGATTGCCGAAGCCGAAGGGCTGCGTATCTACGGCGCAGGCATCCTGTCGTCGGCGGGCGAAACGGCGTTTTGCCTGAGTGAAACGCCCACCCAGCGCCCCTTCGACGTGCCCACGATTCTGGCCACCCCCTACGTCAAAGACCGGATGCAGGACACGTACTTCGTCATCGAATCCTACGAGCAGCTCGCCGCCTGCATCCCCGCCCTCGAAACCGTGCTAGCGGAAGCGCGGGTAACGATGGCGGAGTAGGGCTAACGTAAAAGGACCGTTTTGTGGCAGACCAGCACCCGCCAAAGCCAAACGATCCTCCGCACCAACCGGCTACGCAGATGCACACGCCCCCCAGGCCGGTGCAACTGACCTGGACGACGGCTTCGGAGCGCGACAACCACGGCTTCGTGGTGGAGCGCAGCCCGGACGGCCGCACGTTCGCGGCTATCTCTGACCTGATCGTCGGGCAGGGCACCAGCGCTACCCCTACCCACTACGCGTGGGCCGACGAGACGGCGCCCGCCGAACGGGTCTACTACCGTCTCCGGCAGCTCGATACGGACGGCACGGCCACGTATTCCAGCATCGTCGCGGTGCGGCCCAAACAGCGCGAAACCAGCCCCGTACCCCTGGAAATGTACCCCAATCCGGCGCACGACCTGCTGAGCGTGCGCCCCCCGACCGGCGCCACGCAGGTGCAGATACTCGACGCCACCGGCCGCGTGGTACTGACGCTGCCCGCCACCGCCGGCGAAGTCGTTCGCTTTGCGCTGCCGCTGCCGCGCGGCGTGTACGCGGTGAAAGCCGGTCCCGAAACGGCGCGGCTGGTGATCGAGTAGGGGCGCGCGGCGGTGAGCGTGCGCCCGGTAGCATCCGGCAGGGGGGGCAGCTTGACCGGAGAGGAACAGGCGTGGCGGCTTCTTTCCATTTTTCAGAAAAAGAAAAAACGGGAAAGACGCTCGGTTCTCTTTCCAATTTTCGAAACTTCTACAAAGAGGAAAGACGGACGCCCGTCTTTCCTCTTTTTTTGAATGGCCAAAACAGGAAATACCTTGCGCTGGTCCCGTCGTCGCGTGAGTCGCGGGCGCAGCCTGGGCGCTGGGTGCGCCCGCCTATTTGCATTGCGCTCCATCCAGCCACAAGCTTCAAGCTGCAAGCTGCAAGCCGATCGGCTGGGCAGCGTACCGCATCCCGCTACCAACCCGGCTAACCGCCGACCCCCCAAAATTCCCCGGCGGTGCGGTACTTCGCGCCGCCGTCGCCCGGCCTGTCGGGCGGCGCTTCACCCCCAAGCGGTTATGCTCGACATCACCCCCGACTGGCTCGCGCGGCTGCCGCCGCTGGCCGACGTGCCGCCCGCGCAGCTGGCGTGGTTCGCGGCCAATGCTACGCACCACCTGTTAGCGCCCGGTGAGGCGCTGTTCACGGCCGGCGAGGCCGTGCTGAATACGCACCTCGTGGTGAGCGGGCGGCTGGAAGTGGCGGTGCCGCAGGGCGCCGAACGCCGCGTGACTGCCACCCTTCAGGCCGGCGACCTGACGGGGTACCTGCCGTTTTCGCGGATGAAGGCGGCCACCGCTACCAGCCGCGCCCTCGAATCCACGCAGGTGATGACGTTCCCCGCCGGCCGCACGCGGGAGATGATCCGCGACCATTTCGAGCTGGCCGAAGCCCTCGTTCACGTCATGATTTCGCGGGTGCGCGACTTCACCGCCCTCCAGCAGCAGAACGAGAAGATGATGGCGCTGGGGAAGCTCTCGGCGGGGCTGGCACACGAGCTGAACAACCCCGCCTCGGCGGTGGCGCGCGACGCGCAGACGCTGCAAAAACACCTCTCGCTGCTGCCCGAGTCGTTCAAGGACGTGATGAACATCCGCATGACGCCCGACCAGGTCGATGCCGTCGGGGAGGTGCTGTTTCGGCTGCTGCGGGCGCCGCGTCCGCAGCTTTCGCTGCTGCAACGGTCGGACCGCGAGGATGAGCTGCTCGACTGGTTCGACGCCCGCGCCGTGGCCGACCCCGCCGAACTGGCCGAACACTTCACCGATTTTGGTTTCTGCGTAGCCGATCTCGACGAGTTCGCGCCGCACATCCCCGCCGCCGACCTGCGGCCGGTGTTGCAGTGGGTGAGCAACAACATTCTCACCGACCGCATGGTGGGCGATATCGGCGAGGCCGCCGGGCGCATCGCCGCGCTGGTGCAGTCGATCAAAGCCTTCACCCACATGGATCGAGGCAGTGAGAAGCAGGCCGCCGACATCCACGACGGCATCCGCAATACCCTCACGATGCTCGGCCACAAGCTGCGCGCCGGGGCCGTGCGCCTGGAGGAAGCCTACGACCTGACCCTGCCCCCCGTGACAGCCATGATCGGCGAGCTGAACCAGGTCTGGACGAACCTCCTCGACAACGCCCTCGACGCGATGGCCGGCCGCGCCGGCAGCGTGCTGCACATCGCCACCGTGCGCGACGGCCCGCTGGTGTGCGTCACCATCACCGACAACGGCCCCGGCATCCCCGCCGACGTGCGCCCGCGCATCTTCGACCCGTTCTTTACCACCAAGCCCATCGGCAAGGGCACCGGTCTGGGCCTCGAAGTGGTGCAGCGCATCGTGCAGCAGCACGGCGGGCGCGTGGGGCTGGAATCGGCGCCGGGCCGCACGGCCTTTACGGTGTGCTTTCCGATTGGGGGCGGTTAGCCTGACACTTTTGTCACTCCCGGAAGCAGGCCCGGAGCTTGCCCCGAAAAACGCGCGGGTCCCCGAACCAAGTGCGCGCGCTGCAAACCTCGCACCTCTGACCTCGCATCTCTGACCTAAATCCCTCCCCGTGTCCCTGCCCATCATTTTCTGCATCGACGACGACCCGCAGGTGCTACGCGCGCTCACCCGCGACCTCAAGGCGCACTACCGCGCCGATTACAAAATCCTGAGTACGACGGTAGCCGCCGAAGCCCTGGAGATGCTCGGTGAGCTCAAAAAGCGCGGCGATCAGGTGGCCCTTTTCCTCTCTGACCAGCGGATGCCGGAGCTGGATGGCGTGGCGTTTCTGCAACAGGCCACCCCGTACTACCCCGACGCCAAGCGCGCGCTGCTGACGGCGTACGCCGATACGGAGGCCGCCATCCGCGCCATCAACGACGTGCGGCTCGATTACTACCTCACCAAGCCCTGGAACCCGCCCGAAGAGAAGCTCTACCCCGTGATCGACGACCTGCTCGACGAGTGGCAGGCCACGGCGCGGCAGGCGGCGGGCGGCATCCGGCTCATCGGCTACCAGTATTCGCCCAAAAGCCACGATCTCAAGGAATTGCTGGCGCGCAATCTGGTGCCTTACACTTGGCTCGACATCGAAGACGGCGACGGCGGCGAAACTCTGCTGACCCTCCACGGCCTGACGCGCAAAGAACTGCCGGTGGTGGTGTTCGAGGACGGCACCTTCCTGGCGGCGCCCGACGCCCTGACGCTGGCCGGGCGCGTGGGGCTCAACCCGCACCCCGTGGACGAGATGTACGACGTGACCATCGTGGGGGCCGGGCCGGCTGGGCTGGCGGCGGCCGTGTACGGGGCATCGGAAGGACTGCGGACGCTCGTGATCGAGCGGTCGGCGCCGGGCGGACAGGCGGGGTCGTCGTCCAGGATCGAAAACTACCTGGGCTTCCCGGCCGGCGTGAGCGGCGCTGAGCTGACCCGCCGCGCCCTCACGCAGGCCACCCGGCTGGGCGCGCAGATGCTCTCGCCGCGCGCCGTGAAGGCCATCGAGCAGCAGAACGGCTACAAGCGCATCGTGCTGGATGATGACACGGTGGTGAACACCCGCGCCATCATCGTGACGACGGGCGTCGATTACCGCAAGCTCGAAAAGACGGGTATCGAGCAGTTCACGGGAGCTGGCATCTACTACGGCGCCGCTATGACCGAAGCGGCGGCCTACCGGGGCAAGCAGGTGTACATCGTGGGGGGCGGCAACAGCGCCGGGCAGGCGGCGGTGTACCTGTCGAAGTTCGCGGCCAACGTCTTCATCGTGGTGCGCCGCGAGGGGCTGGCCGATACGATGTCGGCGTACCTCATCGACCAGATCAAGGCGCTGTCGAACATCGAGGTGCTGGCGTTCACCGAAATCGACGAGGTGCGCGGGGAGGAACGGCTGGCCGAGGTGGTGCTCGAAGACGTCCGCACCCGCACCTTTGCGCCCCGCGCCGCTGATGCGCTCTTCATCTTCATCGGCGCCAAACCCGTCACCGACTGGATGGGCCTGAGCTTCCTCTTCGACCCCAAAGGCTTCATCGAAACCGGCCGCGACGTGAAGAACAACGCCAACTTCCGCCAGATCTGGAAGCTCGACCGCGACCCGTACCTGCTCGAAACGTGCAGCCCCGGCGTGTTCGCCGCCGGCGACGTACGCAGCGGTGCGATGAACCGCGTGGCGTCGGCGGTGGGGGAGGGGTCGATGGCAATCTCATTCGTTCACCGGTATCTGGCCGAAAATTAAGTAGCTAGCCATAAGCTTCTAGCTGCAAGCCAGGCCGCTGACTGTCAAAAAATTACGAGGCTCACGTTATCAATTTACTTGTGGCGCAGTACTTAACGTCATTCCCTATGCTCCAGCCCAAACCGCCGTGCGCGCACCTCACGGCCATTACGGATATTAAAACCGCCGCTGCCTACGAATGCGCCGAGTGCGTGAAAACCGGCAGCCGGTGGATGCACCTGCGCACCTGCCAGTCGTGCGGGGTCACGTTGTGCTGCGATTCGTCGCCCAACCGCCACGCTACGGCCCACTACCGCGCGGCGGGCCACCCCGTCGTCAGTTCCGCCGAACCCGGCGAGCAGTGGCTGTGGTGCTACGCCGACGAGCAACTGGCCGAATACGAATGATGACGCTCCCCGATCAGTACCGCGCCGTGCGCGCCCACTCCGAAGCCTTGTGCGCGCCGCTGGAAGCGGAAGATTACGTGGTGCAGCCCGTGCCCGACGTCAGCCCGCCGAAGTGGCACCTGGGCCACACGACGTGGTTTTTCGAGACCTTTCTGCTGCGGCCGCACCTGCCGGGCTACGCCGTCTTCGACCCCGCCTACGACTTCGTCTTCAACTCCTACTACGAAACCGTGGGCGCGCGCGTCGTCCGCACCGACCGGGGCAACCTCAGCCGCCCCACCGTGGCCGACGTGTACCGCTACCGCCGCCACATCGATGCGGCGATGGCGCAGCTCCTCAAATCGCCGCTCGCCGCTGATTTGCGCGCCGTCGTCGAGCTGGGCCTGAACCACGAGCAGCAGCACCAGGAGCTGCTGCTGACGGATATCAAGTACATCCTCGGCCACAACCCGCTGCTGCCGGCGTACCGGGCGGGCGTGGAGGCGCTGCCCGCTGCCGCCGCAACGGGCGCCGCCGTGCCGCCCGTGCGCCTCGCCGCCGGCCTCTACCAGATCGGATTTACCGGCGCGGGCTTCTGCTTCGACAACGAGCTGGGCCGCCACACCGTGTACCTGGCCGAAGCCGAAGTGGCCGGCGCGCTCGTCACCAACGCCGAATACCTGGCGTTTATGGCTGCCGGCGGCTACACCGATTTCCGCCCTTGGCACGCCGAAGGCTGGGAGTGGGTGAAGGCCCACGGCGTGCGCGCGCCGCTCTACTGGCACTTCGTGGACGGCGCGTGGTGCCGCTACGATTTCGGCGCTGGTGGCCTCACGCCCGTGCCGCCCCACGAGCCGGTGGCGCACGTCAGCTACTACGAGGCCGCCGCCTACGCCGCCTGGCGCGGTGCCCGCCTGCCCACCGAAATCGAGTGGGAGGCGGCGGCGCCCCACTTCGCGTGGGGCACCCGCTGGGAATGGACGGAGAGCGCCTACCTGCCGTACCCCGGCTACCGCAAGGCGCCCGGCGCCATCGGCGAGTATAACGGCAAGTTCATGGTGAGTCAGATGGTGTTGCGCGGCGCGTCCGTAGCGACGCCGCCGGGTCACAGCCGACCCACGTACCGCAACTTTTTCCATCCGCCGCTGCGCTGGCAGTTCACCGGCATCCGGCTGGCGCGCACGGTGGGGCTTTAACCTGCTGATGCTTATGAACGCTCCTGCTACTTCCGCCGCCGCGCCGTCCTCTTTCCTCGCCGACGTGCTAGCGGGGCTGGCCGCGCCGCGCAAGCACATCTCGTCGAAATACTTCTACGACGCCGCCGGCGACGCCCTGTTTCGGCAGATTATGGCCTGCCCGGAGTATTACCCCACGCGCTGCGAGCGGGAGATTCTGGTCGAGCAGTCGCCCGAAATCGTGCGGCACCTGACGGCCGGCCGCCCCCCGTTCGACGTGGTGGAGTTGGGCGCCGGCGACGCCTCCAAGTCGGTGCATCTGCTGCGGGCGGCGCTCGCCTCCGACCCCACGCTCACGTATTTCCCCATCGACATCTCCGGCGCCGTCGTCGCCGACCTCGAAGCGCGGCTACCGGCGGAGCTGCCCGGCCTGCGCGTGCGCGGCCTGCACGGCGAGTACCTGCCGATGCTCGCGCAGAGCGCCCGCCTGTCGGATCGCCCGAAGGTGGTGCTGTTTATGGGCGCCAACATTGGCAATATGCGCCCGGCGGAAGCGGCCACTTTTTGCTGCGCCCTGCGCGCGCAGCTCACCCCCCACGATCAGCTCCTCATCGGCTTCGATCTCGTGAAGTCGCCCCACACCATTCTGGCCGCTTACAACGACACCGCCGGTTACACCCGCGCCTTCAACCTGAACCTGCTCCACCGCATCAACCGCGAGCTGGGGGGCGATTTCGATGTGGCCGCGTTCTCGCACTTCCCCACCTACGACCCCGCCACCGGCGCCTGCACGAGCTACCTGGTGAGCGAACGCGCGCAGCAGGTGCGTGTCGGCGGCCACGGCCCGTTCGTCTTCGCTGGCGGCGAAACCCTCCACACCGAAATCTCCCAGAAGTACACCTCCGCTGAGACGGACGCGCTGGCGCGCGCTGCCGGCTTCAGCCCCCGTCACCACTTCTTCGACTCCACGGGCGGCTTTCTGGTGGCGCACTGGGCATAGGGGGGCCGAAGCTCCGGCCGTGCCTGTTGAGCCGGCGGGCGGTGCAACAGCCCGTCGGCCGAGACGACGTGGTGAATCAGCTTGCCCAATCCCGTGATCGGTGGAGTGAATGTCCGACCCGCTGGGCACCGCCCGCACTGGTACCTTCGTCGCTCACACTTCCGTCGGCGTGCTTCATCGAATTCCCCTCAGACTTCCGCCGTGTTTTCGTTGGCTCGCGCGGATGCTGCTCGTGGGGCTGATTGGCGGCGGCCTGGCCGTGCCGGCCCGCGCCCAGGCGTGGCAGCGCGACGCCGTGTTGAGTAGTATCCAGGTGAAGCGCCTGGCGTTCGACCCGACGGGCTTTACCTGGGTGGGAACCGACGCGGGCGTTTTCCGCTACGATGGTCACAGCCTCGTGCCGCTCGACGCGCTGGTGCGCAACGGGGAGCGGATGCCGGCGGGGGAAACGTTTGCCCTGGTAGCCGATGCGGTGGGCAAGGTGTGGTGCGGCTCGACGGCCGGCCTCTATTGCTTCGAGCCGGGGACCGGGAATCTGCGGCGCATCGAGCTACCCAAGCGCCCCGAAGAAACCGTGAAAGTCTGGTGGTTGTGGGGCCGTCCCGGCACCGACGATTTGTGGGTCTCCTACGGCAAAGATGCCCTCGTGGTCCTCGATACCCGTCGGCCGGGCCGGGTGCCCCGGCAGCCGCTGACGCGGCTGGGAGGCAACGAGATCGAGTGGATCGGGGCCGCTTCCCGGGACGGCATCTGGGCCGTGACGCAGGAGCACGGGGTATACCTGCTGGATCCCGCTGGTCGGGTGCGGTGGCACCAGCGCCAGCCCCGGGTGTCGCTGTTGCCATTGGGCGCCTCGTCGGCGCAGTGGCTGGTGAGTGGACGGGCGCTGTACGATGTACTACCCGGCGGGGGCGTGCGCGAGCGGCTGCGCTGGCTGCCGCCCGGCGTGGAAGACACCTTTAAACCGGTGCTGACGGACAGCACGATGCAGTGGGTGGCGGATAGCCGCCTGATCAGCCTTACCTGGCGGGCCAATGCCCTTCCCCGCGTCACGCTGCGGCCGGCGCCGCCGGGACTGATGACCGACATCACGCTCCAGCAAGGCCCCGATGGGGTGCTGTGGTGCTTCCGGCCTTTCGAGCGGGGGTGCTACAAAGCCCGGCCGGTGGGGGAGCTGGTCAGGCCGTTGCCGCTCGTGGGGGGGGGCGACTTCAGTACGCGCGCCATCCACCGGCTGCCCGATGGCCGGCTGCTGACGGGCACGTATTCCGGCTCCCTGACGCAGGCCGCCGACAGTCCGGCCGCGCCGCTGCGGCACTGGCGGATGTGGGTCACGGGGGAGCCGTCGAGCCACACACCGGTTCCCTACGACTTACTGGTGACGCGCAGGGGCCAGGTAGTGGTAGCCGATGAAGTAGGCTCCGTGGGCGAGCTTACCCCCGCCACCGGCGAACTGCGCTACTATCGCCTGCTCACCCCACCGCCTGACCGCGGGCCCAACGCCTACTCGCTGCTGACCGACCACGCCGGGCAGGGCTGGGCGGGCACCCACCTGGGGCTGTACCAACTCGATTTTGACCGGCGGGAGATGGCCCGCTACCACGACGCCGATTCCACTTTTACCCTCAACCGGCTCAAGATCGAGCGGATCGTAGAAGCACCCGCTGGCGTGTTGTGGGCCGCAACGGCAGAAGGGCTGTTCCGGCTACAGGTGGCGACCGGACAACTGGTGCGCTACGGCGCCGGCGAGGCGGGCGCGCAGCGACTACCCACGAATCTGATCCTGACGGTTCACGCGGCCTCGCCCGACAGCCTCTGGGTGGGGACCCGCGATGCCGGCCTGCTGCTGCTCCACCCTACGCGCGGCCTGGTTGGGCAGATTACGACGCGCCAGGGCCTGCCCAGTATGAGCATCGCCTCGCTGCTGCCCGCCCCCCAGACGGGGGATCTGTGGGTTGGTACCTTCGCCGGACTGGTCCGGTATTCCCCGCGCACCGGGCAGCTGGCGGTGCTGACCAAAGCCGACGGCCTGCCCAGTGCCGAGCTGAACCGGCAGTCGGTCTGGCGCGACTCCACCACGGGGCTGCTGTACTTCGGCAGTGTAGCCGGCATCAGCCAGCTGGATACCCGCAAGCCGTTTTCGCCCCAGCCCCGCCCCTGCCTGCTCCTGTCGGCCCTCACGCAGCACTTCAACGAAGGGGATACCGTGCGAACCCGCCTGCTGGCCGGCTCGCCGCCCGTCGCCGGCATCTGCCTGGGGCCGTACGATGCCTTCGCCGAACTGGATCTGGCCCTGTCCGACCACCTGAACCCGGAGGGCGCGCGCTACTCGTACCGGCTGCTGGGCAGTGGCGACGAGCGCTTCCATGCGCTGAATGGTACTCACTACCTGCGGCTGCAGAATCTGCGGCCGGGCGATTACGTGGTGGAGGTGCGGGCCGAAACCAGCCTCGGGTTGCCGGCCCGCAACCGCTTGCGGGTGCCGCTGGAAGTAGTGGCCGTGTGGTGGCAGCAGCCTTGGGTATGGGGCCTGGGCGCCCTCACGCTACTGGGGCTGGTGGTTGCCTGGCAGCAGCAGCGCACGGCCCGGCTGCTGCGCGAGTACGCACTGCGGGCGCGCATCGCCGCCGACCTGCACGACGATGTGGGCTCGCTGTTGAGTCAGATTGCGCTGCAAACCGACCTGCTGCACGAGGGCTTTATGCCCGCCGACCAGCAAGCCACCCAACTCGCCGAAGTCGCCGACTCGTCGCGGATGGCCGTGCGCCAGCTCAACGATGTGGTCTGGAGCCTCGACGCCCACAACGATACGCTGCCCGGTCTGCTGGCCCGCCTCCGCGATTACGCCCACGACGTGCTGCACCCCACCGGCCGCCCCGTGCGCTTCGAGACGGCCGGCGAGGTGCCCGCCCTCGACCTGCCCGCCGAGGTGCGGCGTCACTTGTATCTCATCTACAAAGAAGCGCTGCACAACATCCTCAAATACGCCCCGGTGGGTGCGCCCGTCACCATCCACCTGCAGCACACCGCCGGCCAGCTGACGCTGACGGTGGAGAACGACGGGCCGGTGGCGGGGCCGGACGCGGCGGCGCCTGGCCGTACCTCCGGCCACGGGCTGCGCAATATCCGCGAGCGCGCCGCCATACTTGGGGGGAGCGCTACCACCGAGGCGCGGCCCGAAGGCGGCTTCGCGGTGCGGGTTAGGTTGCCGGTGCGGTGAGGATTGGGGGGCAATGGGAGCCGCATCAAAATGCGCTTTTGGCCGGGGCGCGGGGTGGGTAGTTTTGTGCTTCTGGTTTTGCGCGGGGCGCTGCCCCGTGTGGGGTATTAGCGGGCCTCTGGCCCGCCCCACCTGACTGAACAAACTAACCGCGCGGCGGGCCAGGGCTGGAGCTTCGGAGATACCCCACACGGGGCAAAGCCCCGCGCGAAAATCGCTAACGAGAAACTAAACCCTAAACCCTAAACACTTCCTCATGACCACCCTCGCCATCATCGAAGACCAGCCCAGCATCCGGCAGGCGTACCAGACCTATTTATGCGCGCAGCCGGAGTTCAACTGCGTGCTGGTGGCGGGGTCGGTGGAAGAATTTCTGGACGATGTGTGCGGGCTGGCCGTGCCGCCGCGCCTGATCCTGAGCGACATCGGGCTGCCCGGCATGACCGGCATTGAGGGCGTGGCGCGCATCCGGCAGGTGCTGCCGAAGGCCGAAGTGGTGCTCATCACGGTGTACTCCGACGCCGAGCGCGTGTTTCAGGCGCTGTGCGCGGGGGCGGTGGGCTACCTGCTGAAATCGACGCCGCTGCGCGACGTAAAAGCCGGGTTGCTGGAAGTGCTGGACGGCGGCTCGCCGATGTCGCCGGCCATCGCGCGGCACGTGGTGCAGCATTTCCGCCCCCGCCCGGCCACCACGGAGGTGCTCACCGCCCGCGAGCTACAACTGGTGCAGGCCATCGAGGAAGGGTTGAGCTACCAGCAGGTGGCCGAGCGGCTGAGCATCACGCTCAACACCGTGCGCTCGTTCATCCGCAAGATTTACGACAAGCTCGAAATCAGTTCCAAAGCCGAGCTGAGCGCCCGGATGCGGCGCGTAGGAAGCTGACGGGCCGGCCGGCGGCGCGGGCGGACGAGGAGCAGTATCGAAGGGGTATCAAGATTAAGAGTTGGAGGGCAGTAAGCGGGTATCTTTGAGACCTGACCGAAGTCGGGCAGCTGTAGGCTGACCCATTCGGCACGGCCCGTTTCCCTTCCTTACTCCATCTCCTCCCCCCCACGCGTATGCGTCACTTCTTCTCCCTACAGGTGCTGCCGGCAGTTAATCGGCGGCACACCGCCTCACCGGTCACGTGCCAGATGGCAGACGCGCGGCGGCGGGTTGCAGCCCCGCCCCCGGCCCGCTTCGCGCGCTTTTCCGCCGGCTTCTTAAGCAAGGGGGCGCTGGCCCTCGCGCTGGCTTTCCTGAGCGCGGGGGCGGCGCTGGCCCAGACCGGCGTAGGCATCGGCACCACCGCCCCCGACGTGTCGGCGGCGCTCGACATCGTGAGCAGCAGCAAAGGCGCCCTGCTGCCCCGCGTGGCCGCCGCCACGGCCATCGTGACGCCCGCCACCGGGCTGCTCGTGTTTCAGACCGGCGCGCCGGCGGGCTTTTACTACAACGCCGGTACGCCGGGCGCGCCGAGCTGGCAGCAGATCGCCACGGCCAGCGGCGCGGCTGTTACGGCCAGCAACGGGCTGACCAAAACCGGCAACAACCTCGCGCTGGGCGGGACGCTGACCGGGGCCACCACCATCGCGCAGGGCGGCCGCGCGTTCAGCCTGACGGGCGGCAACGTGGGCATCGGCACCAGTAACCCGGCGGGCTTGCTGACGGTGCAGAACGACGTGTTCGGCGTCAACGCGCTCGACCAGCAGCAGTTGGCGACTAACGCCATCACGGGCGCCGACGACTTCTGGCAGTCCTTCACGGCCAACGTTACCGGCAACCTAACCCAATTCGACCTGCTTGTGGGGTCGCCGCTCCCGCCCAGCGCCGTCCCCGGTACGCTGAGCGTTTACGCCGGCCAGGGCACGGGTGGCACCCTGCTCACGACACAGGCCATCGTGTACAACAGCGTCGGCGGCGGCGTTTACCAGCCGTATTTGCTGACCACGCCGGTGGCGGTGGTGGCCGGCCAGCAGTACACCTACCGCTTCCAGACGACCACCCTCGGGGTCTCCTTCGTGAGCTTTTCAACCGCCAACCCCTACGCCGGGGGACAGTCCAAATACTCGCCTATAGAGGACTTGTGTTTCAAGACCTACGTGACCCCCGTGACTACAACGGCCGCGCTGGCGGCCCTGGCGAGCGGCCTCGTGGGCGTGGGCACCAACAGCCCCACGCAGCGGCTGGAAGTGGCGGGGCAGGTGTTCAGCAACACCGGCGGTTTTCGCTTCCCCGACAACTCCATCCAGACCACCGCCGCCACCACCACGCCCACCACCACGGCCAGCAACGGGCTGACCAAAACCGGTAACGACCTCGCCTTGGGCGGTCCGCTGACCGGGGCCACGACCATTACGCAGGCCGGCAACTCGTTCAGTCTCACGGGCGGCAGCGTGGGCATCGGCACGCCCACGCCCACGCAGCGGCTGGAAGTGGCGGGGCAGGTGTTCAGCAACACCGGCGGTTTTCGCTTCCCCGACAACTCCATCCAGACCACTGCCGCCACTACTACGCCCACCACTACGGCCAGCAACGGGCTGACCAAAACCGGTAACAACCTCGCCCTGGGCGGCCCGCTGACCGCTGCCACCACCATTACGCAGGCCGGCCACCCGTTCAGCCTGATGGGCGGGGGCGTGGGCGTCGGCACCAGCAGCCCCGGCCACCCCCTCGCCGTGCAGGCCGTCAGCGGCGGAGCTATGCTGGGCTTCAACAACGATGCCGGCACCGACAAGTACAACTTCAGTCTGACCAACGGCGGCCTGAACCTGAGCGAGAGCAACGTGGCCGCCGGGCGCCTCTTCGTGCAGGACGGCGGCCAGGTGGGCATCGGCACCACGGCCCCCACGCAGCGGCTGGAAGTGGCGGGGCAGGTGTTCAGCAACACCGGCGGCTTCCGCTTCCCCGACAACACCCTCCAAACCACCGCCGCCACCACTACGCCCACCACCACGGCCAGCAACGGGCTAACCAAAACCGGCAACAACATTGCCCTGGGCGGGACGCTGACCGGGGCCACCACCATCGCCCAGGCCGGCCACGCGTTCAGCCTGACGGGCGGCGATGTGGGCATCGGCACCACCACGCCTACCCAGAAGCTCGACGTAACCGGCAACACCAACGTAACCGGCAACAGCTACGTGAGCGGCAATGTGGGCATCGGCACCACCACCCCCGGTCAGAAGCTGGAAGTGGCCGGCAACATCTTCGCCAACGGCGAAGGCACCGGCTTCCTGACCGACAACCAGGCCAACGCCCGCGTGGGCCTGCTCAAGTACGGCGGCCGCGAAGGCGGCATCTGGCGCACCTCGGCCCAGGACTTCGAGATTGGCCGCGTCGATGCCGGCGTGACGGCCCTGCCCGGCAGCCCCACCACCTGGACCACCGACCTCTACGTGGGCAGCACCGGCCAGGTGGGCATCGGTACCAGCGGCCCCACCGCCCCCCCTCGACGTGAACGGCAACGCCCGGGTGCGGGGCCTGACCACGGCCGGCGTCGTGCAGACCGATGCCAGCGGCAACCTGAGCGGGAGCGCCGCCGCGTCGGTACTCAGCAGCCTGGCCCGCGCCCAGAAAGGCACCGCTACGCTCGGGGCCGGGGGGGCGGGCGTGAATGTGTACACCATTAACTTTCCCACGGCGTTCGCCGCCGCCCCCGGTCAGGTGCTGCTGACGGTGCGCACCGCCACCGGCCAGACGTTCAACGACACCTTTTCGGTCACGACCAAAGCCATTGGCAGCGGCAGCTTCCAGGTGAACGTGCAGCGCACCGACCAGAACGCGGCGTGGGCGCAGATCCTGCTGCTCGACTGGCTGGCGATGCCGTAGGGGCAGGAGAAGGCCGGGGAATGGCAAGAAAGGTCCGGCGGCCTGGCCCCGCCCGCTACCGGTACCGGCGTGAACTGCGGAGCCGCCTCCGGCAAGCGCGGGAACGATGCCCAGCGCACACCCAGGCTGCCCGAAGCCAGCAAGGAGCTGGGGCCGCCACCGACCACGCCCGCCTACTCACGCGGCAAGCCCAAGTGACCCGCTTGCTCGGCGAGGCGGTGCCCGCCGGTAGCCAGGCGCGCAACTAGCGCCGGTTTGCCTTCCCTTGCTGAGCTGCGCCACCGCGCGGCCGATTTCGCGCGCCAGCACGCCGATAGCCACGACGAAAAGTCGGAAGCGCAAACCTTCCTGCGCGATTTCTTCGACGTCTTCACGCCGCAGGGGCGGCGGCGGGCGCGCTTCGAGGTGCGGGTCAAAAAACCCGATGGTAGCCAGGGCTACGTGGATGCGCTGTGGCCGGGGACGCTGCTGGTGGAAATGAAAAGCCGCGCCGCTACCCCCGAAGCGGCCGATAAAACGCTGGCCGCCGCCCACGCGCAGGCCCTCGACTACCTGCCCAACCTGCCCGCCGCCGCGCTGCCGGGCTATGTGCTGGTGAGCGATTTTCAGCGGCTGCACCTCCACGACCTCGACACGGGCACGGTTCACCGCTTTGCCCTGGCCGAACTGCCCGACCGGCTGCCGCTCTTCGGGTTCCTGACGGGCTACCGCCCCGCGGGCACCCAGCGCCCCGAAGACCCCGCCACCGGCGAGCGCACCTTCTACCAGGCCCTGCTGCCGCTGCTCGTCGCGCACCGCGCCACGCTCACGGCGTAAGCGGCGGGGGCCACGCCCTCGGTCAGCCACCCAAAAAACCACCCGGTGCCCCAGCGCGCCGGGTGGTTTTTTTTGGGTTGAAGGGGGGTGGGGTGGGGGCGGAGGCGCGGCGCGGGGAGTAGCATCAAAATGCGCTTTCGGGGGGTGCGACCAGCCCGGAATTTTGTGGTGACCGTCGGCTACGGTGCCGCGTCACTTCCGAACGCTTGTATGCGAAACGCTTTCTCTCGACTGATCTACGCGCCCCTGCTGGCGCTGCTGCTGGCGCTGCTGCTGGCCGCCGCTGCCCCGGCCGCCCTTGCCCAAGCCCCCGCTGGCGTGGGCATCGGCACCACCACCCCGGCCTCCTCGGCGGCGCTCGACGTGAGCAGCAACACCAAGGGCTTCCTGCCCCCCCGCCTGAGCACGGCCCAGCGCGATGCCATTGCCCTCCCGGCGGCGGGCCTCACCATCTTCAATACCACGACCGGGGTGCTCAATACCTGGGACGGCGTGAAATGGGTGGCGGCCCTGACCGACACCAGCCCGCCGACCCCGCCGCCCACGCCGTTCAGCGTGACGTTTGGCTTTACGGGCGGGCCACAGACCTACATCGTGCCGGCGCGCGTGACGGCGCTGACCGTGGAGTTGGCCGGCGGAGCCGGCGGCCCCGTGCTTAGCAGCAGCACCGGCCAGGGCCTGGCCGGGCGGGTGCAGGCCACGCTGGCCGTGGTGCCGGGCCAGGTGCTCACCATTCAGGTGGGCGGCGCCGGGGCCACTAACGCGGGCGGCTACAACGGCGGGGGCGCGGCGCGGGACGGCGATGGCGGCGGGGGCGGGGCCAGCGACCTCCGCACGGGGGGCGCGGCCCTGACCGACCGGGTGCTGGTGGCCGGCGGTGGCGGCGGCGGCGGCGACATTGGGGCCGGCGGCGCGGGCGGCGGCCTGACGGGCGGCACGGGCATCACCAACGGCAACGGCGGCGGCGGGCAGGGCGGCAGCCAAAGCGCGGCGGGCGCGGGCGGCGTCTCGACCGGCTTCTGGCCGGCGGGCAACAGCGGCAGCGGCGCCACGGGCGGCGGCGGCAACGGCTTCAGCGGGGGCGGGGGCGGGGGCTACTTCGGGGCCGGCAGCGGCGGCGGCAAGGCGGGCGGCGGGGGCGGCTCGTCGTATGGGGGCCCCGGCACCAGCGCCGTGGCCCACACCCAGGGCTTCCGGGCCGGCGACGGCTACGTGACTATCAGCGGCCTGCCGGCTGCGCTGACGCCAGCACCCGTGCTGGACGGCAGCAACATCTCGGGCGTGATTAAAAACCAAACCAGCCAGCAGGCCGGGGCTAACTTTAACATCAGCGGCAACGGCACCATCAGCGGCGACGGCACCATCGGGGGGAACAGCACCGTGACGGGCAACAGCACGGTGGCCGGCAACCTGGGCATCGGCACCGGCACCCCCCGCGGCCAGCTCGACGCGGCGGGCCCGGGCGACATCTACCTGGTCAACTCGCCGAACGTGGGCACCACCCAAAGCCTGTACCTGCCCGGCCACCTCTTCCTGGCCCCTTACAACGGCTCCGACGTGTCGTACCTGCAAGCCCGCCGCGCCAACAACTCCGGCACCACGGCCCTGCGGCTGCGCACCTACAACGCCGGCGTCCTCACGGAGGCCATGCACCTGGCGGGCAACGGCAACCTGGGCCTCGGCACCGTCACCCCCGGCAGCCGCCTCGTGGTGGTGGCCGCCGACAACTCCACCGCCCCCATTGCCAGCTTCCAGCCCCAGAACCTGACTCAGGGCGTGAGCCTGACGTACAACGGCATCGCCAAAACCGGCACTAACCCCACCAGCGACCTGACCCTGGACGGTAAAGGCACCGGCAACATCCTGCTGCACACCAATGGCAGCACCGGCAGCGTGGGCATCGGCACCCCTACCCCGGCCGCTTCGGCCGCCCTCGACATCAGCAGCACCACCAAGGGGCTGTTGGTGCCCCGGATGCGCAGCGCCCAGCGCACGGCCATCGGCAGCCCGGCCACCGGCCTGCTGGTATTTGATACCGACTCGACCTCGCTGTACCTCTACGGCGGCGCGGCCGAGGGCTGGAACAAGCTGGCCGCCCTCAACGGGCGCGGGCCGGTGACGCGCGGCACCGCCGCCCGCAACCTGCTGGTGTGGGACGGCGCGCAGTGGAAGGCCACCTCGCCCTGCGACGCCCTGGGCGCCTACCTGGGCAGCGCGCCCGACCAGCCCGACGACAACTTTCTGGACACGAACTGCGACGGCGTGGACGGCGCCGCCGACCAGGCCGTGTTCGTGGCCCTGACCGGCCTCGACACCAACCCCGGCACCCGCGCCGCGCCCCTGCGCACACCCGCCGCCGGCGTGGCCCTGGCCGCCGTGCAGGGCAAGACGCAGGTGCTGATATCGGCCGGCGCCTACACCGGCCCGCTGCCGCTCAGCAACGGCGTGTCGGTGTACGGGGGGTATTCGGCGGCCGCTAACTGGTCGCGGGCCTCCACCAACATTGTCACCATCAGTAACGGCAGCGTGAGCGGCGGCGAAGTGGCCGGCGCCGTGGGCAGTGGCCTCACCACCCGCACCCTCCTCGACCGCCTCACGCTGCAAGCCCAGAGCACGAGCGCGGCCAACACGAGCGTGTACGGCCTACGCTGCGTCAACTGCCCGCGCCTGGAAGTGCGCTACTGCACCATCAGCGCCGGCAGCGCCGGGCCGGGCACGGCGGGCAGCACGGCGGCGGCGGCCGGGGCGGGCGGCAACGCCGGCCCCAACGGCCAGGCGGGTTCCTGCGACGACAACATTACCGCGAGTGGCGGGGGGTTTGGCGGTGGTGGTTGCCGCACGGGCGGCAACGGCGGCCGGGGTGGCAACGATAGCTTCGCTGGTGGTGCCCAACCCGGCGGCTACGGCCAAAGCAGCGCCAGCAGCGGCGTGCTGACCGGGACGCCCGGCGCCGCCGGCGGCGCCGGCAACCCCGGCGGGGCAGGCGGCAACGGCACCATCGGCGCCAACGGCGCCAACGGCACCAACGGCGGCGGCGGCAGCGGCGGCTCGGCCGCCACCGGCACCTGGGTGAGCGCGGCGGGCGGCGGCGGCACTGCGGGGATGCCCGGCGCCGGCGGCACCGGCGGCGGCGGCGGCGGGGCCCAAATCTGCGCCCTCTGCGACAACGGCACCGGCAACGGCGGCGGCGCCGGCGGCAATGGCGGCTGCGGCAGCGGCGGGGGTGGGGGCGGCACCGGCGGCGGCGGTTCGTTCGGGGTGTTGCTCACCAACAGCACCGGCGCGGTGCTGCTGAGCAACACCATCGCGGCGGCCAACGGCGGCGGCGGCGGCGTGGGCCGCCCCGGCGGCGGGG
>JANPJM010000050.1:0-139845 GCA_031425525.1 Hymenobacteraceae bacterium | reverse complement strand
GGCCAGGGCCACCGCCAGGTTGGCCGTGACGGTGCTTTTGCCCACGCCACCCTTGCCCGAAGCAATGGCGATGATGTTCTTCACGCCGGGCAGCAAATCGCCGCGGTTGTTGCGCAGCGTGGTTACGCGCGAGGTCATGGTAATCACCACGTTGGCGTCCTTGGCTACCATCGTGTGGATGGCCCGCTCGCAGGCGTCGTGGATGAGCTGCTTGAGGGGGCAGGCGGGCGTGGTCAGCACCACCGTAAAGGAAACGCTTTGGCCCTCGACGCGTACGTCTTCGACCATTTTGAGCGTCACGAGGTCTTGTTTCAGGTCGGGCTCCTCGACGTACGAGAGCGCTTGCCAGACGGCAGCTTCGGTGATTGGCATAAGCAGGTGCAAAGGTACGGCCGTACCTTCGGCCTCCACTCTCCGGCCTTCTATCGCGCACTTTTTCGCTTCGCCTTCGTGCATTACGCTCAAATTGATCTCGATTCGGCCGCGCCGGCCGGGGCGCCGTCGCTGCTGTTGATTTACACGGGCGGCACCATCGGGATGGCCGTCACGCGCGCCGATGAACACCTGGTGCCGTTCGATTTTGCGCACCTCATTCGGCATATTCCGGAGCTTTACCTGTTCCGGGTGCGCCTGACGGTGTTGAGCCGCGAAGTGCCGATTGATTCCTCTGACATCACCACCGCCGATTGGCTTGAAATCGCGGCCCTCATCGCCACGCACTACGATAGTTACGATGGCTTTGTGGTGTTGCACGGTACCGATACGATGGCGTATTCGGCGTCGGCACTCAGTTTTTTGCTCGAAAACCTTGGCAAGCCGGTCATTTTTACCGGCGCGCAAGTGCCTGTGGGTCGCGTGCGGACGGATGCGCGCGAGAATCTGCTGTCGGCGCTCGAAATCGCGGCCCTACGCACCACCGATGGCCGGCCGGTCATTACGGAAGTAGCTATCTTTTTCCACCGCCAACTGCTGCGCGGCAATCGCTCGAAAAAGGTCGAGAGTAATTTTTTCGATGCCTTCAAAAGCGAAAATTATCCAGTCCTCATCAAGGCGGGAGTTTCCTTGGAAATCAACGTCGACGCCCTCGCCCCGGCACCCACCGGGCCATTTCGGGCGCACACGGCGCTCGATGCGCGGGTGGCGGTGCTGAAGTTATTCCCTGGTATTTCGGAAACGGTGGTGCGCGCGCTGCTCGATGTGCCGGAGCTGCGCGGGGTGGTGTTGGAAACGTACGGGTCGGGCAATGCGCCGTCGGCGCCGTGGTTTCTGGCGGCGCTGCACCGCACGGTGGCGCGCGGCGTGCTGGTACTCAACGTGAGCCAGTGCGACGAAGGGCACGTCGACCAAACCCGTTACGCCACCGGTATCGGGCTGGCCGAAGTCGGGGTGTTGGGCGGCGAAGACATCACCACCGAAGCCGCCATCGCGAAGTTGATGTTTGCTCTCGCGCAGTGCCCCACTGATGCCGCCGCCGCCCGCGAACTGTTAGCCCGCAACCTGCGCGGCGAGATTACGGTGGGGTAGGGGCGTTGAACAAACGAGGGGTGGAGCGAAGCTCCGCCTCTCGCGGTAAGCTGGCGGGGTGGCGGAGCTGGCGCTCCACCCCACGTTACGATTGCTTCAAAATTGGCTCTACCGCCGCCCTAGCCACGTCTCGGGGTTCAAATCCTTGGCGTTTTTCCAGAGCTGAAACTGTAACTCCGTCGTGCCATCGGGGGCGGTGAAGACGGTGCCGAGGGTTTCGCGTACGTCGACGGTTTGCCCGGCGCGTACGCGCACGTTGTGCAGCTTGGCGTAGACCGTGAAAAACTCGCCGTGCTGAATCATCACGATGGTGTTCATCCCCGGTACGGGCGTGACGGCAAGTACGCGCCCCGCGAACACGGCGCGGGCGGCCTCACCGTCGGCGGTTTGAATGTCGATGCCGTGGTTTTCGACCGTCACGTTTTTCAGCACCGGGTGGCGGTGCCGCCCAAACCGCTCGGCCACAAACCCGCGACTGACCGGCCACGGCAGCCGCCCCCGATTGCCCGCAAACGACGCTGATAGCCGCGTGGCTTCCGGCGTGAGCGCCATCCGGCCGGAACTGCGGCTACTGGTGGCGGTTTCGACGGGCTCTTCGTCGGTGGGTACGTCGTCGTCGGCGTCTGAGGCGCGGGTTTCGCCGGTGGCTTCGCTCGTGCGCCGCTCGGCGGCGTTGGACGTGCCACGCGCGGCGGCGGTTCGGCGGGCTTCGGCCCGGCGCGCGGCGCGGGCGGCGCGCGCTATTTCGGCGCGCACTTTTTCGGCAATCAGCGCATCGAGGCGGGCCACGGCCTGCTGCCGCTCGGCCACTTCGCGTTGCAATTGCGTTTCCTGCTGACTGAGTTGCCGCACCACCTGATCCTGCTCGGTTTTGAGGCTGACGAGGCTGGTTTTCTCGGCCACTTCGGCGCCCAAGAGTTGCTGCTTGCTCTGGCGCTTGTGCGTGAGGCCCGCGAGTTGCTGTTGCAGCGACTGTTGGGTGGCGGCAATCTCGGAGGCCTGTCGGCGGCGCACTTCAGCGTACTGGCGCAGGTAGCGCAGCCGCATCGCAAACTGGTTGAACGATTCGGCGGCAAACAAAAACAGCAGCTTATCGGTGGCGTTCACCGATTTTGAGGCCGCGTAAATCATCCGGCCGTATTCCTGTTTCAGCGCCGCCAAGTCGAGGCGCAACTCACCGACGTGTTCTTCGGTGTGGCGCACGTCGCGGTCGAGGTATTTAACTTCCGAAGCAATGGTACCGATGACGCCCTGCTGCACCTGAATCTTTTCCTGCAACGCATTGAGCTGCCCTAATGACGCTTGTTTGCGTTGGCGCGTCTGGGCCAGGATGCGGTTAGCTTCCTGGGCGCGGCGCTCGTTTTCGCGCTTTTCGCGCTCCAATTGCGCCTTCGATTTGGCCAGTTCGGCTACCACGGCCGGGTCGGCGCGCCGGGCGCGGCGCGAGCGGCTGGGGCGGCTGGGGCGCCGCGAAGTCGGGCGCACTGCCACTGGTGCCGGGCGCCGGTTTCGGCTACTTCCGGTATCGGCCGTGCGGGTTCGGGTGCTGGTTTGCGTGCCGACTTTCGTCCGTTTGCCGGCACTCGTTTTGCGCTCCGGTTGCGCGCGGGTTTTGGCCCTGACGGTAGTGCCTGGCCGCTTTTTGGTGCGCTCGCGGGTGCGGTTTTGGGCCGAAGCCGCGAGCGTTGCCAGCATGAGCAGCAGCCCGCTCAGCAACAGCCGCATACGCCGCCCGATTACCCGCCGCCCACGGCCCCGGCGCGCGCCAGCCTTACTGCTTCCGCTCATAATCGGCCGGGATGGCCAGCGGGAAGTCGAGTTTGCCCTCGGGCACCGTCACGGCCTTATGGTTGAGGGAGATGAGGAGCGTTTTGGGTTGCACGTCGGCGGCCGGATTGGCCGTCGTCGATTGCAGCACATTCAGCAGCAAGGCGAATGGGAACTCGCGGTCGGTGGCACCTTCGCGCAGCGGCTTGAAATCTTCGTAATTGGCCGTCAGAGCACTGCCGGAGCGCTGATCCACGACCGAAAGCTTCACCAGTCGCTTCCTCTCCTTATTCACGAACTGCTCGACCGTGAGGCGCTCCTGCTCGTGGTGCATGGTCTGGATGGGGGCGTCGGGGGTGGCGGTGGCATCGCGCGCACCTTCGCCGGGCAGGTAGTTGCCCACTAGTGCCGCCTGTAACTGGTCGAAGGTGACGGGCACCCGATAGCGCCGCTTCAACGATTTAAAATTGCCCGCGAAGTACGATTTATGGAGCCGGTCGAGCAGCACCACCGTGTCGCGGGTGATGACGGCGCGCACGCCCTCAAACCCCACTTTTGACACCGACGCCCAGATGATGGAATCGCGCTTCATCCGAATATTGACCTGCGCCTCCTGCTTGTCGGAACTGGTTTCGTACTGCACCTTGCCTTTGATTTGCAGGTACTGATAGTCGAAATTTTGCACTTCGACCAGCGGTTTGGCGGGCGTGGTGGGCACCACTGCTACGGCCTTGCGCGCGGTGTCGGCGGGCATGGTGCGGGCGGAATCAGTAGGTGGTGGAGTGGGAGCCGGTGTCGGCACGGGCGCCGGGATAGTCGCAACCGGCGGCGCGGCCGGTGCCGGAGTGCCCGTCGCGACCTGTTTTTTGCACGCCGCCGCGCTCAACAGCAGCGGCAGGGCGGCGAGGGCCAGAAACGGCCGCCGCAGCATACTCAGCGTACTCAACTTACTCATAAAGATTCTTGTCGTGAATTTTGCGTTCGAGCGCATCCGACGGCTCCCGCTGGAGTTGCCGGGCGCGCTGCCACTGCTGCAAGGCGTCGTCGGGGCGGCCGAGGCGCCAGAGAACGTCGCCATAATGCTCGAACACTTCCGGGCTGGGTTGGTCTTTGATGGCGCGTTCCAGAAACTCGCGCGCCGGTTCGTACTGCCCCAGTTTGTACAGCACCCAGGCGTGGGTGTCGAGGTAGTTGCCCACGTCGGGGTGCAGCCGCACGAGGCGCTCCGACATCGTACGCGCTTTTTCGAGATTCTGGCTGCGCAACGAGAGGTAATACGCGTAGTTATTGAGGACGTTGGCGTTGTCGGGCTCCGTGGCCAACACACTTTCGTAGGCCGCCGCCGACTTGGCGTACTCTTTCAGGTATTCATACACATCGCCGAGTTGCGCATCGAACTGGCGGCGCAGGTCGGGCTCGTCGGGCACCAGCTTCCGCCCGTATTCGAGCGAGCGGGCCGCTTTGGCGTACTCCTTCTTAACCAGTAGCGCCGTGCCGTTGTAGA
Organism: Hymenobacteraceae bacterium; assembly: GCA_031425525.1. Lineage (GTDB taxonomy): Bacteria > Bacteroidota > Bacteroidia > Cytophagales > Hymenobacteraceae > JANNMJ01. The sequence goes on along the minus strand of JANPJM010000050.1, from coordinate 135,050 downwards.
AATACAGCAGCGGCTGATTGGGGAACAGTGCGAGGGCGCGCTCGGTGTGCCGCAGCAGCGAATCGGTTTCTTTCAATTCGGCATCGAGCAGCACGATCTGCTGCCAGATTTTGAACTTCGAATTATCAAACCGCACCGCGCTCAGGTACGACGCCCGCGCTTCCGGTTTCAACCCGGAGAGCGTTTGCAGGTCGCCGGCTACGGCGTAGGCCTTGGCCTCGCGCGGGTTGGTTTGCACCGTAAGCGCGGCGAGTTCGAGCGCCGTCCGCCGCAGTTGCTGCTGGTCGGGCGTGGGTTTGGGGGTGGCTTCGGCGGCTGGCAGCCGCCGGATATACTCCACCAGAATCCGCACGCGGTCGTCGATATCGAGGTCGGGCGAGCGAAATGCGCGGCGCACGTCCTGCTCGGCCGTGGCGGCATCGTCGAAATGGCGCCGCAAATCGGCGTGCAGCAGCAGCGCCTGCGGATGGTCGGGATTTATCCGTAACACGCGGTCTACCTGTTCCTGGGCGCGGCCGTGGTCGTTGTTGGCGGCCAGCATCGCCGCGAGCCCCAAGATATAGCGTACCTCCAACGGGTTGGCGTCGATGAGGGCTTCGGTGGCAGCGACGGCCTTTGGCAAATCGTGCCGCTTCAGGTAAATCTGCTGCTTTTTTAAGGCCGTTTCTTCCACCACCCCAAACCGTTTTTCGGCGCGGTCGAGGGTTTCGAGTGCCTGGTCGTAGCGGCTGGTAAGGATGTAGAGGTCGGCGAGCGGAAAAAGGTATTTTTCCGAGTCGGGTACTTCGCGCAGCAACCCGGCGTATACCTCGGCGGCGTCTTCGTACTGTTGCTGCCCGGTGTAGAGTTGAGCGAGCAGCAGGTAATAAAACCGGTTTTTGGGTTCGAGCCGCACCGCCGCTTTGCCGTACGCCAACGCTTCGGGCAGTTGGTTGAGCTTGGCACTCGTCTCCGAAAGCTTGTAATTGACGGCGGCGTTTGTAGGGTCGATTTGCCAGGCTTTGACCAGCTTTTCGAGGGCGCGGCCGGGCTCGTCGAGCGTCAGCAGCTTGATGCCGTCGATGAACATTGCCTCGGTGGCTTCGCGCTCCTGCGGCGAGAGCAGCTTGCCGCCGGGGCCGCCGTGCTTCACTTCTTCCTCCTTGGCTTCCTTGTCGCGGCGCTTTTGTTCGATGCGGGCGGCTTTCTCCGCGTTGCGCGCCCGTTTACGAGCTTCACGCGGCGAGTCGGGCGGCACCAGCGCGGGCCGTTCCGGCGATTGCGCGCGCGCCACCGGGGCGCTCACGCCGAGGCCCACCGCCAGGAGCAGAGCGCCGGAAAACAACAGACGAGGGGCAGCAATGGAGCGAAACGACATAGCGGGTTGAAGGTACGGCGGACGCTCCGAACGGCGGCAGCCACCTATTTGGTGCCGCCTCCACCGCGCCCTTTCTCCGGGGCGGAAAGAGGGCGCGGTGGAGGCGGATAAGTCGCGTTATGCAGGTTGAAAAAGCGGCTGGAAACCGCCCAAAATTCCGCCCGAAATTCAAGCTAATCGGCCAGCGTATTGTAGTCGCCGAGGCTCAAATCGGCCGGCCGGCCGGCGTACTGCACGTACGAGCCGAGCATCGAGTTGGCAATCACCGAACCGCTGATTTTGGTGTTGGCCTGCACGATGGAATTGCGCACCACCGAGTCTTCGATGACCGAATTGGCCCCCACCGACACGTACGGCCCTACCACCGCGCGGCGCACCACGGCGCCCGGCCCCAGGTACACCGGCTGAATCAGCACGGCATCTTCCACAACGGCCGATGCATCGAGGAGCGCGGCGGCGTCCTGCTCGTGCAGGTAAGTCAAGTAGCGCTGGTTCGTGAAAACGGTCGCGTCCTTATTGCCGCAATCGAGCCACTCCGAAATGCGACCAGGGATGAATGCCGTCCCCTTGTTTTTCATATTCTCGAGGGCATTGGTGAGCTGGTACTCGCCTTTGTCCTTGATATCGTTATCGAGCAGATATTGCAACTCACGGCGCAGGTAAGCGCCATCCTTGAAGTAATAAATGCCGATGATGGCGAGGTCGGAGACAAAATGCTCCGGTTTTTCCACGAAATCGGTGATGCGGCCTTCCGCATCGAGTTTCACCACGCCGAAGGGTTTAGGGTCGTCCACGCGCTGCACCCAAATGGTGCCGTCGGCGGAGGTATCGAGGGTGAAATCGGCCTTGAATAGCGTATCAGCGAACGCCACCACCACCGGCCCATCCAGCGCGTGCTGGGCACACAAAATGGCGTGCGCGGTGCCGAGGGGTTCCTCCTGATACGAAATAGACCCTTTGGCGCCCACCGATTCGGCAATGGCCAGCAGTTGCTTCTCGACCGCCGGGCCGAACGTCGGGCCGATGATGAACGCCACTTCTGCCACGGCCGAGCCGCAGACTTTCGCAATGTCTTCGACTAGGCGCTGCACAATCGGCTTGCCCGCAATCGGGATGAGCGGCTTGGGTACAGTGAGGGTGTGGGGGCGCATCCGCTTACCCATTCCGGCCATCGGGACGATGATCTTCATGCTGTCAGAAATTTTCGATTGAGTGATTTTCGATGGAGTGATGGGCGGTTGATAGTGAAACCGAACGCGCCGAACATATCACTAGCCTTTTCGGCCGCGAAGCTACGGCCGGGCGTTGGGCTGCGTGCGAATGCGCCGTTTCGCGTTTCGCGCGGGGCTTTGCCCCGTGTGTCGTATTCGCGGGCCTCTGGCCCGCCAGTAGCCCGCCGCACATTGCTCGGCCAACACACAAAAATCAAGTCGCGCGGCGGGCCGGGGCTGGAGCCCCGGAAATAGTACACACGGGGCAGAGCCCCGCGCGAACCCCGCCAAAAATTACTCACTCGTCACTCCTCTCCACTCAATAGCTCCATCAGCAACTCCGAATCGATATTGCCGCCCGTGAGCAACGCCACCACGCGCTTGGCGGGCGGGAGTTCCGCCCGATGGTACAGCCATGCCGCCAGCGCGAGCGCCCCGGTGGGTTCCACCACCAACCGCGCTTCGAGCAAAATGCGCCGCGTGACGGCCCGGATTTCGGCTTCGGACACCGTAATGATATCATCGACGTACTGTTGCATCAGGGCAAACGGCAGTTCCCCGACTTCGAGCGTCCGCACGCCATCCGCTAGGGTGCGCTGGGTATCGGCGGCGGGCCACGCCACGCGGTGTCCGGCCCGCAGCGAGGCCTGCGCGTCGGCAGCCAGCGCCGGTTCTACGCCCACGATGCGCACGTTTGGGTTCAGCGTTTTGAGTGCCAGCGCCGTGCCGCTCAACAGCCCACCGCCGCCCACGGGCACCAGCACGAGGTCGGTTTCGGGTTGGTCTTGCCAGATTTCGAGCCCCACAGTGCCTTGGCCGGCCACGATGTAGGGGTCGTCGAAGGGCGGTACCAGCGTCGGCAGCGCATCGGCGGGGAAGCGAGCGCGCACGCGGTCGGCCACGTCTTCGCGGCGCTCGGTGGCGGGGTCGTAGAGCACCACTTCGGCGCCGAGGGCGCGGGTGGCCGCCAACTTCACGCGCGGCGTAGTGGTGGGCATCACGATGGTGGCGCGCATCGCCAGATGCCGGGCGGTGTAGGCGACCCCCTGCGCGTGGTTGCCGCTGCTGTACGCCACTACGCCACGGGCGCGTTCGTCGGGGCTCAACGCCAACAGCCGATTCCCGGCCCCCCGCAGCTTGAACGAGCCAATGGGTTGCAGGTTTTCCGCTTTCAGCCACACACGGGCACCGTCGGCCTCCGCATCGGCCGCCACGAACGGCAGCAGCGGCGTGCGGGAAATGAGACCGGAAATCCGGGCAGCGGCGGTTTGGATGTCAGCGAAAGTGATAAGCTCAGGCATTGGCTAAAAAATGATGTGAGGTGGTATCGATTTGAGGATTTGAAAATGATGATAGGCGCATCCCCACATCCCCACATTGACACACCCTCACATCAACTCGCCCTACTTCCCTGTTGAGCCATACCCGCCTTCGCCGCGCGCGGTTTCAGTTAGCTCATCAGTTACTTCCCAAACTATGGTTTCGTGCCGCGCCACCACAAGCTGCGCGATGCGGTCGCCGTCGTGAATGGTTTGCGGCTCCTCGGAGAGATTGACGAGCAGCACCTTCACTTCGCCCCGGTAATCGGCATCGATGGTGCCCGGCGAGTTGAGAACCGTCAGCCCCTGCTTGAGGGCCAGCCCGGAGCGCGGCCGAACCTGCATCTCGTACCCCGCCGGCAGTTCCACGCGCAGTCCCGTACCCAGCAGCTCGCGCTGCAACGGCCGCAACGTAACCGGCCCCGCCGGGAGCCACGCGCGTACGTCCATCCCGGCGGCAAGCGCGGTTTGGTAGGACGGTGCGGGGTGCGGCGCCGAAGTGGTGATGCGGACGGGGAGGGGCAACGGCATAGTTGAGGATGGCTAAACTGCCGCAAATGTAGGGGAGGAGGAAACGGGGGGTGTTTCTCTGCGCCACCGCAAAATCTAGCCCACCGCGCCGCGCCGCCACGAACCCCTTTCCGCCACCGCCACCAACCCCGCAAATACCACCACCAGCCACGCGTGCCAGCCGTGGCGCACCCACCAGTCGGCGGGCACCCACGCTTGGCCGGCGGCTACCAGCAGAATGGCCAAGGCCAAATAGGCGCCCATCCGGCCCAACGGGTATGGCACGGGCCAAAACCGCTGTCCTAATATCAGGCACGTGCCGGCCATCGTGGCGTAGCAGGCCAGTGTGGCCCACGCGCACCCCATATACCCGAAGCGCGGAATCAGGAGGTAGTTGAGACCGATAGTGAGGGCGGCGCCGCCAACCGAAATCCAGGTGCCGTAGTGGGTGCGGTCGGTGAGCTTGTACCAGACGGAGGCGTTGTAGTAGACGCCCAAGAAGAGATTGGCGAGTAATAAAAACGGCACGACGGCCAGGCCCGTGCGGTACACCGGCGCGCGCAGCAGCAAGCCGAAATCTTCCAGAAATAGGCTGATGACGACGAAAATCAAGCAGCACGCCACCAGGAACCACTTCATGACGAGCGCGAAGGTGCGGGGCGAATTTTTATCCTGGGCCTGACTGAAAAAGAACGGCTCGGCGGCGTAGCGGAACGCCTGAATCACGAGCGACATAAAAATCGAGAGCTTGTAGCACGCCCCGTACACGCCGAGCGCGCCGGCATTGGTGAGGCCGGGGTAAAAGCCCGGCGGCAGCCACCGTTTCAGCAACAGCCGGTCGAGGACTTCATTGACCATTCCCGCGAGGCCCGCCACCAGCAGCGGTAGCGCGTACACGAGCAGCAGCGTGGTAGTGGCGGCGGAGAGGCGCGGACGCCAGTCGCGGAGCTGCGGCCAGAGCAGCGGCAGCCATAACGCGTTGGCGAAGAGGTTGATGAGGAAGACATAGCCCACGCCGAGGCCGGGGTCGTAGGTGGCAGCCACCACATCGCGCAGCCACGCCAAGTCGCGCAGGCTACCACTGCCGGTAAGGGCCGTGCCGGGCGCCGGAATGGAGGGCGCCAGCACGATGAAAAACCAACTCGCGCCCAGAATCAGCCCGATGTTGAGCAGCCGCAACGTGGCAAAACGCGCCGCGCGGTTTTCGAGCCGAAGTCGCGCAAACGGCACCGCCACCACGGCATCAATGGCGATCACCCAACCGAGCCACGTGATGTAGCGCCCCTGATCGGGGTAGCCGAGCCAGACGGCAATGTCGGGCGCGAAAACCGTCAGCAGGGCCGCGCCGCCCACGCTCGTGAGCAACAATAGCGTTTGTACGTGCCGGTAGAGGAGGAGGCGGTCGGTGCCGGGGCGGTTGGCGAAGCGGAAATACGCCGTCTCCATCCCGTAGGTGAAGACAATGTTGAGGAACGCCACATACGCGTACAATTCCGTGACGATACCGTACTCGGCCGGCGCAAATACTGCCGTGTACAGCGGTACCAGCAGGTAGTTGAGTACCCGCCCCACGATGGAGGAGAGACCGTAGAGCGCGGTTTGGGAGAGGAGCTTGCGGGTAACGGACAATACGATAGCGCGGCCTTCAAGCCGCAGTTGATGCTGAAAAACTGCCGCCTGAAGGCCGCACTATACCTCAATTATTTACCCGTGAAGTGCGCCGGGCGTTTCTCCAAAAACGCTTTCGGGCCTTCCACAAAGTCTTCGGAGGCGCAGCAGTAAGCAAAATTTTCGGCTTCGGCAGCATAACCATCGCGCTTCTCGTCGGCCACGGCGTTCACTGAATCGATGACGTGCCGCACGGCGAGTGGGGCTTTGGTCAGGATTTTTTTGAGCAACGTTTTGCTGAATTCGATGAGCTGCTCCGGCGCCACCACGTGGTTTACGAGGCCGTAACGCAGGGCGTCGGCGGCGTTTACCATATCAGCGGTCAGCATCAGTTCCAGGGCGCGTCCCTTGCCTACCAATTGGGTCAGACGTTGGGTGCCGCCATAACCGGGGATAATGCCGAGGTTCACTTCGGGTTGGCCGAAGCGGGCATTTTCGGCGGCCACGCGCAAGTGACAGGCCATCGCCAGTTCGCAGCCGCCGCCCAGCGCAAAGCCGTTTACGGCCGCCAGCGTAGGCTTTGGGCAGTTTTCGAGGAGCGACAGCACGTATTGGCCGCGCCGGGCGAAGGTTTGGGCCGTGCTGTCGTCGAGCAGGGAAAACTCTGCGATATCGGCGCCCGCGACGAACGCCTTCGGCCCGGCACCCGTCAAGAGCAAGGCCCGCACGGCGGGGTCGGCAGTGGCCTCACCCACGGCCCGCGCCAGTTCTTCGAGTGTCACTTTATTGAGCGCATTGAGCGCCGTCACCCGGTTGAAGGTAATGGTCAGAATGCCGTCGGCATCGCGGTCGAGGAGAAGGTTTTCGTATGCGGTCATCGAAATCAGGGGCGAAAAAATGGCGGTTGAGTCCGACCGCAAAGATACCGGTGGGTTACGCCAGCCGCCGCCCTTTATGAAGCCTACCGCCCGGCGGTTGTGTCCGCGCGCCACCTATCTTTGGGCTACGCCGGAACCTGGTCGTAGAGCAGTCAGTTTTGGCTTTCATCGGCCTCTTTCATCGACTGTTCTCATCTGTTGAATCTCTTGGAATCGAAGCATATGACCCGTTGCTTGCTTGCCTCCGCCGCGTTGATCGTGGCTTTTGCCGTTAGTGGGCCCGCCGCGCACGCGCAATCCTCGCGCAGCCAAGAGCGGGAGCGGGCCGAAAAAATGCGCTCCCTCGATGCTGAGATCGAGAAGCGCCGCGCCGAAGCGCCGATTCCCGATGAAGGCACGACGGACATGAACGGCGTCGATCTACACAAAAAACGCCAGCTCGAAGTTATCGAGGCGCGCCTCAATGGCGGCAACGCGTATTCCGGCAAGGTTTCGACCAAGGACAACCAGTACGAAGATGCCAGCCGTTCGGGCTTTACGGTGCGCAAGTTCAAACCCGGTAAAACCGCCCGCCGCGAGCAAAAAGGCTATGCGCCGCCCGCGCCGCACGCCGTCACGCACGGCGAGCCGCTGGTGAAGGAGCAGCGAAAGTTTTTCCTGCGGCAGCATTGAGGTGAGGCAAGGCGAGGGGCGCTCGCGCGCTGAACGTACCTGACGTTACGCGGACAGCCCGTTCGCGCTACTTTTTTGTTGAATTACCGCCGCCAGCTTCCCCGCTAATGCCTTACGCGTCCAGAGGCGTTCGGGGCCGGGCGGGAGGTCGAGGTTGGGGCCGCTGGTCAGCCAGGCTTCGGCTAAGGCGTTGAGGCGGGCGCGGAAACCGGCCTCATCGGTGTAGGCCAGCACGGGGCCGGTCTTGGCCGCCACGAGAATCGGACTGGCTTCCGAATCGGGCGGGCCGACGGCCAGCACGGGTTTGCGGGCCGCCAAATACTCGAACAGCTTGCCCGGCAGCACGCCCGCGTTGTGAGGCACGTCGGGGATGCCGAGCAGCAGCGCCGACGCCGCCAGCAACTCGCCCACCGACTCGTGATGCGGCACGTAAGGCTTCACTTCGAGTACGTCGGCCAAGCCCGTCGTGCGCACCTGCTCCAACAGCGCATTCGAGACTTTACCGACGAACCGCAGCCGCCACGGCACTCCCGGAAACTGCGCGCGCACGGCCGCCAGCGCCGGCAAGAAACCGGCGTCGAGCCGGTACGCTTCCGTGATGGTGCCGGCGTGCAGAATCCGCAGCGCATCGGCGGGCGGTTGGCTGGGGCGCCCGGCAAAATCGGCCTCGTCGTAGCCGTTCGGGATGACGGTCAGCTTGTTGGCGGACGCATCGGGCGCTTTCGAGAGCAACAGCGCGCCGGTGTGGGCGCTGGTGGTGAGCAGCGCGTCGCAACCGGCCACCACGCGGCGCTCGTACCGAGCATCGAGCCAGCGGGCGGGCGGTAGGTGCCGAAACTCGTGATAATAATAGATGTCGGTCCAGGGGTCGCGCAGGTCGGCGAGCCAGCGCAGGTGCGGGAAGCGGCGCTTCAACTCCAGCCCGATAAGCTGGGTGGAGTGCGGCGGCGAAGAAGTCAGGAACCCCGCAAACTCGCCCGTGGCGAGCAACTTGGTGGCCGCCGCAATGGCGTGTTTATTCCAGCCCCGGCGTGGGTCAGGAATAAATAAATTTCCGCGTAGAAACTTGAATAGCTGCTGCTTGCGTGACGTGCGCGACACATTCGCGAAGCCGCCGTACGGGATCGTTTCCGTACCGCTGACCTTTTGATAAACGCCGAACGGCTCAGTGGTTGGCGTCCGAATAACCTCCAACTCCGGCGGCACTACCGTCAGCAGCGACGCATCGCGCACGGGGTAAGCGGCCTGCGCGGGGTCTACCGTGAGTACCGTCGGCCGGATGCCCCACGCCGGCAGGTGCCGCGCAAATTGCAGGCACCGCTGCACGCCCGCCCCGCCCGACGGCGGCCAGTAATACGTTATCAGCAGAAAGCGGACGGGGTGGGCGGGGGCGGCGGCGGGCGCGGCAGGAGCGAAAGCAGTCATCGGCGCCACGAAACTACGCGGCGGTACCTTTGTGGCGGCAAATTTTCGTCGGCCACGTAGCCAGTGCCGATCAACTGCGGGCTGAAGCCCGCACTACAGCCAGATATGTTCGATAACCTCTCCCAGAAACTAGAGCGCGCCCTCAAAACCCTCAAAGGCAAGGGCCAGATTACCGATATCAACGTCGCCGCCACCATCAAAGAGGTGCGGCGGGCGCTGGTCGATGCCGACGTCAATTACAAGGTGGCGAAGGAAGTCACCGATAAAATTCAGCAGCAAGCCCTCGGGCAGAAGGTCATCAACGCCATCGAGCCGGGGCAGTTGATGGTGAAAATCGTGTACGACGAGCTGACCCAGTTGATGGGTGGCGAGAAAAAGGATGTCGTCATCAAGGGCGAGCCGGCCGTCGTGCTGATCGCCGGCCTCCAGGGTTCCGGCAAAACCACGTTTACCGGCAAGCTGGCGATGATGCTCAAAAAACAGGGTCGTTCGGTGGTGGTGGCCGCCTGCGACGTGTACCGCCCCGCCGCCGTCGAGCAGTTGCGGGTGCTGGCCGAGCAGGTCGGCGCCGAATTTTACTCGGAACCCGACTCCACCAACCCCGTGCAGATTGCGCAGAACGCCGTGCAGCACGGCCGCCGGTTGGGGCGCAAAGTGGTCATCATCGACACGGCCGGCCGCCTGGCCATCGATGAAGCGATGATGCGCGAGGTCGAGAACATCAAGCGCGCGGTTTCGCCGTCGGAGACGCTCTTCGTCGTCGATGCCATGACCGGTCAGGATGCCGTGAACACCGCTAAAACCTTCAACGAGCGCCTCAATTTCGATGGCGTAGTCCTCACCAAGCTCGACGGCGATTCGCGCGGTGGGGCCGCTCTGAGCATCCGGGCGGTGGTGGAAAAGCCGATCAAGTTTATCTCGACGGGCGAGAAGATGGACGCCCTCGACTTGTTCTACCCTGACCGGATGGCGCAGCGCATCCTCGGGATGGGCGACGTGATTTCGCTCGTCGAGCGGGCGCAACAGGCGTACGACGAAGACGAGGCGCGCCGGATCAATGCCAAAATCCGCAAAAACACCTTCAATTTCGACGACTTCCTCTCGCAACTCGACCAAATCCGGAAGATGGGCAACATCAAGGATTTGGTGGGGATGATCCCGGGAATGGGCAAGGCGATGAAAGATATCGAAATCGACGACAACGCGTTCACGCCCATCGAAAGCATCATTCGCTCGATGACCCCCGCCGAGCGCGCCAACCCCGACCTCCTCAACCCCTCGCGCCGCAAGCGCATCGCTATCGGGTCGGGCCGCTCGCCGCAGGATGTCAATCAGATGCTCAAACAATTTGAGCAAATGCGCCAGATGATGCGCCAGATGAGCAAAATGAGCAGCAATCCCGCCGCGCTCAAACAAATGCAGCAGCAAATGCAGCAAGCCGCCAAGCAGCAGGGCGGGCTGGGCGGCGGCCGGCGGCGGTAGCTGCCAGTAGATTCATTCCCGATTTTGGGCGCCCGAATCGAAGCGAGCAGCGTGAGAATCCGAAGTTCAATCGCGGGGCTTTTGGTCACTCAATTGATTGTTCCCGCTATATTGGCGGGCACTGAGATGCTTATTGCCGCAAGCTATTCAATTGCGCGAAATACTGGGTTTTATTTGATTTTGACGATTGCCGCCGCAGCTTGAGCTGTGGCGGCAATCGTTTTAAACCGGTCGCTGATGGTGAGCGGGAAGTATATAAAAGTTACCTCCCATTCCGGGCTTGGTCACTGGGTCGATAAACAGTTTTTACTGTCAGACATCGAACGGGTGCGCATATTTTGGGGTCGTGGCGATGCCGTAAGCTTCTTTTCCAAAAATGGGCAAGTGAATACGTTTTCAATGATGTTCTTCTCAAGGGCAGACCTCGCGTTATTGCGTCGGGTAATTATGCAATGTGGTACTGACGTGAGCGAGGCACACTACGTTAGTTGAGCTTTGCTGGTCTTAATGATTGCAGCCGGGCACAACCACTCCTTCAAACCGGCACCCGTAGCACCACCGTCGTGCCTTTCCCCGGCGCGGTCGTGAATTCGAGCTTGGCTTTGAGGGCGGCGGCGCGGGTGCGCATATTGGTCAGGCCATTGCCGGAGCCGCGGGCGGGAGCGGTCGGGTCGAAGCCAACGCCATCATCCTCGACCCTCAGAATTAGGCAGCGCTCCTTGATTTGCAGGTCGAGATGCGCGGTTTGGCACTGCGCGTATTTGGCGAGGTTATTTATCGTTTCCTTGAAAATTAGGAAAAACTCGCGGCGGGCACGCATTTCCAGCCGGTGTTCCAGCACGGCGGGCGCCACCGTAAACGTGAAATCGATGCCGCGCGCTTCCAATACATCGGACGCAAAAATGCGCATCCGCGACGTCACCGTATCCAGCCCGTCGTGCGCCGGGTTGATGGCCCACACGATGTCATCCATCGAATCGAGCATCCGGCCGCTCGACTCCCCGATTTGCGCCAGTAGGCCCGCCACCTGCTCGGCGCGGCCGTACTGGTGGTGCTGGCGCGCAATCTGGCTCAAGATGGAAATGCTGCTCAACGTGGAGCCCATATCGTCGTGCAAATCGCGGGCGATCCCGTGGCGCACCCGCTCCAACGCCAACAACTGATTGACCCGCACCTGGTACGCCGCCCACAGCAGCAGCAGAAACGCCAGCACCAGCCCCAACCGGAACCACCACGCCCGGTACCACGGCGGCGGAATGAGTACCCGCAGCACCGTCGGGCGCGGCGCCCACACGCCGTCGTTGTTGGCGGCGCGCACCTCAAACGCATACGCGCCCGGCGAGAGGTTGGTGAATCGCGCTTCCGGCTGGGTGCCTTCTACGGTAATCCAGCGGTTGTCGAGGCCGCGCAGACGGTAGGCGTAGCGGTTTTTCTCGGGGAGCCGCAAGTTGAGCGCGGCGAACTCGAAGGTCAGAAAATTCTGATTCGGGCGCAGCCGCAGCAGCCGCCGCGCCCCGACGGCCGAGTCGGGCAACTCGATGCGGCGGTCGAAAATGCGTAGCCCCGTCAGCATCACCGGCGGCGCCAGCGCGTTGGGCCGCAGCGAATCGGGGTGGAACGCCAGCAGCCCGCCCGGCCCGCCGAAGTACAATCGGCCATCGGGGCCGCGCCCGCCGGCGGCGGCGTTGAACTCGTCGCGCACGAGGCCGTCGCGGGTGTCGTAGCGTCGGAAGGTGCCTTTTGCGGGGTCGAAACGCGCCAGCCCCCGGTTGGTCGTGAGCCAAAGGCAACCGCTGGCGTCCTCCACAATCGCGTACACCATATCCGACGGCAGCCCCTCCGCCGACCGCCACGTGCGGAACCGCCCCGGCGCGGCGGCATCGTCGAGCCGGGCCAGCCCCCCGGCCTCGCTGCCGAGCCAGAGGCGCCCGTCGCGCGTTTGCACGATGCACCGCACGAAATCGGCCGGCAGGGAGGTAGCCCGCGCCGCATCGTGCCGGAAAACGGTGAATCGCCCCCGCCGGGCCGCGTCGAGCAGCGCCAACCCGCCGCCGCCGGTAGCTACCCACACGCGCCCCGCGCGGTCTTCGAACACCTGCCGCACGTAGCCCGACGGCAGCGCGGCCGGGTTGGTCGGGTCGGGCCGGAACGAACGGCCGTGCCCCGTGGCGGGGTCCAGCACCGACATCCCGCCTTCCGTGCTCACCCACAGGCGGCCGGTGCGGTCTTGCATCAGGCCGCGCACGTAATCGTCGGCTACGGAAGTCGTATCGCGCGGGTCGTGCCGGAAACGGCGCGTGCGGCCGGTGGCCGGGTCGTAACACGCCAGGCCGTGGGCTTGCGTACCCACCCACAGGCGGCCGGTTTTACGCTCGGTGAGCAAGGCGCGCACAAACGGGCTCGGTAGGCCGGTAGGGCCGATGGGCAGCGGTTTGGGCGCGGTAGTAGGGCTGATGCCGGCTCCGGGCGTGACCAGCAGCACGCCTTCGGCTTCCGTCCCGACCCACAGCCCGCCGTTGGGGGCGGGCGCCACGGCCCACACGTCGGCGCTGATGCCGGGGGTGCGCGCAAATGCCCCCGGCTGGTCGGTGAAGCTCGCGACGCCGCTTTCGGTGGCCACCCACAACTGCCCGCTGCCGTCCTGCACGAGGGCGGTCACGGCGTCGTCGGGGAGGCTGGTGATGGGGTAGCCGGGGTTGTGGCGCGTGGTGACGAAGGTTTCGGTTACAGGGTCGAAGCGCGTGAGCCCGCCCGACGTGGCAATCCAGAGCGTGCTGGCGCGGTCGCGGAACATGCACCGAATGCCCAACGCGGGTAGTGCGCCCGCGTTGCCGGTGGGCCGGAATGTGCGCAGCCGCCCGGTGGCGGGTTCGTAGGCGCGTAGGCCGTCGCCTTCAGTGCCGATCCAGAGGCGCCAGCGGTCGGCGTGCAGCACGCTGATGGCACGCTGCCCCACGGCGGGCGCGCCGCCCGGCTCGTCGGAGGAGGGCCGCCAAATGGTGCGCAGCTTGCCAGTAAGGGCATCAAGGGCGGCCAATCGCCCGTCGCCGGTGCCGACCCAAAGCCGTCCGTCGGGCGTTTGCGCCAGCGAATGAACGGCCTCGCGGCGGGTGTCGGCGGCGGGAGTTTCGGGGGAAACCGCGCCATCGAGGGTCGCATCATCGGAAGCAAACCGCACGGGCCGAAAGCGCTGCGTGCGGGGCACTAAACGCGCCAAACCGCCTTCGGTGCCCGCCCACACGGTACCCGCCCGATCCACGAATATGGTACGCACGAAATCGCTCGGCAACCCGCTCGGCGCCGCCCCCCCCGCCCGGAACACCCGAAACCGCTCGGTAACGGGGTCGAAGCGCGCGACCCCGCCGCCGCCCGTCGCGACCCACAGCGCGCCCGTGCGCGGTTCTTCGGCCAGGGCCAGAATGAAGCCGCTCGCCAGTCGCGCCGTATCGGTGGGCCGTACGCCCGGCCGGAACACGCGCACGCCGGTGCCGTCGTAGCGGTTGAGGCCGTCCTGGGTGCCGATCCAGAGGAACCCGCGCCGGTCGTGGAGCAGCGCGTAGGCCGAATTTTCGGAGAGCCCTTCGGTGGTACTCAAGCGCTTGAAGCGCAACATCGGCGGGCCGGCGGGCGGGGCGCCGGGTGCTTGCGCGCGTGCCGGAACCGGCAGCCCGCCCACGAGCAGCAGCAACAGGAGAGACCAGAGAGGAAGGAAGCGCCGCATGGTGGCGACGAAGGTCGGGAATTTTTTGGTTGGTGAGGAAATGGATTGTAGTGGCGACGATGCAAAAAAAAACTCCCCAGCGCACCGCGAGGGGTGGGCTGGGGAGTTTTTCAAGAAGAGCGTGGCGTCAGCGAAAGACTTGCAATCTTACGCGGTGGCGCATCCGCGCCTTAATTTCTACGGAATGCGCAAAGTTGTGGGGTTTGACAACGCACCACGGCCGGGATAAATATCAAACCCTGATACCGGATCGGTATAGGGAAAGTCGTAAATCGGTACGCCAACGGCCGCGATGTAAACCGTTTGACCGGAGACGAACCCCCGATCTGTGATGTTATCGATGTACAGATTGAAATTATTCGAGCCCATGTTGGTGGCGTACACCCCGCCAACCGGGACGGCATTTTGCTGCGTCACCGGTAAAGTGGCACTTGCAACCATCAGGATGCGGTAGTCATTTCGGATCGACGGATTTGTGAAATCGAAACTGCCGCGAGCAAAATAATTTCCCTGAGTAGGAGGTGAAATTGTCAGGTTCGTGATGACACTGGACGAAACCGCCGATTGAAAAATCGGATTGAGATTGGTCGGCTGCGTACCCCCCGTGTGCGGTACGCCAATGCGGCGGGTAGTGGCCAAGCCCGCGCGCGAGACGGTCAAATTATATGTGCCGACCGGGACACCCGGCAATTCAAACCGCCCCGCATTGTCTGTGACGGCTTGGATGGCGGGCGTTATGCCGTCTACCGTCACCGTCGAGCCGTTTTGATCGAGGCTTGCGCCAAACTCATCGTAGGCGCGGATAAAACCAATGATTGAATTAGCCTGCACGGTTCCCGCTGGGCCTACCGGCCCATCTTCGCCTTGGCAACTGGTCAAAAAAACACCCGCACCTAGCAGTAGCAGGGGAGTGTAGAAAGAAGAATAACGCATTGAAAAAACTGAAGTTAGGTTTCAAAGGTAAGGCGGTAATTTAAGACTGCCCAAACGCCAAAACTCCCCGGCCCGCCACACAGGCCGACCGGGGAGTTTCACGAAAAAAAAATGCGACACAACCAGCTTTATTTCAACCGGGGTATCTGCACCGTTCCTACCACACCTTCGCGCACTTATCGGCTACGCACGTCATCTTGGCGCCGGCCTTGCAGCCGTAGGCATCCTGAAACGCGGGCATCAGCGAGAGCGGGCCGTTCACGCGGTACAGCGCCGGCGAGTGCGGGTCGGTCATGACCTGCTGGCGCAGGTATTCGGGGCGGGCGTTTACGCGCCAGATTTGCGCAAACGACGCGAAGAAGCGCTGCGTGGGCGTCAGGCCGTCGTAGCCTTCGTTGTTCTTGAACTGCGGTGTCATCTTGAACGCGTCGTAGGCGATGTTGAGGCCGCCGATGTCGGCGATGTTCTCGCCCATCGTCAGCTTGCCGTTCACGAACACCGAATCGAGGGGGGAATACGCCGAATATTTCTTCTCGATGATGTCGGTGCGCTGCGCGAACTGGGCCGAATCCTGCGGCGTCCACCAGCTTTTGAGGTTGCCCTCGGCGTCGTAGAGGCGGCCCTGGTCGTCGAAGCCGTGCGTGATTTCGTGCCCGATCACCGCGCCGATCCCGCCGTAGTTCACGGCATCATCGGCTTGCGGGTCGTAGAACGGCGGTTGCAGAATGCCCGCTGGGAACACGATCTCGTTCATCCCCGGATTGTAGTACGCGTTCACGGTCGGCGGCGTCATGCCCCATTCGAGGCGATCCACGGGCTTACCGAATTTGCTGCTGTTGTCGAGCGTGCCCCACTCGCGGGCGCGCAGCACGTTGGCGGCGTAGGCACCGCGCTCGACGCGCAACGCCGAATAGTCCTTCCACTTATCGGGGTAGCCGATTTTCACCGTAAACGAGCGCAGCTTGCGCTGGGCTTCCACCTTGGTGGCGGCGGTCATCCAGTCGAGCTGGTCGATGCGCTTCGAGAACGCGAGTTGCAGGTTTTGCACCAATTCCTGGGCGCGCTTTTTGGCGGCCGGGGTAAAGGCCTTCTCCACATACAACTGACCAAAAGCCTCGCCTAGGGCGCCGTCGGTGGCGCGCAAAATCCGCTTCCAGCGCGGCTGCATCGCCTTGGCGCCGTTGAGGGTTTTGGAGTAAAAATCGAAGTTGGCCTGACCGTACGCCATCGGCAGCGTGCTGGAAAACGACGACAGCAGTTTTGCCTTCAGATAAGCTTGCCAATCGGCAATACCCACGGTTTTGAGCATCGTGGAGGCTTCCTTCATAAACGCCGGCTGCCCGACGATCACTTCCTTCGCGCCGCTAAGCTTCACTTCGGCGAGCTGCAACGGCCAGTTGACGTTGGGCGCCAGCTTCACGAGGGCCGCCACGGGCATCTTGTTATAGTTGGCGTAGGGGTCGCGCAACTCCACGCGGCCTTTCGAGGCTTTGGCGAGGCGCGTTTCGAGGCGCATCACGGCGTCGGCGTGCTTGCCGGCGTCGGCATCCGATTCGCCCGACAGCTTGAAGATGCGGTTGAGGTACTTTTTGTACTCGCCGCGCACCATCTCCGACCGCTTGTCATCCTTCAGGTACATATCCTTGTCGGGCAAGCCCAAGCCGCTTTGCCCGGCAAACACGGCGTACTGGCTCGAAATCTTATCGTCCTGCCCCACGCCGAGGTTGAGCAGCGCGCCCGTCCCGATCACCTGATGGCGGGCGAGGACTTTCTGTAAGTCCGGGAGGCTTTTGATGCTCTGAATGCGCGTCAGTTCGCCTTGCAGCGGCGCGAGGCCGGCCTTTTCGATGCCGACCGTATCCATCCCGGAGGCGAAATAATCGCCTACTTTCTGCTGATTGGTACCCGGCGCACCGGGCGTTTTGGCCGCCGTTTCGAGCAGGTTCCGCAGAATGGCGTTGTTGCGGTCGGCGAGTTCATTGAATGCGCCCCAGCGCACCTCAGCCCCCGGAATCGGGTTGTTCTTGATCCAGGCGCCGTTGGCGTACTGGAAGAAGTCGGTGCAGGGGTCGGCCGACATATCAAAATTCGCCAGATTGATGCCGACGCCCTTCTTGACGGGTGGCGGTGGTGGTGGCGTGGGGGCAGCAGCCACGGCCGGGGCGGCATTGGGCGCGGGCGCCTTGGCAGCCGGTTGCTTGCTGGAGCCGCAGCCCGAACTCAGCAACAGTAGGCCCGCCGCCACAGCAGCAGAGCGAGAAAAAACGATCATTTTGCGGAAATTGAAGGAAATTGAAACCGGGGGCAAAGGTAGGCGCGCGCGCGAAGGGGTTGCATTGGGGGTAGCGCGGGTGTAGCGCGGGGCGGCTCGCCCTCCCTTACCCAGCATTTAAATGCCGGGCAAGGGAGGGCGAGCCGCCCGGTACCTTGCGTGCCGACCTTCGGGTCTCGCGCCGGCGCGCCGCGCTCCATACCTTCGGCGTTCCAATCTGTAAACCGGCTTGTTTTGACCCCTGTTTCCCTTTCTTCCCTCTGCGCCGGTATTCAGTTGGCCGTCGAAGAATCGTTGCCGGATGTGTATTGGGTGGTGGCCGAAATCTCGGAGCTGACCGCCCACCGCACCGGCCACTGCTACTTGCAGCTCATCGAAAAAGGCCCGCGCGGCGAGCCCGTAGCGCAGGTGCGCGCCACCATCTGGGCGAAGCGCTGGGAAACCATCCGCTACCAGTTTCTGGCCGCCACGGGGCAGCATCTGGCGCCGGGGATGCGGTGCCTGCTCGCGGCGACGGTCACGTTTCATCCGCGCTATGGCCTGGCGCTCGATGTGCGTGCCGTCGATACCACCTTCGCCCTCGGCGAGCTGGCGCGTGCCCGCCAAGAAGCACTCGACAAGCTCGAACGCCTTGGCTATCTGGCCCTGAACAAGCGCCTGGAGATGCCGCCCGTGGTGCAGCGCGTAGCGGTGATTTCGAGTGCCACGGCGGCGGGTTTTCAGGATTTTGAACACCAACTCGCCGCGTCGGGCTACCGGTTTGCGCTCACGCTGTTTCCGGCGGCTGTGCAAGGGGCCGATGCGCCAGCCGCCGTGCGCCGCGCGCTGCGCGGGGTGGCTAAGCGTGCGGCCGAGTTCGATGCCGTCGTCGTGATCCGGGGCGGCGGCGCGAAAACCGATTTGGTGGCTTTCGACGATTACGCCCTCGCCCGCGCGCTGGCCCGCTCGCCGCTGCCCGTGCTGACAGGCATCGGCCACGAGCGTGACGAATCCCTCGTCGACCTCGTGGCGCACTCGCCCTTCAAAACGCCCACCGCCGTGGCGGCTTTTCTCATCGAGCGCGCCCAGCAAGCCGATGGCTGTTTGGCGTACGCTGCCCGCCGGGTGCGTGCCGCCGCCGAAGCCCGTTTCGCCACCGAACACCGCCGTTTCGAGGCGCCGTTGCAACGGCTGCCGCTGCTGGTGCGCGGGCGCCTGACGGCGCAAGAAAACCGCTTGGCGCTGGCACTGGCCCGCATCCACGCCCTCGACCCGGCTCGGTTGCTGGCGCGCGGTTTCACCCGCACGACGCACGCCGATGGACGGCTGATCCGGTCGGCTACGGAGGTGGTGGCTGGCGAAACGTTGCTTACGCATTTTGCTGATGGTGTGGTGCAAAGCGCTGTCTGAACCACCGATTGACGCAGATTAAGCAGATTGCGGGGCTGTTGGGTGGGCGTTGGGATGTCGTGATTTGCTGTCTACTCGTCACTCGTCACTTGTTATCATTCACTTATTACTAGTCACTCAAATGACCTACGCCACTCTCACCGCCGAACTCGATACGCTCCTCCACGAACTGGAACACAACCCCGATTTGCCGCTCGATGAACTCAATCAAAAGGTGCAGCGCGCGTACGCGCTCATCGGTGAGGGCCGCCAGCAGTTGCGTGCCGCCGAAGAAGCCGTTACGCGCGTAATCGACGATTTTGGGGCGGATGAGGAAGAAGAAGAGGATGAGGACGAGTTCGACGCACCCCCCGAACCCGACGGCGACGATGAGTAGCGAGTGACGAGTAACGCCCCCCGCGCCGCACTTTCCGGCCCGCCCGCCCGACCTTTGTGACGGGCGGGCGCGTTTCCCTCTCAACGGGCGCATTGACGGGCGCGCCGCCGCCACTCGTCCGCGCCCAACTGCCTCTCTCCACTTGACTGCCCCGCACGAAATCGAGCTTTCGCTCGCGCCCGAAATCGCCTACGACCAGGCCGCTTGTTACCGCGCCCTGCTCGCGCACGTGGGCCTTCGGCCGGGCCTCGCCGATTATGTCCACGTGCTGCGGCGCTCGCTCGATGCGCGCGGGGGGCGCGTGCGGGTACTGGTACGGGCCGTGATTTATGTCGATCCGGTGCCGTCGGGCGTGGCGTACGCGCCGGTTCGGTTTCGGCCGGTGGCCGCCACGGCGCGGCGCGTAGTGATTGTGGGCGCCGGGCCGGCGGGGCTGTTTGCGGCCTTGCGGTGCTTGGAATTGGGTGCTAGACCCATCGTCATCGAACGCGGCAAAGACGTGCGCGCCCGCCGCCGCGACCTCGCCGTCCTCACCAAGCAGCACATCGTTGATGAAGACTCGAATTATTGCTTCGGCGAAGGCGGCGCGGGTACCTACTCCGATGGCAAGCTGTACACGCGTTCGACCAAGCGCGGCGATGTGGTGCGCGTGCTGCGGCTGCTCGTGCAACACGGCGCCCCGCGCGAAATCCTCGTTGAGGCGCACCCGCACATCGGCACCAACAAGCTGCCGCCGCTCATCGCCGCCATCCGCCAGACCATCCTCGACCACGGCGGCGAAGTGCATTTCGGGCAGCGCGTAACCGAGTTTGTGCGCACCGCCGACCGGTTACGGGCCGTGCGGACGCACACCGGCGCCGAGTTTGCGGCTGATGCCTTCATTCTCGCCACCGGTCATTCGGCGCGCGACATCTACGAACTGCTGCCAGCCGCCGGTATTGCCGTGGAAGCCAAGCCGTTCGCCCTCGGCGTGCGCGCCGAGCATCCGCAGGCGCTCATCGATGCGGTGCAGTACCGGGGCCAGCCGCGCGGTGAGTGGCTGCCGGCGGCGAGCTACGCACTCGTCCACCAAACGCACCAAAACGGGCGGCAACGCGGCGTTTTCTCGTTTTGTATGTGCCCCGGCGGTTACATCGTGCCCGCCGCTACGGCTCCCGGCGAGGTGGTGGTAAACGGGATGAGCCCGAGCCGTCGCGACTCGCGTTTCGCCAACTCCGGCATCGTCGTCGCCATCGACCCCGACGATGTGCCCGCCGACCTGCGCCGTGCCCACGGCCCGCTGGCCGGGCTCCGCTGGCAGCAACAGATCGAGCAAGCCGCGTGCGCCGCCGCCGGTGGCACTCAAGCCGCCCCCGCCCAACTGTTGCCCGATTTTCTCAAAAAGCGCGTTTCCGCTTCCCTCACCGATACGTCGTATCAGCCGGGGCTGTCCGCCGTCGATCTCAACACCGTATTACCCGCCGAGTTGGCTGCCCGCCTACGCGAAGGCTTCGCCGCGTTCGGCCGCAAAATCCGGGGCTACGACAGCACCGACGGCCAATTGGTGGGCGTCGAGAGCCGCACATCGGCTCCCGTACGCATCCCACGCGACCGCGAAACGCTCCGGCATCCGCAAATCAGCAATCTTTTCCCGTGCGGCGAAGGCGCGGGCTTCGCCGGCGGCATCGTGTCGGCCGCCATGGACGGCGAGCGGTGCGCGGAAGCGGCGAGCGGCACGAATTTTTGATCGAGTGATTTTGCGCACGAATTTTCGATTGAGTGATTTTCGATTGAATGATTGCGCAGTCTTAAAACATAAAATCATTCAATCAACTATCAACAAAACCTATGATCGACATCGCCCGCAATATTCAACACTTTGAAGAGCGCCTCGCCGGTTCCGAATGCCGCTTGGTGGTGGTAAGCAAAACCTACCCTGTGGCCACCGTGCAGCAAGCCTACGACGCCGGCGCCCGGATTTTTGGCGAAAACCGCGCGCAGGAACTCGCCGATAAGGCCGCTGTGCTGCCCGCCGACATCGAGTGGCACCTCATCGGGCAGTTACAAACCAATAAGGTGAAGCTGGTAGCGCCGTGGGTACACGTCGTGGAATCGGTTGATTCGCTGCGACTGCTGCTGGCATTGGAGCGGCACGCCGCCGCCAACGGGCGACAAATTGCGGGGCTGCTCCAGTTTCGGTTGGGTCAGGAAGATACCAAAACCGGCCTCAGTTGGGACGAAGCCGCCGCTATCGTCGAGAGCCCGGAGTTTGCTTTGTTACAGCACGTCCACGTTACGGGCGTAATGGGCATCGCGTCGCACACCGACGACCAAGCGCAAATTCAGCAAGAATTCGCGCAGCTCCACGAGTATTTTTTAGAATTGAAAGCGCAGTATTTCGCCGAAGACGACCGATTTCGGGAGCTGTCGATGGGGATGAGCCAGGATTGGCCCCTGGCCGTAGCCGCCGGTTCTACGCTGATTCGGGTAGGGTCGGCCATTTTTGGGGCGCGGACTTATAAGGTGTAGTAACGCCTGACTTGTCTAAAAAAAATAGCTTCGTTATGACCACTACCACCACATTACGGCTGGCGGCGCTACTGGGCGCTTTGGGCGTTGGATTAGGCGCATTCGGCGCGCACGGTCTGGCTAAGTTTTTGGCGGCCGGCAACCACGCCGCTACTTGGGAAACGGCGGCCCGCTACCACTTGCTGCACGCGCTAGCACTGCTGATAGTCGGGGTGCGGCAGCAACAGCAACCCGGCAATGCGGCGCTGGGGCGCGCCGCCGGTTGTTTTACGGGCGGCATCGTGCTTTTCAGCGGCTCGCTTTACGCCTTGAGCCTGACGGGCGCGCGGTGGCTCGGCCCCATAACGCCACTCGGCGGCGTGCTGCTGATTGCGGGCTGGCTGCTGCTGGTACGGGCGGCCGGGGCGGTAAAATCCTGATCATCAGGGTGAATATTTTGGGCACGCGAGGGCGTCGCGATCGTGAGCAAAATCACGAGTACGACCAATGCCAGCGCCAACAAACCCAGCAGACGGCGCGTGGGCGGCGCAAACTTTAAAAAACGCAGCATTCGGCCACAAAGCTTTTACGAAGGTGTAGAGCAATGCCGGAAGGAAGGGGTCAAAGGTCAGGGGGAAGACGCCGGGGAACAATCGCATATGAATGTGATTGCGCAAGCGTTTGTGGGTTGCGGAGACTTGGGGGAATAGCTGCAGGGGCGTGCGCCTTGAGGCTCTACACCAGCACAACCCGCCATTCCGCACACCCCCAAACGACAACCGCCCCCGGACAGCGAGCGTCCGGGGGCGGTTGGGTTGAGCAAAACCAGCGAGTTGTAGCCTCGCCAAACCTTACTTCTTGGCTTCGGCCTTCGAATCGGTGAGCTTCACTTTGTCTTTCTTGCCGTCGGCCTTCTTTACTTTGATTTTGCCTTTAGCTACCGGCGTAGCTTTGACTTCGGCGGGGGCGGCAGCCATCGTGCCGGCTTCGGCCACGGTGCCCGTCAGCGACAGCTCGACGTTGCCGGCGCTGTTGTTGGAGCTAACGGTCAGCACTTTGTTCTGCTGGCCCATTTTGCCGGCCGTATTGAAACGGGCCGTGATTTTGCCGGATTTGCCGGGCAAAACCGGATCTTTGGTGTACTCCGGGGTGGTGCAACCGCAGCTAACGCCCACGTTGGTGACAACCAGCGGCTCGGTGCCGGTGTTCTTGAACGTGAAGGTATGTTCCACGACATCGCCCTGCTTGACGGTGCCGAACTCAAATTTGGACTCGTCGGGCGTCATCAGGGCGCCGCTTTTCTTCTCCATCGTCTGGGTTGCTTCCTGGGCCATCGTGAGGACGGGCGCCGCGAGCATCAGCGAAAGGGCAAGAGCAAATACTTTCTTCATCGGGTGGAAATTGAAAAAAAACGAAGCGAAAAGAGGAGGTGAAAACCAAAACAAAAGTACGACGGTGGCCGCTTGGCAACAAGTACGCCAAATGAAGCCTGAATGAAGTCGGGCGGTCAATGGAGGTCAGTGGCCGGTCGGTCGTTGCGGGAGACGCAAAATGGGCCGCATCCGTTCAGATGACTTATCGCGTTCAGACGCGCCCGCGCCCGGCGGCGTTGCCAAGCTGGGCCAAAAAAGCCATAGTGCCTCGGTTTGCGCATTGGCTTGACCTAAGTTTCGGCTAGCTCAATAGTGCCCCCGTCAGGGGACACCGTTTGGTAAAATGCGTTCGGCAGGTGCGTACCGAACGGTATCCCCTGACGGGGACGCAGAATAAACACTCGTATTTATCCGGGGGCGGTGCCCCCGGCTACCGAACGGTATACCCTGACGGGGATGCGCTTGCGCTTGGGTTTGCTTACTCAACCACTAACAACTCAGGCTTGAAATTAAGCAAATACAGCTCGCGCTCGGCGCGGGTGACGGCGGTGTAGAGCCAGCGCACAAATTCGACATCGAACCCAACTTCGGGTTTCAGGTAGCCGTGGTCGAGGAAAACGGCGCCCCATTGGCCGCCCTGGGCCTTATGGCACGTGAGGGCGTAGGCGAATTTTACTTGCAGGGCGTTGAAATACGGGTCGGCGCGCATCGCTTCGAGGCGCTTGGTTTTGGAACTGAGGTCGGCGTAGTCGGCCTGTACGGCTTGGTAGAGGCGTTGAGCATCGGCGGCGGGCAGAGAAGGCGCCTCGGCGTGGAGCGAATCGAGCAACAGCTTCACATCCAGTTCTGGCGCCCCTGGGTAATCGACGAACCGCAGCCGCACATCCACGAACCGGAAGCCGTGCAGTTCCTCGGTTTTGCGCACCCGCCGGACTTCGGCAAAATCGCCGTTGGCGAGAAAACCCATTTCGTGGCCCGGCGGCAACCAATGATAATTGTTGCGCGCAATCATCACATAGTCACCGCCTTGCAGCTCATCTTCGGCATCAAAAATGACCCGTCGAATCAACTGATTGTACAGATTTGCCTGTTTATTGGAGCGACAGATGACGGTCGTGTCTTCCACCCCAAACTTGTCGTAGGCGTAGCGCAGGCCGTCTTCGAGGCGCTCGCCGCTCATCGCCCAGATGCCGCGTTGGCCGTGGGTGCGCAGCTTGGGCGCCGGCACGGGCGCGAGCAGCTCGTTGCGCAGGGCCGTGGCGTTGGCTAGAATTCCCGATTCTTCGCTTTGGCGCATCACTTGGCGCAGGGTGGTTTCGGTGAGGCTGCATTTGAAGCGGCCCCGCAACACGTCGGCTTCGAGGGCCGCCGAGCGCGTTTGGCCCACGGGCGGGAGCTGCGCCGGGTCGCCGATGAGCAATAGGCGGTTATCGGGCCGCGTGCCTTCGGCGCCGAACACGAACGCCAGCAAATCGCTCAACAAACCGCGCTCGCCGAACCCGGCTTCGTCGGCAATCATCGAGGCTTCATCGACCACGTACACCGTGTGCTTGCCCCGGTTAGGCAGCAGTTGGAACGCCGGCCCACCGCCCGTTTCGCCGCCGCTCTGCCGATAAATATGCTTGTGGATGGTGTGCGCCGGGCGGCCCGAATACCCCGCCAGTACCTTGGCGGCGCGGCCGGTGGGGGCGAGCAGCACGCAGTCGTATCCCAGTTGCGGCAGCGCCTGCACCAACGCGCTTACCACGGTGGTTTTGCCGGTGCCGGCGTACCCGGTCAGCAAAAACGTGGGACGGTCGCCGGCGGCGTGGCTCAACAAAAAGCCGTGCAGCAGCTCAAACAACCGCGCTTGGTCGGCCGTCGGCTCGAAAGGGAAGTAGGAGAGGAGGGGGGACAAGAGTTTTGAGTTTCGAGTTTTGAGTTTCGAGTCATCCGATAGCCAATGAACAAGCAACTAACAACCATCAACTATCAACCAACCGCCCGAAACGCCATCATCGTGGCGGAGGCTTTGGCGATGAGCAGGTCGGGCTGGCCGTCGCGGGCGCACCAGATTTCGGCTTCGGTGAAAGTGAGCGTTTTGCCGGCTTTGAGTACCGTGCCGATGCCGCGCAACGCCGTGCCAACGCCCGGATGGAGGTACGCGATTTTCAACTCGACGGTAACTACGTGATCGCCGGGGGCGGCCAGCGTGACGGCCGCAAACCCCGCCACCGTATCGGCAACCGTTGCCACGAGGCCGCCGTGCGCAAAACCGGCTTGCTGCTGATGTTTCAGCTCCAAAGGCAAATGCCCGACTACGCGGCCCGGCGCCAAATCGGTCAGGGTCAGGCCGATGAGGTGCAGAAAGTGCTGGCGCGTGAGTTTTTCAGCGATGGTGGCGCGGAAATCGGGATTGCGAACGTGGAAGTCGGACATCGGCTAACGAGCTTTGGGGCTACGAAGCTAGGCGCGCGCCGCGTTGCTCAGTACTTATGACCGATTTTATTGCCCTTTACGCTGGTCGGGTGCGGGTGCGCGTCGGCGGCTTACTGCTGAATTCGGTGCGGCATCCGGCGGCCGATGCGGTCCTGCTCGCGGGCCATCGCGGGTTGTTGCCGGACGGGGCGGTTTTTTGGTCGCCACCGGGCGGCGGATGGCAATTCGGCGAATCGCTGGAGGAAGCCGTCGCTCGCGAGTTTCGCGAGGAAACCGGCCTCGCCGTGCGCGTTGGCGAGCTGGTGCGCGTCCACGAGTTCCGGGCACCTGCGGCCGGTTTGCAGGCCGTAGAGCTGTTTTTTAGGGTGGAAGCCCTCGATTCAGCCGCCGTGCCCCACCTCGGTCACGATCCCGAACACGCCCCTACCGCGCAGCTTCTCACCGGTTTGCGCTGGTTCACCCCCGCCGAGTGGCGTGCGCTGCCACCTGCCGAACTGCACCCGGTAATTCGGGCGTGCGCCACTGCGGCCGAACTGCATGTGCCGCTTTTGGGGGTTTCGGGAAACGAATCATCAGCAGTAATCTGAACGCAAGACGTGCGTTCCGCCCGCCGTCGGCTGCTACCTTTGGGGCTACCTGCTCCGGTGGCCCGGCGCGCCCGTTTTTATGCCTGCTGCTCCTGCCTCCGCTGTCCTTTCACTCACGCCCACGCTGCGTCTGCACGACGAAACGTTCGATCCGGGGCAGCGCACCGGTTATGGCCTATATGCTGTGGCGCGGGCCGATGGCGGCCTCCGGCTGACCGTGGCCGATTTGGCGCGCAATAAGTTTGTGGCGTTTGAAGATTACGACGCGCCGCCGGTTGTGGCGACTAGTGAGTCAGAGACGGGAAGCACTCACCAACATGCTGATACCGCGAGTGGCCCCACGGCGGCCCTGCGCGCGTTGGCGCACCACCACGGCTGGCTGGGCGCGCGCGGCTGGCATCACGTCCGGGTGGCGGTGCAGCACGAGCGCGCCACGCTGCTGCCCACGCCGCTTTTCCACGCCGAGGACGCGCCGGGCTTGCTCGCGCTGCATTGCACCCTCGACGAAGCGCACGAGCGCGTGCTGTGGCACCAGCACCCAGCCGCCGACCTGACGGCCGTTTTTGCCGTCGAAACCGCCCTGCCCGACTGGCTCGCCGCTACCTACGGCGCCGGGGTGGCGCAAGTGTTGCCCGTCCTGAGTGCCCTTCTCGAAGGGGTGCTGCACCAGCCGGCGCGCGCCGAAACGTCGTTTGCGCCCAACCCGGCCACGGTGCATCTGCACATCAGCGCAGGGCTGCTGACGGTGGCCGTGGTGCGTGGCCGACGCCTGGAATTCACCAATGTCTTCGCCTTCACCACGCCCGAAGACCTCGTGTATTTCACCATTTTGGTGATGCAGGAGCTACAATTGACGCCCGAACAGGTGCCCGTCACGGTCTGGGGCGACCTCACGCCCGACGCCGCGCTGTTGCAGCTTCTGCGGCGCTACGTGCGCACCGTCCGCCTCGGCGAGCGCCCGCCCGACCTGCATTACACCTACCGACTGGATCAAACGTTTCCGCATCGGTATTTCGAGTTATTTGCGTTGCATTTGTGTGGGTAGAAGGGAGTATTTAGGGTGTAGTTTTTAGTTTTTAGACCGAATTAATTCTTTTTGTGCACTGATTTATTTTGCATACAAATGACTAAAAACGAAACACAAAATACTGTACACTCCCGAATTGCCATCTTCCCTGGCTCTTTCGACCCATTTACCAACGGGCATCACGATGTGGTGCTGCGGGCTGCCGGGCTGTTCGATAAGCTCATCATCGCCATCGGTAATAATTCGACGAAGCAGCGTTATTTCCCGGTGCCGCGAATGGTGGAAATGATCGCCGAATTATATCGCGGCAACGAAAAGATTTTTGTCACTGAATACCAAGGTCTTACCGCTGGATTTGCGCGCGAAATCGGCGCCGGCTACCTCGTGCGCGGCTTGCGTAATACCACCGATTTCGAGTACGAAAACACCATTGCGGCGGCTAACCGTTACCTCTACGAAGGTCCGGAAGGCAGCGGACTCGAAACGATTTTTCTGATTACTGACCCTAAGCTGGCGGCCATCTCGTCCACCATCATCCGCGAAATGCTGCGGTATGGGGCCGATGCCGCGCCGTTCGTGCCGTTCGATCTCGATTCGGCGGTGTAGGGGCAGACCTTGTGCCCGCCCCTACACCGCTACAATGCACGAATCATGGGCGGGCGCTAGGCCCGCCTCTACGGATCAGAACTACCGGCTCTGCTCGCCCGCCGGGTTGCCCGCCAACTCCAGATAGTGGCGGATGATGAACGCTACCGACGCGTACGACTCCGGCAAAAGCGCTACGGCTTCATCCGTGGTACACCACCGCACTTCCTGAATGTCCTCCTCGACCTGGGGGCGCATTTGGCTGTCGTCGTGGCAAGCCATCAGGAACCAACTCGTTTTTTTGAGAATCTTGGTGCCTTTGTAGGCGTACGAGTGCCAGGTGCCGGGCAATTTCGTGACGATGCTCACTTTGATATTGCACTCTTCCTCGACTTCGCGGAGGGCGCCGTCGGGCACCGACTCGTCGCGTTTGAGTTTGCCTTTAGGCAAATCCCACATGCCGAGGCGATAGATGAGCAGCAGCTTGCCGTCTTTCACGACCAGCCCACCGCCGGCCTTCACAATCTTGAACTGGTCTTTGAGGTGCTGGATGAGCTGCTTTTTTTGCACCGCCAACATCGTCAGCGACAGCAGTTTCTTGAGCTTCTTGACCTCCATCAGTCGCGTGATCCGGTCGATGATGGGGTCGTCGGCCTCGCGAACCAGCACGTGCCCGACCAAATCCTTCGACGTAAAAACGGCGCCGGGGTCAAGTATCAGGTCGTACTGACGACGGCGCACCTTCTCGGTGGCGCGCTTGATGATGAGCGGAATGTCGTTGATGAAGACGTTCACGGCGCGATGAGCAGCTGACGAATGGTGAAGGAGCGAGGCAGACCGCGCGAACGCGGCCCCAAAACAACGCACAAAACCTCGCCCGTGCGCGCGGAGCGTTCGGTGGGGCTCGTATCAGTCTGTTACTTTGTGGCCGGAGCGAAGGTTCTTTTTTAACCGATTTGTCGGGTTTTTTCTATGTCTGTTGCCATTTCCCCTGCCGATTCCGTCACTGCGCGCCGCGTCGCGGGGTGGCTCCTCGATTCCGAAGCCGTACGCCTACGTCCCGCCGACCCCTTTACGTGGAGTTCGGGCTGGCGCTCGCCGATTTACTGCGACAACCGCGTGACGCTCGCGTTCCCTGAAATTCGGACGGCCATTGCTGAGGCGTTGGAGGCTGCCACCCGGCAGCATTTCGCGGCAGCCGAGGCCGTGGCGGGCGTGGCAACGGCCGGCATCGCCCAAGGCGCGCTGCTGGCCGAGCGGCTGGGCCTGCCGTTCAGCTACGTACGTCCGCAGCCCAAAAGCCACGGGATGGGCAACCAGATTGAAGGTCGCGTAATGCCCGGCCAACGCATCGTCCTCGTCGAAGATCTGATCTCAACCGGCGGCTCTTCTCTGAAAGCCGCCGAAGCGTTGCGGTCGGCGGGAGCGGAGGTCGTGGGGATGCTCGCCGTGTTTACGTACGGGTTTCCGCAGGCCGAGCGGGCGTTTCAGGCCGCGCAAATTCCGCTGGTTTGCCTCAGCGACTACGCAGCGCTTTTAACTGAAGCCCAAGCGCGCAGCGTGATCGGGGAGGAAGAGTTGGCGCACTTGAGCGCGTGGCGCGAAGCGCCGGAGGTGTGGGGGCGGTAAGCTAATGTCCTAATATGTGGATTATTAGCTCGCCAATTCCCCTCCTGCGAGCGCCAGCGGCGCGAAGTAGGAAGGGTGGTAGCCGAAGGCTGACGGGGTGGTCTCGCGTAGTGCCACCTCAATGCTTCCGTTTTGCGTAGGCTCAACCGCTCTGGGCACTATGTGGGACCACCCCGCCCCTTCGGGGCACCCCTCCTACTTCGCGGTAAGCCGCTCGCAGGAGGGGAATCCTTAGCCACATTCTCTAGTATCTGCACATTCCCACATCCTTCACCCCATCACATCTCCCCGTGCGCATCACCCTCCTCTCCGACACGCACGGCTATCTGGACGACGGCATCCGGCGGCACCTGACGTGGGCGGATGAAATCTGGCACGCCGGCGATTTTGGCCCCGATGTAGCTGAGGAGCTGGATACACTCGGCAAGCCCGTGCGGGGCGTATGGGGCAATATCGATCCGATTCCGCTGCGGGCACGGCACCCGGTGGTCAATGCGTTTGAGGTTCAAGGCGTGCGGGTCTGGATGACCCACATTGGCGGGTATCCGGGGCACTACGCGCCTCGTGTGCGGGCCGCACTGTTAGCGGCATATCCGCGCCCGACGCTGATGATCAGCGGCCATTCGCATATTCTGAAAGCCGTGCCCGACGCGGCACTGGGGCTGCTGCACCTTAATCCCGGCGCGGCGGGGAAACACGGGTTTCACCACGTGCGCACGCTGCTACGGTTTGTGCTGCGCGAGGGCAAAGTGACCGAGCTGCAAGTAGTAGAGCTGGGGAAGCGGGCGTGAGGCTGTAGTGCGGAATTTAGCCCACAGTTTGCCGGAGCTGAAGCTCCGGGCGAGCGGTTATTGGCCTAGCTTTTCGTATTCGGTATCGACTAGTAGCGGGCCTAGCTCGCCGAGGGCGCTGGCTACGGCCAGAACATCGCAGCGCTCGTTTTCGGCGTGGCCGTTGTGCCCTCTTATCCAGGTGAAGGTGACGGAGCGGAGCTTGAGGAGCGGCACCAGGCGGCGCCACAAATCCTGATTGGCTTTACCGCCGAAATCGGGTTTGCGGAGCCAGTTATCGACCCATTTTTTGGTGACGGCATCCACAACGTACCGCGAATCGGTGACGACCGTAACCGGCAGCGCGGGGTTGGTGATGGCTTCGAGACCGCGAATGACGGCCAGCAATTCCATGCGGTTGTTGGTAGTGCGGCGGTAGCCTTGCGCCAATTCTTTTTCGTGCGGGCCGTACCGCAGAATGGCGCCGAAACCGCCAGGGCCGGGGTTGCCGCGGGAGGAGCCGTCGGTGAATAAGTGAATCATTTCGAGTGGAATGTAGCGCGGGGCGCCGGCCCGCGAGCCGAAGGCTGCTGCGGTATGTTAGGTGCGCTAAACGTAAACTAAATGCGAAAACGCTGCCGCGCTACGCGGGCCGGAGCCCCGCGCTACATCAGAAATTGGCCTTGAATAATTTAATCGCAATCGCCAATAAAATTACCCCAAATACGCGTCGCAAAATATCTTCTCCGGCTTTGCCGAGCTTTTGTTCCAGCCACGGTGAGGCGCGCAGCACGGCGTACACGAAAACGAGGTTGAGGACGATGCCGACCAGCACGTTGGGCAGCGAGTAGGCCGCCCGCAGCGAAATGAGTGTCGTCATGGTGCCCGCGCCCACGATGAGTGGAAATGCCAGCGGCACGATGGTGCCGCCGCCGGCTTCGGGGTCGGATTTGAAGAGTGTAATGCCGAGCAGCATCTCGATGGCAATCAGGAAGATGACGATGGCCCCGGCGAGCGCGAAGGATTTGAAATCGATGCCAAACAACCCCAGAATGCTCTGGCCCACAAACAGGAAAACCACCATCAGCACGCCCGCCACGAGGGTGGCTTTTTCGGCGTGGATGCCGCCGGGGCGCTGCCGCAACCGCAGAATAATCGGGATCGAACCGAGAATATCGATGACGGCAAACAGCGTGAGCGTGACGGAGAGGATTTGGTTGAAGGAAAGCATAAAAATGGTATTTCGTAGCGTCGGGTACAAGGCGCGCCCCTACGCGGGCGCGCCGATCCCCACTAAAAACCGTTGCAATTGCACCAGTTCGGCATCGTGGTGCTGCGGGAAATTGGCGATGCGGAACGTGGTTTTGGCCCACGCGCCGTAGCCGTTGCCGAGTTGCAGGTTTTGCGCGAGGGCGGCTTTTTTCAGCTCATCGAGGCCCGGCGCGGCGCATTGGATGGCCAAGACGGTGTGCGAGCGCACCTCCGGGTTGCTCACGAGAGGTGCCCATTGCGGGAAATTTTCCTCAAAGAATTTATAGAGGATTTCGGCGCGCGCCGTGAGGTGGTCGCTGATGGCTTTCAGGGGTGTGCGTTGTTGCAAAACGCGGCTCAGGAGGTAAATGCCGAGGACGTTGGGGGTGTGCGTCGTCTGGAAATTGAGCATCTTTTCGTGCAGATTCAGCAGCGCGTTGTAATGGCTGCGGTGCCCAAGCTGGCGGGCACGTTCGACGGCGCGCGGCGAACAAACGAGCAGCCCCAGCCCGGCGGGCAGCCCGAGGCATTTCTGCACTGAGCCGAACCACACATCGGCGCGCGAGTAGCGTAGATTGGCGCCGCCGAGGCTGCTGGTGGCATCGACGCACACCAATGCCTCGCGGTAGTGATTCGCGATACGCTGAAGCGTGGTGGCATCGACCTGCGTGCCGTTCGAGGTTTCGTTTTGAGTGAGGCACACCAACTCGACGCCCGCTGCGGCGGGCAGCCCGCGCGCGTCGAGCGCCTCCTGCACGCCGAACGGGTGCGCGACGGCGGCGGGCCGCAACGCTTTGGCCGTCTGATACCATTTCTCGCCAAAAGCGCCGTTGTAGAAGTGCAGCGACGAGGCGCGGGTCAGGCTCTGCGCGATGATTTCCCACGATTCCGTCGCCGACGACACGAAGTAGACGAACGACTCGGCGGGGATGTTGAGCTTGCTTTTGAGGTCGGCCACGACCTGTTTGCTGAGCTGCACGAAACGGTCGGAGCGGTGGCCCATTTGCAGGATGCCCTGGTCGTGGGCATCGGCCATATACTGCCGGATTTCGGGGTAAACTTTGGCGGGGCCGGGATTGAACGAGAGGAGCATTTGGATGTGGGGATCAGGAAAGGTTTTGTCATTGCGAGGAGGAGGCTTTGCGACGACGTGGCAATCTCGCAGCGTGCTGGCTGCGGCGGTTAAGCGGCGCCGAGCAAGCCGCGAGATTGCTTTGCCGCGCTACGCTCGCAACCACAGAGCCTCCTCGCAATGACAAATTGGGGGGAATTAAATCTTAAACCCCACGGTGGGGCGTTCGAGGTGTTTTTGGAGCCAATGCAGTGCCAAGCGGTAGCTTTCGAGGCCGAAGCCGCTGATGGAACCCACGCAGTTACGGGCCAGCAGGCTGGTGCGCCGCTCGGTTTCGCGGGCCAGAATATTGGTCAGATGCACTTCGACGACGGGCGTCGAGATGGCGGCTACGGCGTCGGCGAGGGCGATGGAGGTATGCGTGAAGGCCGCCGGGTTGAAGACGATGCCCTCGTGGGTGAACCCGATTTCGTGGAGCTTGTCGAGCAGCACTCCTTCGTGGTTGCTTTGGAAGTAGTGGAGGGTGAGGTCGGGGAACGTCGTTTCGAGGTCGGGGAGAAACTCTTCAAACGACTTAGTGCCGTACAGCGCGGGCTGGCGGCGGCCGAGCAGGTTGAGATTCGGGCCGTTGATGATGGAGATGGTGCGCATTGCGCGCAAAGGTCGGGAGTTTGGGAGTTCCGAGTTTCAAGTTTTGAGTTTCGAGTGTTGTGGTTCGGCGGGTTGCGCGCTTATCAGCGTCCGGTAAGCGGCGTGCGTACTACCAACTACCCCGACCTTTGCGCCCCTACTTTGCGCGCCAGCCGACCCGTGTTCGGCAACACATCGGCCGTCACTCGAAACTCGAAACTCAAAGCTCCTCCAATGACTTGGCCCCTCGCAATTGAGCAATTCACGGGCACCCTGCAACTAGAGCAGGGGCTGGCGGCCAACTCCGTGGAGGCGTACCGGCGCGATGTGCAGCGCCTGTGGCAATACCTGATTTCGGTGGGTGCGCGGCACGTGGGGCCGACGCAGGTAGAACCGGCGCACATTCGGGGGATGATGACGTGGCTTGGCGAGGCTGGGCTGAGCGCGCCGAGTCAGGCGCGGATGCTGAGTGGGCTGAAGACGTTTTTTAAGTTTCTGGTGATGGAAGACCTCATCGCTACGGCGCCGACGGATACCGTGGGTGGGCCGAAAATCGGGCGGCACTTGCCCGATGTGCTTGATTTTCCGGAGGTCGAAAAACTACTGGAAGCCGTAGACCGCTCGACGCCCGAAGGCGAACGCAACCGTGCCATTCTGGAAGTTTTGTACTCGTCGGGGTTGCGGGCGACGGAGCTGATCGAGCTGAAACTGAGCAATTGTTACCTCGAAGCGGGCTTTTTGCGGGTCATCGGCAAGGGGAATCGGGAGCGGTTGGTGCCGATTGGGCGCGACGCCACGAAGCACCTCATGCTGTACTTCTCGACGGTGCGGAATGCGCTCAGAATTCAGCCGGGCGAGGAAGATTTCGCTTTTCTCAACCGGCGCGGGCACCACCTGACGCGCGTTATGATCTTCAATATCATCAAAGACGCGGCGGCGAAGGCGGGGCTTACGAAGAATGTTTCGCCGCACACGCTGCGCCACTCATTTGCGACGCACCTCATCGAGGGCGGCGCCGATCTGCGGGCCGTGCAGGAGATGCTGGGGCACGCATCCATTACCACCACCGAAATCTACACGCACCTCGACCGCGACTATTTGCGGCAGGTGATGACCGATTTTCATCCACGTAGCTGATCGCTGATTGAGCAGATTGTTTGATTTCGCTGATTTTCATTTTGCCCGAATTTCGGTACGTATTTTTTGCTGCTGATGTATAAAACCTTTGTAAAGCCCGTTCTATTTCAATTTGACGCTGAGGCCGCCCATTATGCGGCGTTTCAGGCGCTGCCGCTGCTGACGCGGCCCGTGGTGGGCGCGGCGGTTCGGGCTTCGCTGGGCATCGATTGGGCGGCGTGTCACGCGCCGCACCTCGCGCGGCGCGTGATGGGGCTGGTTTTTGCCAACCCCGTGGGGCTGGCGGCGGGGTTCGACAAGGATGCGCGGTTTGTAGCCGAGTGGGCGGCGGTAGGGTTTGGGCACGTCGAGATCGGGACGCTGACGCCGCGTCCGCAGCCCGGCAACGACAAGCCCCGGATGTTTCGGCTGCCCGCCGACCGGGGGCTCATCAACCGGCTGGGCTTCAATAATGGCGGGGCCGAAGTGGCGGCGCTGCGGCTGCAAAAGCGTCCGGCAGGGCTGATTGTAGGCGGCAACATCGGCAAAAACAAGGATACGCCGAACGACGAAGCCGCCAACGATTACCTGCGCGGGTTCGACGCGCTGGCGGATGTCGTGGACTATATCGCCGTCAATGTGTCATCGCCGAACACGCCGGGTTTGCGGGCGCTCCAAGACCGCGAGCCGCTGCAACGGTTGCTGGGGCAGTTGCAGGCGCGGAATCAGCGGCGCCGCACGCCGTTGCCGCTGGCGCTCAAACTCGCGCCCGACCTCAGCGACGAGCAACTCCGCGATGCCGCCGCGCTGGTGGTGGAGGCGGGGTTTGCGGGCGTCATCGCCACGAACACCACCATTGCGCGCGATGGGCTGCGGACGCCCGCTGCCGTCGTCGAGAGGTTCGGTGCGGGTGGGTTGAGCGGGGCGCCGCTCACGGCGCGGGCGCTGGCCGTTACGCAGTTACTGCGCGCGGCCCTGCCCGCCGAAGTGGCGCTGATCGGCGTGGGCGGCGTGATGAGTGCCCAGGATGCGCTAGACCGGCTGGCGGCCGGCGCCGATCTGGTGCAGCTCTACACCGGGTTCGTGTACGAAGGGCCGGGGCTGGTGACGCAGATTTGCCGGGCTATTTGAGGACGCGAAGCTGGTCGGCGATCTGCTTTTCCCAGCGGGCCTGCCCGTCGTGGTCGAGGCCGTGGCGCGAGTCTTCGTCGTACTGATCCTGCGCTTTTTGCCAGTTGGTGAAGGCGGCATCGATAACCGGCTGAAGCTGCGTTTGCGCCTGCTTGCACGTCATTTTCAGTTGCTGTAGCGTGCGCCGCAGCAAGCGGGCGTGGACTTCGGTAAGGTCGAAATGCACTTGCTCGTGGCGGAGTAGCGGCGCTGAGTCCGGCGATTTCGTCCACGACTCGCGCGGCAGGAAAATGGCCTGCACGCCGACCGTCAGCACATCGCTCGTACACGATACCTGCACGTTGAGGTCGGCGGCGGTGAGGGCGTGGAGCTTTTCGGTGGGGCCGGGGGTGCCTTGGAAGTCGGCCCACGTCAGACGCCTTTCGGGCCGCCACAGCAGCGTTGAATCGGTGTTGCCGACCGCGCGTGGCGGATCGGTTTCAGCGGAGGCAAGCGCCGGGAGGATGGCGCAGAGTAGGGCGAGCAGGGAGCGGAAAATCACACCCCGGAAAGGCGACGGCCGGGGTGGTTTGTTCCGAAGTGAGCGGCGCAAAAATCAGCTGTTTTCTCCTCCTCCACATCCCGACTTTGACACTCCGGTTGCCAATCGACTTTCTTACTTGGCAAGTTGCGGCTTGGTAAGTATACAAACTTACCAAGCCGCAACTTACCAAACTGCTAGTGGAGCGGCACGTAGCAGCTACCACGTGCTACCGGCGGGCGGGACGCCCGCAAATACCACACACCGGGCAGAGCCCCGCGCGATACCCGCACGAAAAACAGCCCCCTAAACCCTAAAAACTAAACCCTAAAAACTAAACACTCTCACTCAACACCCGCACGCGCCACGAGAGCGCCACGGCCGAGAGCGTCAGGCCGATGCTGAGGCCCGCCCAGAGGCCCATTGGGCCGTAGCCGAGCGGAAACGCCAGCCAGTAGCCGAGCGGCAGCGCGATGACCCAGTACGCGATGAACGAGATGAGGCCCGGTACGCGCACATCTTCCAGGCCGCGCAGGGCGCCGAGGGCGGCCACCTGCACGCCATCCGAAATTTGGAAGAGCGCCGCGATGATGAGGAGATGCGAGGCGAGTGCGCGGGCAGCGGCCCCGTCGGCGGTGGTCACGTAGAACCACGGGAGTTGGTGGCGCATCAGCACCAGTAGCACGCCCATCAGCAGCATAAACGCGAAGGCCAGAAACAGGGCACTGCTGGCGGCGCGGCGTACCTCGTGGTGGCGGCCGGCACCGGCGAATTGCCCGACGCGCACCGTGGCCGCCGCGCCGATGCCGGAGGCCGCCATATACGTCACACTCGCCACGTTGATGGCGATCTGGTGCGCCGCGAGTGCTGTGGTGCCCACCCAGCCCATCATCAGCGCCGAAAACACGAACGCGCCCGTTTCGAGCATCATTTGGCCCGCGATGGGCAGGCCGAGGCCGAGAATCCGGCGGGCGTGTTTCCAGCGGGTCGCCAACTGCGCGCAGTACGGCGCAAAACGCGGCGCGTGCCAAAACCACGCGGCCATCGCGGCCAGCATCAGCACGCGCGCCAGCAGGGTGGCCCACGCCGAGCCAATCATGCCGAGGGCCGGGAACCCGAGCAAACCGAAGACAAACACGTAGTTGAGGCCGATATTGACGAGGTTGGCGCCCAGCGAAACCACCATGGCCTGGCGGGTGAGCGCCAACCCTTCGGCAAACTGCCGGAGCGCCTGAAACAGCATCAACGGCAGCATCGAGAGCGATAATACCCGCAGAAACGGACTCGCCAGCGCCACCACGGCCGGGGGCTCGCCGAGGTGCGGCAGCAGCCACGTACTGGCCCAACCGAGCGCCGCCAGCGCCACCCCCGCCGCCGCGCACACCGCCCCGCCCGACCCCAGCAACAGCGCCAGCCGGTGCGTACGACCACGCGCCGCCGCCGCCGCCACCAGCGGCGTGAGGCCCATCGAAATGCCCAATCCCACGACCAGCACCACCACGAACGCGCTCGTGGCGAGGGCGACGCCGGCAAGTTGCCGCTCGCCCAAGCGCCCGACGATGACCGAATCGGCGACATTGACGGCGATGTGGCCGAGCTGCGAAATCACGACCGGGTACGCGACCAGGAAGTTGTCGCGGAAGTGCTGCCGCCACGTGAGCGGCGCGCCGGGAAGCGGAATCGGAGGGGAGGCGGGCACGAGCATAGCGGGAGTAAAGGTCGGGCGGCGGGGCGGGCTTATTGGTGGAGAGTTGCCCGGTTCAGGCGTACGCGGCAGACGGCGCCGAAACTCCGGCCTTGCCACAACCTCGGTTGGTGGCGGCCGTAGCATTTCAGACGAAAGGCCAACTGCCGAGCCGCCAACGTGATAGGTCTGAAACACCACGGACACGGTTTCAGCAAAAGGGCCACATCCACTCATCTTCACATCCCCACATCATTCCTCCCCATGGCTTCCTCCAAACCAACCGGCAAGGTGCCCGCCGACACCCGCGACCACGACGCCGATAACGCCCGCGACGCCGCCCACAACCAACGTCCCGCCGAGCGCACCGCCGACGGCGGCACGCCGCGCGCCCGCTCCGGGAACCACACCGACCACCGCCACGGCGACGACGACGACCGCAACGATATGCGCAAGCCCGGCGGCGAATATCGCGTGCCCACTACGCCTAATGCTGATTCGGGGAAGGGTAAGGGCGCAAGGCGTTCGGGGTCGGATTCGGGTAAGTAGGAGGGCGTTTCCCTCGTTTTGTCATTGCGAGGAGGAGGCTTGGAGCCTACCCTGAGGAACGAAGGGCCGACATGCCAATCTCGCGTTATTCTGGGCGCGCTCGTCTGCCGCGAGATTGCTTTGCCGCGCGGAGTTTACCGCGAGGAACGTGACGGCTCGCAACCGCAAAGCCTCCTCGTAATGACAAATTTTAAGGGTTACCATCGTTGTTAGCGACTTTTTTTCTCTCACATTTTTTCCCTTCACCATGGCCACGCAACCAGAAAATCCGAACCCAAACCAAAACCAAGACGCTTCCCAAACCGACACCAGCGGCGCCCGCAGCACGGGCGCTACCGGCAGCGGCGGCGGCTACGGCGGCTCGCAGAATGTGGGCGCTGAAGCAGATCCGAATGCCCCCGAAAACGCGGCTGCCGACGACGCTACTACCCCCAGCCGCACCCCCAAGCGTGAATCGGAATCGGGGCATAGCGGGATGAAGGGTGCCGGCTCGATGAGCGGCACGCACTCCAACTCGCGCGACGGCGACTCGACCGACGGTAACGCCACCGGGCAGCCGATGTAAGGCGCCGAAGCGGCGCTGAAAAGATGGTTTACGAAACGCCCTGCTCGGCCGCTGCGCCGGGCGGGGCGTTTCGTTGCGAGCTTTGCGGCGTGGTTCGCGCGGGGCGGGCTGGTGGCGAAATTTCTTCTGATGGCTCTTCGACTTCGCGCCGTGCGGCGCCCCATGCGGTTCTCGTTTCCAGCCAAAACCTCGCGCGGGGCGCTTACTGAACACGTGGCGCATTACCTGATTCTGGACGACCCCGCGTACCCCGACCAGCCCGCCGGGGTAGGGGAGGCGTCGCCGTTGGCGGGGCTCAGTCCGGATGAAGACGACGATTTTTTTGGGCACCTGAACGCCCTCGCCGCCCGCTTCACGCGTGCCGCCGTGAGCGAGTTTTCGGCGGAAGCGGCGTTGCGGTTGGTGCCGGCGGTGCTGCCGTCGGTGCGGTTCGGGCTCGAAACGGCTGCCCTGGATTGGACCAACGGCGGGCGGCGGGTGCTGTTCGATTCGCCGTTTGCGCGGGGCGAGGCCGCGCTGCCCATCAACGGCTTGATTTGGATGGGGACGCCCGCGTTTATGCGCGAGCAGATTGCCCGTAAGCTCGCCGAAGGCTACACTTGTTTGAAGCTGAAAATCGGGGCGCTGGATTTCGTTACTGAACTCGACATTCTGCGCGAAATCAGGGCCGAGGCCGGGCCGGAGCGCTTGACGTTGCGCGTGGATGCGAACGGCGCGTTTACCGTCGCCGGTGCGCCCGAAAAACTGGCCGCGCTGGCCGAATTCGGCCTCCATTCCATCGAACAGCCCATTGCGGCGGGGCAACCGGCGGCGCTGGCGGCGCTCTGCCGCACGTCGCCGGTGCCCATCGCGCTCGACGAAGAACTTATCGGCCTCACCCAGCCCGCCGCGCAAGCCGAGCTACTCGACCACGTACAGCCCGCCTTCCTGGTGCTGAAGCCGACGCTGGTTGGCGGGCTGGCGGCTACCCGGCAGTGGGTGGCGACGGCGCGGGCGCGCGGCATCGGGTGGTGGCTCACGTCGGCGCTCGAATCGAACGTTGGCCTCAACGCCATTGCGCAACTTGCCGCCGACCTTGGCCCCGCCGATATGCCGCAGGGGTTGGGCACCGGCCAACTCTACCAACCCGGCGACAATCCCGCCGCGCCGCTGCACGCCGAAGGGGGGGGGTTGCGGCTGCGGCCGGAGGGGACGTGGGGGGGGCTTACGAAGTAGCGTGCTTTGCTTGCAAACCGCGTAGCGCACCGTTTACGCGATTTGCAAGCAAACCACGCCACACTCCACCGCCGGGCAAGGGACGCACGCCGGGGCTACCCGATCAGCAGCGCGCCATCTTTGCGTCCTATGACGCCGCACTGGTTCCGCCTGTTTTTGCTGAGTGCGGCGCTGCTGGCGGGCGGCGCGGCGCGCGCGCAATCGAGCGGAGTGGCGCAATTGGGGGCGCCGGCATCGGGTCGGCCGGCGCTTTTACATCTGGCCAACCCCACCGCGCGACTGGCGCGCGTGCCGCTGCGCGTGCGGCGCAACCTGCTGCTGATTCCGGTGATGCTCAATGGGCGTGGACCGTTTCAGTTCGTGCTGGATACGGGCGTCGAAACGGCCATTCTCACCGACCCCGCCGTGCGCGATTCGCTGCACCTGCCGCCCGGCCAGCCCCTGCTCGTGGAAGGCGCCGGCGAAGACGCCGCCCTCCGGGCCGAGTACCACGACAGCGTGCGCATCGAATTGTCGGGCGTGGCGCCGGGTGCCATCCCCCTGACGGTACTTTCCGGCGATGTCCTGCGGCTGAGCCAATACGTGGGCGAGCCGGTGGCGGGCCTGATCGGGTTCGATGTTTTTCGGGCGTTCGTCGTCGAGATTCGGCCTGCCGCCGACGCCGTTTTCCTGCACGCCCCCGGCCGGTTTCGGGCGCCGCGCCGGGCCGCGCGGCTGCCGTTGGCGGTGCGCGGCGGCAAGCCGTACATCAATAGTCTGATCGAACAGGCTGCGCCCGCCGACACCCTTACCGCGCGGCTGCTCATCGATACGGGGGCCGGGCACGCGCTGTCGCTCGAAATGGGCGCGCACCCCGCCCTGCGGTTGCCGCCGCAACGGTTGCGCTCGCAGTTGGGGCGCGGTCT
Organism: Hymenobacteraceae bacterium; assembly: GCA_031425525.1. Lineage (GTDB taxonomy): Bacteria > Bacteroidota > Bacteroidia > Cytophagales > Hymenobacteraceae > JANNMJ01. The sequence goes on along the minus strand of JANPJM010000050.1, from coordinate 94,383 downwards.
GAGCGGGCCGATCAACGGCTGGCTGGGGCGGGCGGGGGCGCTGGCACTGGGGCCATACCGGCTGCGGCTGCCGCTGGTGTCGTTCCCCGATTCGGCGGCGGCGCGCGCCAAGGTGCGTGTCCGGCGCGAGGGTACGCTCGGCTACGAGGCACTGCGGCGGTTCCGGGTGTGGTTCGATTATCCAGGACGCGGCCTGTGGCTGCGGCCGGGCAGCGGGCTGCGCGCGCCGTTCGAACACGACATGAGCGGCTGCGATCTGGCGGCGCGCGGCACTTCGTTGCGGCGCATCGTGGTGGTGCAGGTAACACCCGGTTCGCCGGCCGAAGTCGCCGGGCTCCTCCCCGACGATGAGCTACTCGCCATCGACGGGCGCGGCACCGATACCTACTCGCTTACCGCGCTCGATCAGTTGCTGCGCTCGCGCGATGGCCGGCCGATTCCGCTGTTGGTGCGCCGCACGACCGAGTTGTTTTATACCACGTTGGTGCTGCGGCGGGCTATTTGAGCGGAGCGGCGGGCGGGCCACCACCGATTTCGGCCCCAGGCCAGCCCCAAACTGACCACCAGCGCGAGAACCATCCAAAGTAAAGTGGCGGTCAAACCAGCGGTTTTGTAGCCCGTCAGCAGCGTCAGCCACCCGATCAAAGTCCACTGAATGAGGTAGATCGTGGTGACGTTGCGGCTGCCGAAGAGCAGCAACGCTTCCACCGAAGTACCACGTACCCACCGGCTCAGGTGGTGCCACCCCCACAGCCACACCCCTATAAAGCCGATGGACGCCGCGATGCCGCCCGGTCCGGTGTGCCAGTAATCGCCGAGGTGGTAGGTGGGGTCGGTGGCCGTCCAGAGGCCGCCGGCCACCAGCAGCGGCAGCGCGACCCGCAGTAGTCGGCTGAAAAAGTGGTCGATACCGGCGCCCGGCGCCCGCTGGAGCCACTGCCCCAGCAGGTAGCCCGCCAACGGGTACGCCAGCCAGGGGAACAGCGGAAACGCCACCAACTCGCCGCGCGACCCCCAGAGCAAATCGGCCAGTCGCCCCACTACCGGCACATCCGCGAACCGGCCCCAGAGGTACGGCGACACCAGCGCGACCTCTACCAGCAGCGCGCCCACGGCCCACGAGCGGGCGCGGCGGGCGTGCAACAGCGTCAGGACGATGTACGCCAAGCCCGCGAATTGCAGAATATCGATGATGAACGCGTACGCCAGCAGCCCGTTTTGGGCGTGGGGGATGGCGGCGGTGGGGTCGAGGGAGCGGGCCAGCGCGAGCGGCGCCACGAAACGGGCCAGGTTTAGGGCGTACCCCGTGGCCAGGAGCTGCAGCCCCCGCCCGATGCCCGCCCTCGTACTGCGCGGCGGAGCCAGCACGAACGAGGCGCCCATCAACAGCATAAAAACCGGCGCGGCGGGCGTGCTGCCCAACAAACTCACCACTCGCCCAAACCGCGTATGGTGTTCCAGCGCCTCCGTGGAAATGAGGTTGAGGACGTGGATGAGGATCATGAACACCACGGCCGCGCCGCGCGCCAAATCGAAGGCTACGATGCGGGCCGGACGGGTTGGAGGCGCCGGGTGGATACTCGGCTCGGCGGCCGGTGGGGCAGTGGTTGCAGCCGCAGATGCAGGAATCATAGACGAGCTTCTTTTTTGACAAAGCACGTCCTCCCGCAACCCCTTCGGCATTGATATTCGTCAAGTTCCGGCGCGTTGGGCGCGGATTCGGCTGAGAGTTTCGGGGCTCATCCCCAAATAGTTGGCTAGCAAGTGTTGGGGTACTCGCTGGGGCAGGTGCGGCTCGTAGCGCAGCAACTGCTCGTAGCGCGCCGCCGCCGTGGTGCTGAGTTGGGCGTGCAGGCGCCGTTGCAGGAAATTGATGTACTCTTTCAGGGTTAGGTTTTCGAGGACGAGGAGCGCCGGATGGGTGCGGGCCGCCCGTGCAAACGCCTCGTGGTCGAAGCGCAGCAGCCGGCACGGCTCCAGGGTCTCGAACTGCTCGGTTTTCGGCAGAACGTCCCACGGCGTGTTCAAGTCGGGGTACCCGATGGCCTCGCCTTCAAACGCGAAAAACAGAATCCGCTCGCCGTCCGGGTGCTGGGTGACGCATTTTACGCCGCCTTGCAGAATCAGGTAGTCGTGCCGGGGCGGCGTAAACCGGTCGTAGAGCGGCTGGTGCGCGGGCACGTGCAACTCGGTCATGAGGGTGCGCAGCACCTCGATATCGGCGGGCGCGAAGGTGGTATACCCGCCAAAAGGTGCGAGCAGCGCATCCAATTCAGCTATCCAGGGGGCGGTGGGCGCCATTGATTTGGGGTGGGCGATGATGAACCGCAAAGCTAGGTTGAGCAGCAAAAGGAGCGCGGGTCGGAGGCCCGCTTGTCGAGCCTGGTAGCGTGTTGGCGGCGGCAAGCGGGCCGCAGGCCCGCGCTCCTCCCCTGCCAATCGGGGTTTTGGCCCGAAATTGCGTCGGCAAGCTATCCTGACCCCCGGAACCGTTTAAATACTGACGCTTTGGCAGTTCCGGGGGTCAGGAAAAGCTTCCGCAGCACTGCGGAAGCTTTTCTTGAGGTCGGGGAAGGCTTCCGTTGTCATTCTTTGGCAGTGTTGGAGGCCGGGAAAGGTTTCCGCACTAAGTACGGCGGCCTCTTTCGACCTCCGGATACATTTCGACAGTGCTTTCGGCGATATTTGCCGCCCGCCAGCTCGGCGACCACCACCACACCCTCGCGCATTCCGCTTCACCGCTAAAATTTGTCTTTGGAGAACCTCGCCGCCATTCAGTAGTTTAGCCTTGAACCGCCCGCGTGGGCGGCTCGGGGCGCCCGTCCGCTTCACCTACTCGCGCTTCATGTTCTCCAACATTCCGTTGGCCGTCGTCCGGCGGCTGCTGCCCTTACTCGACCATACGCCGCCGCCGCCGCACTGGACGGAAACCATTGCGCCGCCGACCACCTCGGCCAACCGCCCGCCCGACGCCGCTACCCTCGCCGCCGAAATCGCCCGGCTTGGTCAGCGCGCCCACGTGGCGCTGGTGCGCCGCGCCGTGGCTCCCGCCGAACTCGACGGCCTCCTCACCGACCTCTTTCACCCCATCGTGCTGTTTCGGCGAACGCCGAACGAAGCGGCGCCGCGCGCCGTGATTACCTACCGCCCCGACAAAGGGCGCGGGGTACGCCAATCCGAAGAATTGGCCCCTGACGGCACCTGGCACCCCGCCGTCCTGCATGCCGAAGAGTTGGTAATGTGCGCCGCCGATGAGGCCGGCGCGCCCACCGGTTCCGGCGTGCTGATGCTGTTTCCGCTGGTCTTGCCGCACGCCGCTACCGCTACCGACGGCCACACCACTACGGCCGGTACGCCCACCAACGGCCACGGCGACCACCAGCCCACTCACCTCACGCCGGTGCAGCGGCTGGTGGAGTTGCTGCGCCTCGAAAAACGCGATATCTACTACATCTACGTCTACACCATTGCGGTGGGGCTGCTAGGGCTGGTCCTGCCGCTCGGCGTGCAGGCGCTCATCGGGCTGATGAGCGGCGGCCTCGTGGGCGCGAGCGTGGTGGTGCTGGTGTCGCTCATCATTGCGTCTATCATCATCAGCGGCATCTTGCAGGTGCAGCAGATTTCGTTGGTGGAAGTGCTGCAACGGCGGATTTTCGCCCGCACCGCCCTCGATTTTGCCCGGCGCCTACCGCGCATCGAGCCCACGCGCGGTTGGGAAGGCGAGTATCCGCCGGAAGCCGTAAACCGGTTTTTCGATGTGCTGAACGTGCAGAAAGGGCTGCCGAAACTGCTCATCGACATCTCGGCCGCCGTTCTGCAAGTGGTGTTCGGGTTGCTGGTGCTGTCGTTTTATCACACCTTTTTCATCTTTTTTTCGATGATTCTGGTGCTGATTCTGTACGTCATCATCCGTACGGTAGGGCCGAAAGGGCTCAAGACGAGCATCACCGAATCGAAGTACAAGTACCGCGCGGCGTTCTGGCTCGAAGAAGTGGCGCGGGCGCTGTCGGCGTTTCGGTTGGCGCCGCACGGCACGCTGGCGGTGCAAAAAGCCGATGCGCTGGTCGCCGGCTATTTGCACTACCGCAAAGAGCATTTCAAGGTGCTGATGACGCTCTACACCTACGCCATCGCGTTCAAGACGCTGGTGGTCGGAGGGTTGTTGATTCTGGCGAGTGTGTTGCTCGCGCAGGGCCAGATTTCGCTGGGGCAAATCGTGGCTTCGGAACTCATCATCGTCCTCATCGTCGGGGCCGTCGAGAAGCTGATTCTGAGCCTCGATGTGGTGTACGACCTGCTGACCGGCCTCGACAAGCTCGGCCATATCACCGATAAGCCGCTGGAAGAAGTAAGCGGCCTGAACCCCGATTTCGGTCAGGGTTTGCGCGTGGCGTACGAAGAAGTCACCACCCATTACCCGCTCACGGGGCGGGTGGTGGCGCGGAACGCGTCGCTCGTCATCGAGCCCGAAGCGCGGCTCGGCCTCACCTCCGCCGACCCCGAAGCCACCGTCGATTTGTGCCGCACCCTCCTCGGCCAGTTGCCCTACGATGGCGTCATCACGGTAAACGGGCTGGCGCTGCCGAGTCTCGACCGCGAAGCCCTGCGCCGTCTGATTGGCGAAACCATCACGCAGCGCGACATTTTCGCCGGTACGGCCCTCGAAAACATCACGTTGGGGCGCCCCGGCATTACCACCGCGCACCTGCACCAGACCCTCAGCGGCCTGGGGATGCACGAGCTCATCAACCAACTCCCGCGCGGCCTCGACACCGAACTCATTCCCGCCGACCCGGCCCTGCCTGACGGCCTCATCTCGAAGCTGCTGCTGGCGCGCGCGGTAATCGCGCACCCGCGCCTGTTGCTCCTGCGCGACCCCGTGGAGCTGGAACCCCACGACCGCCACCGCTGCTTCAACTGGCTGTTTGCCGAAGAGCGGCCGTGGGCGCTGGTCTGCCTCACCGATTCGCCGGCGGTGCTGCGGTTGCTGCGGCACGTAGCGGTGGTGCGCGAAGGGCAAGTCTCGCCGCCGGCGCCGTACGATGAGTTGCTGGGGAGCGACCGGGCCTTCCGCGAGTTGATGGCGGAATTGGTGGCGTGAGGTAGTGTGTAGTTTTTAGGGTTTAGTTTTTAAGGTTCAGGGTTTAGTGTTCAGCTCATGAAAATTCGAGTCGAATATAATTTCTGTCCGCTAACACATTATCAATAACCCTAAGCCCTAAAAACTAAAAACTAAACCCTAAAAACTAAAAACAACACATTGGCAATCATCACCCAAACCGCCGCCGAAGAGCATTTGCGCGAGCTGCAAGAGCTGCGCACGCCGCGCGCCGGGCGCCGGCTGGCCCGTTGGGTCACAGGCATCGGCATCGCGCTTTTCCTGTGCTTGTTTCTGCCGTGGCAGCAGAACATCAGCGGCAGCGGCACCACCACCGCGCTGCGGCCCGAAGACCGGCCGCAAACCATTCAGACCGTGATTGCGGGGCGCATCGAGCGCTGGCGGCACCAGGAAGGCGACCGCGTGCGGCGCGGCGATACGATTCTGGTGCTGTCGGAGGTAAAGGATGAGTACTTCGACCCGCAAATCATTACCCGTTTGCGCGAGCAGGTGGCGGCGAAGGAGGCCGCCATCGTGGCGTACAAAACCAAGGTGGAGGCGCTCACGCAGCAAATCGCGGCCCTGACCGATGGTCGGGGGCTCTCGATTCAAAAGGCGTACAACAAGATCAAGCAGTCGCGGCTGAAAGTGCAGTCCGATTCCGCCGACGTGCTGGCCGCTACCCTGGAGCGCCGCGTCGCCGACCAGCAACTCGCCCGTCTCGAAGCGTTGTACGCCAAAGGATTATTCCCGCTGACGGAGTTGGAGAAACGCCGTTTGAAGCGCCAAGAGACCGAATCGAAGCTGATTTCAGGGCAGTCGAAGTTGCTGGTTTCGCGGAACGAGTTGCTCAATTCGCGCATCGAAATCTCGTCGTTGGGCGCCGAATACGCCGATAAACTGGCGAAGGCGGAGTCGGATCGGTCATCGGCGCAATCGGCGTTGGCCGATGGGAACAGCGAGCTGTCGAAGCTCATCAATAAGCTCGCATCGGTGCAGGTTCGGCAGGGCAACTACATTTTGCGGGCGCCGCAGGATGGCATCGTGGTGCGCGCGTTGCGGGTGGGCGTCGGGGAGACGATCAAGGAAGGTGAATCGGTGGCGACGATTATGCCCACCGGCTCGCCGCTGATTGCCACGGTGTTCGTTCGGCCCGTCGATTTGCCGCTCGTGCGGCCCGGTACGCCCGTGCGGCTGGAGTTCGACGGGTGGCCGGCGCTCCAGTTTTCGGGCTGGCCGGGCGCGAGTATCGGTACCTTCGGCGGGCGCGTGCAGGTGGTCGATTATGTGGCCGATGCCGCTACCGGCAAGTACCGGATGCTCGTCGTCCCGGATTCCACCGACAACCCGTGGCCGCCCCAATTGCGGCCCGGTTCGGGGGTAAACGGCTGGGCGATGCTCAAAACGGTACCCGTGTGGTATGAACTGTGGCGGCAGATCAACGCCTTTCCCGCCGATTTGCCCGATGCGGCGGCCGGCGGCAAAGGCGGCACCAAAACCACAACGGAAGGAGGGAAGGATGCGAAAAAGTAAGCGTCTCGTCGGCGGTTTCCAGCGGTTTTTGCTGCCGGCGCTGCTGGTGCTGGGCATTGCCGGGCGGCCCGTCTGCGCGCAACCCACCGCCCTGCCTGCTGCCCAACCCGCCCCCGATACCCTGCGCGCCCTCACGCCCACCGACCTCTACCGCGCCCTCACGGCGTGGCACCCGGTGGTGCAGCAGGCCGATTTGCTGCCCCAGGCTGCCCGCGCCGAGCTGCTTCAGGCGCGCGGCCAGTTCGACCCCAAAATCGAGAGCGATCTGGCACGCAAGGAATTCAAGGGCAAGGAGTATTACAGCCGCTGGGATACCAACCTGAAAGTGCCGCTCTGGCCCGGCGGCCTCGATCTCAAAGCGGGCTACGAGCAGAACTCCGGCGTCTTCCTCAACCCCGAAGAAACCGTGCCCAGCACCGGCCTCACGTACGCCGGCCTGAGCCTCCCGCTCGCCGCCGCCATCGGGATGGATGAGCGCCGCGCCTTGCTGCGGCAAGCGCAACTGCTGCCCGAAATCAACGAAGCCGAGCGGTTGAAGGCCGTCAACAAAGTCATTTTCACCGCTTTCAAGGCGTATTGGGATTGGTTTGAAGCCGCCCGCCGCCGCGAGTTTCTCACCACGGCCACCCGCTTGGCGGCCGAGCGCTACGACGCCACCAGCCTACGCGTGACCGTCGGCGATCTGGCCGCCATCGATACTCTCGAAGCCGGTTTGCTGGTGCGCGAGCGCCGCGTGGCCGAGCAGCAAGCCCGCCTCGACGCCTACACCGCCGCCCTCGAACTGAGCGTCCACCTCTGGAACGCCGACGGCGAGCCCGTCGCCCTCGACCCGCGCGCCGCGCCCCCGGCGCTTCCCCTCGACCCGCGCCCTCTCACCGATGCCGAATTGAACGAGCAGCTCCTGTTCGTGACCGAGCGCCACCCCGAAGTGCGCAAGCTCATCCTCAAAGGCCAGCAACTGCGCGTGGAAGAGCGGTGGCGCCGCACCGACCTGCTGCCCGACCTCACCCTCAACTACAACCTGCTCGCGACGGGGCGGCCCGGCGCAGGTGAGTTTTCGCAACCTTTCGCCAACGATTATAAGCTCGGCGCCACCCTCAGCATCCCGCTGCTGTTCCGCAAGGAGCGCGGCAAGCTGCAAAGCGTGCGCGTAAAGCAGGTCTACAACGATTTAGACCTCCTAGCCGTGCGCCGCACCCTCACCACGGCCGTGCGCCAGGTGGCCGCCGAGCAGCGCACGCTCGCCAACCTGCTGGTGCAGCAGCGCCGCATGACGGAGCAATACCGCCAGCTCCGGCAAGGCGAAGTCGATAAATTCGAAGCCGGTGAAAGCACCGTGTTCCTCGTCAATTCCCGCGATTCCAAGCTTCTGGAAGCTGAATTGAAACAGGTGCAACTCGAAGCCAAGCTGCAAAAAGCCCGCGCCGGCGTCACGGCCGCGATTGGCGCGATGGATTGGGGGTTGTAGGGTGAGCGGTAGGCTTGTGCTACAATTTTAGTTGCATTGGTCAAACGTGTAGCATCGAAAATGCTACACGTTTGAAATTTTTATCAAATTTTGTAGCAAACGCCACTCAGCGAACCGGCAGCCGCTGCTCGCTGGAACCATCGCCCGCAATGCGCCACGCCGTGGATTGCACTTCCAGCGAATCGTAGCCGATTCTACGCTGGTAATACTTGGTGACGATGACAAACGAGGCATCCGGGGCCGCCGCTACGTATTCGTAACGGTTGTTCACGCAGCCGTCGCGCAGCTTCACGGTGGCGCCGGTGGCCGCGTCGGTGCGGAACAGATCGGAGCCACACGTCCAGAAAATGACGTTGGCGTCGGTGGCCCAAGCGGCTTGTTCGATGCCATAAAATAGGCCGAGTTTTCCACTGTCGTCATTTGGCAGCGGCGCTAGCATTCGTAGTTGTCCGCTGGTGGAATCCACTAGCACTTGAGGTGGTCGGCTAGAAACGGACAGTCGGTTTAGGGTTAGTTAGGAGTTGTGGGGAGTTGCTCGAATTGAGTAGGTGTGCGGTAGCCAATGGCGGAATGGAGGCGCTGGGTGTTGTAGTAGGTGCCCAGGTAGTATTCGACTTCGGCGCGGGCTTCGACCAGATCAGCGAAGACCGCCTGGCCGGGCAGTAATTCGGTTTTGAGCGTGGACCAGCCGCTTTCGACCATCGCGTTGTCGTACGGATTGCACGTGCGACTGCACGAGGCGACGAATTTATGCGCTATCAGGTACTTGGCGAAGGGGCGGCTGGTGTACTGGTAGCCGCGGTCGGCGTGGACGAGCAAGCCCGCCGCCGGCTGGCGCACGGCGACAGCGCGGCGCGGCGCGTCGAGCACCAGGTCGGTGGTCATCGTCGCGCTTACGTTCCAGCCCACCACGGCGCGCGAGTAGGCGTCGCGCCAGGCGGCCAGGTACGCCCATTTGCCCGAGGCGAGCGGCAGGTAGGTGATGTCGCCCTGCCAAATCTGATTGGGGGCAGTGGGCGCGGGCGCCTCCGCAAGGCGATTGGGCGCACAGCGCGCGATGGGGTCGGGCTGGGTGGTGCGCGGGCGTGGGGCCGGCGGGCGGGTGCAGAGCGCCTGCTGCCCGCTCTGGCGCAGTCACCGTCGCAAACGGTCGCGGCCGACGGCGACTGATTTGGTCGGTACCTGTGCCTGTGCCTGACAGCTTGCGTGTTGCTGGGCGAGCGCGACTTGCCGCTGGCGCGTGCCGTAGCGACCGGCGTGGGCGTCGAAGAGCTGTTGGGCCGCCTGCTGCCAGGCCGGCGGAGGCGTGAGGGGCGGCACCGGGCGGCTCACCCAGGCGTAGTAGCCGCTGGCGCTCACGCCCAGCAACTGGCACTGCCGACGCACGGGCCACTGCGGGGCGTGATGGGAAATAAAGCGGTAGCGCATCAGCGAGGAAGCGGTTGGGCGAAGCTCGTCACCGCTTTTTTTAAAATGTCGCGCTCCTGCTCGGCCACCGCTAAGGCGGCGCGCAATCGGCGGTTTTCGGCCGCCAGCTCCTGCTCGGCGAGGGCACTGGTCGGGCGGCGGGCCGCCGCCAGCCAGCGCGCCAGCACCGACGGACTCAGGCCCAGCGACCGCCCAACCGCAGCGGCGGGGTGGCCGTCCTGCACGCGGCGAACGGCCTCGGCGCGGAACGCCGCATCGTATTTTCGACGGGAAGCCGGCGCGGGGCCGGCAGGGGGGAGGGGGGGCATCGGGTCTCGAAGATACCTTCGCCCGCTGTCCGATCTAACCCGACCACCTCATTATCGACCGCTTCGGTGCTGATGTCTTTGGGGTTGAAACTGATGAGCAATTGGTTGCTCATGTAGGCCGGGTGGCCGTTGATGTATTGCACGGTGCTAGTTTGCGCCAGAAGCCGGCCGGTGGCAAATAGCAGCACCATACCGATCAGCAGGTAGCGTGCGCGGGTATGCGTAATATAGGTTTTTGGCGTTAAAGTGAAAGACTGCCGCCTAAATTACCCGATTGGCTGAACGAAAACCAAGTGTTTGCCAAAATGATCATATTGGCATCGCAAACGTCTTCGGGCAACCTACATCCCCTCCTCCGCCACCCACCCCACCGGCGCGGGCTGGCAGCGCGCACACCAGTACGTGGCGCGCCCGCCAACGTAATGCTTCTGAATCTCGGTTTTCGGGTGGCGCGGGCAGTGCGTCGTGGAGGCCCCGGCGGGCGCATCCTCCCACTCGCGGGCGTGGATGAGGAAATCAACGGGGAAATCGCGGTAGCGGGCTTCGGCCGCCACCGCCGTGCGCAGCACCAACCCGACGGCGGCGTGGAGGCGCGTGATTTCGGCCGTCGTCAGTTCGCCGCAGCGGCGCGCCGGGTGGAGGCGGGCCTGAAACAGTACCTCATCCACGATCCAGTTGCCGAGGCCCGCCGTGAGCCGCTGGTCGAGAAGGGCGGATTTGAGGAGGGCGTTTTTGCGCCGCCCCAGCGCGGCCGTCAGGTGCGCGAGCGAAAGGTCGTCGAGGGCATCGGGGCCGATTTTTTTGGCTTCCAGAAACCCCGTGATGTCGGCTGTGAGCCCTACCCGCCCAAACTTGCGCGGATCGATGAACCCGATGCGCAGCCCGTCGGCGAGAACCAACTCCACGCGCACGAAACGCGGCCGGTCGTGGTCGTCGCGGTAGGCGGCCACGTCGCCGGTCATCCCGAAATGCAGCGTCAGGGCGGCGCCGGGCGGGTCGTTGAGCAGCAGAAACAGGTTCTTGCCGATGCGCCGCGAGCCCGTGAAGTGGTGCCCGACCAGGGACGTGCGCAGCACGGTTTCGGGCACAGTCAGCACGTGCGCATCCAGCACCTGCACCGCCCCGATGGGCACGTGCAGGGCTAATTCGTCGATGAAACGGCGGTAGGTTTCTACTTCGGGAAGCTCAGGCATGGGCGGTTGCACGTACGGCTAATGGCGCGAGGCGTTGTTTATTGCGCAGCGGGCCATCCGCACGTGTCGCCAAACGTAACCACTAGCCGCCCGAAATGTCTTCCGCCGATTTGCACGATGGGCTGGTTCGGTGGCTGCTTAGGTGGCGGACACGGCTGCGGCCGGGCACCATCGGGTTGCGGCTGCGGCATTGGCTGGGCGCGTTCGAGCGGCTGCGGGTGCGGTGGGTGCTGGGCACGCACCGCAAACTTCCCCGGCACCCCGCCGCCCCACTCGTGTTGTGGCGGCCTGCTCACGCCATTGGCCCCGAGACCCTCACCGCGCACCTCGACCCGCGCGACGCCCTGCGCCCCGCCGTCGTGCGCCGAACGTTGGCGGCGCACTGGCCAGGGTACACCGCCACGCTGGTGGTGCTGGTGCGCTACCGCCGCCCACCACTACTGGCCGGCCGCGCCGATGCCGAAGTTCGCTCCTGGGCTGCCCCGCCCACCTTGTTGGCGCGTCTGCCGTCCGCTGCCTCCACGCCGTTGCTCACCGTTCTCGACGCTGCTTTCCGGCTGCCTGATGTGCGGGTGCAGGTGGTGCAGGTGGGTGGCCCCGCGTCGGCAGCGGCGCCAGTTGAGCCGCCCGTACCCGCGCCGCCCATCGCCTGGATTATTCCGCACCGGGGCAGCGCGCGCTGGCTTGCCGAGTGCCTGGCGCGCGTGGCACCGCAACTGCGGGGCAGCACCGATGAAGCCATCGTGGGCCTCGACGAGCCGCCGACGCCCGCCACGGCGGCGCTTGGACAAACTTACGGACAGCCGCACCCCGGCGTGTGGCTGGGCGCGCTCCGGCGGCCGGGCGTGGGCCCGTACGTGGTGCGCCAGCGGGCCGTAGAGCGCACCACCGCCCCGTGGGTGCTGTTTCAGGATTCCGACGACGTGCCTACCCTCGACCGTGCCCTCACGCTCGGCGCCGCGTTGGCCGCGCGCGAACTCGATGCCGTCGGCTCGCACGAGCTGCGGCTCGATTACCTGAGTGGTCAGGTACTGGCCGTGCGGTTTCCGCTCGATGCGTCGGCGGCGCTGCGGGTGGCGTCCGGTCATCCGGCGCTGTTCCCCACACTTTTGGTGCGCCGTGCGAGCTTGCTGGCCGCCGGTGGTTTCTCGACGCACCTGCGGTTTGCCCGCGACACTCAATTGCTGCTGCGCGCCTCGTTTGGGTGGCGTATCGGTAATGCAGATGCTTTTTTATACCTGCGGCGGCGGCGCACGGGCTCCCTCACCACCGACCCGGCCACCGCGCTCGGCTCCCCGGCCCGCGAAGCGCAACGCGCCGCTTGGAACCACGATTTTGCCGCCATCCAAACCGGGCAGTTGGTTCTCGCCGACAGCCGCCTCGCCGTGCGGCGCGGGGCGGAATATGAAGGCAATGGGCTGGAAGCGGTGGTGGTGTAAGACGGCCAGCAGTCGTTAAAACTCCGTAGCTCCGGCCACGGTATCGGCATCCGGCCGCAAGCCCAACTCCTTCACGGCAGCCCGAACGGCCTCGGCGCTGACGAAAGGCAGCACCTCGCCCTCGCGGCCCGGCACCAGCAGCTTGAGCAGCGCGCGGTACTTGGCGCGGCCTTCGGCGAGCATTTCCGGTGTCACTTCTACCAGAAAAATGCCATATGGCGCCGCCTTCTGTACGCCCACGAGCAAGAAGCGGTCGGCGTGCAGGGCATCGAGGTAAAACGCGGCTTGCCGGTCGTAATCGAACACCGAGCATTGCAGCGCGAACGCGTGCCAATCGGCGGCCATCGTACTCTTGAAATCGACGATGGTGTACGCACCTTCGGTGGGCACCACCAAATCGGCGCGCAGCTTGCAGAGCGTGCCGGTTTCGGCGTCGGTGAACAGACAACTCGGCTCGGCCAAGCCGTCGGCGAGCATCTGGCGCAAGTCGGCGTCGTAGCGTACGGCCTCCACCATCCACCACACCAGCGAATCGTTGATGCCCGGCTGGCCCGGCACGTACGACTCCGGTTCCAGCAACGCCGTATGGAACGCCGTGCCGAACGACAGCGCCGCGTTGTTGCCCACCGAGCGCGGCCCCCGTCCGTTCAGGAAATCACGTAGTTTGCTTAAATCTGAGTTCGCGATGGCCGGCAGCGCGCGGTAATCGTCGTAGGAAAGGCGCAGCAGGTCGGGGCGGGGTGCAGTATGAGGCATCGGAGCGGAACACGCGAACCCGCAATCGGGCTCCCGGTAGGAACAAGTTTTTCAACCGACAATGGTACGGCGCGCAGGTGGGGCCGGGCGCTGTCGGTTCTTTGCGGTACGGACGGCGTACGCGGTGGTTCGGTTGATTTTTGGTTGATTGCTGCTTGATTACTGGTTGTCATCCGCTTTAGCTCCTCAGATGTTTACAGATTTTTTGCGTTTCAATGCCCGCTCGCTCGTGGCGGTTCTGGTACTGGCGGTGGCGCCGTTTGTCATCGATTCGCTGATTACGGCGTGGCTCTACGACGGTAGCGGCACGCTGTTCCTGGCCGGGATGAGCGGCCCGCGGATGCTCGGCTACTTCGCCATCACGGCCGCGCTGATGGCGCTGGGCCTTACGCATACCACGTTCATCGCGCTGCTGAGTGGGTATTTTTTGGGCTGGGAAGGCTTTGCGGGCACCGTGGCGGCGTACGGCATCGCGGCGGCCACGGGCTACCGCCTCGCCCGCCTCATCGACCACGGCGCGCTCCGCCGGTTCCTGCACCTGTTTCCGAAGGCCGAATCGGTCATCGCCGAACTGGAAAACGACACCTTGCAGCTCATCATTCTGGTGCGCCTCTCGCCGGTGCTGCCCTTCGCGCTGATGACGTTCGTGCTGGCGTCGGTGGGTGTCAATTTTCAGCGGTTCGTGGTAGGGTCTATCGCGGGGATGCTTCCGCGCACGCTGTTTTTTTACTGGCTCGGCACGCAGGCCGGCGGCCTCACCGAGCTGCTGGCCCATCCCGAGCGCACTTCGGCCGGGCAGTGGTTGGTAGGGTTGCTCGTGCTGGCGTCGGGGGCGGGCCTGTTCTTCCTGATCAACCACGCCGTGAAGCGGGCTTTGCGCCCTAAAACGCCCATAAGCTGAAAAATTTCGGCCTTACTCCGCATCGCGCCTCCCCCGAATCGCCCTTGACTACGAGCGCATAAGCAGGCGATTTTGCCCCCGCTGCGTATAAAACCAAGAAAGGCCGCAGAAATTTTTGCCCCTCCGTTTGCACCGTAGCGCGGTTCCGCCCTACCTTTGCCCCACGAAAAACGGGAACGCCGGTTTTCAGCCCGCCCCGGCAGGTACCCCAATTGGTTGTGTAGCTCAACTGGATAGAGCATCTGACTACGAATCAGAAGGTTTAAGGTTCGACTCCTTACACGACCACTTGATAAGCCGAAAAAGGCCCTTAGCACATTGCTGAGGGCCTTTTTTATTTTTTGGGGGACAGTTTAGCTGTAAAGCAGGTGTAATTACGCGGATCATCGTGTTTCTGCAATGATACAGATATGAGACCAGCGTCTGCACTAGGTGTACAGTCCCAGGAAGAGATGGTGTAGCTTTCGGGCTGGACTATCAACCGCTTTTAATAGGCCGAGTACTCCACGGCAGCGCTTGGACAACGGCGGCAATACGGGTCGCTACCCAGCGCAGTCAGGAAAGCCTACAAACGCTAGCTGCCCATCACGGTATTAATGCGAAGACGGTGGCCAAGTGGCGCAAACGGGCCACCACGGCGGACGCGCCGATGGGGCCTGCGGCCGCCTCTACGGTCCTGACGGCCGAGCAGGATGCGGTGGTCGCCTTTCGCCGCCACACCCTGCTGCCGCTGGATGATTGCTTGTATGCCCTGCAAGCCACCCTTTCCGGCCTGTCGCGCTCGGCGCTCCACCGCTGCTTCCAGCGCCACGGCATTAGCCGTCTGCCGCTGGCGGACGAAGGGGGCAATGAGCCGAAAAAGAAATTTAAGGACTATCCAATCGGCTACCTGCACGTCGACTTTGCCGAACTGCACACCGAGGAAGGCAAACAGTACCTGTTTGTGGCCATTGATCGTACCAGCAAGTTCGCCTTTGCCGAACTTCAGCCCCGCGCGACGCGGATGGTGGCAGCCGAGTTTCTGCGCCGCGTGCTGGCCAAACTACCGTATGCGGCCCACACGGTGCTGACCGACAACGGCGTCCAGTTTACCGCCCAACCCCACCAGTGGCTGCCCGGCGGCCACAGCTTTGATCGCGTGTGTCGCGAATTCGGCGTCGAACACCGCCTCACCAAACCGGCTCACCCGTAGACCAACGGCCAGGTTGAGCGCATGAACCGCACGCTCAAAGAGGCGACTGTTCAGCGATATCATTACCAGACGACCGACCAACTCAACGAGCATCTGCAGGCCTTCTTGCTCGCCTACAACCACGCTAAGCGCCTCAAGATATTACGTGGCCTGACGCCGCACGAATTCATCTGCGCCCAATGGTTGAAGAACCCCACTATCTTTACCCGAGACCCGATCCAACTCACTCTGGGACTGTACAACTAGTGTCCATCGTGACCGGTATAGGGGCACCGGGGCGCGGCCACCTGTAGTGCCAAGGCTATGGGGGCATGGGCCGGACACTCCGGCGGCGACATCGGCGAGAGCTCGTGCGCGGGCACGAAGGCCTCGAAGTGGCAGTCCTCCTCGCCACGGTGGGCCAGCAGCGCCCCCACGTGGTGGCGGAAGCCGGCCGGGCCGCAGCAATAAAACTCGGCGCCGGCCAAGTCAGGGGTGAGCAGGTAGTCGAGGTGGTCGGGCCGCAGAAAGCCGGTGGCGTATTCCAAGGGCTGATCCTCGTCAACGTCGGGCAGGTCCACCGGCGCGCGCTGGTAGAGCGCGAAGCAGCGCAGAGCCGGGTGCCGCCGCGCCAGCTGGCGCAGTCGGCGACCGAAGGGCTGGTGGTCAGCGTCGCGCGCGGCGTGAATGAGCAGCACCCGCCGGGGCGAGCTCGTGCACACCAAATGCTCCAGCATCGCCATAAAGGGCGTGATGCCCAGGCCGCCGGCTAGCAGCACCAGTGGTCGGGTGGCGTCGGCGCTCAGGCAAAACTCACCGGCCGGCGCGCGCAGGGCCAGCGTGGTGCCTACAGCCACTTCGTCGTGCAGGTAGCGCGAGATCAGGGGCGCGGGCGCGTCGGCCACGCGGGGCTCGCGCTTCACCGTGAGGCGCAGGTGCGGCCGGCCGGGGGCATCGGAAAGGCTGTACTGGCGCAGCTGGCGGTAGGGCTGGTGAGGCAGCTCAGCGGCTAGCGTCACGAACTGACCCGGCTGGTAGGCGGGCAGCGCCTGGCCGTCGGCGGGCACCAGGTAAAACGACTTCACGTCGGCGGCTTCGGCCACGATGCGCTCCACCACGAAAGGCCGGAAGCCTGCCCAGCCGCCGGCCTGCGCGGCCTGCGCCTCGTACATAGTGGCTTCAACCCCGGTGAGCACGCCCGCGATGCGGCCGTAGGCCAGCTCCCAGGCTTGCATCACGTCGGCGGTGGCTGCCGCGCCCAGGCGCTCCCGGATAACTACCAGCAGACTGGCGCCCACCAAGGCGTATTGATCGGGGCGCACGTCCACGCTCACGTGCTTGGCGGCGATGCGCCGCGCTTCGGCCCCCAGGGTCTCAAATTCGTCGTACTTGGTGACGAACAGTACGATCGCCTCGAACAGGCTGCGCGCCTGGAAGCCTCGGCCTTGGTTGGCTGGGTTGAAGGTGTGCCGCAATTCCGGGTAAGCCCCGAACAAGTGGGCGTAGAAATCGTGGGTGAGCTGGTCGCCGTCGGCCACCACAGCAGGCGCAGTTTGGTGAATGAGGGCGAGAATCTGGGCGTGATCCATTTGAAAGAAAGATGAAAGGGAGATGAAAGGGAAGGGCGAAACCTCGGTGCCGTATCGGGGCACCTTTGCGTGAGAAATGCGTGAGAGATGAATGGCTCCGCGGCCCAGGCTGCGGGTAGTCAGCTTGCGCTAGGAGCGTCCGGCGTTGCCGAGCAGCCGGGCACATCCTCCAGGTGGAAGTACACGGGCAGCCCGCGGGCCTGAGCCAGGCGCACGTCCTCGTCGGCTCCGGCCGAGGCGCCTCCCAAGCGGAGCACGGCGTCGCATTTGGCCAGCAAACGGTGGGCGGCCGGGTATAGAATTTTCTGATAGGCCACGTCGCCCGGCCGGGTCGAGCCGGCCAGATGCAGCAGCGGCAAGGCCACCCATTCGCCAATCAGGGGCAGGTGGCCGGCCCGAAATAGCGGCAGAGCGGCGGCTTCGAGGCGGCGCAGGTTGGCGGCCATCAAGGCCGGGTCGTCGTTGGTGCCGCTGCGGTAGGGGCCGGCAATTAGAATCAGCATGGGAGGGGGTTAAGTAGTGAGCTGTTGTAAGCGCAGGTGCTGCAGGAGTAGAATAGTCTTGCCGTCCTGAATCTCACCGCTGGCGACCATCGCCAGGGCCTTGGAAAGCGGTAGCTCCAGCACTTCGATTTCTTCTTCCTCGACGCCGCCACCGGCCCGGCGCTCGGTGGCGGGCGAGTACTCGGCCAGGTAGAAAAACAGGCGTTCCGTCACCGAGCCGGGACTCATGTAGGCTTCCATCACCTTCTGCACGGCCGTGAGGCGGTAGCCGGTTTCTTCCTCCGTCTCGCGGATAATGGCCGCGTCGGGGTGCTCGTCGTCGAGCAGGCCGGCGCAGGCTTCAATCAGCAGCCCGGTGGGGTTGCCGTTGACGTAGGTGGGCAGCCGGAACTGCCGGGTCAGGATGACGGTATCGGCCGCCGGGTTGTGCAGCAGGATGGTGGCGCCGTTGCCCCGGTCATACGCCTCGCGCGACTGGGTTTCCCATCGGCCGTTTTTGCGTTGGTAATCAAACGTCACCTTGCGTAGCGTGTACCAGTTATCAGATAGAACCTGGGTTTCGCGAATCTGAATGCGGTCGTTCATAATAGTTTGAAAAAATGTGGTGACGCAATATCGACCCGACCAGGAAGGGGTGGGAATCTCAACGTCAACGCCTGCAGCAGCCCATCCAGCAGCGGCCGGCCGGCGAAAGAGAAAGCGCAGGGTGGAGCGGTGAAGACTGCGGTTTTCATGAGAAAAAAGGTGTTGAAGAGGAAGAATTGGGGGTGAGGGGAAGCAGAAAAACGCGTTACTCGCGCACGACTTTGACCGTGTGCTGCTGCGCGCCCTGGGTCACCCGCAAAAGGTACAAGCCGGGGGGCCAACGGGCAGCTTCGGGCAGAGCCAAGTCGGTGGTGCCCAGGGGCAGCGCCAGTGCTTGGCGCAGCACGGCGCGGCCCGAAGCGTCGGTCACGTACAGCTCGGCCAAGCCGCTGGTGGCCTCGCCGATGTGTAGACTCAGTGGCTCGCCCGCCCGCAGCGGCACGGGGTAGGCTTTCGCTGTCAGATGCTCCGTCAAGGCGGACACCGCCAGCGACCGGATCGACGAGAGGCTCTCGGTCGCGTCGGCGTCCACTTGGCGCAGACGGTAGTACACCACAGCTGCGGCGTAGCGGGCCAGGTCAGGGTCGCGGAACTCGTAGGTTTGGGGTTGGCTGCTGCTGCCGTGGCCGGCCAGCTGCCCCAGCCGACTGAAGCTGCGCCCATCGGCCGAGCTTTCGACCACGAAATGGGCGTTGTTGCGCTCCGAGGCCGTGGCCCACCGGAGCTGGGCGCCGGCACCTTGGCGCTCCGCCGTGAAGCTGATCAGCTCCACCGGCAGCGGATTGGCGCCGTTGCTGATGGTGAAGCGGCCCAATACGGCGGGGTTGCGTGTAAGGCTGCGGCCGGCGGCGCTGCCGGCCGCGCCCACCGCCATCCAAGGGCTGCCGGCCGCCGGCTGCTGCCAGAGCTGCGCTTGGCTGAAGTCGTTAAGACCGTGGTCGTCGTCGCTGAGCCAGTTGACCGTGAGCGGCACGGGGGCCGTGGGCTGGTTGGTGGGCATCACGGTCCAAATCCGGTCGATGCCTTGGGTGGTGGCGCCCAGGTTGGCGCCGTAGGTCGCGTCGGCCGTGTTCAGGCCGGCCGAGCGGGTGATGGTCACCGCGCCCAGGTTTTGGTCGCTACCGTCGAGGAGGACGCCGTGGCCGAAATCCACCAAGCCCGCCACCACGTTGCGAGTGATTTTCAAGTGGCCCTGCACGTAGCGGCCAGCGGTTTCGCCGCTCAACGTGGCTCCATCGGGCAAGCTGATGGTGGCCGCTGGGGCCGTGCGTACCAGCCCGCCGCTGAGGGCAAGTTGGTCGCTGATGGTCAGGTTGTTGGGCACCAGAAGGCGATTATTGCCTGCCGAGCCGGTGCTGGCGTGTTCCACGCTGGTCAGGCTGGTGCCGGTGGGGGCGCTCAAAGTCTGATCCTGATTACCCACGAAGCGCAGCGGTCCCGTTCCGGTGACGCTGCTGCCGCCGGTCAGGGTGAAGTTGCCGGTAAGCGCCACGGTGCCGTGGTTGGCAATGGTGCCGCCCGCCTGGTTCAGCAAGCCGCCGCCCACGAAGAGCACGGTGCCGGGCTGCACCGTGAGCGCCGCGCCGTTGTTGGTCAGGGTTTGGGCGGCAACAGGCAGCGCCAGCAATAGCAGGCCGGCGGGCAGAAGGCGACTCCAGCGAACGGCCGGGCGGGCGCGAAATGGCGTTTTCATTAACAGGATCGAAAGCGCGGCGCCTAACGGCCGCTGGTCAGGGAAGTGGAAGCCTCGCCGAGCAGGCGGGCCATCTGATATTTCAGGGTCTGGAGGTCGGCGGTTTGCGCGGCATCGCGGCTTTGCTGGCCTCTCAGGTGCTGCTGTAGGGCCTCGATCTGGGTTTGCTGCTCCTTGATGGCCTCCAGGAGCACGGGCGTGAGCTGGGCGTAATTCACAGCTTTGTAGCCGTCGGCGCCAGTACTCACCAGCTCGGGGTAGAGCTTCTCTACTTCCTGGGCAATAACGCCCACCTGCTCGCCAGCGGGCAGCGGACGGGGCAAGTCCTGGCGGTAGGTGTAGCGCACGCCGCGCAAAGCCAGCACACTGGCAAGTGCGCCGTCCAGGGGCCGGATGCTCTGCTTGAGGCGGCGGTCGGAAGCGTAGAAAACGCCATTGGCGGTGAGGCTGCCGGCCAGCACGGCCGAGCCGTTGGCATTGAGCTTAAGCGCATCCACGATACCGCCGTCGTTGGTGGTCCGCAGGGTCAGGCCGATGTCGGTGCCGTTGGCGCCCACCACGGGGTTGGGCACGCGGGCCTGCACGAAGGCGGTGCCGCTGGCGCCGCTGAAGGGGGCCAGGTAGAGGTGGCCGGGCAGGTAGAGGCTCTGGCTGGAGCCGCTGTTGGGGTTCTGTACCAGGTAGCTGTCGCCGGGGCCGGCCGCGTCGAGCAGCCCGCGCGGGGCAGCGGTGCCGATGCCGACTTTCACGGCGTTGGCGCCGGTGCCGCCCAGCACGAGGCTGTTGCTTTGGCTCACGGTGGCCCTGTTGCCGAGGGCGGTGGTGTTAGTCAGGTTGGCGGCGTCGGGACCGGCCAGGAAGCCAAAGGCGCTGTTGTTGCTGCCCGTCTCGTTGTCGTTGCCGCTGTAGGTGCCGCTGAATGTGTTGTTATTGCCTGACGTGTTAAAGTTGCCGCTCTGATTGCCCACAAAGGCGTTGTTGCTGCCACCCGCGTTGTTTTCTCCGGATTTGTAGCCCTCAAATACGTTGTAATTGCCGTTGCCATTACGCAAGCCGCTCTTATAGCCGCTAAACAGGTTGCCGTCGCCGGTCGTGTTGTTCCAGCCGGCCATAAAGCCAGTGAACAGGTTCTCGGTGCCGTCCAGGTTTTGGTAACCGCTTTCGTAACCGATAAAAAGGTTGTCGCTGCCCAGCGTATTGAAGCCGCCGCTCAGGTAGCCCATAAACTGGTTGTTGTGGCCCGTCGTGTTGGCGCGGCCGCTCAGGTAGCCCGCAAACAGATTGTTGCTGCCCGTGGTGTTGCTGTAGCCGCTACCATATCCGCTAAATTGGTTGTTTTCGCCGTCCAAGTTGCTGTAGCCGGCTTCGTAGCCCTCAAACTGGTTGTGCTTGCCCAGCGTGTTCAGAAATCCACTCCGGTAGCCGGTGAACAAGTTCTTGTCGCCGCTCGTGGTGCTGTTGCCCGCCTGGTAGCCGCTAAACTGGTTGTCGGTGCCCGTCGTGAGCGCCGCGCCGCTGCCGTAACCGAGGGCAATATTGCCGCCGGTGTTCTGCCCGATATTCAGCCCACCTTTGCCCGTCACGCCCAGGCCCAGGGCTGTGCCGATGCTGGCGCCGGTGCCGGTCAGGGCTTGGGCACCCATGTTCAGCGCTTGGGTGGCGGTGTGGTTGCCTAGGTTGTCGGCCGCCGCAGTGGTACCCAGTTGCTGCCAGGCGGGCGCGGCCGGTGTACCGGCATTGTAGTAGAAGCCCGCCGACGTGCCCGCCTGGTCGGTCTGAAACACGAGCAGGCCTGTGGCCGGACTGGCAATGGCCAGCCGCTCGGCTTCCAGCATTCGTGGGGTCAGCAGACCGCGGCTCGTGCTGCTGATGTCGAGGGCCGCCGAGGCATCGGGTGTACTTAGGCCCAGGCCCACGTTGCCGGTCGCCAGCACCGTCAGCTGCGGGCTGTTCAGGGTGGCCGCACCGGAGCCGGTATAGAGGTTGAAGCGGCCGTTGTTGCTGCCGCTACCGTTGGCGCGCAGCTCCAACACGGCGGTGCGGTGCGCTTTGAAGGCATCTTCGTGCACATAGCCCAGCACGCCGCCAAAGTAAGAGCCGGCCCCGCCTGTCGGTCCGGCTGCCAAAAGCAAGTGCGCCCCCACCTGCGAGGCCGGGGTCCGGCTGTCGCGCAAGATGGCCGTGGCGAAGCTCGGCGCTTCCACACTTAGGCGGGCGCCACCGCCGCTGCTGCCCCCCACGCTCAGGTTGCCGGCGTTGTCGAGGCGCAGGCCGGTGTTAGTGCCGTTGTTGCTCAGCCACTTGTTGTTGAGGCCCAGGTTCTGGGTGGCGGTGTGGTTGCCTAGGTTGTCGGCCGCCGTAGTGGTGCCTATCTGCTGCCATGATGGGGCGGCGGGCGTACCGGCATTGTAGTAGAAGCCGACCGGCGAGGTTAGCTGGTTGGTTTGAAACACGAGTAGGCCCGTGGCCGGACTGGCCAGCGCCAGCCGCTCGGCTTCCAGCATTCGCGGGGCTAGCAGGCCCTTCGTCGTGCTGGCAATATCGAGGGCCGCCGAAGCATCGGGCGTAGTGGTGCCGATGCCCACCTGGGCTTGGGCGGCGGGTGCCGTGCTCAGCAGGATCAGCAAGGCGGCAATGACTAGTATGGGGGTTCGCATGGAAATGAAAATGAGCGAATGAGGGGGTCAGCGGAGGGCAACAGCGCCCGTTCAGCGGAGGTATTTTTCTGGTTGCCGAATGATTGCAAAGGTCCGGGGGACCCTATTTGGTGGGCTTTTTCATCCCGGGCAAATGCTTGTCGTTTTCGGCCAAGCCTTTCCTTTTTCGGTCAAAAGCTTGCTGATTTGTGCCATTGGGCGGTTTTTGCCTTCGTTACTCCCAGAGTCACCTCCAAAATCACCACAAAACCGCCCCGGCAGATCATAAAAAAAGGGGCGCCCGGAGCGCCCCTTTTCGGGTAGTCTGAAAGCTGGCGAAGCACCCTTTGGCGCACCGTTCGCGGTGGTTGGTCGCGGTGGTTGGTCGCGGTGGTTGCGTCGCGCTGTTTTTTTACCCGTCCGTCTCCATCACTGCCTGTTTGCCTACCTCGCTGGGCGGGTAGCCGAACTGCCGCGAGAACACCGTGGAGAAGTGCGCCGGGCTGCTGAAGCCTACCTCATAGCCCACCTCGGCCACGGTGCCGGCGCGCTCGCGCAGCAGCTCCATGGCGCGGTGCAGGCGCGCCGTGCGGATGTACTCGGCCGGGGCCTGCCCGGTCAGGGCCCGCAGCTTGCGCTGCATCTGGGTGCGACTCATGGCCACGGCGCTGCT
The DNA here is from genome assembly GCA_031425525.1 of Hymenobacteraceae bacterium. Taxonomy (GTDB): domain Bacteria; phylum Bacteroidota; class Bacteroidia; order Cytophagales; family Hymenobacteraceae; genus JANNMJ01. The sequence continues at coordinate 71,409 of JANPJM010000050.1, read as the reverse complement.
GAGCCGATCTACGTCAAAGTCGCTTTCGGCTAGGTTAGCGGCTACGGCGGCGGCCACGGTGGCCAGGAAGCGGCGGTCAAGCGCCGACAGCCGGGACGTGGTAGACGGTACGCCGGTTGGCGCCGGTGTCAGGGCCTCACCGCCCGATTCCACCTCGGCTTTGGTATCCGGCTGGAGGATGGCAGCAGGACGGGGAGCGGCCGGTTCCGGCTTTGGCGCTGAGGGCGGTACGGAGGCCAGGGCCAAGGTAGCGCGGGCGTAGCTGCGGGTGCGGTCGCGCAGGGCGAGGAGGTTGCGCACTTGGGCGCGCAGCTCGCGGGCCGCGAAGGGCTTGCCCAGATACACATCGGCCCCGGTTTCCAGGCCTTCCAGTCGGTCGGTCGTGGTGGAGCGGGCCGTGAGCAGTACGATAGGTACGTGGCTGGTGGCCGGGTGCTGCTTCAACTGCCGCACCACCCCGTGGCCGTCCAGGCCGGGCATCATCACGTCGGAGATGATCAGGTCGGGCACTTCGGCCAGGGCGGTGGCTACGCCTTGCAGGCCGTCGGCGGCTTCGAGCAGGCGGTAGCCGGCCGGGGCCAGGCTGGTACGGATGAACTCGCGTACGTCTTCATTATCTTCGATGAAGAGCACCACATCGGCATCGGGGTTCAGCTGCTCCACGTCGGCGTCGGCCGCCAGGCTGGTGGCGACGCTGACGGCCGCGTCGGGCTGCTCGTCGGGGGCGGCGGCCGCGGGGCCCGGCACCAGGCCCTGGGGCAGGCGCACGGTGAAGGCGGCGCCTTCACCGGCGCGGCTGCTTACGGCTACGGTGCCGCCATGCAGCTCGGTCAGCTCGCGCACCAAGGTCAGGCCCACGCCGGTGCCGGGTTGGGCATCGGGCGTGGTGGGGTGGGCACCCTGGTAAAAGCGGTCGAACAGGCGCGGCTGGTGCTCAGCCGCGATGCCCGGCCCGGTATCGTGCACCGTCAGCTCCAGGCCGGCCGGGGCGGCGGACGTGGCCGGCACCTCACGCCAGCTCAGCGCTATTTCGCCGCCCGTAGGCGTGAAGCGCAGGGCATTGCTGAGTAGGTTGGTGAGCACCACTTCCAGCTTGGGCGCGTCGAAGACGAACGGCAGCCGGTCGGCACCCTCGGTGCGAAAGCGGACGCCCCGCGCCTCGGCCATCGAAGCAAAGGTGGCCGCCAACTGGCGGGCCAGTGCGGCCACGTCGCCACGGGTGGGGGCCAGGTGCATCGCCCCGGCGTCGAGCTTGCTCAAATCCAGTAGCTGGTTGATGAGGCGCAGCAGGCGCTGGGCGTTGCGCAGAATCAGGCCGCCCCGGCGGCGGGAAGCGGGGTCGGGGCTTTCGGCGGCTAGTTCCTCGGCCGGCCCCAGAATCAGGGTGAGCGGCGTGCGAAACTCGTGACTGATGTTGGTGAAGAAGTTGGTCTTTATCGTGTCCAGCTCCTGGAGGTGGTCAGTGGTGGCCAAGCTGGCTTGTAGTTGGGCATTGGCCTGTTCCAGTTCGGCGGCGCGGGCCGCGAGTTGTTGGTTGGCCCTTTGCTGCACGATTTTTTTTTCGCTCATCGTGGCCAGCACCTTGGCCTGCGCTTCTCGCTGCGCCTGCCGGGAGAGGTTGATGCGGTCGGCCAGGCCCAACGACAAAAACACCATTTCCAGGCCCCAGGCGATAGATGAGCTGTTGATAGTCCACCCGTTGGCGGGCAAAATGTTCAACTGCGCCAGGTTGTAGGACACGATAGACAGCACCACGACACCCCAGCCGGCCATATAGTAGCGGGCCGGCCGGTAGCCCGTGCGCAGCACCGCCGTCCCCACCACTATCAGCACCAAGCACGACACCAACGGCAGCACGATGCTAAGCAGCGTCGCGGCGGAGTTCAGCGACAGTAGGCGCAGCAGCAGCGGCAGCGGGGCCAGCAGCAGCATAGCGCGCAGCAGCCAGTCGAGGAGAGGTACCCGCCGCGGGGTTTCCAGAAAAGCGCGCGCCATCAGGTTGCCCAGCAATATGTTGGCACCCAGCAGCAGCAGGTGCAGAAGCTCATCCCGGCCACCTGCCAGCAAGGGGTAGAGCCAGAGATAAAGCAAATTCTTCATTTGGAGCATCAGCGCGCTGAATGACAGCACGTAGCCCACATAGTACAGGTAGCTCCGCTCGCGGATGGAGGCGTACAGAAACAGGTTGTAGAGCGCCAGCATGAGCAGCGACCCCAGGAACGCGGCAATAGCAAAGTTTTCCCAATACGTGAAATTTCGAAAAAAATGCTGTTCGTACATGCTCAGGTTGAGCGGGCCGGCGGAGGCGCGCACGTACACCACAGTGGGTTGCCCTTTGGGCAGGGGCAGGCGCAGGTTATAGTGGCGGCTGGGCTCGACGTGGCTGCGCGCATAGCTCACCGCTGGGCTGGCCTCTAGCTGCAATACGTGCCCGTCGGCCCTTACCACGTACACGGTGAGGCTATCACTGGCCGCGGCCAGCGCGCGGAGCAGCCAAACGGTGGTCGGCCCGGCCTGATTTAGCAGCGTGGCGCGCAGCCATACGTCGCCGCCGCTGCCGCGAAAGTTCGGCACGTCCTGCTGGCTCGGCCGGAACCGGGCGGCCCAGGCCGGGGCCCGCACTTGGTCCAGGGTCACGCTCCGGGCCGAGTCGGCGGGCACGGTCAGCACCGCCCAGCTGCGGCCCAGGCTGTATTCGTGGGTGGTATCGCGCAACACGAGTGCGGGCATCGGGGCCGCGGAGGGCTGAGCGCGCAGCGGGCTGCAAAATCCCAGCAACCCCATTAGTACGGCTATCAGCTCTTGCCCCGGCCAAGGAATACGCGTTCTCGATCGCGCACATTCGAATGCTGAAATCATTTTTTCAATATTAAGCTGAAAGACCAACATCTGTTCAGCGAGTGCAGTCGCCTGCGCTTACTTCCGTACAGCCACTCTCGTCGCGGCGGGTGATTTGAGTAAATTAATAGCAGTTGCTCGGAGCCATTCTTCAGTAGCGCCTCGCGGCAGCGGGTAGCCTCACCGCAGGTGCAGCCGGCGCAGGACATCCTGGCGGTAGGTGCTGCCCACGGGCAGCTCGCGGGCGCCCACCAGCAGCACGTTGCCGCTGAGGCGCTCCACGGCGGCCAGATTCACCAGGTAGGATTTGTGGATGCGCACGAACTGCGCCGCCGGCAGCTGGCCTTCCATGTGCCGCAGGGTTTCGGCCGTGAGCAGCACCCGACCCGAGGCCAAGTGGCATTTGACGAAATTGCCGTAGCCTTCCACGAAGTGCAGATCCGCGAAGCGTACCCGCTCGGTGCCGGCGTCGGTTTTGAGGAACACCGAATCGGCCGCTGGGGCGGGTAGCGGCAAAGGGGTGGGTAGGGGAGCAGGCAGGACCGCCGGTGCTGCCAAGGGCCCGCCGACCGCCGGCCGATGGGCCTCGTGCAGACGGTTGATCGTTTTGACGAACCGCTCGAAGCGGATGGGTTTGAGCAGGTAGTCGGCCACGCCAAGGTCGAAGGCGTCGAGGGCGTGGGCGGCGTGGGCCGTGCACAGCACCACGGCCGGCGGCTGGGGCAGGGCGCGCAGCAGCTCCAGGCCGGTGAGGCCGGGCATATCCACGTCCAAAAACAGCACATCGACCGGCGTCGTGCGCAGAAAGGTGAGCGCCTCGACGGCCCCGTAACAGCTCCCCGCGCAGGTGGCCAGGCCGGGCAGGCGGTCGAGGTAAGCGCGCAGCACGGTGTGGGCGAGCGGCTCGTCGTCAACCAGCAGGCAGCGCAAAGAAGCAGTCATTGGCGGGAAAGTTGAATTCTCCGGTGAACTCCCATCTCACAGCACCAGCCGCAAGGTGGCGGTGTAGTGCGTGCTGGTAGCCTCGACCTGCAGGTGGTGGCGCGGGCCGGGGTAATACTGCGTTAGCCGGGCCCGCAAGGTAGGCAGCCCCAACCCCGAGGGCGCCGCCCGAAACTGCGGCGGTACGCTGTTGTCGGTGCGCAGGGTCAGGCCCCCGTCGGTTTGGGTGAGGCTGATGCGAATGTGGTTTTGCCCGCTGGGGCTGATGGCGTGCTTAAAGCAGTTCTCGACCAGCGGCAGCAACAGCAGGGGGGCCAGCGGCTGCTCGGGGCGCGGCAGGTCCACGGTGAACTCGACTTGAGTGTTGTGGCGCAAACGCAGCTTTTCGAGCCCGATGTAGTTGGCAAGGTACTCGGCCTCGGCGCCCACCGTCACGGTGGCCTGGCGCGAGCTGTCGAGCTGGTAGCGCATCAGGCCGGCGAGCTGCAGCAGCGCTTCGGGCATCTGGTCGGGGGCGGCCAGACTCAGGCCGTAGAGGTTGTTGAGGGTGTTGAACAGGAAGTGCTGGTTTACCTGGGCTTTAAGCAAGCTCAGTTCGGTTTCGAGCTGCAACGCCCGTAGCTGCTGCATTTGCAGCCGGCTTACCACGCCGCGCCGCACGTAGCGGGCTACGGTGGCGCCGATCAGGGCCACCACGATGTTGGCCGCCCCCGCCCCGAACCGCGAAAGCGGCTCCACGACGCCCGCCGCGTTGGGCGTATCGAGGCGAACCATATTGAGCTTTTGCACCTGCGGCACCTGACTCAGCAGAGCCGCGCCCAGCAGCACCGTGGCGGCCGTACCGAGTACGTAAAGCGCATAGCGGCGGCGCTCCAGCAGGCGCGTCAGCAGCTCGTAGTGCGCGTAGATGGCCCCGGCCAGCACGGCCAACAGCACCGCTGCGTACCGCAGGGCAGCCGCCTGCAAGGGGGCGGGCGACACGTACTGAATCAGCAGCCCGAAAAAGGCCAGCACCAGCGCCCACCCGATGCCGTGGCGTACCGCGCGCTGCCCCCAAAACCGCGAATTACTCATCCGGCAAAGTTACGGGCAGCCCCCAGGCAGCGCAGAATAAGCATGACGAACAGCGTTGGTCAGCGCAGGGTGGGCGTTGGTCATGAGCCGCGGTAAGATGGTCATATTAAAGGGAGAGCCGGCAGGAGAGGCGCCCAATTTTGGCCCATCAACTCACGCCTGATGCCGCTTCTTCCCATGAATATCCACCGTTTTTGGCGTTCGCTCCTGCTCGGATCGGCCGTCCTGCTGACTTACCCCGCCTTGGCCCAGCCGGCGCCCGCCCCGCTGCGCGGCCAGGTGCTGGACGCGGCCAACGGCCAGCCGCTGCCTTATGCCAGCGTGAGCGTGCCGCGCCGCGCCGTGGGGACGGTGGCGGATGCCGAAGGCCGCTTCGTGCTAGCCCTGCCCGCTGAAGCTGCTGCCGACACGCTGCGCATCGCGCTGGTGGGCTACCGCGCTTACTCGGGTACGGTAGCAGAGTTCCGCCAGCGGGCCAGCGGGCCGGCAGTAGGCGGCTTGGTGGTGCTGGAAGCCAATGCCGTGCTGGCTGAGGTGGTGGTGCGGCCCCAGGGCCGCGCCGCGCGCCGGGTGTTGGGCAACTCGGGCAATTCCAACATTACGTCGGCGTGGTTTCAGAGCAACGAGCTGGGCAAGCAGATGGGGCAGCGCATCGCGATCAAGTACCTGTCGATGCTCGAAGCGGTGTCGTTCAACGTCAACGTCTGCACCTACGACAGCATCTTTTACCGGATCAACGTCTACCAGATCGGCCCTGACGGCCGGCCCGACGACCAGCGCAGCGTGCTGCCCGAAGCGGTGTACGTGCGCCTGGCCCGCGCCCAGGTTAAAGACCGAATTCGGGTGGACGTGAGTCGTTACGGGCTGTGGCTGGAGCCCGGCCAGGACGTAGCCGTGTGCCTGGAACTGGTGCGCGACCTCGGCCCCGGCCTGCTCCGCCTCACCGCCGCCGTGTTCAATGGGCCGATGTACATGAAGGGCGGGGCGGCCCGCGGCTGGGATAAAGTGGTCGGCGTCGGGGTCGGCATCGACGCGACCGTGACCGAGATACGCCCCCGGTAAGCACGGAAGGATATCCTGCCAACTGCTCGTCGCTCCCCAAGCGATCGCCGGCCGATCAGCCCGAAGACGCGCTGGCTTCCCCATTCCTCATTCCCAATTCCTCATTCCTCATTCCCACTTATGTCCCTCTCCATCCGCAACCTCTCCAAGACGTACCCCAACGGAACGCAGGCGCTGAAAAACATCAGCCTGGAAATCCCCACCGGGATGTTCGGCCTGCTCGGGCCCAACGGCGCGGGTAAGTCGAGTTTGATGCGCACCCTCGCCACGCTGCAGGACGCCGACTCCGGCACCATCCGCCTCGACGACACCGACGTGCTGCGCGACAAAGAGGCCGTGCGCCGTGTGCTGGGGTATCTGCCGCAGGAGTTCGGCGTTTACCCGAGCGTGAGCGCCGAGGAATTGCTCGACCATTTTGCCACCCTCAAGGGCATCGCGAATGCCAGGGAGCGCCGCGAAACCGTGGCCGCCCTGCTGCACCAAACCAACCTCTACGACGTGCGCAAAAAGCACGTGGGCGGCTACTCCGGCGGGATGAAGCAGCGTTTCGGCATTGCCCAAGCGCTGCTCGGCAACCCGCGCCTCATCATCGTGGACGAGCCAACGGCCGGCCTCGATCCGGCCGAGCGCAACCGCTTCCACAACCTGCTCAGCGAGATCGGCGAGAACATCATCGTCATCCTCAGCACCCACATCGTGAGCGACGTGAGCGATCTGTGCCGCCAGATGGCCATCATCAACCGCGGCGAAGTGCTCCTCACCGGCGACCCGCGCTCGGTGATGGATAACCTGCGCGGCCGGATCTGGCAGAAGCAGATTGAGCGGGTCGAGCTGCCGGCGCTGCAAGCCCGTCAGCAGGTCATCAGCTCGCGCCTGAGTGCGGGCCACACCGTGGTGCACGTGCTAGCCGACTCGGCGCCGGAGGCGGGTTTCGAAGCCGTTAGCCCGGATCTGGAGGACGTGTACTTCGCGGAAATCAACCGCTACGAGCGCCGCGGCAAGCGCGAAGCGGTGACCGCAGCAATGGCCATAGCGGCTTGAGGCGCGCGGCCAATCACTTTCTATCCATCTGATTTTCACTAGCTCGTTATGTTCCTCCCCATCTTCCTTTTCGAGCTGAAGTACCGCCTCCGGCGGCCGGCTACCTGGATCTACTTTGCCGTCTTGTTCCTGATGGCGTTTCTGCTGGTCACATCGGCCGGGGGTGGCCTGGGGGCGGGCGTCAAGCTGGTGCTGGGCGGCGACGGGCAAGCGGTGAAAATCAACTCGCCGTTCTCGGTCAACATTACCGTCACCATCCTGAGCGTGTTCGGCCTGGTCATCGCTTCCTCGCTGATGGGCAACCCGGTGTACCGCGACGTGGAATACCGCGCGCATCCGCTGTTCTACACCTTGCCCATCAGTAAGATCGGGTACCTGGGCGGGCGTTTTCTCGGCTCGTACCTGATGGCCGCGCTCGTGTTCAGCGGCCTCGGGTTGGGGGCGGCGCTGGCCAGCGTGATGCCCTGGCTCGAAGCCGATCGGTTTCTGGCCGCTACTCCGCCGGGCACCTACGTGTGGCCGTATCTGGTGCTGGTGCTGCCGAATCTGTTGTTCGCGGGCGCCCTCTTTTTCACGATGACCACGCTCACGCGCAACATCGTGAGCACGTACATCGGGGCCGTGGTACTGCTGCTGGCCTACCTGATGTCGACTGCCTTTACGCAGGACCTCAAAAACGAGTACCTCGCTGCCACCCTCGATACCTTCGGGCTGGGCGCGCAGTTTCTGGCGACCCGTTACTGGACGGCCGCCGAGAAAAACACCCTGTTGCTGCCTTTGGGCGGGTTCGTGCTGCTGAACCGGGCCGTGTGGCTGGGCCTAGGGCTGGGCTTGCTGGGGTGGTGCTACGCCCGGTTTCGCTTCGCCACTTTCGCCGCCGACAAGCCCGCCGGGAAAGGCCGGAAGGCCGCGCTGGTAGCCGATGTTGCCGGGACGCTTCTTCCCATCGAAGCGGAGTCAGCGGCGGGGTTAGGCCTGCGCCTGCCGCACGTCACCCAAGTCTTTTCCGGCGGGATGAGTTGGCGGCAGTGGTGGAGCCTCACCAAGCTCGAATTCCGGGGCATCGTGCGCAGCCGCTACTTCGCGGTCCTGGCCGGCGCGGGCGTGCTGTTCCTGCTCGTAGTGGGGGCTACGCAGGTGGGCAAGACGTTCGATACGCCCACGTACCCCGTCACCAGCGAGGTGCTGAAACTGTCGCTGGGCTCGTTCTTCTTTTTCTTCCTGGCCATCATCGTCTTTTACAGCGGCGAGCTGGTGTGGCGCGAGCGGCAGGCCGGCGTAGCCCCGATTGCCGACGCCGTGCCCGTGCCCGACTGGGTGCCCTTCCTGAGCAAGCTGGCCGCGCTGGGCGGAGTGCAGGTGGTGCTGCTGGCGGTGGTGCTGCTGGCCGGATTGCTGCTCCAAACCGGCAAAGGCTATTTCCGCTACGAGCTGGGCTTGTACCTGGAAACGCTGTTTCTGTACGAGCTGCCGTTTTTGCTGCTCTGGTGCGTGTTGGCGCTCGTCACGCAGGTGGCGGTGAACAATAAGTACCTGGGCTTTGCCGTGCTGGTGCTTTACTACGTGGCCAATATCTTTCGCGGGCAGCTGGGGTTGGGCCACCGGCTGCTCGATTTTGGGGGCGCCCAAACCCCCGGCCCTTACTCGGCCCTGAACGGCTACGGTCACTTCCTGCCCGCCTTCTGGTGGACCAAGCTGCTCTGGACCGGCGTGGCCCTGCTGCTGATTTTGGCCGCCAACCTGCTTTGGGTGCGCGGCACCGACACCGGGGGGCGCCTGGCCGAAGCCCGCCGCCGCTGGCGCCCGGGCAGCACCGCCGCGCTGGCGCTGGGTCTGCTGCTAAGTTTTGGTGCGGGCGGCTTCGTCTTCTACAACACCAACGTGCTCAACGAGTACCGCACGCCCAAGCAGGCCGAGCAGCAGCAAGTGGCGTACGAACAGCAGTACGGCCGTTTCCGGCACGTGCCCCAGCCGCGCATCACGGCCATTGCCCTCACCACCGACCTCTACCCCAGCGCCCGCGCCGTGCGTTTCCGGGGCCGGTTTACGTTGGTCAACCGGCACGCCCGCGCGCTTGATACGGTGATCGTAAGTCTGCCCGTCGAGCGCCACCCGCGGGTACGGACCCTGATGCTGGGCGCGAACGGTCAGGCCACTTTGGCCCTCAACGACCGCACCCACGGCCTGCGCCTCTACCGCCTAACCCAGCCCCTGGCCCCCGGCGACTCACTGGCCCTCACGCTGGATTTGTTCTACCAGGAGCGCGGCTTCCCGAACGCCGGCTCCAACACCGACCTCGTGTACAACGGCACCTTCGTGAGCAACGGCTACCTGCCCGGCCTGGGCTACCGCGAAGCCGCCGAGCTGCCCGGCGATCAGGATCGTAAAAACTACGGCCTCTCACCCAAGCCCCGGATGGCCAACGTCAACGACCGCCAGGCCCGCCAGAACACCTACCTCAGCTCCGACGCCGACTGGATTCGCTTTCGCACCACCGTCAGCACCGAGGCCGACCAGACGGCCATCGCCCCCGGCTACCTCCGAAAGGAGTGGACGAAAGGCGGCCGCCGCTATTTCACCTACGTGATGGACCGGCCGATGCTCAACTTCTACACGTTCCTCTCGGCCCGCTACCGCACCTACACCGATCAGTGGATCGACACCGCCGGCCGCCGCACCATTCCTATCACCATCTACTACCATCCCGGCCACGAGTTCAACCTGCCGCGGATGGCCGAAGGCGCCAAGGACGCGCTGGCGTACTGCTCGCGCAACTTCTCGCCCTACCAGCACCGGCAGCTGCGCATCCTGGAGTTTCCGCAGTACCAGACGTTTGCCCAAAGCTTCGCCAATACGATTCCGTTTTCGGAAGCCATCGGCTTCGTGGCCCACGTGAAGGACAAGGACGCGGAAGACCTCAACTACCCCTACTACGTGACGGCCCACGAGGTGGCGCACCAGTGGTGGGCGCACCAGGTCATCGGCGGCAACGTGCAGGGCAGCACGCTGCTGTCGGAAAGCCTGGCCGAGTATTCGGCCCTGATGGTGCTGCGCCACCACAACGGCCCGGCGGCGATGGCGCGCTTCCTGAAGTACGACCTGAGCCGCTACCTCGGCGGTCGGTCGTTCGAGACCCGGAAGGAAGTGCCGCTGGCGCTGGTCGAAAACCAGCCGTACCTGCACTACCGCAAGGGTTCGGTGGTGATGTACGCCTTGCAGGACCGGCTGGGCGAGGCCCGCCTGAACGCTGCCCTCAAGCAGTACGTGGCCGCCGTGGCGTTTCAGAGCGCGCCGTACACCAATTCCACCGAGTTTCTAGGTTACCTACGCCGCGCCGCGCCCGACACGCTGCAAGCCTACCTCACCGATCAGTTCGAGCGCATTACACTTTTCGATAACCGCGTGAGCGCCGCCAGCAGCGTCAAACTGCCCGATGGCCGCTACCAGGTCGATTTCACTATTCATGCCGCCAAGTTCTACGCCGACAGCCTCGGCAATCAGCGCCCCGCCGACCCGACCCACGATGCGCTGCCAGTAGCCATCTTCCCGGCCGTGGGCAAAGACAAAAAGCTCGGGCAGCCCCTGCTGCTCGTCAGGCGCCGCCTGCGCTCCGGCGAAAACCACCTGCGGTTCGTCGTGGCCCAAAAGCCCGCTTCCGTCGCCGTGGACCCCTACCATGTGGTGATTGACCGGCAGCTGTCGGATAACGTCAAGCGGTTATAGTCGGCCTCGCCTACTGTGGCGACCGGTTTCTCTTTCGCTTCCACGGGCTTCGCGATGGGTGGCCCTGTGCTATATCTGGTGCATAGGCCAAGAAGTTAGTAGACTTGGGAAGAGTCCCCCAGTTTGCGATGTCTACTCCTGTTCCCTTTCAATTGTCAGCGGCGGATGCCGCCGCCCTGCTGAGGTGGCCGGGTTAGGCCGGACAGAGTTGGGACGTGGTTGGGAGTTGATTTTCGAAGCCGTTGGGGGAGCAGTAGTGGAGGGCCGAATGCCGGCGGATGAGGTTGTAGTAGGCGATGTAGTCGGCTAGTTCGAGGCGCGCCGTTTCCAGATTGGTCAAGGCGCCACGGGCAAGTAGTTCGTTTTGAGTCGACTCCAAAAGGATTCGGCTGAGCGTTGTCGTAGCGGTTGCCCTTGCGGCTCATGCTCGCTAGGGCCCCGTGTCGGGTTAGCAATTGCTGAAAGTCGTCAGCCGTGTATTGGCTACCCTGGTCGGAATGCACGATCAGTCCCGCCGCCGGACGACGGGTGACCAGTGCCCGACGCAGAGCTTCGCTGACCAACTCGGCCGGCATCGTAGTGCGCACGTGCCAGCCCACCACGCGCCGGGTACAGCGGTCGAGCCACACGGCCAGATAGAACCAGCCCCCACTTTGGCGCGGCAGGTACGTGATGTCGCCGACCCAGACCTGATCCGCGGCGGTGGGGGCCGGTTGGCCGAGCAAGAGATTGGGCGTTACGCGCCGACCGTGGGTCGAATCGGTCGTCTGGGGCAAGAATGTACGCGGTTGCTTGGCGCGCAAGTCGTGGCGGCGCAGAATACCCGCCAGGTGCCGGCGGCACGCTCATTCAGCGACTGAAAGAATGGATGATGGAACAAGCAGCGCGGATGAACCCGCGCACGGGCCGTCCGATGTCAGAAAACACCATCAAACAGTACCGCGCCACGCTCGCTCGCCTCCAAGACTTCGAGGAGTACCGTGGTCAGGCACTGCGATTCGAGGAGATGGACTTGGTGCAGTTCTACGGCCCCTTCCGTGACTACTGCTTCGACGTGGTTGGCAGTGGGCTGAATGCGTTTGGCAAGTACATCGACCAAGTGAAGACGTTCCTGAAATGGGCCGACCTTGACCAGGATCTGCCGGTCAACCGCAAGTATCAGCGATTCGTAGACCCAGAGCGGTATGTTGGTGTTGACGCGCTCACGGAAGCCGAGCTAGTGGCTATCGCTGCGCTCGACTTCGCCGCGCCCGAGGTGCGCAAGCGGCTGTTTGTGACTTGGGGTGGGCGAGGGGCTAGCATCGACTCGGCCGAGTTCGCTGAGCACCTGTACCAGGTTGAGCTGGAGCGCGACAAGTTCTTGCTTTGCGCCCACACCGGTCTGAGCATTGGCGACGCTGACGAAATGACATGGAACGACGTGCGGATTCAGGTAGCGGGAATGATCATCAACTGGGACCGCAACAAGACGGGCAATGTTTGCTACATCCCTTTTGAGGACGATGACCTGTTGCGGCCGGTTGCGCTGGCTCGCAAGTACGGCCAGCAATCGCAGGATTTGCTCGCCCCGATCTGCCCGGCAGTAAACCTGCATCTGAAGACCATCGCGAGGCTAATCGAGCTGAAACGACTAGAGCTATCGACGAAGATCGGCCGCAAGACGTTTGTCACGCTGAAGCTCTTCCAAGGCGTACCGACACGCGTCGTAATGATGGCCAGCGGTCATACTACGGAGGCGAGCTTCAACCGCTACGTGGGAGTCGACGTGCTCAAGTTGCTGGAACAATTCCGCAAACACGCGCCCCGAAAAGCCGCAGTTAAGTAAGCGCAAAACTGTCCCCGATGGGGGACAGTTTTAGGGGACGTCCGTTCACACGCGTTCCCACTAATACCAGCCATTTTACTGGAAACGCAGTTTTGGTCGGCGTCAATGGGAAGGGCTAGGAACCCAAAACTATTGTTTCGGTCCTTACACGACCACGAAAAAGCCCCTCAGGACACTCCTGAGGGGCTTTTTATTTTTAGGGGACAGTTTGGGGGCGTAGAGCGCCTTCACCGCCACCCCGGCACCGGCAACTCCCGCTGCCGCACGAAGTACGAGTTGCCCAGCAGCAACACCCGAAACCACGTGGTATCGGGGGCAGTCTGCACGTAGAGCCGCCGCCCGGCGGGCCAATGGCGGGCCGGGCGTGCATCGGTGCGCTGCTCCCAGAGGGCGAGGCCGCCGGAGGGCGCCTTTACATACTCGCGGATACCGATTTCAGGGGGCGCCTCAGCCGCCACGGCGGGCGCAAGCTGCGGGGGCGGCTGGGCGCGGGCTGCACCAACCGTCAGCATAGTCAGTAGTGGCACGAGCGTACGGAGTAGTAACGGATTCATCGAGGGAGGCGGTAAGCGAGGTGTTACGGCTGTACGGCAAGCCTACGGCGGCGGGTTCCTGAATGCAGCACTAATCCGGTTTGCACGTTTGAAACAGGTTTGAAATGTGGGTCAGGAAGCCGCTCCACCACCTGCATGCCGCATAGATGAGGCGGAGCTGGTACTCCACATTACACGCCACATCTTTTGGGGAAGCCCAAACGCACCTGACCCCGAACCACGCGCGTGGTTCGGGGTCAGAAAGGAGATTAGAAGCACGAAGTGACTACCGGCGCCGCGCCGCGTGTGACTACGCCGCCATCCGCCGGGCTTGCTGTTGAGCTTGCCACGCCTCGGCGCCAAACTGGCGCAGCGTGCGGTAATGCGACGCGAGCGCCGATCCGAAGGAGGCGTTGTTGAGGTACGGCAAATCGAATTCGGTGGCCGTCTGCTCCACGATGCGCGAGAGCGCGGGGTAGTGCGTGTGGCAAATCTTGGGGAACAGGTGATGCTCCACCTGCATATTCAGGCCGCCGCACAGGAAGTGGGCGAGCGGGCTTTTGCTGGCAAAATTGGCCGTGGTGCGCAACTGATGCGCCGCCCAGCTTTCTTCGATGGTGTTGGCGTCATTCGGAATCGGAAACTCCGTGCCTTCCACGACGTGGGCTAGCTGGAACACGAGCGCCAGGGTGAGCCCTTCGGCTACGTGCATCACGAAGAATCCGAGCAGCACTTGCCACCACGTTACGCTCAACACGATCAGCGGCAGCCCCAGATACAGGAAATAATAAGCGGCCTTGAAGAAGAAGAGATTAAAAATCTCGCGCTTGGGGTGGCCGCCGCGTGGGGCGTGCGGGCCGGTAGCGAAGCGCCCCAGATTGCGGAAATCTTTGATGAACGCCCACGCGATAGACGTGAGGGCGTAGAGGCCGAAAGCGTAAAAATGCTGAAACCGGTGGGCCGGGCGCACGGGCGCGTCGTGGTCGAGGCGGACGATGCCGCCGGCGATGTTCACGTCGTCATCGTGGCCGTGGACGTTGGTGTACGTGTGGTGGATGCCGTTGTGGGCGATGGTCCAGAGATACGGGTTGGCGCCGCCGAGCAGAAACGTCATCCCCAGCCATTTATTGACCCGCGCCGACGATGAAAATGCGCCGTGAATCGCGTCGTGCGAGACATTGAAGCCGATCAGCGCCATCACCGTGCCGAGTGCGAAGCTGAGGCCGAGCATCGTCCAGGGGCCAAACTGATTGGAGTAGATCAGCCCGAAGATGGTAGCAAAAAGCGTGAGATAAAAAACGGTTTTTACCCACATGTGCCCATCGGCGTGCCGAGAGATGTTGCGTTCGGTGAAGTAGGCGTCTACTCGCTCGCGCAGGGTAGCGAAAAACTCGGAGCGTTTGGGATCAACAAACTTTAATTTAGCCGCCACCGGGGCTGCCGCAAGTGTTACGGACATAGAGGAAAACAACAAACGCAGGAATAACCGGGCTTATCGGCATCACCCAAACCCTCAAGCGAGCTGAATGGAGGAGGCCGCGTCCGTCGCGAGCGTTGGGGATACGCAACGGAAACCGGTCAAAGATAGCCAACCGACGATTGGTCAGCCGCTGCTATACCAAGAAGGGGGCGAAATCGTTCTGAATTGGCGGCAGCACTTATCGGCCACAGGCTGAAAACGGTTCGGCCGTCGGGCTCGGTTTCGAGGTTGAAGCGGTACTCGTGCGCCAATAAAATGTCGCGCACGAGGGTGAGGCCGATGCCCTGACCATCGCGCTTGGTCGAGAAAAACGGGGTGAACAGGCGTTGCCGCACCGCCAACGGAATCGGTTCGCCGTCGTTCTCGATGCGTAATTCGGGCGGTTCGGTGCGCGTTCGGATGGTGATGGTGCCGGCGGCGGGGGTGGATGAATTTTCCGCAGTATCGGCCTCCGACGCCTCTTCGGCTCCCGCAGTCGTAATTTTTTCGGTGACTGCACGGGCTTTCACGGCTTCGAGCGCGTTTTTGGCGATGTTGAGCAGCGCCTGTTCGAGCAGGGGGGCGTCGGCGTCGATCCAGAACGGGCCGGAGGCCAGCGCCCACTGCCACTGCACGCCCGCGTGGCGGCTCGGCCCGGCGAGCAGGAGGCTGGTGGCGCGCAGCAATTCGTGCAGGTCGACGGGGCGCCGCTCCGGTGGCGGCAAGCGCACAAGCGTCGCAAACCGACCGATGAAATTGACTAGGTGCGTGTTGCGCGTGTGCGCCACGTCGAGGGCGTCGGTGTAGTCGGCGCGGTCGGAGGGGGGCAGGTGGGACGCGTAAAAATGAAAGCTTTGCAACAGCGAGTTCACGGCGCCGATGGAGTTGTTGATCTCGTGGCTCATCAGGCGGATGAGCTGCTCATAGGCGAGTTTTTCCTGCCGGATGAGGTCGCGGGTGAGTTCTTCGAGCAGGATGAAGGCGCGCGGGAACCCCCGGTCTACGAACCCCGCACGGTAGGCGCGGTAGGTCTGCACGCCCGATAGGCGCACGGTGGCCGGCTCGCCGGGTTGCAGGGCGCCCAGGGAGGTGCCCCAATCGCCGGGTAACGCACCGGGGAACTGGCCGCGCAGGGCGTCGAGGGGGAGTTGGAGCGCCGCCAGCGCGGCCGGATTGGCGGCCGCGATGCGGCCATCGAAGTCGAGCAGCAGGATGCCCGCCGGCGAGGCATCGATGAGTTGTTGCAAGAGGTAGCTTTTCTCGTGCTGCTGCACGCGCTCGCGCCGCAGATGGTCGATCATGGCGTTGTAGACGTCGATGAGCTGGTCCATCTCGCGCTGCCCGACGGGCACGAACTTGAGCGTGAAATCTTCGGCGGCAATTGCCGCCGTGCCGGCCGCCATCAACTGAAACGGCCGCACAAACCCCCGATACAGCTGATACGTGAGCACTCCGCTGATCACCAGCAATACTTCCGCCGCCACAAATAGCTTCGGCTGCGTGGTGCGCAACGAAAACGCCAACGCCACCAGCACGCTATGAACGAGGCCGACAGCGAGGAGGAATTTGAGGCGAAGTGTCATGGGTAAAAATGTAGCGCGGAACTCCGTTCCGTGACCACGGCGCGACGCGGAACAGCGTTCCGCGCTACTTATTCCTCATTAAACGGGATGCCGTGCTTCTCCAGGCGCCGGTACAGCGCGCCCCGGCTCAGGCCAAGCGCGCGGGCTACGCGGCTGAGGTTGCCGGCGTAGAGGTCGAGAGAGCGGCGAATCATGGCGGCCTCTACTTCTTCGAGCGTCATCTCGCCGACGGGCAGGGCGCCGATGGCGCCGGGCGCGGGCGTGGTAGGCGGGGTTACGTGGGCCTGAAAATCGTCGGGGGTCAGTTCGTCGTGGCCGCTGACGAGGACGGCGCGCTCGACCAGGTTTTTCAGTTCACGGATGTTGCCCGGTAGCGGGCGCTCTTGCAGCCAGTGCAGGGCGCGGGTGCCTACGCGCAGGGCCGGGCGTTGGTAGGTGGCGCGCAGGCCGCGCACGAAATGCTCGACGAGGCGGGGGATGTCGTCGGGGCGCTCGCGCAGGGCGGGCAGCCGTACGGTGATGAGGTTGATGCGGTAAAATAAATCTTCGCGGAAACGACCCTCGCTGACCATCTGCGCCAGGTTGCGGTTGGTGGCGCACACCACGCGGATGTCGAGCTTGTGGGCTTTCGAGTCGCCCAGCACTTCGTAGGTGCGGTCTTGCAGCACGCGCAGCAGTTTCACCTGAGACGCCATTTCGAGTTCACCGATCTCGTCGAGGAAGATGGTGCCGCCGTTGGCCAGCTCGAACCGGCCCACGCGGTCGGCTTTGGCGTCGGTGAAGGCGCCGCGCCGGTGGCCGAACATCTCGCTCTCGAACAACGACGATGAAATGCCCCCCAGATTCACCTTCACGAAGGCGGCCCGGTGGCGCGGCGAATTGCGGTGCAACGCCTCGGCAATCAGCTCTTTCCCCGTGCCCGATGGCCCCTCAATGAGTACGGAGGCATCGGTGGCGGCTACTTGCCCAATGCTCCGCAGCACGCCAAGGAGCGCGGGGTCGTGGCCGACGATGGCGGCGAAATCGTACTTCTGGTCGAGCTGGCGGCGGGGGGAGGAGGAGGGTGAGAGGGTGGAAAGGTGGGAGGGTGGGAGGGCCTCAGTGGCATCTTGATGGCTCTCAGTAGCGTCGAGACGGCTCTCAGTAGCATCGTGACGGGTGTCGGTACGGTCGTGACGGGTGTCGGTAGCATCGTGACGCCTCTCAGTAGCATCGTGACGCCTCTCAGTAGCATCGTGACGGGTGTCAGTACGGTCGTGACGGCCGTCGTCGGCGGCCCGCACCTCCGCCAGCGCCAGCACCGTGCGGATGGTTTGCAGGAGCGCTTCGTTGTTCCAGGGTTTCGTGAGGAACTCGGCGGCGCCGGCTTTCATGCCTTCCACCGCCAGCGCGATAGACCCCCAGCCCGTCATGAGAATGACCGGCAGCCGGGGCTGAAAAATGCGAATTTTGGCCAGTAGCTCCAGCCCATCCTGCCCACTCGTGTCGAGCGAGTAGTTCATATCGAGCAGCGCGAGGCGCGGCGGCGTCTCGCGTACGATGCGCAGGGCCGCGTCGGGCGCGGCCACGGCCTGCACCGCAAACCCCGCCTGTTTGAGCAACAGGCTGAGGGAGGTGCGCACAGCAATATCGTCGTCGACGATGAGAATCACGGCTGGAGCAGGTAAAGGGATGAGGAGAATTGGATCGGCCAGGCTACTGGTAAGGCGTAGCGGTGAAGTGATTGGGCCGCAAGTACAGACAATCGTGCTGAAAATCCAGCACAAAGTTGAACCGGTGCAGCAGTTGCATCCCCAGAATGTTGTGGGCATAGCTGGCGGCGGCCGATGGTTGCTCGATGGCGACGGGCACCTGCCGCAGCGCGTACGCGGCGAGAGTCAACTCCGGAAATAATACCTGCGTGTTGTTGACTACGCGATGGCCGGCGCCCTCCGACCGGCTGGTGCCCGTCGTTTTCAGGGTGTTGTAGAGGTGATGGCGCTGCGCAAAGGCCTGGTTGAGCCACAGGCTACCATCGGCGCCGGTATCGAACTCAAAATCGCCGGCGTAGTGGCGGCCGTCGTTCGTCAGCACCCCACCGATGAACAGCAGATCATCTTTGAAAACAAGCGGCAGCTTGCGGAAGTCCGCCCGCCGCTTAGGCCGAACCAGCGCGCTGTGAACGATCAGGAGTTGCTGGTCGAAATCGATTTCCAGTATTTTACCGTCAAACGCCGGGTGCCCGATGATGCCGTCTTCGTCGGGGTCGTCGAGCTTGATGATGGGCACATCGTCCCAGGCCAGATTCCCGACGGTCAGGGTGTTTCTCGCGCTCAACTCCACCGTAGAGCTGCCGCCGAAGGCAACATTCTCTGAATTGGCCTCGAACTGCACGTTGGCGCCCTTCGCCAGGCCGCTGGGGCTGATGACGGTGTGGTTGGCGCCCAGATCGAGCAGCAGCCGCAGCGGTGGCGACCCGTTGATGGCGCCGGTCAGTATGATCACGTGGTTTCGGCCGAAGGTAAACGGGAGGGTGTCGGCGGTCGCCCCGCCCCGCGCATCGGGCCGAACGCGCACCTGCCGCGAGGGCATCCGCAGCACCGGCACCCCCGAAATCCGCGTGTAAGCCGAATCGCGCCCGTTGAGCAGGACGATGAAATCGTAGGTGCGGCCCGGCTGCACGGTAAAGGCAATCGAATCGAGGTCGGTGTAAAACACCACGCGCTGGCTGCGCTTGCAGCGGTTCACGGTGTACACATCTGGCCGGATGGCGGGCGAAATATTCCAGGCATCGGCCCGAAAATCAGCGCCATCGCGGATGGCAACGCCCGGCGAATTAGCCCGAATCAGCGGCAGTTTGGCACGCGCCGCCACGGGGCGCGCAGTGAGGGTAAGCAGTAGCCACAGCAGCAAACAGAAACAACGAAAAAACATAGAACGCACTCGAAACATAGCCCACTCGAAACTCAAAACCCGAAACTTCAAACTCACCTACTCCTCCCGCAGCGCCACGGCCGGGCGGATGCGCGCCGCCAACCGGCTCGGCTGCACGGCGCAGAGCGCCGCCAGCACGAAGATGAGGATGGCCGCGCCGCCGATGGCGCGCACGTAGTCGGCGGCGGGTACGTCGAAGGCGCCCAGCAGCGGAAATTGCGCGGCCAGCACGGCGCCCACGGCCACGCCGAAGAAGGTCACGATCAGCGTTTCCACCAGAAATTGCCGGCTGATGGCGCCGCCCGTGGAGCCAAGGGCGCGGCGCAGCCCGATTTCGCCGCGCCGCTGCTGAATGTTGTACCACAGCACCCCAAACAGCCCCAACGCCACATTGATGATGAGAAAGACGCACACCAGGGCCAGGGCCAACACGGGCGCCAGGGTGTACTTCGATTTCGACTGCCGGTCTTCGTCGAGGCCGCGCACCTGGGTGAGCCAGCGCGGGTTGGCGCGGGCAATGGCCTTCACTACCTGCTGCTCCAGAGCAGCCCCTTCGCCGGGGCGCACCTTGAGCAATACGGCGGCGCTTTCCCAGGAGGTGGTGTCGTATGGTTCGAGGCGCAGCCAGATGGCGGGTTCGGCGGCGGAATAATCGCTGCCATCGCGGAAATCGTCGGTGACGCCCACGATCAGGAGTTCGTCTTTACCGCCGCCGTTGGCGCCGCTCCCGTTGCCGGTTTGGATTACCTGCCCGATGGCTCGCTCGCCGGGGGCCGGAAATATTTTCTCGCGCAGCCCCTGGCTGATGACGACCGGCCGGAGTTTTTGCCCGTCGTCGGCGGGCCGGAACCAGCGGCCTTCGCGCAGGTGCAAGCCCATGACGCGGGCGTAGTCGTCGCCGGCATCGTAGCGGCTGGCGACGCCGCTGTGCTTGTCGTGGGTGAAGTCGCTGTTGCTCGTGCTGAAGATGAACGGCGTGTTGCCGCTCGTGAGCGTGAGTGCTTCGGTACCGGGCAGGGCTATCACCTGCCGTAGGGCCGCATCGAGTTGCGGGCGGGGCATTTTCTCGCCGTTGTCGGCGGCGATGTTGAGGCGCCACACGGGCCGGTAATCGAAGCCGTACGGCGCGAGGTAATTGGTGCCGAGCCGCACCAGAATGGTGCCCACGCCGAACAGCACCACAAACGAAGCAACGATTTCGATGATGAGCAGCAGGTTAGTCCGCTTGCGGTTCCACATCAGGCGGAAAAGGTGACGAAGCATAAATTTTAAGTCAGAGGTGAGAGGTGAGAGGGCAGAGGGCAGAGGTGGGTAGTAGCGAGCGACCAGAGGTTAGAGGTGGTTTTCTCACACCTCACACTTCTGACCTCTGACCTATTTTCCGCTGCCGCGCAGAGCATCTACGGAGTTCATTCGGGACATTCGCCACGCGGGGTACACGCCGCTCAGGAGGCCGAACACCACGGCCAACACCAGCCCCCAGCCGAAGACGCGCCAGTTGAGCCCGAAATGGCTGTAGGCGATGATGTGGCTGTCGTTGAGGAGGGCCAGCGCGCCGGCCGCCAACCCCAGCCCCAACGCCCCGCCCAAGAACGAGAGGACGAGGTTTTCGACCAGAAACTGGCCCACCAACGTGGTGCTGCTCGCGCCGAACGCTTTGCGCACCCCGATTTCGGAGGAGCGTTCGAGGATGCGCGTCACGTTCAGATTCACGAGGTTGAGGGTGGGCAGCAGCATAAACAAAAGCCCCAGCACGGTGCAAACCACATACAGCAGCCCGATCTGGTCGGTGGTATTGACCTCGTTGCCGCTGCTGAAAAGTTGCCGCGTGATGGTGCCGAGCAGCGGGTCGGCGTAGGCGTAGAGATGATCGATCCACTTGTTTTCGGCCGGCAGTGGCACTCGCGTCATCACCTGCTGAAACTCTGCCTGAATGCGGGGCATATCGGCGGCGCGGTGCGCGAGGATGATCGCCAGAAAATTGCCGCTCAGGCGGCGGTCGTTGAAGCCGTTGGGCGCCAGCGTAAACGGTACCCACACATCGGAGTAGGAGTAGAGCCGTACGCCCGGTACATCCTTTACCACGCCCACCACCTGAAAACGGCGCAGGTTGATTTCGATTTTGCGCCCCACCACGCCCGTAGCGGTGCCGAAGTAGGTGCGGGCCGTCGATTCGTTGAGCACGACCAACGGCGCCGCCTGTTTCACTTCGGCCCCCGAAAAGGCGCGGCCGTCGAGGAAATCGAAATCGAGTACTTGCCAAAACACGCCGTCGGTGTAGCGCAAATCGAGTTTCAGGCGCTGATTGGCCGTGAAGGCGGTCGCGTTTTCGGTCATCGAGGTAAGTGCCACGGCCTCCGGGGTGGGCATGGTACGCACGTACCGGTCGATGAAGTGCGCGCTGACGGGCGAGTTGTTCCAGCCGGTGCCGCCCTGGAACCGCTGCCGCAGCATGCTCACGAACAACATGCGGTCGAGCTTCTTTTCGGGCACTTGCGGGCCGCTCACGTGGTCGAAAAACGCTACCACCACGAGCATAATCATCAGCGTGAACGAGATGCCGAACAAACTGATGAAGGTGAAAAACTTGCGCCGCAGCAGGATGCGCCAGGCGAGCGTGAGGTAGGAGCGGAGCATGGGAGGGATGTAGTGATGTGAAAGATGTGGAAATGTGATGATGGGTGGGCTGTGCGTAACGTGCAAAAAATTACATCACATCCGCACATCGGCACATCTGGGCTTCAGGCCGCCATGGCGGGGGCGTAGTGCAGGGCCGCAATTCGGCGCTGGAGCAGCGCGCGGGCTTTGAAAAGCTGTGATTTGGAGGTGCCTTCCGACACGCCGAGCATTGCCGCGATTTGCGGGTGCGTAAAGCCTTCCACGGCGTACAGATTGAATACCGCGCGGTAGCCACCGGGTAGGCCGTCGAGCAGGTGCCAGAGGTCGGCGGCGGCGAGGTCGCTCTCGGCGGTGGCCGCCGCGCCGAGGCGGTCGGCGAGGGCGAGGCCGTGCTGCTCGTCGTGGAGCGAGACCGTGAGGGTGCCCCGTTTCCGCAGAAATTTCAACGCTTCGTGGACGATCACCCGCCGAATCCAGCCCGCCAGCGAGCCGCGTCCTTCGTACTGGTGCAGGTACCGAAAGACCTTCACGAACCCTTGCGCCAGCACATCTTCGGCGTCGTCGGGGTCGCGGACGTAGCGCCGGGCCACGGCCAGCATTTTCGGCGCAAACTGCTCATATAGCAGCCGCTGGGCGCGCGGGTCAAGGGCAAGGCACCCAGCAAGCAGTTGGTTTTCAGGCAGTACAGCGGGCATGGAAGACCGAGTTAGTGCGGCTTTCAAGCCGCAGTTTGTCAAAAAGAAAAGCGCCTTTCTGTCATTGCGAGGAGGAGGCTTTGCGACGACGTGGCAATCTCGCAGCGTACTCGGCGCGCTCGGCTACCGTGAGATTGCTTCGTCGCAAAGCCTCCTCGCAACGACAAAACCGGGGTTACTGCACCTGCTGCCCGTCGAAAAACCGAATCAGGCGTTCGGTGCGGCGCGCCATCTGCTCATCGTGCGTCACCATCACGAGGGTGGTGCCCTGGGTGCGGTGCAGGCCCAGAAGCAAGTCCATGATCTCATCGCCCATTACTGAATCGAGGTTGCCGGTGGGCTCATCGGCCAGAATCAGCGCGGGGTTGCCGGCGATGGCCCGCGCGATGGCCACTCGCTGGCGCTGCCCGCCCGAAAGCTGCCCCGGAAAGTGCCGGGTGCGCGCCCCAAGGCCCACGCGATCGAGGGCGGCGAAGGCGCGCTCGCGGCGCTCTTTCCCGCTGATACCGGCGCGGTACAGCAGCGGCAGCTCCACGTTGTCGAGGACGGCGAGGTCGGGGATAAGGTGGTAGCTCTGAAAAACGAACCCGATTTGCTCGTTGCGCACGCGCGCCAGTTCGCCGTCGGAAAGGCTCCCGACCGACCGCCCCCCGATTTCAACGGTGCCGCCCGTTGGCTCATCGAGCAAGCCCATGATGCTCAACAACGTCGATTTACCGCAGCCGCTCGGCCCCATAATGCTCACGAATTCGCCGCGCGCCACCGTCAGATTGACGTTGGCGAGCGCCACAGTTTCGATGGTCGCGGTCTGGTAGATTTTCTCGACGGCCGTCAGGCGTAGCATCGGCGAGATGGTGGCGGCGGCGGGGGCGGCGGCGGTCAGGTGGTCGGGGGCAGAGGCAGAAGTCATCGGCGGAAGCGGAAGAGGAAAAACGGCGGAAAAGGAAGTGTCCGGTTTTAAAGGGCAGCTTGCTCGTTCTGTAAAGGCATTTCCGATGACCGTGCCAATTATATAACTGCCTGAATTTCAGCAATTCTCAGTTGATGGTAAACGAAGCGGCCGGCCGAAATATGTTCGATTTCGGACAGCCTGTTCGGTTTTGGCGTGAACTGCCCGGAAATCAGCACCGCACCAGCCCGAAACCCACCACTCGGCAAAATGCTGAAAGCGCCCAACCAGCGAATATTTCGCTGATTGGGCGCTTTCTGAGGGCGTTTCCTGCCGATGCTACGCGCGGCTACGATTACGGCAGATTGCCCTCCACCACCGTCTCATTCCCCATCGCATCCTTCACCGTTAGCTTGATTGGGCCTTTGAGCGGCACCGCCGGGTCGAGGCGCTCGGAGTAGAGGGTTGCCGTTTTGTACTCGTAGTGCAGCAGGAGCCACTTGCCATCTACCTCGCACCGCCACCCGGCAATGCCCGACAGGTTATCCGAGATCGTGAAACGCAGCTCGCGCGCGTTCTTTTTCACGAGCCGGGCCTTCGGCGCCGTGGTGTCGGGCATAATGACATACCGGCCGAGGTTTTTGGTGGCGAAGGTGATTTCGGTACCGTCCGGCGCCCACGTGCCGCCCTCGAAACTCGCGCGGCGGCCTACCAGTCCGTACACCGCCAGCTTGGCGCGTTCAGCGGGCGCGGCGGGCGGCGTGGTGGGCCGCAGCGTAATCTTCAAGGGCCGAAATAGCGGCGTCAGCGGTGAATTCAAACTCCAAACCCCCGCCGAATCGAACGAAGAGCGCGCGTACAGTGTGTCGAAGAGCGTACCCGGCTCCGTCACGAGCGTCAGGGCGGGGAGGCTTACGGCGTGGTCGCCGGTACTAGGCACTACGGCCTGAAACAGGTTGCGGAGGCGCAGCCGCGCGTCGGCGGTGATAAGCGAATCGGGTACGCCGCCGCGCAAATCGTAGAGGTACACCGCCTCGCCGCGCACCGCGTACGATGGCCGTAAATCGTAGCGCTTGTGCCCCACAAACAAGCTCAGCGGACGCGGGCGCGGCACCCGCGCCGAGTCGAGGGCGCTGCCCACGGCCGGCGCAAACGGCGCCCGCACCACTAGAATGTTCTCCTCCGGCGCAGCCCGCAACCCCGTGACTTTCGGCGCGCGCGCGGCGGCGGCCGTCCAGTAGTTCACGGCCACCCCGCGCAGCACGGCCCGCACCTCGGCGGTATTGCCGTACGAGTCGGCCACCCGAATCACTACGTCATACACGCGGCCCGGCAACACGCGCAGCCGCCCGCGGTCGCCGGCGGCGCCGGCCTGGTAGAACGCGAGCGCGTTGCCATCGTCCACGTAGCACTTCTGAAAATTACTGCCCGTGCGCTTGAATACCTCATAATTGATGTGGCAACTCACCATCCGCTGCTGGCTGAACGGCACGCCGTCGATGGCATAGCGCAGCAGCGGTTGGCCGTTTACGGTGGCGGCAATCTGCTGCACGCCGTTGTGGTTGTCGGCCTGCGTAAAGCGGTCGAACATGGCCAGTTCCAACCCTACCCAACCGGCCACCCCAATGGTATCGGGCACCACGAAATGCGTAGCATCGAGGCGCTTGACCGCAAATTCGGCCCGCCGAAATTCGCGCCCCACGCGTCCATCGATGCTCAGGGGGCGCACGGCAAAAGCGGCCACCGTGGGCGGCACCTCATCGATGATTTCCTGAAAACCACCGAAGGCCAGCGGATTCAGCACGCGCTCCATTTTGTCGCGCACCTCAAAGTGCAAATGCGGCCCACCGGAGCCGCCCGTATTGCCCGAAAACCCAATGACTTCGCCCTTCCGGAAGCGCATCCCGAACGGGTCGCCGGCCTTTTCGGCGGTCAGCTCGCACTCGAAGGTTTCGCGCCGGTACTGCTCGCGTTTCATGAGGGCCGCCAGGCGCGGCGCGAACCCTTCGAGGTGCCCATACACCGTCACCAGGCCATTCGGGTGCTGCAAATACATCACGTTGCCGTAACCGAAAGCGGAGGCTTTGGCGCGCGTCACGAAGCCATCGGCGGCGGCGTAAACCGGCATCCCGATGCGGCTGTCGGTCTTGATGTCGATGCCGCCGTGGAAGTGGTTGGGCCGGATTTCCCCCATCGACCCGGCCAGAAAATTCTGCTGCCCCGGCTTGATCGGAAACGCGAAATACCCCGCCGGGGCGGCCACATCGACGGTTGGGGGGAGGCGCTCGACGGGCGGCAAATCGGCGCGCACACGCACCAACGTATCGGCGACGGCGGCGGCGGCGCGGGCCGCCTTGGCCTTGCGCGGCGCCTTGCGGCGCTGGGCCTGCGCCGGGCCGGCCAGCAGAAAAACGAAAAGGAGAAGGAGGAAGTAGCGCAAAGCAAAAAAAGATAGTCTATAAAACAACCGCCCGCACGGGGCTCTGCCCCGTAGCGAAGCGGAATTTGGGAGGCTGTGCCCCCTACGGTAGCCCACACCGCCACGCCAGTTACCCACGCTGCGCAACGCGTCGGGGGCACAGCCCCCGATATTCTATTTCGCTACGGGGCGGAGCCCCGTGCGGGCAGCGCTGGGTAATAGAACCCCACGCGAGCGCGGTCAGCGAGTGCTACTTCACCTCACAGAGCAGCACCGGCTCCTCTTCCAGAAACCCTTCCAGTCGGTCGCCGATGGCAATCGGCCCAACCCCTTCCGGCGTGCCCGTGAAAATCAAATCCCCCTTCTTCAGCAAAATGAAACGCGAGATATAACTCACAATTTCATCAAAAGAATGAATCATCAGGCCCGAATTGCCGCGTTGGCGCTCCTCGCCGTTCTGGCGTAGGCTGAAAGTGATGTTCTTTAAATCAGCAAACTCGGCTACCGGTTTCCAGACCCTCCCGACCGGCGCCGACCCGTTGAAACCTTTGGCCAGCGTCCAGGGCAAGCCTTTGGCTTTGGCGTGGTTCTGTAAATCGCGGGCCGTGAAATCGATGCCGAGACCGATGGCGTCGTAATAGCGCGAGGCAAATTCGGGCTCGATATTCTTCCCTTCCTTGCAGATGCGCAGCACCAGCTCGATTTCAAAATGAATATCCTGGCTGAAATCCGGGAAATAAAACGGGGCGTCGTGCAGGAGCAGCGCCGTTTCGGGCTTGTCGAAAATGACCGGCGCCGAGGGCGTCTCATTGTGCAGCTCGGCGATGTGGGCGGCGTAGTTGCGGCCGATGGCAAGAATTTTCACGCCCCAAAAGTACCCTAGCCGGGCGGGTGGCAACGCCTGACCGGCTGCGCGCGTATTGCCCGGCGGCCGGCGGCCGCTGGCCCCATTGTTGAACCCGACCGTACCGCCCGACTTTGGGCCTATCCACTTCCCCCATTCACTGTTTTGTTTTCTGAGATGTTGAACCGCACGTTGTCCACGAGCCTCTCCACAACCCTTTCCACGGCTGCTCTGAGCCTACTGCTGTCGTGCGCCACGGTGCCCATCACGGGCCGTTCGCAGTTGAGTTTGGTGCCCGAATCTGAGATGCAATCGATGAGCTTTCAGCAATACCGCGAAGTCATTGCCAAGGGGCCGCTTTCTACCGATGCCGCCGCCACGCAGCGGGTCAAACAGGTAGGGCAGCGCATTCAGCGGGCCGTGGAGACGTATATGAGTCAAAACAACCTCTCGCAGGAGCTGAACGGCTTTCAGTGGGAGTTCAATCTGCTCGATTCCAAGGAAGTGAACGCGTGGTGTATGCCGGGCGGCAAGGTGGCGGTGTACACCGGCATCTTGCCGATTATGAAGGATGAGAACGGGATGGCCGTGGTGATGGGCCACGAAATTGCCCACGCCATCGCGAAACACTCGTCGGAGCGCGCCTCGCAGGCGATGATTGCGCAGGGGCTCGGCAGTAGCTTGGGCGCATTGGCAGGGCAGAACCCTTCGACGGCCAAAAATGTGTTCCTGGGCGCGGTAGGCGTGGGTACGCAGCTTAAAATGCTGTCTTTTGGCCGCAATCAGGAATCCGAAGCCGACCGCCTCGGCCTCATCTTCATGGCGATGGCTGGCTACGACCCGCACGGCGCCCCCACGTTCTGGGAGCGGATGGCGGCCCAGAGCCAGGGCGCGCCGCCCGAATTTCTCTCGACTCACCCCTCCGACGCTACCCGCATCGCCGACATCAATTCGCGCATGAACGAAGCGATGGCTTACTATAAGAAGTAGCCGCGCCGTTCGCCACCGATTCGGTCGGTACGCAACCCGGCGGCCTTTTTTCGCAGCTTGCGCCGCAGAAAAGGCCGTCGGTTATTTTTGGGTCTCCACACGCGTATGAGTATCATCAGATTACACGTATTCCGCCCGGCGTTGCGCAGCCTTGTGCTGGCGCTGGTCTGCTGGACGGCCATCGTCGGTTGCAATTCCTCGAAGGGCACGGAGCAACGGTCGGCCGAGCCGGCCAGCGCCACGTCGCGCCCTACGCTGCCCACCGCGCCCGCCGGTACCTCACCGCAAGCGGCGCCCGAAGCGGCGCCCGCGCCGGTGGTCAAGGCATCCGTGCGAATCGGTACGTGGCTGACGCAACGCAAGGAAATGGAGTTTGATGTAAAATCGGAGGCGCTTTTGCAACAGTTCATCCGCGAGTTCGGCGACGGTACCGTGGTCGATAAAGTACTGGTGGCGCCCGCCCAGGATGGCCCGCGCGCCAAGCCCACGTTTTACCTCGTGGGGATGGGCCAGCACAACGGTCAGTTCCGCGCGATGGCGCTGCCGCTCGACCAATCCGCCGACGATGGCGCGCTGTATTTGCCGCCCACCGCCGCCCGCCACATCGCCGAAGGCAGCAACTGCGTGCTGTGTTATTTCCGGTTCAGTAGGGGCAAGGTGACGGGCGTCGATTGCTCGGAATCGAGTACGGGCACCGTCGAGCGCCGCTGCGAGTACCGCACGGAAACGGGGAACAAGTTTTTCGCGAAGAAGTAGGAGCGTAGCGCGAACAGGACGTCCGCGCTACACCAACCCCAGCGCGCCCACATCCAGCCCATTGAACGTGCCGCTGCTCATCAGTAGCAACGTGGTGTTGTGCAGCGGCGCCAGCGGACGCAGATACGCTTCGAGGGCGGCGCGGTCGGTCACGACGCGCACGTCGGGGCGGGCGAAAGCGGCCTGCACCTGGGCAGCATCGAGCGGCGGCAGGCGCTTGTGTTCCAGTACGTGCGGGTCGAAAAACACCACGGCTTCGGAGGCGC
Organism: Hymenobacteraceae bacterium; assembly: GCA_031425525.1. Lineage (GTDB taxonomy): Bacteria > Bacteroidota > Bacteroidia > Cytophagales > Hymenobacteraceae > JANNMJ01. The sequence continues at coordinate 42,938 of JANPJM010000050.1, read as the reverse complement.
CATCGAGGGCGTGGGCATAGTTGGGCAGGAACGCCGGGTTCAGCGACGAAAACGTGTGCAACTCCAGCACCGCCACTAGGCGCCGGTCGGGGAACTGCTCGCGGGCGGCGCGGGTGGTGGCGCGCACCTTACTGGGGGCGTGGGCAAAATCGCGGTAGACGCGCGCGGTGGGCGTTTCGGCGAGAAGTTCCAGACGCCGCGCAGCGCCCTTGAACGACGAAATCGCGTCGTAAAAATCTTTCCCTTTGATGCCCAGCAACCGGCACACCTCGCGCGCCGCCGAAATGTTGCGCAGGTTGTGCTGCCCGAAAATCTGAATCGGAATCTCGTCGTCCTTCTTGCTCAGCAGGAAGGTTTGGCCATCGCGGATGGCGTGTTCATGCGCCGTGTAGCCCACGTACGTCACGTCCGGGTTGGAGGGAACACAGACTTCCTGCGCCAGCTCGTCGGTCTTGTCATAAATCAGCGCCCCGGCTTTGGGCGTGAGCGCCGCGAAGATGCGGAACTGCTCGACGTACGCCGCCTGTGTGGGGAAGACGTTGATATGATCCCACTCGATGCCCGAAATGACGCCGATGTGGTGCTGATAGAGGTGAAATTTGGGGCGGGGGTCGAACGGCGCCGCCAAATATTCATCGCCTTCGATGATGATGACCGGCGCATCGGCCGTAAGCTGCACCATCCGGTCGAAACCGGCAAGCTGGGCGCCCACCAGATAGTCGAATTTCCGACCGTTGGCGCGCAATACGTGCAGAATCAGCGCCGTGATGGACGTTTTGCCGTGCGACCCTCCGATGACCACCCGCTGCTTGTGGCGGCTCTGTTCAAACACGAATTCGGGAAACGAAACTACCCGCAAACCCAACTCGCGGGCGTGGAGCAGCTCAGGGTTGTCGGCGCGGGCGTGCATCCCGACGATCACGGCGTCGAGGTCGGGCGTGACGCGGGCGGCGTCCCAACCATCGGCGGGGGGCAGCAAGCCGGCGGCGGCCAAGCGACTGCGGGCGGGCTCGAAAATTTCATCGTCGGAGCCGGTCACGCGGCTGCCCTGGGCGTGCAGGGCCAGGGCCACGTTGTGCATCACGGCGCCACCAACGGCAATCAGGTGGACGCGGGCGAAGGGTTGCGTTGCGAGTTTTGTGTTCGAATTTTTGGTCATGACGGAGGACGTAGGGGCGGGCCTTGGGCTCGCCCGCGCGGCGGTTCGGACAAGCGATTGAGCGTAGCCTGAATTGCGGGCAAACCGCAGGTCGGTCGGGGAGCAAGCGCAGTCTGCTGGCAAACTGCCTTACCCCGAACAGGATTTTTTAGACCCCAAAAGTAGCGCCCGGCCCGCCGGGGCGCCCCCCCATCAGAACTTTCCGGTAGGGGGTTGAAACCGGGGCCGGAAGGCGGTAGCTTTGCCTGACTATGATGGATGATCGGGTCAAGAAATCGGCGCAGATGGCTAAAGCCGCTTGGGCGCAGCGGCAGCAGGCAATGCTCTCGCCCACGGGCAAACTGCCGCCGCAGGCATTGGAGCTGGAAACCGCCGTGTTGGGGGCGTTGATGCTCGAAAAAGACGCCCTCACGACCGTCAGCGACATTCTGAAGCCGGGCTCGTTCTACAAGGAAGCGCATCAGCGGATTTACACTGCCATTCAGGAGCTATTCGACGATTCGGAGCCGATTGATATGCTCACCGTCCTGCACCGCTTGCGGGCGAAGGGCGAGCTGGAACTGGTGGGCGGCGCCTCATACCTGCAACAGCTCACGAGTAAGGTCACGAGCGCGGCGAACATCGAATTTCACGCGCGGGTCGTTACCGAAAACGCCATCAAGCGCGAGCTGATCGGGATGGCGAGCCAGATTTTGACGTCGGCGTACGAAGACACGACCGACGTTTTCGACCTCCTCGACCAAACCGAGAAAGCCCTCTACGAAGTCTCCGAGTCGAATATCCGCTCGAACTACGAGGATATGCAGTCGCTCCTCGGCAAAGCCATCAAGGAGTTGGAAGCCAAGCGCGATCAGAAGGACGGCCTCACGGGGGTGCCGTCCGGTATGTCGGCGCTCGATGCCGTCACGAGCGGCTGGCAAAGATCTGATCTCGTGATTATTGCGGCGCGGCCAGCGATGGGGAAAACAGCTTTCGTCCTGTCAGCCCTGCGCAACGCGGCCGTAGACCACGGCAAAGCCGTCGCGATTTTTTCGCTCGAAATGTCGAACATTCAGCTCGTCAATCGCCTCATTTCGGCGGAGGCGGAGCTGGAATCGGAGAAAATCAAAAAAGGCAACCTCGCCGAACACGAGTGGCAGCAGCTCAACCATAAAATTGCGCGCCTCTCGGAAGCCCCGATCTACATCGACGACACGCCCGGCCTTTCCATCCGCGAGTTGCGCACCAAGTGCCGCCGTCTAAAGCAGCGCGCCAAAATCCAGCTCATCATCATCGACTATTTGCAGTTGATGTCGGGCAACGCGAGCGAAAAAGGCGGTTTCGGTGGCAACCGCGAGCAGGAAATCGCCTCGATTTCGCGCGCACTCAAAGGCATCGCCAAGGAGTTGGATGTGCCCGTCATCGCGCTCTCGCAGCTTTCGCGGAAGGTCGAGGAGCGCCCCGGCGACAAACGCCCCCAACTGAGCGATTTGCGCGAATCGGGCTCCATCGAGCAGGATGCCGACATGGTGATGTTCCTGTACCGCCCGGAATATTACAAAATCGAAACCTACGAAGACGGTGAGTCCACGAAGAACGTCGGCGAGGTCATTATCGCCAAGCACCGCAACGGCTCGCTCGATACGGTGAAGCTCGGCTTCATCGGCAAATTCACCAAATTCTGCGATTTGTCGGAAGTCGGCGGGTTTGGCGGCGGCTACGGTGGCGCCGATGCACGCGCCATCGGCACCTCGTTCAGCACGCAAAGCACCTTTGAGCAGGAAGCCGGCGCACGCCCGGCGCCCACGACCATTCGGCTGGGGTCGAAAATCAACAACAACGACTCGCCGTTCGGTAAGGCGCTACCGCCATCGGATGAGTCGGCGCCGTTTTAGCCTGCCAAAAGCCCGTCGATACCCGTGATTTTCCGCGCCGAAACGGACGAACAAATCCAGGCCACCTTTCCGGTGATGCACCAACTGCGGCCGCACCTCACGGCCGACGGGTACGTGGCACTGGTTAGGGAGTTGATGACGGAACGCGGCTACCGCCTCGCGGCCTTGCGCGACGATACCCACGAAGTGCGCGCTGTGGCCGGCTACCATTTCGACCGGATGCTTTACTGTGACCGCCTGCTCTTGCTCGACGATTTCGTTACCGACGAGCGCGTTCGCTCACGCGGTTTCGGCGCACGTCTGCTGGCGTGGCTCCGCGACGAGGCCCGCGCCGCCGGCTGTACTGAGATTCATTTGCTCTCAAACGTGCAGCGCGCAGGAGCGCATCGCTTCTACTTTCGCGAGGGGTTCAGTATCAACGGCTACTTCTTTCGGGCCGTTCTCTGAAGGCTTTTTGCGGAAAAAATCAGATAGTATTACCGCCGACGCTAATTATGTGAGCGCCTGCGCCAGCAGCGCCGCAATGCGCGCGTGCCCGGCCGCGCTGACGTGGACACTGTTGGGTCCAAAAAACGACGGGTCGAGCGCCGCTAGCTCACTCGGCATAATTGACCCCAAAGGCTACGGGTTTTTCTCGTTGGGTGTCAACACGCGCGGCTTGGGGGCCAAGGTAGGTGGAACTTACACAGAAGATTTGTATGGATGGAAACGCCGGTAAATCCATGCGCCGCTTTTTTGATAAATGGGGCATATTAGTATTTGCTCCCATATTATTTCTGTGGCTTCACCGCTGTAGTGAAAAAGGGATGACACATGCAGAGTTTCGGGCAGAGACGCTTCGGATAAACGCTGTCATCAAGATAAAAACCAAGGAGATTCGCTACAAGCGCAGATTTTTGATTGGTGAAAAAGTAGATTCTACTTACGTGCGCTTTGTGGTTGAAGAACTGAAGGAACTGCACGAAGATGCCAGGCCCGGTGACTGGTTTGTGAAAATTGAAGGTGATAGTTTGTTTCATTTATTTGAGCGCCGTGCCAGTGGTCAAGTAATCGATCATATATATTTCAGGCCTTACGTTAGTGACATTAATCCGGTATCGGATGCCGATAGCTCAAAACAAGCAGCAGTTCAATATGATAGCTTAGAGTCTCTGCTAAAGACAAATCTAAAATTGTAGGCGACTGGGGTGAATTTTGGATTCTCATCTTAACGATGTATTTTAGCTGCTATTCATGTAGATCAACAACGAACGACGCGTTTTGGCTTTAATCTAATATTCAAAATGAAGCCTTGAAAGCGATCTGCTAAGAATGTGACTTTGCGCTTTCAGTAAGAGATTTGATCATATTTAGATGGGTGCTGACCGTTACATTCTCGAACAACTCACTGGCGGCGTGTTGCCAGTCATCGAGACCGCCACGCCCCCACCGTTGGCAGTTCAACGGCCAGGAACGGAGCGAAGACTTTGATTGGCGCTGGAACGACCACGGGGCGCAATACGATCTGCAAGGCGAAAGGACATACGCACCGGAAGCGAAAACTAGGGCGGTGAAAGCTGCTAGTCCCAGTACTGCAAAACCGTATCATATTTATTTCGGCATCCCTAGAACACCGAGAAAATGAAAAAATTTAAATTTTTGACTATTATATTAGTCCTGCTTGCCTTGCTATATGCTGTTTACAGCGATAGCTTGCCTCCCAGAACACCCGTCAAGGTAGCAAGGCTGGTTTCAGGTTTTGATATACCGCGTGATTCAAGAGTTATATACTTCGAAGAAGAAGATAATGTGTATGGTGGCGATCATCACATGCAGATGTCATTAAAAATAAAAGAATCCGATTTTGATTTTATCAAAAATGAAGCAATAGTAGCCAACTACTCGCGCACGCCAATTGTAGACTTGGAATGGTCTTGTTTTTTCAATGCAGACAGTATAAAAGGGTATTACAAAGTGACTAAGAATAGCGCGCAGTTCAAAGTAATAGCCATTGATACTATTAAACAAGGAATACATATCGATGACATGAGTTTATAAAATAATTAGTAATATATTTTTATACGCAAAAAACATAAATAAGCGAAGGGCTGGCCGTTGCAAACGATCACCGACCTGCCCCGCGCCAGTTCGACCTGCAACTCGGGCGCTGGTGGCAGATGGATACGCTGGCCGCCGAGCCGTTTCAGGTGGGTCTGTCGGGCTACCATTTCAGTTACAACAGCCCAGCCTCGTTCGCCGACCCGTCGGGTTATTGCGGCAACTGCCCCGACCCGGCGACGGCCCATTACGGCTAAATGATGACATAAGCCGGTATCGCCCCCAATGCAGCCCCCACGCCTTGGCGCGTACCTTTCGCCCCGATGAAACACCGCTACCCGTCTCTCCGCTACTTCACCATTGCCGCCGTGGGCTTGCTGCTGAGTGCGGCGGCCTGCCAATCATCGGATTCCGCCAAAACCGGCGCTCCGCCTGTCGCTTCCGCCGCCGACCAGCGCTTCGATACCTTCAAGGAAGCGTTCATCGAGCGGCTGTGGCGCCTCAACCCCGATTGGGCCGCCTACCAGGGCTACCATAAGTACGATGCCGCGCTCGTGGTGAACGATTCGGCGTGGCGAGCCGGGGCGCGGGCGCAGTACGCGCGGGAGCTGGGGCGCCTCGACGGGTTCGCGCCCGACTCGCTTTCGGCCAACAACCAGACCGACCACCGGATGCTCGCCGATTTTCTGCGGGGTGCCCAGTGGAGCCTCGACTCGTTGCGGGCCTGGGAGTGGGATGCCGCGAGCTACAACCTCGGCGACCCTATCGGGATGCTGCTCACCGGCCGCCACGCGCCCCTCGACAAGCGGCTGACGGCCCTCAGCGACAAGCTCAGCAAGGCCAACGATTATTATGAGGCGGCGGCCCGCAACCTCCGCCACCCGTCGGTGGAACACCTGAAACTGGCCGTGCTGCAAAACGAGGGCACGCTGGCCTTGCTGCCGCAGGTACTCGATTCGGTGAAAAAATCGACTCTGACGCCGTTTCAGCAGGAACGCCTCACGCAGCAGGTTGCCAACACGCGCACAGCCATCACCGGCTACGTGGCCGGGCTGAAAGCGCGCATCAACGCCCCCCTCGACCCGCAAGCGCACCCCTACCGCCTGGGCGCGGCGCAGTACGCCCGCAAGTTTCACCACGACCTAACTTCCGCCTACACCCCCGACCAACTGTACCAGCGCGCCGTGGCGCACAAGGAGGAACTCCTGACGGATATGGCGAAAATCAGCGCCGAGCTGTGGCCGAAATACGGCGCCGGCAAGTCTCAATCAGCTGACCGTCAGCAGCTTATCCGCACCGTCATCGATAAGCTGACACTCAACCACACCACCCCCGATTCGTTCGTGGTGGCGGTACGCCAGCAAATTCCACGGCTCGTGGCGTTCGTCAATGAGAAGAATCTGCTGACCCAGGACCCCAGCAAGCCGCTGGTAGTGCGCGAAACGCCGCTGTATATGCGCGGCGGCGGGGCGGGCGCCAGCATCTCGGCGCCGGGGCCGTACGACAAGGGCGCCGATACCTACTATAACGTTTCGCCGATTACGAAGGAAGATTATTCGCCGGAAGCCGCCGAAAGCTACCTGCGCGAGTACAATCGCTACACGCTGCAAATCCTCAATATTCACGAGGCTATTCCGGGGCATTATACGCAGTTGGTGTACGCTAATCGGTCACCATCGCTGGTAAAGGCTATTTTCGGCAACGGCTCGATGGTGGAAGGCTGGGCGGTGTATTCGGAGCGGATGATGCTCGAAAACGGCTACGGCGACAATTCCAAGGAATTGTGGCTCTTGTACTATAAGTGGAACCTGCGCACCACGCTCAACACGATTCTCGACATCAGTGTGCATACCAAAAACCTGAGCCAGGCCGATGCCCTCACGCTCCTCACGCGCGACGGGTTTCAGGAGCGCGCCGAAGCCGAGGGCAAGTGGCGCCGCGTGCAACTCAGCCAAGTGCAGCTTTGCTCGTACTTCGACGGCTACCAGCAAATCATGGATTTGCGCGAGGAACTGAAGGCTAAACAAGCCAAAACCTTCGACCTGCGCGCCTTCCACGAGCAGTTTCTGAGTTACGGTTCGGCCCCGGTGCGCTACATCCGCGACTTGATGCTGGCCCGCACGACGCCGGCCGTGGCTGAAGTTCGTTGATCGTTTTTTGTTTTTCGTTTCTATGGTTTTGAACGCACCAACGAGAAACGTGAAACGGCTAACGAACTATCTCCACTCGCTCCACGAACGCGGGCGGTAATACATCGAGGCGAGCGGCGAAGGAGGGCTCCAGCGCTGCCAAGCGCCAGGCCAGGCACTCGACCCGACGACCGCATAAACGTGCGTACAGCCCTACCGACGAGAAAATGACGACGAATTCAACCATCGGGTAGCTAAACGCGAGGTCTTCGGACGCCACTGGAGCCGTGAATTCGGTGAGAGTGAGGCGGTCGCGCCACGGGCCGAATATTTCGGTTTCGTAGTAGGCACGGCGTGCGGGGTCTTTGGCCTGTACGGGGTGGTATTTGTACAATACGCGCCGTTGGCCGCGCGCCCCCAATCGGGCAAAATGTTCGTGCAGGGTGTCGCGCAGGGCATCGGGTGCCACGATACCAAACTCGATGAGCGCGTCGAGTACGAGCAACACATGACCGCTGGGGTCGGGCGCTACCACCACTTTTTTGAAGGGTAACGGCAGCACCGTTTTGCGGGGCAAATCGGGAAAGCACGTCGCATCAAGGCAATAGGCGTGCGCGTACGTGGGCACGTAGTACGGCATTGCCGGGTAACGGCCCCGACTGTATAGATAACGCACAATGTTGTCGCGCACCGAAAACGGGTGGTTGAACTTCGCCATCGGCGAGTACGCGCCGAGTCCTTCTTCCAGAAAACTCACCTCGCGGCACCGCCGGTTGGTATACAGCACGCGCGCCAGCGGCAAGTCGAGATGCGGCACGTAAAGCGCGAATTCCTCATCCTGCAACAATTCTTTGACCTGACGGTCGAGCGCCGCGATGCGCCCCCATACCTGCCACACGCGCCACGTCAGCGGCACGGAAATGCCATCGGGCAGTGCGAGGCGGGCGCGTACGGGATCGTCGGGGTCGGGGGCGAAGTGGCGGGTCAGGACGTAAGCGCAATCGGCGGGCGCCAGCCCGGCGTGGCGCATCGCGGCGCGAGCTACCAGGTACGTAATGGCGCTATGAATCAGGAAAAGATGCCGCAAAAGATAAAACGTAGGGCGGACTTCAGTCTGCAGTTTGACAAAATCGACGGTTAGTAGCCGGTAAACTGCGGCCTGAAGTCCGCACTACAGCCCGTCTCACTCCCTCGGCACCTAGCCCGTTGGCCCTACAAAAGTGCAGGTGCGGCGGCGGTTGCCGGGTGCGCCGCACCTTTGCGCCCGATGTTCTTCCTGCTTTCCAAGCTTCTCAATTTCCTGCTTTCGCCCGCCTTGTGGCTGGCCGGGCTGCTGGCCTTCGCCCTGATTGCGGCCGACCCGCTCCGGCGGCGACAGTGGCTTCGCGCCTCGCTGGTGGCGCTGCTGGTACTGGCCAACCCAGCGCTCTCCAATTGGCTCTGGAACCAGTGGGAAATGCCGGCCGTGCCCCTGCCGCGCGTTGGGCACTACGATGCCGCCATCCTGCTCACGGGCATTACCGCCCCCGACCGGCCGCCCCACGACCGTGTGTATATCGCCGGCGGCGCCGACCGCTTACTCCACACCTTGCAGCTTTGGCGGGAGGGGCATATCGACCGAATCATCGTGTCGGGCGGCTCTGGGTCGGTGCTGAACGCCGATAGCGCGCTTTTGGAGGCCGAGCAACTCCGGCGCGTGCTGCTCGATTGCGGCGTGCCCGATTCGCTCATCACGCTGGAATCGCGGAGCCGCAATACGCGCGAAAACGCCTTATTTACGGCGGAGTTGCTGAAAAAAAGGCCGACGCTGGCGCCGCACGGGCGGCTGCTGCTCGTTACGTCGGCGTTTCATATGCGGCGGGCGGCGGGGTGTTTCCGGCGCGCGGGCCTGGCGCCCGACAGCTTCCCCACCGATTTCACCGGCGAACCCGCCCGCTACACGCCCGACGTGCTGGTGCCCAACGCCGACGCCCTGCGCAACTACGACCGCCTGATTCACGAAGTCTTCGGCTACCTCACCTATCGGCTGTTGGGCTACTGCTAAAGTGGGGTGCCGTTTCTTTGCACCCGGAAAAGCGGCTTCGCCTTCTGCGTTTCACATTTCGCCCGAACCTCGTCCCCTCCTCAGTAGTTACTGGCTTATGAAACGCTACTTGCTCCGGCTCGCTTCCACCGTTGTGCTGTTGCTCCTGTTGCTGCCGGCCGCCCCGCGCGCCGTAGCCCAGGGCTGCTCGCTGTGTACGGCCTCCACCAACGGCGGCGAAAATGCCAATCTGACCAAATACCGGGGTCAGGGGCTCAATACGGGCATTTTGTATCTGGCAGCAGTGCCCTACTTGGCCGCCACGGCGTTGGGTGTGATGTGGTACCGTAACCGCCGCCGGATGCGCCAACAAGCCGCGCTCAAACGCAGCCCATTGCAACCGATTTAATGCCTGAACTCCCCATTTCCCACACCCAGGCGCTGCTGCGGCTGCGCTGCCCGCGCTGCCACGCCGGGCCGCTGTTCCTGCACCCGGCTACCTCGCTGCGGCACTTCGATGAAATGCCGCCCGCCTGTCCGGTGTGCCGCCAGACCTACGAACCGGAACCCGGTTTCTACTACGGCGCGATGTACGTGAGCTTCGGGTTCTCGGTAGCGGTGGTGGCGGTGGTGGGCGTGGTGCTGTTTTACCTGTTTCACGACCCCGCCGTGTGGGTCTACGTGACGGTGGTGGCGGGGGTGATGGTGGTGTGTACGCCGCTGTTTTTTCGGTATGCGCGGGCCATTATGCTGTATGCGTTTGGGTCGACTTCGTACGACCCGGCGCGTGACCCGGCGCGGAAAAGCGCCTGAATTGTAGCGCGGACACGCTGTCCGCGTTCGCTTGGCCCGCGCGACGCGGACAGAATGTCCGCGCTACTTGCGTTGCGGGGCGGTAGCTTGCCGCCCGGATGAAAACCCGCCTTCTCGAAACACTTGGTCTGTTGGCGCTGGTGGCGCTGCTGTGGGGCTTGGCCGCCGCCGTGCGGCGCGAGGCGCCCACTGCCGCCACCTCGCGCACCGAACTGGCGCGGGTGCAGGTGCAGACCTATGCTGCCCTCCGGCAGGCCGCTCAGGATGCCGAGCGCGCACTGGCCCGCGTGCAGCGCTTCGATGCCGCCCCGTTCAGCGCGCCGTTGGCCGCTGAAATAACCGCGTGCTACGTGCTGCGCCACGATTCGTTGGTGTATTGGTCGGAACACGCCTTGCTCTCAGAAATTGATGCCGGGGCCGAAACCGTGCCCGTGCGCGCCATCGACACACGCCGGGGCAAGCTGCTGGTGGTCACGCGCGCGGTGCCCGGTGGGCTGCGGGCGGTAGCGGTGGTGCCGTTGGATACGCGTTACGGCATCAGCAACCGCTATCTGGCGCCCGCCCCGAACCGAGCCATTTTCGGCCAATTGCGGCCCCGGCTCGTCATCGACGAGCGCGCCGTGCTGCCGCAAGTGCGCGCCCCGGACGGCGCGTATCTGTTTTCGCTCGCGCCCGATACGGTGGGCGCGGCCGGCCTCACCGATCCCGATACGTGGCTGCCGTTGGCGCTGCTGCTCACGGGCGTGGGGTTTTATACGGTGGCGTGGGCCCGGCTGGCGCGGCCCGTGCGGCGGCGCTGGGGCAGCGGCGCGGCTACGGCGGTGGCGTTGCTGCCGCTGATCGCGTTGCGCGCCGGGCTGCTGGCGCTGAATCTGCCGTTTGCACTCGTCGAGATTCCGCTTTTCGATCCGCAGTACTACGCCGTGGCGTGGTGGGCGCCTTCCCTCGGCGATCAGTTGCTCAACGTGGGGCTGCTGGCGGTGGTGGCGTGGCGCGGGTTGCGCTGGTTTCAGCGGAATGGCGAGCGCTACACCACCCTCTGGCGGCGGCGTTTTCCGCCGCTGGTGCGGCTGGCCGGGGCGCTGCTGATGCTGGCGGCGCTCACGGCGCTTATCTGGTACCGCTACGGACTGTACCTCGACACCTTCGCGAACACCTCGCTCGACCTCGACATCACCCAAACCGTCAAGCTTTCCTGGATGAAGCTGCTGCTCACGGGGCTGCTGGTGGGGCAGAGCGCGGTGGCGGGCGTGGTGCTGTATGTCATCATCGCCGTTGGGGCCGATTTGCTGCCTGGGCGCTACCGGGGCAATGCGTGGCGCTGGCTGCTGGCCGCCGAAATAGGGGCGTGGGTGGCGGCCTTCGGGCTCGGCTCGCACGCGTTTACGGCGGTGGCGCTGGCGCTGCTCTTCGCCAAGGGCGTGCTGGTGGTGCGCGAGCGGCAGCGGGCGCGCGGCGTGAGTTATCCGCAGACCGTGTTTCTGTTTGCGGTGGTGGCGCTGTGGGCGCTGGTGGGCGCGCTGGCCCAAAAACGTCACTACGACCGCCGCCTCCACGCCGCCGAAAGCAAGCTCGCGGCGAGTCTGCTGGTGGAACACGACGTGTTGAGCGAGTTTCTGCTGGAAGAAGTAGCCGGCAAGATGGCCGCCGATCCGTTGGTGGCGCGTGCCCTCACCGGCCCGTTCGCGCAGCCCGACATCGCGCGGCAGAAAATCACCAAATACTACCTGCGCGATTATTTCACGCAGTACGAAACCGACATTCGGTTCTTCGACGCGGCCGGGCGCGAGGTCGGCGCGCCCCGCCCCGATACCACGCGCAGCCTCAGCCAACTCTACCGGCGGCTAGGCCGCACGGCGCGGCCCACCGAACACCCCGGCCTGTGGCTGGTGGGGCGGGCGCCGTCGCTGATGGCGCGGCGCTACGTCAAGCTGGTGCGGTTGCCGGCGGTGGCGGGCGCGGTCACCCCGCCCACCATCGCACTGGAACTGAGTCTCAAAAAGCTCAACCCCTACAGCGTAGTGCCCGAACTGCTCCTCGACCAGAAGTACGCCCCCGCCACGGGCGGCACCGAGGGGCGGCCGTTTTCATACGCCGTTTTCGGGGCGGCGGGGCTGGTGGCGTCGGAGGGCGAAGTCGATTATTCGGGCTGGGGGCCGAGGGCGGCCATTTTCCGTAACCCCACGTTTTTCGGCGCGGGTGTGTCGCTGGCCGATGGCTTTCACCACGTCGGCCGGGCGGCGGGGCCGGGCGCCACGCTCGTGGTATCGTCGGCGGCGTACACGGCGGGCGATGTACTCTCCAACTTCTCCTTTCTGTTTCTGCTGCACCTGCTGGCCACCACGGCGGGCGTAGCGCTGGTGCTTGGCACGGCCGGGCGCCGGCGCACGCCGGGGCGGTTGCAAGCGAGCCTCTCGACCAAGATTCAGGTCTTGCTCAACCTCGGTACGCTGGTGCCGCTGCTGGTGGTCAGTGGCGCCACGGTGGCGGTGAGTACCTCCGGCTACGAGCGCGACCTGGTAAACACGTATCAGCAGCGCGGCGCACGGGTGCAGCAGAATCTGGTGCGCGCCGGGCGGTATGCGCAAGCCCGCGCCGCCGGTCGCGACGCCCTCGCCGAGCTGGCCACCGACGTCGCCGACCTTTCCGAAACCGATGTGCTGCTCTACGACCCCAACGGGCAGTTGCTGACTTCCTCGCAGCCGCTGCTCTTTGAAACCGGCGCGCTCTCGAAGCTGCTGAACCCCACCGCGATGGCTGCCCTGCGCGAGCGCGGCCAGCCCCGCGCCCTGCTGCCGGAACGCGCCGGGGTACTCGATTTCAACGCCCTGTACCTGCCCGTGCCGGTGGCGGCCGCGCCCGGCGGCGCGCCGGGCGCGGTAGGTACGGCGGGTGCCCGCCCAGTGGCGGGGTTCATCGGGATTCCGTTTTTCAACTCGGCGCAGGCGCTCGATACCAAGCTCACCGAGCTGGTGACGACGATGATGAACATCTTCACGCTGATGTTTATCGTGTTCGTGCTGGTGGCGTTCATTGCGTCGCGGGTACTGACGGCACCGCTCAAACTGCTGGCCCAGAAGCTCAAGCAAACCACTCTCACGGGCCAGAACGAGCGGCTGGCGTACGAATCGCCCGACGAAATCGGTCTGCTCGTGGGCGAGTACAACCAGATGCTCGGCAAGCTCGAAGCGAGCCGGCAGGAGTTGGCCGCCCGCACCCAGGAAGCCGCTTGGCGCGAGATGGCCCGGCAGGTGGCGCACGAAATCAAAAACCCGCTCACGCCGATGAAACTCTCGCTGCAATACCTGCAACGCGTGATTCACGACGGCCGCCAAAACGTGGAGGGGCTGATCGATAAGGTGGCCCAAACGCTCATCACCCAAATCGATACCCTCGCCGATATCGCCTCGTCGTTTTCGTCGTTCACGAGCCTGCCGGAGCCCCGCCCCGAACGCCTGGAGCTGGTCGGCCTACTCCGCCAGTGCCTCAATCTGCACCCCGGCACCACGCACACGCCGATGACCACCGTAGCGCGCGAAATCTGGGTGCGTGCCGACCGCAGCCTGCTCGTGCGCACCTTCAACAACCTGCTCCTCAACGCCCTGCAGGCCGTCCCCGCCGACCGCGCGCCCGACGTGCGCGCCACCGTCGAGCGCGAGGGCACGGCGCGCGTGCGCGTCGGCATCCACGACAACGGCACCGGCATCCCCGAAGCGGTGCGCCCCAAAGTGTTCGTCCCCAATTTTTCCACCAAATTCAGCGGCTCCGGCATCGGGTTGGCCGTAGCCAAGCGCGCCGTGGAAGGCGCCGGCGGGCAGCTGTGGTTTGAGACGGTGGAGGGCGAGGGGACGGTGTTTTACCTCGTGCTGCCGGTGGTGGAGTAGGGGAGTGTTTAGGTTTTAGTCTGAAGGGATTTTGCGGGGCACGTGGCTCATCGCCCGGCTGGGGCTTCGCCCCGTGCGGGCGGATGGCTACTCTGGCAGCACCACCAGCCGGGCCGATTGCTTGCCGCTACGCACCAGATACAGCCCTGCGCGTATGCCGGCGAGTGGATGCGCCCGAAAGTGTCCGTACCCAACTTTTCCACCAAATTCAGCGGCTCCGGCATCGGGCTCGCCGTCGCGAAACGCGCCGTGGAAGGCGCTGGCGTGCATCTGTGGTTTGAAATTGTGTATGGGGAATGAAAAGTGCTTTACGTAGTGCTGCCAGTAGCAGAGTAAATTTTAATCATAGTTATTATTTTCCAAAGATTTAGTCATGATCTTAAGTGAATGGTAAAAAGTTTTGTGAATGTATATCCTTGCTTCTGAAGTAAAGTCTTGCTTAATGACGAATGAATCAAGCATATAGAAAAATTTAACAGATTCCATTGAATTTTTTTTAATTCCGATAATCCCCATTGTGTAAAGAAGGTAAAAAAACTTTGGCAGAAAACTTTTTTTGTAATGATCTGGGGCATTACTAGTCGTCCATTTAACAAAGATATCATTAAGATCGCCTTTAAAAAGCTTAATTATATCAGAATTGACGAATATGTCTGCTAGCCGATCCTCGTTGAAATTTGACATTTTAAATCCATTGTATACGTTGGCAAATGCTGGCCATATGTGCCGAATATCCCCAAAATTCTCTGACCATTCGTCTTCAATAGCGCGAAGCCGCTCAGACGAGTACTCGGGTTCTGCTGCTTTCACCAGCGTCTGTTCGAAATAGTGCTTACTATTCGACTTGGTTATTATCTTATTGACGAATGATATCACATCGCGCGGTCTCATAAACGTCCTATCAAGTATGTAACTGAATCCAGCTACTTGGCCCTTCTCGGATTTAGGAAATACATTGCTTATATTAAGCTGATCATTGGAAAGAAGTTTAATGCGTTCGTTTAATAATTTGTAGAGTGCAGATGATTCCCAGCAAAGATTAATGTAAAGGTGTTCAAATTTTTCGCGTTGTCCTCCTCTGTGTTCTGTGCCTGCAAATACAAGTTGATGCAAATTGTCTCTGAGAGCGATGATGATCTTCACAGACTTGAAAAACTGAAATTCTTTTATGACTTCTACCATCGCCCCTATCAAATCATATACTATCTGGGTAGAGACCCACTCTTTGTCTAGGTCGTCAATGATAATATAAAATTTCCTCTGCTGTGTATGCAATAAATTATCTTTCATCATATTAATCACCTCCACAAGCTCTGTTGCTTGTAGTGAACTAATGACTCTCTCTGCCTTTGTTTTGAGTTCTGTTGTGACTTTGGTGTGTTGAGAATCACGCGAGTTTGCCCCAAACTTGAAAAAATCGCTATTGAATCCGGCTTCTGCGACAAATTCTTTGCCTGCCTGTTGCTCTAATTCTTTAACCCGGTATTCAGCTCTTTCCCAAAATTGCTCTGACCATTTTTCTAGATACGCAATGCTTTTTTCGCGAGCCGGATTCTTTTTGCTCCAGGTACTTTTGACTTTTTCAATAAATGCTTCACGTCGTTTGCTGTCATCTGACATGTAAAGCTTTAGAATTTCTACAACAAATACGTGCTTCCAAAGAATTTTGTAGAAAAAATTAATATTAACACCTATGTTTCTGAAATAATTTAATATGTCTGAATTGCTTATATATTTAAGAGACATTTCTTCGGGAGAAATGCGTTTTGTGTAAGTTTTATTTCTTTCCTGAAAAACTCTAAGAAGAGCTGATTTTCCGGCTCCAGTTCGGCCAGTAATTATGCATTTAGCATTGTCTAGGTCTTCTAGCACTTCTAGTTCTCCGTTTTCAATAAAAACTTTATCGAGATTGTGATCAGACTCTGCATCCGGAGAGCCTATCGTCTGATATTTACTAAATGAAAATTTGCTATTCTCTCCTTTATTGGCGTTGTGTTTTGTCGTCTTCTTCATGTTCTGTTAACGGGTTAGTTACCAGCCTCAAATTTAGTATCGCTGTGGCGTACTTGCAACATTGAAAATCGAAAACGACTCTGAAAGCATTATTACATCCGAAAGTTAATGTCTTATGTAGCAAATCGCTCTTAGTCACGTAGTTGCATTGGGTCAATATGTCAGACCATACTAAGAGTTGCTAACAAATCCCTTCTATGCAGTTGCTCCCACTGCATAGGATCGGCTCCACAGAAGGGTTTTGTTAGCAGCTCCAAGTAAGTAGATATGTTGCTCGGCACCTGCCGGGCCATATCCTTATACTTTACCCCGCCGGCTGATCGGTCTCGGGCAGCCCGCCTTTCTTGGTTTGCGGCAGCAACAAGCTTTGGTTGAAAAAAGCCGCACACTCCTCCGCTTGGCCGGGGAAGCGCTCGCCGATTTTGTGCATCCCCTTCACGAGCGCCAGCTCGGCGCGGGTGCGGGCGTCGAGGGCGGCGGTATCGGCAGCAGTCACTTGTCCTTGCTCCTGCTGCTGCGCCTGCCGAACGGTAGCATATTGGGTGGCGTATTCCTTGAAAAGCGTTACGAGAGCTGGGGGTAGCAGCCCGGCGAGGCCGGCGGTGAGGTCGCGCCAGCGGGCAAACAAAACGGGCGCTTCGGGCCGGCTAATGGCGGTATACTCGCTCAAACCCTGCGGAAAAAAGGAGAGATACGTTTCTGAATCTTCCTCAAACAAACCTCTCAACGTGCCTTCATGGCGACGGACATCCTCTTTGAATAGCACGACCAACGCATCGACCGACGACGTTTTACCGATGCGCCGCGAGCGGGCCACATCTTCCGTTACCTGATCGGCGCGGAGGGCATCGCGACGGGCAGTCAATTCAGCAATAAGAGCATCGAATTCGCCGTCCGCATTGCGCGCCTTGAGGCGCTCGATGTGATCGTCGATAAAATTGAGCAGCCGCGCGTCGATGATGCGCACGTCATCGAACGGATTTTCGAAATAACGAGAGAAATCCAGCATTAGAGATAAGGTACTGGGTGAAGAAGTGAGCCACCACAGCGGGCGCAAGGTAAGTACCCGGCGCCTTAGATATCGCAGTGTTCTTTGCTGAGCCCGCGGCCGTCGGCGGCCGCGCTGCGCCAAGTATGCGCGAGCGATGCCCGACAAGGGTGCGACTGGAGCCGAGCCTTGTCAGTTTCGGCAAGGCGGGTTTTGAGGGCCAAACCCGGCATGTTGGTTTCAGCAAGGCGGGTTTGGGGTTGCAAACCTGCCTTGTCGGTTTCAGCAAGGCGGGTTTGGGGATGCAAACCTGCCATGTTGGTTTGCGCAAGGCTCTCCGCGCACGTTTTGCCCGCCGCTCCGCGTTCCCTGCCCGACCTTTGGGAGTAGGCCGCCGACGCACGACTTGAACCACCCCGCTCGCCTAATCTGGACGTATCTGCTGACTGCGCTGGCGCTGCTGGGCGCCGGGGTAGCGCGTGCGCAAGTGGTGCCGATGCCGACGCTCGGCCCGCCGCCCGCCGATTCGGGGCGGGTGGTGCGCCCGCTGACCGTAGACACGGCCCGGCGCGCGGCGGCCGATACCGCCCGCGCGGTGCCGACGCGGCGGGCGCCCGTTTCGCTGGCGGGGCTCAGCTCGTTGCGCACGCGGTGGGTGCGGCTCGATGGCGCGGGGCGCGGGCGGTTGGTCGATTCCACATCGGTGCTGCCGGGGTCGGTGGGGGTGGCCGATGGATCGGGGCGGGTCGTGGTGTATGACCCCGCTACCGGGGTGGTGCGGGTGCGCGCCGCCGCTGATTCGGCCACCCGCGCCGCCCCCGACTCGGTGCGCCTTACCTACCGTATTCTGCCCCTGAACCTCACGCGCGCCGTGTACCGCCGCAACCGGCGCGTCCTCGACTCGCTGGAGTTCCGCGACTTGTTCTTCACCGAAACCTTTGCGCCGCCGCGCGAGGAGATTTTCCGCACGCCGGGGCTCCAGAAAAGCGGCAATCTGGCGCGCGGTATCTCGTTCGGCAACACGCAGAACGTGTTCGTGAACTCGGCGCTCAACCTGCAGCTCGAAGGCAAGCTGGCCGAAAAGCTCAACCTCACGGCCTCCATCACCGACCAAAACATCCCCTTTCAGCCCGAAGGCAATACCCAACAGCTGCAACAGTTCGACCGCATCTTCATTACCCTCGAAAACCCTGACCGCTGGCGCCTCACCGCCGGCGACGTGGTGCTGCGCAACAAGCCGACGAACTTCCTGCGGTTCTACAAAAACATCCAGGGCGGGGCCGTGGAAGTAGCTTCAAGCTTCAAGCTTCAAGCCTCAAGCGATAAGCTACCAGCTTCAAGCTCCAAGCTTCAAGCGGCAAGTTCCGGGCTTGCGGCTGGCGGCTTACAGCTTGCAGGTGCAACCACCGTGGCGGCCGGCATCGCCAAAGGCAAATTCGCGTCCGAGCAAGTCGCGCCCCTCGACAATGTGCAGGGGCCGTACCGGCTGCGCGGGCCGAATGGCGAGCGATTCATTATCATTCTGGCGGGCTCCGAAAAGGTGTATCTCGATGGCGCGCTGCTGCGGCGCGGGTTCGATTTCGATTATGTCATCGATTACAACCAGGCCGAAGTCACGTTTTCGCCGCGCCACCTCGTCACGCGCAACTCGCGCATCCGCATCGAGTTCGAGTATTCCGACCAGAATTACGCGCGTTCCATCATTCACGGGTCGCACTACCAGACGGCGGGACGCCTGACGGCCAACGTGAACATTTACCGCGAGGCCGACAACCCCAACAACGCCCCCAACCTCGATTTGCGCGCCCCGGAGCGCGCCGCGCTGCAAGCCGCCGGCGATTCGGCGCGGCTCGCCGTGGTGCCCGGCGCCGATTCGGCGGGCTACGTGCGCGGCACGGTGCAGTATCAGCGGATCGATTCGGTGGTAATCGGCGAAATCGTGTACCGCTACACCCGCGATTCCACGATTCAGCTTTACACCGTGCGGTTCACCGATGTGGGGGCGGGCCTCGGCGATTACGAGCAGCTCGGCGGCACCTCCGCCGTGAACGGGCGCGCCTACCGCTACGTGGGGCGCGGGTTGGGGCGCTATCTGGCGCTACGGGTGCTGCCCGCGCCCACGCTGCGGCAGGTGGCCACGGCGGCGGTGCGCTACCAGGTGGCGCCCTCGACGGCCGTGGGCGTGGAAGTGGCCGCCTCGAAACTCGACCGCAATCTGTTTTCCACCACCAACGACGAAGACAACAGCGGCACCGGCGTGCGCCTCGATTACCAGACCACCGACCAAGCCTTGCGCGGGCTCGGCGACTGGAAACTGCGCTCGGCCGTGAACTATGAGTTTACCGACCGCCGGTTTTCGCCCATCGATCGCTACCGCGAGGTGGAGTTCGACCGCGATTGGAGCGCGACCACCCGCGCCGGTACCGGCGTGGTAGGCGCCGGCGCCGACGACCATCTGCTGAATTTCGGCGGCGGACTGGTGAAGGATGAGCGCAACCAACTCACTTACCGGGGCAGTAGAAGGGCGCGCGAGGGCGAGGTCGACGGGCTGCAACATTGGGCGGCGGGCGCTTACGAAATGGGGCAGCTTCGGACGCACGCGAGTTTGTTCGTGCTACGCGCCGATGGCCCGGCCACCCGCTCGCGGTGGCGGCGCGGCGAGGTAGGCGGCGAGTTCGGCGGGCCGCGCGCGCGGCTGGTGCCCGGCTACGCGTGGCGCTTCGACCAAAACCGCGTGTTGGGCGGGCGCGGGCGCGATTCGGTGGTCGCGTCGGCTAATTATTTCGATGAACACGCCCTGTTTTTGCGCTCCGGCGCGGCGGCGGCGGGCCGCGACTCCACCCGCAGCCTCAGCTACCGCCTCGACTATGCCTACCGCCGCACCTTCGTGCCGCTCGGCGGCGAGATTCAGCGCCGCGATTACGCCCAGACCTGGCAGGGCGCCCTCAACACGCGCCTCGGCCCCGGCCACGAGCTGGCCGTGCTGGCCACCTACCGCGACGTGCGCACCCGCCAACGCGCGGGCATTCAGGTCGATTCAGCGCGCGAAGCCGCCGTACTCGCCAAGCTCGACCACGCCGTGAGTTTGTTCCGCGAGCATATCCGGTCGGAGTTGAGCTATTCCGTCGCGACCGGCCGCGAGCCCAAGCGGCTGTTTCAGTTTCAGGAAACCATTCCGGGGCAGGGCACGCACTACCTGCCCGCCGGCGCCGACCCCTCCGACCTCAACTCCTACATCGAAGCCCAGGCCGGCGCCGACCCCGCCCAGCGCCGCTACCTGAAAGTGTTTCTCGCGAGCGACGAGTACGTGGTGGCCTACGCCAACCGCTTTACGTGGCGCCTGACCGGCAACGCCCCCCGCGCCTGGCGCGATTCGAGCGGGTGGCGCCAACTGGTGTCGCGGTTTTCGGCCCTCACGTTCCTGTCCTTCGACCGCCGCACCATCGACCCGCGCCTCACCGAACGCCTCAACCCCTTCGCGGGCGGCACCGACGATGCGCAGCTCCTCGGCCTCAACCAGGTGGTGCGCGGCACGGTGTTCTTCAATCGGGCGTCGCCGAAATTCGGGGCCGAAGCCTCGGCGCAGCAGACCCAGCAGAAAACCCTGCTCACGGGCGGCAGCGACCTGCGCGCCCTCGAAAGCCAGACCCTGACCGTGCGCCGCGCCCTAAGCACCATTTTCACCTCGAAAATCGACCTTGGCCGCACCATCCGGCGCAGCGCGAGCGCGGCGCTCATCACGCGCAATTTTCGGGTCGAACAGCTCGATGCGGCCCCCGAAGTAGCTTGGCAGCCCAACCAAACCTTCCGCCTGAGTACCACCTACCGCTACTCGCGCAAGCGCGACACCGCCCCGCAAAACCCCGAAAAGCCGACGAGCAGCGAATCGCATGAGGCGGGCCTCGAATCGCGGCTCGCGCAAGCCAGCAAGCGCACCGTGACGGCGGCCGTGCGCTTCACCAACATCGCGTTCGCCGGGGAGCAGGGCACGCCCGTCGGGTTCGAGATTCTCAACGCCCTGCGCCCCGGCAACAATCTCACCTGGCAAGCCACCGTGGAGCAGCGCCTCGCCAGCGGCCTCAACCTGAGCCTCACCTACGACGGCCGTAAACCAAGCGACACCCGCACCATCCACACGGGACGGATGCAGGTGTCGGTGTTGTTTTGAGTTTCGTGTTGCTGGTTTCTAGTTACTCGTTGGTAGTTGCTCGCCGAATCGGAAAGTAACAAGCCAAAGCCGCTACACCAACCTAAGCCCGAATTCCCCTCCTGCGAGGGACTTTATGTCCCGAAGTAGGAGGGGTGGCAAATCGAAGATTTGACGGGGCGGTCCCCGCATAGTGCCCAGGGTGGCTGAGCCTACGCCAGCCGATGCACGCCGAACATCGAGGTGGCACGGCGGTGGCACCAGGCGGGAACCACCCCGTCAGCCTTCGGCTGCCACCCCTCCTACTTCGCGCCGCTGGCGCTCGCAGGAGGGGAGTTTTCGCTTCGCCTCGCTCGCAGGGCTAAGGTGTTTGACAATCGTTATTGCACCACCACGCGCCGCGCCCAGCCGGTGCCGCGCAGCACGTACAACCCCGCCGTCAGCCCGCGCACGTCGAGCGGTTGCGCGCGGCGGCCATCGGGTTGGGTGAAGGCGCGCACCGGCCGCCCCACCGCATCGAATAAGGTGAGCGTTAGCGGGCCGCCGTCGTTGGTTTCGACGAACAGCGCGCCGGTGGCCGGGTTGGGCCAGAGGCGCACGGCGGCGGTTTCGGCGAGGGCGTCGGCTACGCCGTTGGGCATTTGCACCCGCGTGAGGGCCGTATTCGTGATGACGGGCGCGTTGTAATCGAAGTGGATGGCGGCGCGGTTCGGCACCACATCGCCGATGGCCAGCGTACCGCGTGCCCGCACCCGGAACCGGATGAAGCCCATCGAGCCCAGGGCGTTGATGTTGCGGTACGGCAGCCGGATGTTCGGGAACTGCACCGACAGCACGCCTGCCCCATTCAGATGCCACTGGCACGAGTGCGACGACGTGAGCATCTGCAACGTGCCCAGATTAAGCTGCTGCCCCGGCAACGAATCGCGCAGCAACACCGAAAAGGCCGTGTCGTTGCCCATATTCTCGAACCGAATAACGTATTCGAGCCACTCGCCGGCCGTGACTTGCGTGGGCGTCAGGCGCGGCCAGTTCACGCGGATGTCGTTGGGGTCGAAGGAGCCGACTACGGTCAGGCGGTTTTCTTCCACGTTGTCGGCGGGCGTGCGGTCGGTGCTGACGGGCTCCACGGTGGCCGTCGTCACCAGCACCGTGCCCACGGTGACGGTGGTGGGGGTCTGAAACTGGATATCAAACGTGCCTTCGCCGAGGGGCGCCAGGTTGGCGTACGGCACCGTGAGCACGTTGCCGGTGCGGGTGCCGGTGGCGCCGACCAGCCCCAGATACGTCAGGGTAGGGTCGAGCTGTACCACCACCGAGCCGGTGAGCGTGGTGGTGCCCACATTGCGGTAGCGCACCTGGTAGCGCAGCGGAAAACCCGCCCGCGCCACCCGCACGGGCGTGACGAACACCTGCGCGTCGGGTTGGTTGGCGATGGGTTGGAGGGCGAAATCGCGCCCGGCGGCAATGTTGCCGAAGGTGGCGAAGGTGGCGGGGGTGGGTGGCGCCGGTAGCGTGTAGTAAAGCGGCGGCGCCGGCAGTTCTACCGAACGGATGCCCAGTTCGGTAATGGCGGAGTAGGCGCCGGTGGCGGCTGAAGTAGTCACCGTGCCGTCGGGCTGGCACCGCACGGTCAGGTTGGGTAGGCCGGTCTCGCCGGCGTCGCGCCGGCCGTTACGGTTCTGATCTACGTACACGGCGCCTTGCACCTGGTTGTAATCGGCCACCAACTGGCCTGTAATAGCCGCCGTCTGACCTGGGCCGGGAGTTGGGTCAATCAGCATGATCGGCCCGAAGCGCACCGTGTCGGCGGCGGAGTTGAAACCGATCCCGATGCGGCCATTATCAGCCACACGGGCATCAAGGATGAATGAACCTTGCCAGCCAAGGTCACTGGTGATGCGCTCGGCCCACCGCCCGGCGCCGGTCAAACCGTCGAAAGCTGCCAAAAAAATGCTGTAGTTATTGGAGAGATCGGAGGCCGGAAGCGACGCTCCGCCAAGTTCTACCGCTGCTCCCGGCGAATAGTAATACCCCGTTAGATAACACACGTTATTGACCTCGCCACCGAAGACCTGGTGCGGAGCGGTTCGCACGTAGCCTCCCACGCTGCCGTTCGGAACGCCCAGCAGCTTTACCCACTGCGGATGGCCCAGTGCGTCGAGCCGCGCCAGCACGGTGTAGCCATTGGCCACCGGCGTAGCCGTAAGGGTAGCCGTATGAAGTTGCGTGGCCGTCCCATTCCAATAAGGTAAATGCCCGGCCAGGAACGAGTAGCCGTCGGCATCGCTGGTTATGCTGTGCAAAATAACGCCGGTTCGGAAGCCCGACAGCAGCGCTCCGCTCGCGTTGAGGTGTAGCCAGAACGAGGAATCAGTGGCGGTGCCGGTAACCAGTTGGCCGCCCCATTCCACATCGTACCAGGAATTACCAACGAGCCATATATCGCCGGAAGTGGCATTCACTGCTGCATCAGACCAGCTTACATCGCCATTCATCGGCACCACCGAAGTCCGGCTCCACCGCACCGAGCCATCGGCGCTGTTGAGTTGCAGGGCGTAAGCGCCCACGCCCAGCGTGGTACCACCGATGGTCATCGGGTTGTCCAGGGTGCCGCAGATGGTCAGGCGCTGGGCATCGTCCACGAGCAGCCGCTCGTTGGGCCACGTCCATTGAGGGGTGGTCATCCGGCCGTGTTGCAGCCACTGAAGTGTGCCGGCCGCGTTCCATTTCCCCACGAACGTGTCGAAGTCGCCGGGCGTGGCCGTCAGGGTCTGGCCGCCGGCTTCTACGCGGGTGTTGAAGCGCCCCACCGCGTAGATATTTCCCGCCTGATCGGTGGTAGCGGCCGAAATTCCGCCGTTGACCACCAGCAGCAGGTTGTTCAAGACAGTGCCGGTAGCCGACCGTCGCAGCAGCAGCCCATTGGAAAAATAGCGCGGCATCCCGGAGGATGCGGGTACGGCCGGGTAGGTCTGACCGGCAACCGTTACGGCCGATTCATAGGCGAGGCTCGTGATGACCTCGCCGTTCGGCGCCGTCGCCAGGCTGCGGTTTACGTCGAGGGCGAAATTTCCCGGGCGCTCGATCCAGACGCCATCAGCCCAGTAATATCCGGGTACCTGGGCCCAGCCGGTAGTGGCGGGCAGCAAGCAACAGACACACAATAAAAGTTGGAGAAAGCGCATAGTCAATTGCAATGAAAAATGGTGGAAGGATAAACCGGCTTGCTGTAAAGCGCCCTCATGACGTTATCCGCCGCTTAAATACGGCCTACCCCATCAAAAAAAACCTCCTATAACCCCACCATTACCCCCACTTGCACCCCCGGCAGCAGCCTCGGCGCCGCTGCCTCGGCCTTACCGGGCCGCAGCAGCCAGCCGCGCGCGGTGGGCGCCACCATCGCGGTGAGGCGCGGCGAGAGGCGGTACGCGGCCACCAGGCCGGTGCTGAAGCTGAGGCTCACGGGGCGGTACGGCCCTTCGCGGGCGCTGATGCGGCGCATAGCGTACTCGTCGCCGGTCCATACGGGGCGCTCGCCGCCGCGGAAGATGCTGAGTTGCCCGCCGATTTCGGCCCCCAACGTCCAGCGCGGCGCTTTGAGAAACACGTACTCGGCCGCGAACGGAATGGCCCAGAAGCGGTAGGTGGGCCGGAAAAGCTGCCGCTGAGTCTCGCGCCACGTTTCGGTGCGCGTCGTGATGGTGGTGCGCGTTTGCCGAAGCGTATCGCGCACTTCGAGGGGCACATACACCGTGTCGGCCGTGGGGATGCGGGAGGTATCGTAGCCTACCAATTGGCCGCTTTGGTTGAGGATGGGCTCGATATGGAGCAGGGTATCGAGCCGGATGATTTGCGACGTGATGAACGAAGAGCGGATGCTGACGGTAGTGGTTCGCACCGAATCGCGGATGGTGGTGTCGCCGCTGCGCTCGCTGGTACGGCGCGCCTGGGTGGCGAGCAATGTTTGGCCGAACCCGGCGCGCAGGCGCCAGTGGTCGCCGAGGGTACGCTGCACTTGCACGCTCTGGGTCAGGCGGTTCTGCACGCGCTCGCGGTCGTCGGGCGGGGTGGCGGCGGTGGGCAGCAGACTCCACGCGGGGGTGGTTTCGAGGAGGAGGGCCACGCTCCAGCGGCTTGGGGGCGGTAGGGTGGGGGCCGGAGCCGAGACGGTCGCCACCGAGTCGGGTGCGGGAAGGCGGGCGGAATCCGGTGCTTGTACGGCTATTTCCGGCAGCGCGGTCGGCACTTCCGGCAACGAGGCTTTCAGGCTGTCGAAACCGGCTTGCAGGGCGGCCAGCGCGGCGGTTTCGGCGGTGAGCAAGGCGGCGAGGCGTGCCCGACTGGCGGCACTTGCCCGGCTGGTATCGGTGGCGGCGGGCGCCACCCGAATGGCGTGGCGCAGGGCCGTGTCGAGCGCGATGGCGCGTGCCCAGCGGGCGGGCAACGCATCAGGAACAAGCGGCTGAACTGCCAAATTGGCTGAATCGGGGTCGATAACCCCGGATATTTCTGCCATAACCCCCCTCTGAGGTTCGGTTAAGACCCTCGGAGGTTCGGTTAAGACCCTCGGACTGACATAATCAGACCTCTGAGGTTCGGTTAGGTACCTCTGAGGTTTGATTTCGACCCTCCGAGGTTGGGTTTCGACCCTCAGAGGATCGGTTTCGCTCCTCCGAGGGTCGGTTTGGGCCGTCGCTGCTGCCAAGCGAACCCGGTCAGCATCCGAAGCGCCCGGCTGCCCGGCCCACCACCCCATCAGCATCAACAGTATCCCCACCACCACGCCCCCCGCAAACGGGCGGGCGCGGCGCAGTTGCGGCCGGGGCGCGGGCGGCGCCCCGGTAGCCGCCGCCAAGCGGGCGCGCACCTCCGCCAGTCCGCCCGCTGGCAGCGGACGCTTGGAGGCCGTATCGGCGAGGCGCGCACGGAGCGCGGCATCGAAAGCAGATTCTTCGGGGGAGGTTTCGGGAGAGGTCATAATACCAACGAATGCGGCCGGGGCCGCGAAATGAGGTCGGCGTGGCGGACGCGCCGCGCCAGCAGCCGTCGCGCCTTGGCGAGTTGCGAGGAGGAAGTGCGTTCGTCGATGCCCAACTGCACGCCGATTTCCGCGTGCGAATACCCTTCTATACAATACAGATTGAGGACGATGCGGTAGCCGTCGGGTAGCTCGCCGATGAGGTCGAGCAGCTCCTGCTCGCTCAGGCGGGTGAGGGCGTCGGTGTCGGCGGCGGTCAGGTGGGCGGCGCGGTCGAGGTCTACTTCCACCCATTGCCGGGCCTGCGCGCGGTAATGGTCGAGGCAGAGTGACACGGCGATGCGCCGCACCCACGCATCGAGCGGCCCGTCGCCGCGAAAGGTGGGCAGCAGTTGAAAAACCCGCACGAAGGTTTCCTGCACCAAGTCTTCGGCTTGCGCGCCCGTCCGGCAATACCGCCCGCACACCGCCAGCAAGCGCGGCGCAAACCACGCATACAATGCCTCCTGCGCGGCCGGTTGCCCGCGCCGGCAAGCAGCCAGCAGGTGGTCAGGAAAGGTGGGCGAGGGCACAGGCGCAACAGGAATGCCGCCCAATGACGGAAATGTTGGGGGAAGTACGGCCTGGGAGGATAAAAAAATGCGCTCGCCCGAAGCTTCGCCCCGTAACTAACCGCCCGCCTGAGGCTCTGCCTCAGCGCGAACCGGAATACCGGGGGCTGTGCCCCCGACGCGTA
The DNA here is from genome assembly GCA_031425525.1 of Hymenobacteraceae bacterium. Lineage (GTDB taxonomy): Bacteria > Bacteroidota > Bacteroidia > Cytophagales > Hymenobacteraceae > JANNMJ01. The sequence continues at coordinate 16,154 of JANPJM010000050.1, read as the reverse complement.
GTACGACTATCTGCGCGGGCTTGGAGTGGGGGGCACAGCCCCCCATATTCCGATTCGCTACGGGGCGGAGCCCCGTGCGAGCGGTGGTGGGTGCGCTACGAGGCGGAGCCTTAGAACCCCAACCCCACGCGCAACCCCGTCCGCGAGCGCCCGCGCTGGCCGTCGCCTACCTGGTACCCGGCGTACACATCGACGCGTAGCATTTTTAGGATGTGTTCGACGCCCACGCCCGCCTCCAGGTAATGGCCCAACTCGCGGGTGTGCAAGTAGTTGGCGGTGGCTACCTCCTGCCATTTGAGCTGACGGAGTGCGGGTATTTTGTTGAAGAAAAAGCCGTTGAAATGGTGCGAGGCATGGCCTTCCAGCCACGCGCCGGTGGTGCTGTACTGGTAGTAGGGGAGGAGCTGAAACCCGGTGTCGAAGCCGGACGCCAGGATGGTCTGGTTGCCGCGAAAATGGCGGTGGTCGATGAACGTCACGTTCTGCTTCACCGGAAAAAAGCCCGCCTCCGCGTTCAGCGTCAGTTCGCCCACGAGGCCCGCATCGAGGGTATGGTCGGCGGCGAGACTGAGCTGGAGAAACGTGGTATTCGCAGACCCGCGCACGGCGCCGTCGGGCGTATCGTGCGTGCCCGCCCCGCCGCGCCCCCGGAACGTGAACGCCGGCCACGCGCCCCCTAGATTGACCTTCCGGTCGGGCCGCGTGATGAACTGCTGACCCGGCTGAAACCGCACCAGTACATTGGCCGTGCCGATGCGCGACGTGCCGAACAGCCGCTGCCCATCGCGCCCGAAGTACGTGGCTTCCGGGAGCGTACCGGGGCGGTCGCCGGGAGTCAGCACCGCGAACGGGTTGTTGGGCGTGAGGGCGCGGTTTGGCGTGTCGCGCCAGATGCGGTCGGTGGTGTTCACCAGTTCGCGGCGCACCACGTAGCCCAGCGCCCCCCCCACAATCAGGCCGTTGGCCACCTCGGCCTGCCAGCGGACGGCCACGTAGTCGCGTTCGTAGAGCTTGAGGTAGTTGCGGTTGTCCCAGAGCGTGTATTGCAGATTGACGAGCGGCGCGATGGGCTCGGTGTTGTTGAGGTCGCGGATTTGGCGCCCGCCTTCGAGCCACACGCGGCCGTCGCGCACGGGGTCGTAGCGGTATTGCAGCTCGGCGGCGGGCCGCAGGGCTTTTTCGCTGAACCCGTAGCGCACCGTCCCGAACACCTGCCAAAACCGCCGATCCTCGAACCGCTGCTGGTACGTCACGGGCGCGTTCACTACCACGCCTTCCACGGTGTTGTATTGCAGCATCTGAAAGACGGGCGGCACCGACATCGTGCGCCGCAAAAACGTCCGCTGGTACTCGTACCCGCCGAGCAGCAGGTCGCCGATGGACGGTTTGTTGCGCTTGGTATCGAGCGAATCCTGGTAGCGGCGCGAGCTTTTGATGGTTTCGATGGAATCCTTCTCCACGTAATCGCGCGATTCTTCCGTCGTCAGCGGAATCGGCCGAATGCTCGCCCAATAGGCCGAATCGCGCTGGTTGGCATCTTGCTCCACGCGCATCACCTCGCCGACTTTCAGCGGTACTTCGCCTACGAAGAGCGAGTCGCGCGGCGCGGCAGCGCGGCGCGGCTGCTTCAGCTTTGGGGGTTTCTGGCTTCGGGCTTCCCGCTTCCCGTTTTTGGCGGCGGCTATCTCCTGCGGAAGCTGCGAGGTGGCGATTTCTTCCTTCGGCTCGGCTTCGGGCGGGTAGGCGGGCCGCACGTCGTATTGCGAGTACACGGTCGTGAAATTGGCGTTTCCCTTGAATTTGAACGCCTCGAATTTGATGTTGATTTTCTGCGACAGCGGCCGCCATACGCGGCTACCGGCGCCCACCGGCCCCATCACCTGTTCCACCCGCACCTCATCGACGTACTCGATGCCGGCGTCCTGGTCGAGGCGCAAATCGAGGCTCGTCAGGCGCCAGGTATCGTCCTGCACGTAAATGAAACCCCGGAAGGCGGGGTCGCGGCGGTGGCGCGGTTTCACCTCAATCTTGTTCACCAGCTTACCACCCGGCCCCGGCGTAGCGCCCACGAGGGTGAAGCGGTAAAACGTCATCGCGCCGTTGGCGAGCGGCGAAACGATCCCGCGCTCCGAAAACCCCGATTTCACGAGATTATCATAGAAATCAAAATGGAGTCCGGCCGCCCGGTTGAAGCTCATTCCCTTGGCCCGCCCGCTCACCCGCGACGAAATCATCCGCTCCTGCACCCGGCCGGGCTGCCGGAAAGTGAGTTCCGAGACCGATTCCGACAAATAAATAATCCCCGGTTTGATGTCGGGCGTCATATCGATGAGGCCGCCGAGGAGCTTGCCGGGCACATCCGTCAGGCGCCCCATTCCCTTGATGTACGTCTGGCAGCGGAAGGCCGAAATCTCGTCCCGGTAGTATTTGCGCCGCGCAATGGCCGCGCGCATAATGCCGTACGCGGGGTCTTCGTCGGAGGCGCGCACCGTTACCTCGCCCAAATTATACGTGCTTTCGGTGAGCGTCACGTTGAGGCTCACGGCCTGGCCTTCGATGACGACGCGCTCGGTGCGCGGCTCGTAGCCCACGTACTGGTACACCACCTCGTAGGTGCCCGCCGCGAGGCCAACGGTCTGGTAGTTACCGTTTTCGTTGGATGTGGTGTTCTGGCCGGTCGTTTTGATGTAGACGTTGCAAAACGGCATCGGCTGGCCCGCCACGTCGGTAATTTTTCCTTTGATGGGGAAGCCAACGGGCTTGGGCGCCGGTTGCGCCGTTGGTGCAGGCGGCGTGGTTTGGGCCAGGCCACCGGCCACAGGTCCTAGCAACAGCAGCGTAAGCAGTGGGTAGAGAAGCGAAGAGATTCGAGCCATCAGCGAGGGAAATCAGGAAGAAAGCGGAAGAAATAGAGCAGCAGAACCGGCAGAGCGCCCGCGAAGATGGGAAGTAAAACCCGCGCGGGCGGTTGCCTGCGGGGATGGGTAAAAGTAGCGCGGGGTGGATGGCGGCGGCTTGAAGGCTATTCGTAGCGCCACTCAATGGTTCACGCTGTCACCCTGAGCGTAGTCGAAGGGCGCGTGCTGAGTCGCTCTACTGCGCCCTGCGACTACGCTCAGGGTGACAGCGGGTAAAAGATTACTGCACTTTCACCCCACCGCCGCCCCAACCTCCTCAGCTGTTACTGCCGCTTGGGCAGCGCGCCGCTCCTGCCGGGCCTTTACCCACACATTTGCCACCACACCCGCCAGCACCAGCGCCAGCCCGGCCCCGGTCAGCAAGCCGAGTTTTTCGCCGAACACGCCCCAGCCGATAGCCACCGCGTAAAACAGCCCGATGTAGTTGAGGACGGACACTTTCGCGACCTCCTCGGCTTGGTAGGCGCGCGTCATCGTCACTTGCGCGCCCTGCGTGAAAATGCCCGTCAGCAGCAGCCAGCCCCATTCCGGGGGCGTCGGCCAGACGCCGTGCAGCGCCGTGCCTATCAGTCCCACCGGCAAGGCAATCAGCGGAAACCAAAACACGACCACCAGCGGGTGTTCGCGCCCGCGCAACCGCCGAATCGTGACGTACGAAAACCCCGACACGATGGCGCCCGCCACGCCCACCAGCGCCCACACGGCGGCGTCGGGCGGCAGCGTGGCGCGGTCGAATTGGGTGAGTACCACGCCCCCGAACGCCACCCCGAAGCACGCCCACTGCGAGAGTCGCACGGGTTCGCGCAGGAGCCAAATGCCCACCACCGCCGTGCAGATCGGTGATAAATATTGCAGCGTCACGGCCACCGCCAACGGCAAATGCTGCACCGACGCGAAGTACAGCATCAGCGCCAACGCCCCCGTAGCCCCGCGCGAGGCTAGTAACCAGCGGCTTTGCCGGTTGGCGGGCGGCGCCCGGTCGAGGTGGTTTGCGGCATCGAACTCGCGCCCCCACACGCTGACCCCCGCGCGCCGCACCGCCCACCAACTCAGCCCCAACGACACCACCGACCGCGCCAGAATGATTTCCAGCGTCGGCAAGTGCCCAAGCTGTTTCACGCACACGTTCATCAGCGCAAATAGCAGCGTGGACAGCAGCATCTGACGAACTCCGTGCGACATTCGGCAAAGGTCGGCGCGCGCAGCCCGCCCGCCTCGCCGACCTTTGCCCGCGTGAAAATTGGGGCGTGGTTCTTTCAGCAGTTTCTGCAAACGGTGAGGCGGCGGGCGTTGCGGTGGCTCCTTGGCAGCACCGCCGCGCTGGGGCTGATGCTGTTTGTCCTCGACCGTGCGTTTCCGTTGCCCGTACAGCCCGATTACTCGCCGGTGGTGCTGGCCGCCGATGGGCGCACGGTACTGCACGCCACCCTCAACCGGGCGCAGCAATGGCGGATGTACGCGCCGCTGAGCGAGATTTCGCCGCTTCTGCAACGTGCCATCGTCGAGAAGGAAGACCGCTGGTTTTGGCGCCATCCGGGCGTCAATCCGGCGGCCGTGGCGCGGGCAGCGTGGGCCAATCTGACCGGCCGTCGCGCCCGGCCGCTCGGCGCGAGTACCATCACGATGCAACTCGCGCGTTTGCTCCACCCGCGCGAACGCACCCTCGGCAGCAAGCTCATCGAGTTGCTGCGGGCCGGGCAGCTCGAATGGCATTTGTCGAAGGCCGAAATCCTGACGCTCTACCTCAACCGCGTGCCCTACGGCGGCAATATCGAGGGCGTGCGCGCCGCCGCACTCCTTTACTTTCAGCAACCGCCCACGCGCCTGACGTTGGCCCAAGCCACGGCGCTGGCGGTCATCCCGAACGACCCCGTGGGCCTGGCGCCCGGCCGGGGCGGGCGGGGCGCCGACGGCCGCCCCCAACCCAACCCGCGCCTCCAGGCCGCCCGCGACCGTTGGCTGCACCGCTTCGCCGCCGCCGGCCTCGCCGATTCGGCCGCCCTCGTAGCCGCGCTCGCCGAGCCGTTGCCGATGGGCCGCACCGCCGTACCGCGCCGGGCGCCGCACCTCGCCCGCCGTCTGCTGCGCGAGTACCCCGGCCGGCCGCTCCTCACCAGTACCCTCGACCCCCGGATTCAGGCCACCGCCGAAGCCCTGACGGCCAATTACGTGCAGCGGCTGGCGGGGCTCGGCATCCCGCAGGCGGCGGTAATCGTCGTCGAAAACGCCACCCACGCGGTGCGTGCCTACGTGGGTTCCGCCAATTTTTACGATGTGAGCGCGCGTGGGCAGGTCGATGGGCTGATGGCGGTGCGCTCGCCGGGCTCCACGCTCAAGCCGCTGCTCTACGCGCTGGCCTTCGACGAGCCGCGCGGCCTCACTCCGGCGAGCGTCGTGCTTGATGTGCCCACCGATTTTGGGCGCGGCTACCGTCCCGAAAATTTCGACCAAACCTGGCACGGTGCCCTGCCGGTGCAGCAAGCGCTGGCCCTCTCGCTCAATGGCCCGGCCGTGCGCGTACTCAACGAGCGCGTCGGGGTGCCGAAGTTCGTCGAAACCCTCAGCCGGGCGGGATTTCAGCAGATTCGGAAGGATGAAAAACGCCTCGGCCTGTCGGTCATCCTCGGCGGTTGCGGCGTGCGCGCCACCGAACTGGCGGGCCTTTATTGCGCCCTAGCTAACGGTGGGCGCTGGCAGCCGTTAAAAATTTCGAGTTTCGAGTTTCGAGTTTCGAGTGATTCTTCTAACTCAAAACTCAAAACTCAAAACTCGAAACTCGTAACTCCCGAAGCCGCCTGGCTCACCACGTCAATCCTCAGCACATTGCGCCGGCCCGACCTGCCGCACGAAGCCGAAACGAGCCGCAACCTGCCGCGCGTCGCCTGGAAAACGGGCACCTCCTACGGTCGCCGCGATGCGTGGAGTGTCGGTTACAACCCACGCTATACCATTTGCGTGTGGGTCGGCGATTTCACGGGGCGCGGCATCCCCACGCTCACCGGCACCGACAACGGCACGCCGCTCCTCTTCGACCTCTTCGATGCCCTCGACCACGGCGCCGGCACGGGCTGGTTCCGCCGACCCGACACCATCGAGCTACGGCCTACCTGCAGCGAAACCGGCTTGCCGCCCGCCCCTACGTGCGCTTCCGTCGGCGAAACCTGGTACCGGCCGGGGGTTTCAGAAGCCGAAATCTGCGCCCACCAACGTCTGGTTTTCACTGATGCGGCCGCGCGGCTCAGCTATTGCTCCGTCTGCCGCCCACCCCTGCCCGAAGGTGCCCCCGGCGCCGCGCGCGCCGGCCTCTGGCCCAACCCGCCGCCGGAGTTGGCCGCCTGGCGCCACGCGCAGGGGGTGCCTGCGCTGGTGTCGCCGCCGCACAATCCTGCGTGCCCGGTGCTGGCGGGTGCCCCCACCGATGCCCGCGCCGTCGTATCCTCGCGCCCCGATCCGCGCGCGCCGCGCATCCTCGCGCCCGCGCCCTACACCGAAATTTCCTTCGACCCCGAAGACCCCACCGCCCAACTGCTGCTCCGCGCCGCTCCCGACCCCGCCGTCCGGCGCGTGTATTGGTACCTCAACGATGCCTTTCTGCGCGCCGCCGCGCCCACCGAGCGCGTTTTCTGCCGCCCGTCGCGCGGCTGGCTGAAAATTTCCTGCGCCGACGATCAAGGCCGCCACACCGACCAGTGGATTCGGGTGGAGTAGGGCAGTAGCTAACGGATGGCGCCTGTGGGTTATACAACACGAAGCGCGGCAGCCCCGAAAGAGCTGCCGCGCCGTCATTGATTTCCGCGAAATCAGTCAAAACTCAAGCCGATTCCAGTCGGCAAGCAGCGGCTATTTTCCGCCGAACGTTTTGCGCTTCTGGCCTTCGCTCATCCGCATCAGCTTCAACAGACCCCGGCCTTGCGCCGCCAGTGGGTGCTGCGGGTACTCGCCGAGCAAACGTTGGTAGGCGATGGCGGCACTCGCGGTATCGCCGGCGGCTTCGGCGGCTACGCCTTCCTGCACGAGCAACTGCGGCCGGTTTTTGTACTTCGGATACTTCTCGTACGCCTTCTCGTAGTACTCGACGGCTTTTCGATGGTCGCCTAGCACGCCGCCGTAGAGCTGTCCGGCGCGGTCGAGCGATTCGGCGGCGCGCGGGTCATCGGGGAAATCGGCGGCGAAGTATTGATACGCCTGAATCATGTACATCGTCAAGCTAACGTCGGGCGCTTTCGTCGGCGATGCCACCGCCTCCCGCACGCGGGCTTCGAGCGAATCGATGCGCTTGCGCGAGCGCGTCAAGGCTTCCGGCGAAAACCGATTGGGTGCTACCGGCGTGGCCGTGGTGACACTGGGGCCGGATTTTTCGGTGTCGCCGCCGGCGCAGCCAAACAGAATCAACGTGCCGGCCGCGACCACGATAGCTGGACGCAGCAAACCGCCGCGCAACCGCCGCGAAAAAAAACTAAAACGGGACAAACTCAAGCGAAAAAAAACAAGAAATTCAGACAAAAATCGACGTGCAGCAGGAAACGTTGCGGCTGGCGCCTGGCAGTTTACGGCGTGTTATCGACAGACTGGCGATCGGCCGTGATGGTTTCTCCGGCCGAGCGCGTGGCGGCGTGTTCGGTGGCGGCGCCGTCGGTAGAAGTGGTTTTGAGGACGCCCAACTCACGCCCAACGGCCACGAACGCTTCAATCGCCTTATCGAGGTGCGCGCGGGTGTGCGCGGCCGACATTTGCACCCGAATCCGGGCTTTGTCCTTCGGCACCACCGGGAAGTAGAACCCGACCACGTAAATGCCTCTTTCGAGCATTCGGGCGGCAAATTCCTGGCTGAGCTTGGCGTCGTAGAGCATCACCGGCACAATGGGGTGTTCACCGGGCGTGATGTCGAAGCCGGCTTCGGTCATTTTCGTGCGGAAGTACGTCGTGTTCTCTTCGAGGCGGTCGCGTAGCTCGGTGCTTTCGGTCAACAAATCGAGCACGCGTAAGGAGGCGCCCACGATGGCCGGCGCCAATGTATTGGAGAACAGGTACGGCCGCGAGCGCTGCCGCAGCATCTCGACGATTTCCTTGCGGCCGCTGGTAAACCCGCCCATCGCGCCGCCCAATGCCTTGCCGAGGGTGCCGGTGATGATATCGACCCGCCCCAGCACGTTGCGGTACTCGTGGGTGCCGCGGCCCGTCTTACCCAGAAAACCTGTCGAGTGGCACTCGTCGATCATCACCAGGGCCGAGTATTTATCGGCCAGATCACAGATTTTGTCGAGCTGCGCGATGGTGCCGTCCATCGAAAACGACCCGTCCGTCACGATCAGGCGGTGGCGGGTGCCCTTCGCCACGGCATCCTGAAGCTGCTTTTCCAGGTCGGCCATGTTGTTGTGCTCGTAGCGCATCCGCTGGGCCTTGCAGAGCCGCACCCCGTCGATGATGGACGCGTGGTTGAGGGCATCGGAGATGATGGCGTCCTGCTCCGAGAGCAGCGGCTCGAACACGCCGCCGTTGGCGTCGAAAGCCGCCGCGTAGAGAATCGTGTCTTCGGTGCCGAGGAATTCGGCGAGCTTCGCCTCCAATTCCTTGTGAATATCCTGGGTACCGCAGATGAAGCGCACGCTCGACAGGCCGTAGCCGTGCGAGTCGATGGCGTCTTTAGCCGCCTGAATCACTTCCGGGTGCGACGACAGGCCGAGGTAATTGTTGGCGCAGAAGTTCAGCACGGCGCCGGCTTCGTCGGTGGCGATTTCGGCGCCTTGCGGCGTGGTGATGATGCGCTCTTTCTTGTACAAACCCGCGTCGCGGATTTCCTGGAGCTGCTGCTGAAGGTCGGGTTGGAGGGTGGCGTACATCGGGGTATGGGGAGAGAAAAGAATTGCGGGGAACTGCCCGCCAAAGATACCAGCCCGGAAAACGGCGGCCCGGAGAATGGCAGAGCCGGGCTAACGAGTGCAGGCCCTACTTTTGAACCTGCGAACGGGCAAAGAACTGCTGTACGCCCACCTGACCGCTGGTCATCAGTAAGTTTTTCTGCGCATCGGAGAGGCGCTTGATTTTTGGGCTGAAGCCGCGCGTACTGATGCTGACGGTTCGTTGCCAGTTGGCCGGCTGCGTGGAATTCAAATTTTCGAGCATCACGGTGTAGAGTGCCCCGATGTAGGAGCGAAAGTCGTCGATGGCATAGGGCGCCAACTGCTGACGGCCGTTCGGGGCGAGGTCGAGCTGGATTTGCTCGTCGCGGTCAAGGCGCAGGCCGAGAGTCGCGGGGTTGAAGGTGCGGCCGCGGGCATCGGCAGAAGCCGGGGTGCCGGCGGGCAGATAGCGCGGATAGTCGAACATATCGACCGGGAAGTTGGCCAGCAGGCCGCCATCGATGAGGACCTGCACGGGCTGACCCGGCGCGGGCTTGCCGTGCACGACGTGGTTGAGGCTATCGAGCAGGACGGCCCGGAAGTACAAAGGAATACTCATACTGATGCGCACCGCGTCGGCCACGCGCATCGTAGGGTGGGTCTCGTGACTGAACACTTCGACGCGCTGCCGGGTGAGGTTGGTGCCGGTGGTGTACAGGTCGCGGTAGCGGCCGGGGTGTTGCTGGGTCAGCGCGTGCAGCTCGGCGAGGGTAAGGTTAGGGCGGCCGGTTTTGGCGGCTACCAGCTCCGTCAGGTACTTGGTTAGTTGGTTGCCGCGGTACCAGCCGTATTGCCGCAAGAGCCGCGTGCCGCCGCCGATGAAGATGAGCCGGCCGTCGTTGAGGCGCTGCACGGGGGTGCGTTGCAGCACGTCGACAATCTCCGCCGGTAGGTACCCCACCGCTAGCAGCGCCGCCTGAATTGCCCCCGCCGAAGTGCCCCCGACCCGCTGAATGCTATCGAGTACGCCGCGCTGCTGTAGCGCCTGCAAGGCGCCACCGTAGGCAATACCCCTGATGCCACCACCCTCCATCACCAGGTTGCGGTAAACGGGTGGCGGGGGGGCGGCCTGGGCCTGGCTCGGCAGCCCGGAGCTGCCGGTGAGCAGCAAGGCAGCCAAGCGGATTAAGTGCGGAAAGCGAAGCAGCATCACCTCAAAGATATTGGCCGGAGGCGTTGGCCGGTGGAGGCCGCTTGATCACTACCTCCAATTCGAGCCTCCGATGCGGCTGGTGAAGGCACGAGCTCAAGATGCTACTCTCGTAACTGCGCCGGCTTGTAGCCCAGCGCGCACAATTCACTGATAGCACGGCCCAGAATCTCCTCCCACTCAATCATTGTCAGCGGCTCAAAATCATCTCCATTCCAGATACGAGTAAAACCAACTGACCAAGGAGCATCTGCAACTTTGGGAAGGTCAGGATAAAGGCGATCCTGATCTGCGGTCCTAGGATGACGCACGGCAATAAGTATTCGCAGGCGGAGCTTGGAAGGGGGAGCGCGTCTGCGGGGCTCCACTTTTGTGAAATCAACGACGACTGGAAACCCTTCGTAATGACCGATCAGGCTTGGTACTCCTGGTGGGGCGTCCGACTCGTCCGGCAGCAAGGCTACCCGAAAGCTCAATGACTCTTGCAGTAACCGTAAGCTTGGCCGGCTTAGCTGGCTCGGCGCGTCGGTGTAAGCTGCCCACGAGTTGAATAGTGAGAGAGCGAAGCCAAATACGGCAACGAGTACGCAGGCTGATAACCAAGTCAGAATTGAATAAATTGAGCCGCCATTCACGTGGCTCACTCTTCCGAGCCACAATGCCCAGCCGTTGAATAAGCCGCCCAGCACCACGAAGCCAAAGCAGTAGCCGGCTGCCTTAATGCACGCTTCGCGGACGGCTCGTTTACCGGAACCAGTCCAGAACCCTGGCAGCGACGAGGCGCTGGTGGCGCGAGGGGTCATCCCGCGCTACGACTTCACCTTCTTCCCACCCTTCGCCTTGCTGTCGCCGCTCACCTTCTGAACCGGCTTGCGCGGCAGCCGCTCGTCCAGCATTGCGGTTTGGTACACGAAGGCTGCCATCACGGTGGCGGCTTGCTTGAGGTCGTCGGCGGGGGCGCGGTCGTACACGTCCTGGGTCGAGTGGTGGGTGCGGCTGAAATATTCCAGCTCGTCCTGAATGAACTGGAAACCCGGCAGACCGATGTCGTCGAACGAAACGTGGTCGGTGGAGCCGGTATTCTCGAGCGTGAGCGTGGTGGCGCCCAGCTCCTTGAGCGGCGCGAGCCACTGCCGGAAAATCGGCCGCACGGCTTCGTTGCCCTGCATGTACACGCCCCTGATCTTGCCGGCGCCGTTGTCGAGGTTGAAGTAGGCCGAGAGCTTGTCGTACTCGGGTTTTACTACTACGCGCGGCGGGGCGCCGGGCACCGGCTTCTGGCCGTTGGCGGCGGGTGCTTTCTCGCCAAAATGTTGCTTCACGTACGCTTCGGAGCCATAAATGCCCTGCTCTTCGCCCGTCCAGAGGGCCACGCGGATGGTGCGGCGCGGCTGCAAACCGAGGGTTTTGATGATGCGCACGGCCTCCATCGCTACGGCCACGCCGGCGGCGTTGTCGGTGGCGCCGGTGCCGCCCTGCCACGAGTCGAGGTGCCCGCCGAGCATCACCACTTCGGCGGCTTTATCGGTGCCTTTGATTTCAGCTACCGTATTGTATTGCATCGGGTCTTTGTCGTGAAATTCGGCCGCCGTCTTCACGTTCACCCGCACTGGCTCGTTGGCTTGCAGCATCCGGCAGAGGCGGTTGTACTGCTCGATGCTCACGGCGGCTTGCGGGAGTACGGCGGGCGGCTGCTGGTCCCAGACTTTCTTGCCTGACGCGTACAGGGTTTCCATCGAAGTCGTATCGACCGGCGAGGCGCCCGACGCCTGCTGCACGAAGATGTTGCCGCCGTCGCCGGCCCGGCTGGGGTCGAGAATCAGCGCCACGCCTTCGCTTACGTAAAACTGGGCGCGGGCCGCCGCCGTGGCATAGCGCAGCTTCATGGCGCTTTGGCGGGCGCGGCTCGGCGGGGTGTAGCCGGTGCGCAACTCGTTGGGGTCGGGAGCGTCGGCTAGGTCGAGCAATTCTTTGTCGGTGGCGCGGGTGGCTTCCGGCTCGAAGTGCGCTTTTACGTCGCGCATCGGCCCGCTCAACACCACTTTGCCTTTCAGCTTGCCCCGGTATTTCTCCAGATCGGCCACGGTGGTGGCGTTCACCCACACCACTTCGGCGTTCTGGAGGTTGCAGCCGGGCGCCCACGCTTTGGGGTAGGCGAGCAGCGGCGTGACTTGCGGCGTCACCACTTCGCCGTGGAAACTCGTCAGCGACCAGCCGCGCCCAAACGGCCCCCACGCCTCTAGTCTGCTGTTTTCGAGACCATAGTGGGTCATTTCGTCGCGCGTCCACTCGTTGGCGCGCTGCAAGGCGGGCGAGCCGGTCAGGCGCGGCCCGAAATTGTCGGTCAGCGCCGACAAGGTTTTCATCACCTGCGAGCGGTTCATCCCTTCATCCTTGATGCGGGCGATGGGGTCGGTCGAATCGACGGGTTTGGCCGGTTTGGTTGGCTGCGCCGGTTGGACGGCCGGAGCTTGCGCCACGGCAAGTAGCGGCAGCGCCACCACGCACGCGGCGGCGGCAAAACGAAGAATACGCATCGGAACGGGTGGGCCGGCGATTGAAAATGAAAGCCGCCGGCGATTCGGGTACAAGGTAGCGTGCGCGTTGCGGGGGTTGCACGTAAAGTTTGTCGGTGCGGACATTCCGTCGGCACCTCCCCAAACCGCACCCGCAACCAGAGGCCACGCTTCAGTAGCCGGGGCTGTGGCACGTACCGCCAAGCTTCTGCCTGGTGTAGCCCGTTGCACGCCGAGTAGGAGCTTGGCGGTACGTTCCGGGATTCGTTCGCTGAAGGAAGACATCATTAGCCCAAGCCGTCTACCTCAGCCGCGTCTCTGTGAGAGGATGCCAGATTGTCTCCTGCCGGCACTTGCAAATTGGGCTGTCAAACGGCGGACTTCATTCCGCACTACATCAGTACGCCTCACCCAAACCGCACCGCTGCCAGTTTGCCAGCAGCGCCGCGAGGGCCGCCGGGGCAGCGTCAGCAGAAGGCGAGGGCGCGGAAAGCATCAGGCGGGAAAGGTAGCCGTTCGGCTTGCCCCCTCAGGACTGCCCGCCCCCGCAACCGCAACCTTCGGCGCGAAAAAGATTCTCCGGCGGCGGGGTGAAACACCAAAACGCCCCCGGCCCTTCGCTGCTGCGAAGAACCGGGGGCGATGGAGGAGTTTCTTGTTTCTCGTTTCTTGTTACAATAAACGAGAAACGAGAAACACCCAGCTATCGCACCACTAGGCGCCGGCTGGTGGCTGTGCCATCGGCGGCTGTCAGGCGCACCACGTACAGGCCGGGGGCTAGGCCGTCAAGGGTCAAGGCCGTACGCGCCAGCGTCGCGCGGCGCACCGGCCGGCCGAGCAGATCCGCGACCGTAATGGCCGCGCCGGGCGCGCCTTCGATAGTCACGCGGCCGGCCGTGGGGTTGGGGTACAGGCTCCACGTAGCGGCTTCGGCTGCCGCCACCAGCCCGTTGGGCGTCTGCACGAGCGTGGTGACCCGGTTGGTCGCCAGCGGCGCGTTGTAGTCGAAAACGATGTGCGCCGTGTTCGGGATGAGCGCGCCCGGCGTGAGCGTCGGCCGGGGCCGCACCCGGAAGCGGATGAAGCCGCCCGACCCCAGCGCACTCACGCTGGTGGGCGGCAGGTTGATGTTATCGAAACGAACCACGAGCTGGCGGTTGCCGAGCAGCGCCACCTGGCAGTTGTGCGACTGACTCACCACGTACAGCGTCCCGAGCCGGAGCAGGTGCGCGGGCAGCGTATCGGTGAGGACTACCGTGAAGGCCGTATCGGTCCCCAGGTTCTGGAAGTGGATGACGTAATCCAGCTCCGTCCCGGCCGCGATCTGCGCCGGTGTCAGGGTCGAGTAGTTCACCGTCAGCTCGTTGGGGTCCCAGGAGCCGATGACGGTCTGGCGCGTGGAGTCCACGTCGTTCGTCGGGTCGAGGTCGTTGGGCACGGTGCCCGTGGCCTGCGAGCGGATGATGGTGCCGAGCGCCACGTTGAACGGCACCGTGGTGGAGAGATCGAAGTCGCGGCGGCCGAAGGGCGCCAGCCCGCTGAAATTCCAGTTCACTGTGTTGCCGGTCTGCTGGGCGGGCGCGGGCGTGGCGCCGAGGTAGTTCAGGAGCGGATCGAGTTGCACGCGCACCTGCCCAGTGGCCGGAGTGGTGCCCACGTTCTCGACCCGCACCCGATAGCGGCTCACGAAGCCGCGCCGGGCGGCGGTGTAGGGCGTGATGGTGACGCGCACATCGGCCTGGTTGGGAACGGGGGCGAGGCCGAACGTGCGCGCCGTATCCGTCTGGCCGTAGGCGCGCAGGTGGCCGGTGTAGCCCGTGCTGCCCTGCATCAAGTAGTGGTGCGGCGGCACCTGCGGAAGCTGCAATTGATATGCACCCGTATCGGCAAACACCGTGAACCGGCCGGTGGCGGGGCTGCTGGTGGCGGCGTAAGGGCGGGCGGTTTCGCTCACCAGGACGGGGCGGGGGAAATTGGGTTCGCTGGCATCGCGTTGGCCGTTGGCGTTGGCGTCCAGGTACACGGTGCCGCCAATGCGCGCCGCCTCATCGAAGCGCACGAGTGCCCCGCCGTTGCATACTACTGTCTGCCCATCGAAATCCTGTACGGCGCCGCTCGCTGACCCTGATAGCAGCATCAGCACGTACACGCGCCCCAGCGCATCAACTCCCACACCGCCGCCCACGGCCGACCCCGTGCTGAGCGCCACGTTCGAGGTGCGCGCCCAGCGGACGGTGCCCGCCGTATCGAACGCCACCACGAACGGGCTGACCGTGAGTGGCCGCCCCACGAGCCTGAAGGCGCCAAACGTGGCCGAATCCACAAAGCCGCCGGTCAGGTAGGGCTGGCTGGCGGCATCCAGCGCCAGCGAGCCAGAGTAGTGGCTGGTCGACCGTAGCCACCGGACTTGCCCCTGCGGCGTGAGTTTCGCCAGAAAGGCTTGGTACCCTAAGCCGGCGGTGGATACGCCCAGGAATGTGCCCGCATTGTGGAAGTAGCCACACACGAAGGTGTTGCCCGCCGCGTCGCTCGCCGTCCGCTGAACGAAGCCGTGCCCCTCGCTGCGCTTGATCCACGCCACGGCCCCGGTGGGCGAGTAGCGCCCGAAGGTGGGGCGCCAGGCAAAGGCGGTATCTGTCGGCACCCGAGAGAGGGAGTCGGGCGCGTTGAGGCCCCCGAAGGAAAACCGGCCGAAGGTGTGCCCGCCGATCACGGCGTAGCCCTGCGCGTCCACGTCGATGGTATTGTAGTGCGACCCCGCCGGGTGTCGGAGGCCGAAGCCCCGCTGATCGCCGAACACCGGACTCAGCCACTGCGTCTGCCCGGCGTCGTTGAATTTGGCGACCAGATTGAACAAGGCAGTCCAGGTAGGTGGGGCAGGTACGGTGAAGCCGTCGAGTGAGTAAGCATTAAAGCTGGAGGTATTGGCCACCAGGTAGCAATTGCCGGCGGCATCGGCGGCTAAGTCGCCACCTATGCTCAACCCCATCAGAGGCCCGGCAATGTCTTTCAACCACATCGGCTCGCCGGTGGCGGGGTCGAGGCGGGCAAGGAAGGTGGTGGCGCTGTCGCGGTGGTGGGTGCCGAAGGTGAAATCGGCATCACACTTGGCCAGTACGTACACGTCGCCGCGCGTGCCGCAGGTGAGCGCCAACTGGCGGTCTTCGCGGTTGGTGACGGTCGTGGTGCGCAGGCGCTGGCTGCCGGTGCGCCGCAGCCACTGCACCCGACCGGCGGCGTTGAACTTGGCGAAGAACACGTCCTGATCAAGGTTCGATGTCGAGTTGGTGGCGACGCTGAATCCATCGATGGTCAGTTGGCCATGGAAACTGCCCGCCACGTAGGTGTTGCCCGCGCGGTCGGTGGCTGAGATGCTGGCGCTGAGATCGACGAACCCGCCGGGCAGCGCCTGTGCCCACGCGGCGCGCTGGGCTAGGGCCGGTGAAGCGCCCACTACCACCAGCAGCAGGGCGCAGAAAATCTGTAGACTTGTCCGAAGAGAAAACATCTTGGGGAAGTGAAAAAACGAGGAAAGAAAAGAAAGCTGCCCTTGCCACTGCTTCTCCCGCGCCGGCCGGCCACGGGAAGAAAGAAGTAGCGCAAAGCGGGGGTTGTGGTGCGGACTTTAGTCCGCAGTTTTACCACAGTTAAACTGCGGACTAAAGTCCGC